>DASZVE010000039.1:0-63358 GCA_035547095.1 Mucilaginibacter sp.
AAAAGAGCGGAAGAACAAGCGCGGGAAGCACAGATTGAAGCCGCTTTGGAACGTGTACGCGCCAAGGCGATGGCCATGCGCAGCAGCGACGACATGAACGCAACCGCCAATACCGTATTTGTGGAATTGAGAAAGCTCGGCGTCGACCTGGTGCGCTGCGGTGTGGGGCTTCTTGAAAAGGAATCGCATATCAGCACCATACATGCCGCAACCAACACGACAGAGGGGGCCAGCCTTGAACTGCTGGGAAAACTGAATTTGGAAAAGCATCCGGTATTGGTCAGCATTTATAAACACTGGCGCCAAAACGAAGACTTTTTCCCTGTTCTCGAAGGGAAATCTTTAAAGGAGTATTATAAAAGGCTTCGGGAAGACGGTATACCCGTTCCCGAATTGAAAAGCGGAGAAAAGCAATATGGCTATTTTTTCCAGTTCCCCGATGGCTGTCTTTATGCCTGGTCGGGAAAGCAGGAAAACGAAACTACACTTAAAACCCTGAAGCGTTTCACTTCCGTTATCGGGCTTACTTATACGCGTTATATCGAATTGCAAAAGGCTGAAATAAACGCTAAAGACGCCATAAAGCAGGCTTCGCTCGATAGAGTCCGCGCCGAGATAGCCTCTATGCGCAAGCAAAGCGACCTGGAACGCATTACGCCGCTAATATGGGACGAGCTGACTATCCTTGGCATTCCTTTCATCCGCTGCGGGGTATTTATTATGGATGAGGAACGAAAGCTGATCCATACTTTCCTTTCCACACCCGACGGCAAAGCCATCGGCGCATTTCATGTACCTTTTGATACGTCGGAGAACTTTAAAAAAATGGTCGGCAACTGGCGGCATAAAATACCGTATATAGACCATTGGAAGGAAGAAGCCTTTTCGCAATTTGCGGACACTTTGGTAAAGCAAGGCGCTATTGCATCAAAGGCGCAATACATGAAGACGTTGCCACACGAAGGCGTACATCTCAACTTCCTGCCGTTTTTGCAGGGTATGCTATATGTCGGGAACAGCGAACCGCTTGCTCAGGATAATATCGATTTGATACAGGCTGTAGCAGAAGCTTTCTCTACAGCTTATGCCCGATACGAAGATTTCAATAAACTGGAAGCCGCCAAGCAGCAGGTGGATAACGCGCTGACCCAGCTAAAAACTACGCAGAACAAGCTGATCCAATCGGAAAAAATGGCCTCGCTGGGTGAACTGACCGCCGGCATAGCCCACGAGATACAGAATCCCCTGAACTTCGTCAATAATTTCTCCGAAGTAAGCGTCGAACTGATCGGCGAAATGGATGAGGAATTGGACAAAGGCGATTTGGAAGAAGCAAAGGCCATTGCTGCTGACATTAAGGAAAACCTGCAAAAAATCCGTCACCATGGCGGCCGGGCCGACGGTATAGTTAAGGGCATGTTACAGCACAGCCGTGCAAGCAGCAACGTAAAAGAGCCGACCGACATTAACAAACTGGCCGATGAATACCTTCACCTGGCCTATCATGGCCTCCGGGCAAAAGATAAGTCATTCAATGCCGACCTTGTCACGAATCTCGACGAAAAACTGCCTAAGGCCAACGTAGTTCCGCAGGACATTGGCAGAGTAATTCTGAACATGATCAACAATGCATTTTACGCTACCCAGCAAAAAGCAAAAACGAACAGCAACGGATATAGGCCCGGGGTAGTCATAACCACTTGCGCTGAAGACGGCCAGGTAGTTATTAAGGTGAAAGATAACGGAAGCGGTATTCCCGACAGCATCAAAGACAAGATCATGCAGCCCTTTTTTACCACCAAGCCTACCGGCGAGGGAACGGGTTTAGGTTTATCATTAAGTTATGATATCGTTGTCAAGGGGCATGGGGGCAGCATCAATGTTGAGAGCATCGAAGGCAAAGGATCGGAATTTGTCGTCATGTTGCCCGTTTCTTAGTCGTAAATAGTTATTTTAGCTTTTCAGAATCCGCCTTGTAAAAAATTATGGATGTCCTTTACTTTCTTGCTGCACTTATTCTCATCCGGCGCTTAAACAAGCGCTTTAAGTTTACGCCGCTTTATACCAAGTGGCATGCGTTATTCAACGTGGCCGGCTGGGTTATTATCCTGCTGTACATCGCGGTACAAATTGCTTTTGAGAATTGGGTCGACAGCCTGATCGGCGCAGCGCTGCTGGCCGGCATCGTCTTTTACGCCGACCGGGAAGAGGACTTCAGGCCCTGGCGGAAAACATTTACCGTAGTTTACCCGCTGGCCGCGGTCGGCGTTATAGCAGGTATTACCGGCTTGGTTGCCGGCCACTTTTATGAAAAGAACCACGGATGGTTCGATATCGCTGTGGCTGCCGCTTTTGTATGGATGTTCGCACGCTGGGCCGCGTCACGCAAACAGGAAGAAGAATTGAAGATAGCTGCTGTAAAGAACACCGAGCTCGAAAAGCTTGTGGCAGAACGCACTGCCGAAATAACCAAACAAAAAGAAGAACTGGAAGAAACACTCAAAGAGCTGAGAACCACGCAGGCACAGCTGATCCAGTCGGAAAAAATGGCTTCTTTAGGTGAATTGACCGCAGGCATAGCGCACGAAATACAGAACCCGTTGAACTTTGTAAACAATTTTTCGGACGTCAGCGCCGAGCTGATCGATGAAATGGAGGAAGAATTGACAAAAGGCGACATTGAAGAAGCCAGGGCGATAGCCGGAGACATTAAACAAAATCTGGAAAAAATACGTCACCACGGTCAACGTGCCGACGGTATTGTGAAAGGCATGCTGCAGCATAGCCGCGCCAGCAGCAATGTGAAGGAACCCACCGACGTTAATAAACTGGCTGACGAATACTTCCGCCTGGCATATCACGGCTTGCGTGCCAAGGACAAATCATTCAATGCCGAACTGATCACAAATTTTGCCGAAAAGTTACCCACGGCCGAAATGGTACCGCAGGATATCGGCCGGGTGTTGCTCAACCTGTTCAACAACGCGTTTTATGCTGTGCAGAAAAAGCAGGCCGCAATGGGCGACGGTTTCAAACCAACCGTAGAGGTGGATACGGCCCTGAAAGGTAAGCATATCGAGATCGTGGTGAAGGATAACGGCACGGGCATACCGGACGATATAAGGGAAAAGATCATGCAGCCGTTCTTTACAACAAAGCCGACGGGCCAGGGTACAGGATTAGGATTGTCGCTGAGCTATGATATTGTGGTGAAAGCGCACAACGGTAAAATAGATGTAAAAAGTAAAGACGGCGAGGGCTCGGAATTCAGAATAAGCATACCCGTTTAGTTTAATTAAACTATATTTAACCCTAATTATGAAGATACTTGTCGTTGACGATGAGGCTGATGTACAGCCCCTTTTTCTCCAAAGATTCCGCAGAGAGATCAGGGATCACGAATTTGAGTTTGACTTTGCGCTTTCAGGCGAAGACGCGCTTAACTACCTGCACGACAAGCATAGCGAAGTGGTACTCATCTTGTCCGACATCAACATGCCGGGCATGAGCGGCCTGGAGCTGCTGTCGCGTATCAGGCACGAGTATGATGAGCCGCCGCCGATGGTGATGATGATAACCGCTTACGGCGACGACGAAAACCACCGTCAGGCCATGGAACGCGGCGCCAATGATTTTTTAACCAAACCATTGGATTTCAATTTATTAAAAGAAAAACTTAGAACCTTTACCACAGAATAATGGCCAAGATATTGGTTGTAGACGACGAGGCCGATCTGGAGGCCCTGGTTAAACAAAAATTCAGACGAAAGATACGTGAGAACGTGTACGAATTCGTTTTTGCCCAAAATGGCGAAGAGGCCTTGCAAAAAGTAAGCGAACACCCGGACCTCGATATCGTCCTTTCAGACATTAATATGCCGGTAATGGACGGGTTAACGCTGCTGAGCCGCCTCCCCGAAGCAAACCCGGTTATAAAAGCCGTGGTAGTATCGGCTTATGGCGATATGCAGAATATACGCACTGCCATGAACCGCGGCGCTTTTGATTTTGTGTGCAAACCGGTGGATTTCGACGACCTGGACCTGACGATGGAAAAAACCATCAACTACGTAAAGCAGTTGCACGAAACGATGCAGGCAATTAAGGAAAATAACATCCTGAAGATGTATGTCGACGACAACGTGCTGAATTTCATGTCGCACAAGGAGTTCGAGAACAGCCTGCTTAAAAACGAGATGATGGATGCCACGGCTATGTTTGTCGATGTTTGCGGCTTCACCGCGTTCTCCGAAAAAGTGCCGGCCAATACCGTGATCAACTTGCTTAACGGCATTTTTGACAAGATCGTTAAAGAAGTGATCGCACAAGGCGGCCACGTGGACAAATTTATGGGCGACGCTGTCATGGCGGTTTATCGCGGCAATTACCATCTCGACCGCGCCATAGACACGGCCCTGGCCATCAAATCGCAATTAGCCGGGCTTGATCCCATACCAGCCGGAGACAAAGAGTTTAAAGCCGAGGTTTCCATCGGCATCAATTCGGGCGAAATGGTATCCGGAAATATCGGTTCCGCATCCCTGAAGCGGCTCGATTATACCGTCATCGGCGACGTGGTAAACGTAGCCCAGCGCCTTCAGTCGGTGGCAAAGCCGGGCCAGATCATTATTTCGGAAGAAGTGTACCACAAAGTTAAGGAATCGTTTCGCTGCGGAAAGATCGGCGAAGTTACCCTTAAGAATAAGGCAAAATCGGTAACCGTTTACGAGGTACTGGAATAAGCAAACGCCTGTTTCTAATGCTGCCTGCTGGCATGCTTTTTTAACACGCCGCCTGTAGCCTCCTTTATCGAACCGGTAAACATAAATGCTTTCGGGTCTATTTCGTAAACAATGTTTTTCAATCTCCGCACTTCCAGGCGTGTAACTATTGTGAAAATAATATCAACCGGGTGGCTTACTTCAAAACTGTCCTTCAGGAAGCCGCGCTCGCCTTTATAAACGGTAATACCGCGGCCCAGCTCCAGCACCAGTTTTCGCTTGATCTCCTCGCTGCGGCCCGAAATGATCGTAAAGCCGGTATATTCTTCGAGGCCTTCGATTACAAACGTGATGGTACGTGACGCGGCATAATAGGTCATGATGGAATAAAGCGCCGTCGGTAATCCCAATTTAATGGCTGCAACAGAGAATATGATAATATTAATGCCCAATATGATCTCGCTTATGGTAAAGCTGCTTCTTTTGAGCGTATACAAAGCCAAAACTTCGATACCGTCAAGCGCGCATCCGCCCCGGATAGCCAAACCGACACCGGTGCCCATAAAAACCCCACCGAAAATGCTCACCAGCAGTTTATCCGACGTAACTACCGGGTAGTTGATAAACTGGAGGCAAATACCTACGCCAATTATGGCAGCCATGGTTTTCCATGCAAAACGGCTGTTCACCTGGAAAATACCCATAATGATAAATGGTATATTCGCCGATATAATGACATAAGCGATATTGATATGGTACAACTCATGTATAAGCAGCGATATACCCGTTACCCCGCCGTCAAAAAAAGCATTGGGCACCAAAAAGCTCTTTAGCGCAAATCCGCAGATCAAAATACCCGCAATGACGTAGGCGGCGTCTTTTATTGAAGCAATTGCTGAATTGTGATTAGCTGCCATGCAGAATTTTTGATTTCACTAAATTAATATATTCTTCCTTTTTACCCTGCCTTATTTTTCCAGATGTTTGAGTGTAGTAGCTATGGTTCGCCATAAAACGTTCCTGCTCCAGGTTCCACGCGTTCTCATCCCCGATTAGCCCCTCGGAATGCAATTCCGTGAAAAGCTTCGCACTGAGCTCAAAAAAATCATCACGACCAAGATAATCCAGATCCGCATCGCATAAAATTTCTGCAAGTTGTGTTTTCGGCGACTGCGGTATCCGTGTGGCCATGATGATCCCGCATATCAGTTCTATTTCATCTGTGCTGTAATTATAGCCGGGGAGATACTTCCGGGCAATATTGCACGACTGCTGTTCGTGCTCATCCCGCCCTTTCAAAAATCCCGAATCGTGGAACAAGGCAGCCGTAAGCAATAATTTTTTTTCATATTGGGCCACGTTTTCCGCTATCGCTATGCTTTCGGCGGCATTCAGTACGTCCACTGTATGACCGGCATTGTGGTAGGTAAGGTTTCCTGGCAGTTCGTCTCGAAGTTTTTTAAGGATATATTTTTGAACCTTTTTTAGTTGCATTTCATTTAACGTAGCAGTTCGCTAATATATTTAATGTTGATGTTATTCCCGAAAATAAATAGGCTATTGCAACGCCATTTGTTCAATAACAGTTGGGCCACTACAAAATTGTGGGTATATTGCTGTTGAAATACAGGCTTATACTTTAGATACAGCGCTATGCCCAACCATTTATCAACGCTCGGAATTATCCATACATCAATCAGTATAATCGCTGTTTTGATCGCACTTTTTTGTCTCAATCGGGCTGGCAGGATCGATCCGGCCAATAAATGGGGTAAAGCATATGTCTGGCTTACGGTAATTACCTGCCTCACCGGCCTGCCGATTATGAAAACAGGGCATTTTACGCCCGGGCATTATGATGCGATCCTGGTTCTTTTATTGCTACCATTGGGAGTTTTTGCAAAAAACATATTTGGAAAGGCTGCAAATTACCTGCAGGTCATCATCATGTCTACAACGCTTTTTCTTTCGCTTATACCTGCGGTGGTCGAAACCCTTACCAGACTGCCTCTGAGCCACCCGCTGGCAGCAGATGCCGGCGACCCTATTGCAGGTAAAGCGCTTTCGGGCTTATTCCTGCTTTTTATCGTCGGAGTGGTATATCAAATCGTCAAAATGCGCAAAAGCAATCAACCTGTTGCCGCAAAATAGCCCATCTCAGGTGTTATTCAGGCCATCAAGGTATTTGTAATGCATTTTTTGAAGCATTTCGGCCGAAGCGGCATCCGTAGATATGCCATACCCGGAAACAAACACCCCTTTTAGGCCCGACGCTGATGCGAGCGCGTAAACCGTTGATTCATCAGCCGGATCGGACGGGCCTTCATACCGGTAAAGATCGGTGATCTCAAACTCATCGGCCGGATATTCCTTACCTCCCGCTGTCAGTTTGCCGTCTTTAAGATCAAAATCAAGTACATAACCCTGCAGATGTAATTGCCCAATGGCTTCGGTTATGGTCGCATAGTGAAATTGCTGTTTCATAGGGAGTGGTAATTAAGATCTGCACCATCAACAAAATTAGAAAATATAAGCGCGTTCAAATCAATAATAACGGAAATTTGAGGAAGCGTGTATCATAGTCGGCCCGAAACCCGTAATGACAAATAAATGTTATACCAAAAATCTTCTCTTTATGAAAACTTCTAAAAACGGGATAGCCGCGATCAGTGCAGTGTGCCTGCTATCCGTTACGTTATTGTCGTCGTGCCTGAAAGACAATGTAAACTACGCCCAGCCCCCTATTCCAACGGCCCTGGTATCTTTTGTGGTAGCCGCCACAGATCAGCCGCCGCTCGATCTTTATTTTAACAACAACAGAGTTAACGGCGCACCGCTTGGATATGGCAGTGGACTCGACTATTTCAGAGCTTACACGGGGCAGCGCACGGTGAATATCTACAACGATGCGTCGTTTAGCAGACTGTTTTCGGATACGATCACCCTAAAAAAAGATTCTGTTTACTCGCTCTTCCTCGTAAGCAACCTGCAACACCTGCAAACTTTGCTGATCCCCGATTCCATCAGGGCGCCCTCAAGCGGCAACGCGGCGGTGCGATTTGTCGACGTAAGCCCCGACGCGCCTGCGGCCGACTTGCTGCAGGGCGCGAATGTCGTAGCGTCGAATAAGACGTTTAAGGGCTATTCGCCATTCGTACAATTGAAAGGCAATACATCGTATAATTTTGCCGTACAACAGCATGGAACCAATACCACACTGGCATCCCTGAGCAATGTGCAGCTTAACGCCGGCTTTGTATATACGATATGGCTGCATGGATTGGCGAATACAAGCAATGCCGTTGACAAATTGAGTGTGGATATTATTCCCAATGCATTTTTTTAACTGATCTCTATATAGCTATTTCTCAGAAAAGCGGATAATGATACAGCATTATTCGCTTTTTTACTTTGCCACGGACCATAGCAGGAACATGTTCAATTATTTATAACATTTTTTTCAAGTAAGTCAAACAACTTGGCAGCAAAATTGCTCTGTAAATATTACTAATCCAACCGTTATGGAAATTGTGTACATGGCGCTTAAAGTAAGCGCTTTACTGGCAACAGTCTTACTCCCCTTATTGGGTCCGCATAAATTGCAAAAAAGAAATAATATCGAACTAAGCGACTGGGCCGTAAATGACAAGGGCCGGCTGATCAACCTGGCGGAATCGGAGCCAAACAGTCACCCGATAAGAATAAAACACTAACGCGTTTAAGCTGATTTTGGAGCCCCGTTAAGGGGCTTTTTCATTTAGCGGGTTTAAACGCCTGGTTGGTTACAGGAACACCGGTTGGTATGGTTATCACATTAAACCCGTGCTGATTGTCCCGGTGGCAGTTATTGCAGCCGTCGGTCAATGCGGCAAATCCTTTCTTAAAGCCTTCTTCATCTTTCTGTTTGATCGCCGTACTAATGCTGCTAATAGCAGGGTCTATGATACCTATGCTTTTTATTTCGGGCCTGTCGGTGCAATATTGCTTTATATCGCCAACCGTTTCGCCAATCTCGTGTACTTCAAAATCGGCGAGCTCCCAGTTCTTGTTCAGTCCTGCAAACCAAAGCTTGGCATGATGCTCCTGTATGCCCATCATAAATTCACCCAAACCCGGCCGGTATGTGCTGTCCAGTTTTTTCTTAAGACTGTCCACTTGTGTTTGAAGCCGCTGGTTGGAATCGGAAGAACTGGCGCAGGCAGCCAATAGACCGAGGGCGGGAATTAGGATAAGTAAGGATTTCATTTCATCGAATTTAGGGATTTTTATTGATTAACGATTCGTAATCACCTATGGTATCGACATCGGTTGCACCTAACTCAAATGTTACAGTTGCAACTTTATCCTTATTGGCCTGAATTATTTTTTTTGCCCCTGCATTGCCCCGGAGCACCAATAATTGGTCATAAAGCCTGCTGCTAAAAAGGACAGGCGTACCCATCACACCCTCATAAGTGCAGGCAATAATCTGCTTGCCTGTCGATCGGTGTTCAGAGATCAACGTATTCAATAACGCGGAGGTAACAAATGGCTGGTCGCAAACCACAAGGATGACCGACGATGGAACCGGCGCAAGCTCTTTTAAAGCTTTTATACCGCTTACGATAGATGAAGACATCCCGCTTTGCCAACCGGGATTGACTACCAGATCCGTTCCGCGTATATCTGTTTCTGAAATTATTTTTTGGTGGGACGCACCCAAAACCACAATAACCTTGCCGGCTTCCGATCCTTTGGCGGTGTTAATGGCCCGCTGAAGCAAGGTTTCGCCATTGTATTTTAATAGCTGTTTGGGCGTGCCCAACCGCGCCGAGCCGCCCGCTGCCAGGATTACGATGGCCGAATCGGTTTTTAGCTGATCCATCCCGTATCTATTAGTCTCTTTGATGTATCGTCGACGGCCTGTACCGTAATGAGGCCCCTTCCCTGCCGCTCAGCACAGCTTTCACTTCAGCCATTAGCGATAACGCTATCTCCTCGGGTGTTATCGCACCTATATCCAGCCCGACAGGGGCATAAATGCGTTCCTGGTCAGATCCGGATATTTGACATCCTTCGTGTTCAAGCTCATCCCATATCCTTTCAGATCTTATACGGGGACCAAGCATACCGATATAACGTGCTTTGGAGCCAAGCGCCTTCAGCAAGTTGTATTTGTCTGTCTTATAATCGTGCGCCATCAGCACGATCGCGGTATAGTCATCGATACGGATCTGATCAAAGCTTTCAGGGGCAAGAACCCGGTCGGCTAAGGCCACGATCTGCGTATTCAATTTATGCAGATTAGCGACTACCGATAGTTCCCAATCCATTTCCTTCGCCAGCTTGCTAAGCGGGTACACATCGTACTGGTGTCCCATCAATATAAGATGAATAGCAGGCGGCAATATTTCAATAAAAAGGTCAAGCGCCCGCCCATCGGGCAGACTAAAATGATGCGGCGCCGAGTGGCCCGCGGCCAGTTGATCTTTTATCGCGCCGGATAATGCCTTTGCCGCGCCATCAAAAATACCGAAGCCATAGCTGGGTTCGTACTTCATAACTTCGCCTGTCTGAATTTCGGGCCAGTTGCCCGACACCGCGGTGACCGTCAGGAGAACATGCGTCCGTCGCGCTGAGCTGATACATGTTTTTAGAACTTCAACCGGGTTATTCTTATCCTCAGCATCGAGCGGTGTAAACAGCACATCGATTATGCCGTTACAGCCAAGCCCTACCCCTATCTGGTAGGGGTCGTTGTCTGTCGTATCGTAAGTGATTATTGTGGGGGTTAAATTCAGTATCGCTGCCCTTGCACGTTTCAGGGCGTCGCCTTCGAGACAGCCGCCGCTTATACCGCCAACCCACAAGCCATTGTCCATCACCAGCATACGGGCACCGGTACGGCGATAGGATGATCCTTCAACCCTGACCACTGTAGCCAGCGCCGATCTCACACCTGCGTTAGCAGCGTCCTCATAGGCTTTTATAATGGCTTTGATCTCTTTCATCGCCGCTCGATATCAGTCAGACTAAATTAGCAAAACAAAAACCTATTTGCCGAAGGGCGGCTCACCGTTCAACTGGTGATATAAAGGCATGTCATTTCTCGGCTTTATTGCCTGGTGGAAATTCTTGCAATAGTATACCTGCAAGTGCAACTCGTCCCGGCCGCTGCGCATAATCGCAATATCAGGCAATTGTGTTACGGAGTCAAAATACGGCTTTACATCGGCATCAACGCTTGGCTGCTGGTCCTGTGCAATAATTATGGCATCGTAACCTAAAACTGACTTTGGATCGACAAGAAATGCGGTGTTACGGGGGTCATCCGTAAAGCTTATGACCGGCTTTTGTCCCTTGAGCGCCCAATCGACCTTACCCGTTAGCCACCAGCGCGTGCTGCCGGCAAATATTCGTGGATTCTGCAGCCAGCCTTCTTTTGCAAAGCGGGTTTTGATGTCGTCATAATCGATGCCCTGTATGGTCGGGTCGACCTTGTCGCCATGGACTTTATTTACAATCCATTTAGGGCCGTACCATTGCCAGAAACCAGTAACCATGTGCAGGCTTAAAACACTTATCGTAATGACGGTGAACCAGGTGGAGAACCTGAGCCATCGCCTGATACTGCGGGCTTGTTTGGCTACACCATTTAAGTTCCGGTCAATAGCAAATCCGAGCGGGATAAAAAGCATCATGTAACCCGGCGCCTGCCAGTGAAAATGGTATTGCAAATCGGACCACAAAGTAACCACGGTAAAAAACACGATCGGCAGGACGGAAAGCCAGAAGAAAAAGCTGTACACTTCTGAAGTAACACGCAGCTTAAACGACCTGTATAATTCGCGCACGGTCGGAACCCATATCCATGGCAACAGCCACAGCGACTGCCCGAGGATGCTGCGAAAAAACCAGTCGGGATGCAACTGGAATTTGCTGCCGGTGCCTGCCCTCGATCCCTGGAACACGAACGATACCCAATGATTATTATAGTTCCACCATAACACAGGGAATGCAAAAATGATGGTGATCAATACGGCCAGGTAAGGCCCCGGGTGCCAAAGCCAATGGCGTTGGTCTTTGTTCGTCGCTATAAACAGGAAAACGCCGATAAAAATGAAAAGCACATGGTATTTGCTCAAGGTCGCCAGCCCCAGGCAAACTCCTGTCATGATCCATAACAGCCATGTACGCCGGCTTGTCCTGAGCGTTTTCAGATCACCACCTTTTTGCCCGAACATGATCTGAACAATAAAATACGTACTGGCGAGCCAGAAAAACATCAGCGGCGCATCGGGCTGGAACCAGCAGGCGATGGCCACCGTGTACACTGCGCTCAAATTCATTACAACCACTGCCCAAAAACCGGACCTGGCATTAAATAATTTCCTGGTTATTGCAAATAATAGCCAGCTTGTCCCCGCAAAGAGCAATACTGCCGGGAACCGAAGGCCTAAATTAGTCAGACCAAATATTTTTATACTTAATCCGCTTAGCCAGAAAAATAAGGGCGGTTGATCAAAATAACTCCACTCGAGTTTTACGGCACCCCGAAAATAGTAGGCCTCGCCTATGCCAAGCCCGGTGTATGCTGCGATAAAAAGACGGACTATGAATGTAAGAAGGATCAATACGAGGGCGTAGCGGGCTGCATTTTCCTCAGTTAATTTTTTCATCGGCAGGTCGGGGTTTGTTCCGACCTGCAAAATGAGCAATTCTTGCAGTGAATAACAATTATTTGCTCATTTTTTTGATGCAAGGTTTTAATTCCTCAATCCTTTGTTCTTCAGAAATTGAATGATAGCGGCAGGATGGTCAGTCTGCAAGCCGGTAAATCCTTTCGCCAGCGTCAGTTCCCAATCCTGCGGCCCCTCGCCTCCGCTTTGAATATCAGGCCAAACCGGAATGCCCATTGCTTTAGCCGCCGCAACCATTTCGGCAGTGTATTCTTTCCAGCCACCATCCAGCAGATCAGGCTTTACCTGGTTTATAAAGGCCTTCATCGCCGCTGTGTCTTTAACGTTTCCGGGTATACTCACCATCAAGGGCATATCGGGCGCAACCTGCCGCCAGTCAGTAAACTGGCGCGGGTTGTTGATATATACCAACACCTGTTTTTCCATGCCGAACTTTTTAAGCTCCGCATAAGTTACAGCCGCATCAGCCTGCTTAAAGTCGATATAGATATATATTTTATCCCTGCACAAGGTCAATATCTGCGCAAACGTGGGTACTTTGTACACTTTATTATCTGCGCTGTCCTTGCTTTTAACTTTGAGCAGATCTACCTGGTCCAGAGTCATATCTTTAACTGCTCCTTTCCCATTCGTCATCCGGTCGACGGTGGCGTCATGCATACTGATGAGCTGGCCGTCACTGGTAGTTCGAAGGTCTATTTCAACATAATCGGCTTCGTTTTTTATTGCTTCGGCATAGGCGTCCAAAGTGTTTTCAGGGTAGATCACATGGTCGCCACGATGCGCTATGACAGTAAAATTGTGGCGCGGCTTCGGTACCGGGTTTGTTTGGGCATTAGCCGCACCAGCGGCCACCAAAACGATTGTCAATACAAGCAGAATTTTGGAACGCTTCATTTGCCAAGGCCGTTGGTGCTTTTCATCATAGTTGTTATGGCGTCGCCGACCTCATGACCAGCGTTCTTTTTGAAATCAAATCCCAGCAATTCGGCAATGCTCTGCGCCAATTGCTTGTGATAAGTGGTCGTCGACGTTCTCATAACACCGCTATTGGGTGTATCCGGACCAATAACCGCAAACCAGGTTTGTTCGGAATTTTTTATCATCGAACCATGGCTGCGCCAGGCATCGACCGAGGTATCACCGCGCCCATGATCGCATGTGACGATCAGCGTGGTTTTATCTTTGTAAAAGGGGTCGGATTGCAGATATTGCCATAATTCCTGCAAATATGAATCCTCCATATGCGCCTGCTCCAGGTACCTTTTGTAATTTCCTTCATGGGCCATATCGTCCGTCTCGTCAAAGGCAAGATAAAGTACCCGCGGCTTGTATTCTTTCAAATATTCCTTACCTAATTCATAAGTCACAAAATCAATACGCGTATCGCCCAGGTAGTGTGGCGCCTGGTCCTGTATCGTGCTCAATAGCCTCAGTTGCTCATCGGCCTTTGCGTCGTTAAAGCCTGCATAGCCGGCGTTAACCATCAGGCCCGAACGCTGAACGTTAAGAATCGCCGGAAACACTTCCCACGAGGAAAAAACGGCGACCTTGTTTTCGAAGCCCTTTTGTTTATTCAGATATTCCAGCACGTTCACATTCGGATTTAGTACCGGGTTATTCGTGTTCATCCTTTCGTCGGGGAAGCCGGTGAAAATTTCATTGTATCCCGGGTAGGAAAACTTGTACTTATTGGCCACCTGGTCGCAGTTGCCAAGATCGCGATCGCCGTATAACTGTCCCCGTGATGCTATCGTGGACCAGAAGAACGGGAGCAACAACTGGCGACGGGCTTCCGGCGTCGCTGCCCAATACTTTTTCTCTATTTCAGCCTTGCCGCTTGTATATCTGGAATTAAGCAGGGCTGAATCCGCCCCGCGGTATAATTCCTGCCAGCGAAATCCGTCAAGCGTGACGATAACGACATTTTGGGTTTTGTGATCCTGTGCGAAAGCCTGTTGAAGACCAGCAATCAGAAGTAGTAATAACGTAAGCTTTTTCATAAGATATAACCTTCGTACCAAAAGTAAAGGCGGGAGATTAAGCCCACCTTTACTGAAATTTAATTTAAATGGATGTTGGTAATTTATGGTTTGTTGATAACTAATACCCGTATTATTTAAGTACCCACATCATGCCATTGATGTCGTCGTTGCCGCTATACTGGCTTTGCAATGCAGCATTGTAATTAGTTGTATTGGCTGTGCGCTCGCTTGACGGATATTGGAAACGCATGGCTATCCGCTGCCCGTTGCCTGTACCCGGGCCGGTGATAAAATTTGGTACACCCGTGCGGCGATAAGTGAAATATGATTCCAAACCCGAATGGCGGAACAGCGCCAGGTACTTCTGCTGTAATATCTGGGTAAGGCCGGTTGCGCCGCCGGCATATTTAATCGCGAGCTGGTTATAATAGGTGTTCCAGTCAGTGTTGATGGGATACGTGTCGTAGTTACCGAGGTTGGTCACATCCGTTGAGCCGGGGCGGTAGAAAAATGCCGTAAACGAGCCCGTGGCAGGGATGCTGTAATAAGCCCAGGAGGCTTGTATGCCATTAATGTAATATGTTTCGGCGTTTCCGGTGGCCCAGCCCCTGTTAATACCTTCAGCTATCTCAAACTCTTGTTCGGGGTACCCGATCTGTATGCTCTGTTCGCCGGTATAAGTAGAATAATAGTGGTGCCGGTTGATGAATGAAAAATATTGTAGGCCGGCATCGGCATACATCTGGCCCAGGTCCTCACCAGGATCAGCTCCAACAAATGAACTGAAGGCTGTGGGACTCTGATGCAGATCGTCAACATAGTGACGGGCCGGCTCAGCCACAACATATACTCGCGGATCCTGGAAAGTAGTCAGCAGTTTGATATACGTTTGAGAAGAATTTTGCCTGGAACCGTTCTGGCCGAAATTGTTGGGGTTCATCGGGTAAAAATTGCTCGGCGTTACAAAAGTATACTGCAGGTTATCGGCCGAACTTGCCATCAGCGGATATTTTGCCGGATCGCTAATAATCGCGGCAAACTGTGAGGGAATATTCATATCCGGATCCGTTACAGCCTTTTTGCTCAACTCCAGCAGCAGCCTGATGTGAAATGCATTCACCACTTTCTGCCAGGCGGCGAGATTATTGTTCAGGAATATATCACCGCTGAATGCAGTGTTCCCCGACGATATGAGTGAACCCATATCGCTGTTTGCACTTTCAAGCCAGGCAAGGCATTGGGTCATTACGGCTTTTTGAGTGTCGTATTTAGGAGTAAGGTTTTTCAGCCCCTGTAAAGCCTGCGTCATCGGGATATCGCCCTCCTCCAGGCTCATCTTACTAAAAAAATAAGCCCTGAAGAATTTGCCCAAAGCGCTATAGGGGTTTACGGCAGGCGCCCCTGCTGCCTGCGCCTGCTGTTCCATTGCCAGTACATTTTTTAGCGTCGAATAATAGTTATCGCCCGAACCGAAGTTGTATTGGTTATTACCGTAGTAGTTATAGTTATAAATATAATACTGGCACCATATTTCATCCTGTCCGTCGGGAAAGTCGACCATATTGTTCAACACCCCGTTAAGCAACAGAGAAGCCGGCACACTGGTAGGCACGTTGTTGTTTTGAGTAAGGTCCTCAAAACTTTTCTTGCAACTGCTTACTGACAACACTAACAGCGCCGGCAGTAAATAAAATTTAAATATCCTTTTCATGATCATATTTCCAATTTGAATTAGAATGAAAGTTTGAGGTTAACACCATAACTGCGTACTGATGGCGATTGCAGACCAGTTAAAGTTGTGCGGGTATTCGCGTATTGGTCCAGGTCGACGTCTTTAAACCTTGGGTCTTTATAGAAATACAGCAGGTTACGGCCATATATCGTAATAGAGGCCCTGGTGATGAACGATTTTTGCAGCCATCGCTTTGGAACATCATAGCTTAAGGTCACTTCGCGCAGCTTAGCATAAGTTTTACTCATCAGGAAAGCCTGGTCGATATTATAGTACTCGCTAACATACTCTTGTACCAGTGCCGGCGTTTTGTTTGCTGCGTACTGTAATTGATTGTAGTTCAATACAGCGCCCGTGGCCGAGTCAAAGTTCGGCGCTACACCATTTGATATCTGTACACCCTGACCAATGTAACTGCCTTTGTAATTCGGGTCGGGTTGCTGGTTATTTGCCGGGTAATGCAGCCAATCCTGGTAGCGCGCAGCGCCAAGGGCGCCCTCGGCCGTAAGCGCGTTTGAGCCGCCGCGCATTGTTTTATTGAACACATAGTCGCGGGTAACGCCGCCTACCGAGCCGTCGAACTGGAAGCCAAGGCTTATGCTCTTGTAACTAACGTGGTTATAAATGCTCCAGGTCCAGTCCGGATCAAGGTGGCCAAGGTACTGTGGTACCGGATTTACCAAGGGCTCACCGTTTGACCCGTTGATGATCTGTCCGTCCGGCGTCCTGACAAACGCTGACCCGTAGAACTTATCCACACGGTCGCCGTCATGGAAGAAGGTGTTATACACGCCCTGTCCGGGGGGCAACTCTTTATAAACTTCCTTATAGGTGGCCCAGTTAACCAGTACGTCCCATGTAAAACCGTCCAGGTTCTTTACCGGCGTACCGCTCAGCGAAACTTCGTAGCCGGTCTTTTCCGTCTTTAAAGCGTTTAGGAATTCGGTAGTGTAACCGGTTGCCGTCGAAATGGGGTTAGAAAGAATCTGCGGACCGTCGATATACTGAAACGCGGTACCCGACAAGCCTAACCTGTTTTTCAGGAATTTAAGATCGAACCCTTCTTCGTAGTTTACACGGGTCGAGGTTTTGATGCCTAATTCGTACAGATAATTGGACGCGTAACCCGCGGCCTGGCTGTTATATGGCTTGCCTATGGAATAGAATGAATTAAGCGAATAAGCCGGGCCGTTGTATGGTGTGGTATATACCGAACCATAACCCAGCGGGTTGAGAAATAGCGGATTAGTACCCGGACTACTACTGAGTGTCTGGCCGCCAAACGCGGTAATCGTGTTGTATGGGGCCGGACCTATAGTCGGACTGGTATCGTCCGAACGAACATTGGAGAACGACGCCCGCAGCTTCAGGAAAGAAATGACATCAGGCAGCTTAATGTAGTCCGAAACCATCGTGGCTGCCGAAACACTTGGATAATAATACGTGGTTACATTCTGGAATGCCGAAGATTTATCAACGCGGCCGGTGCTGGATAACGTGGCATACTGGCCGAACGAAAAGTCGACTGAGTAATAACCGCTGAGCGTCCTTAACTGCGAATCAAAGCTATCGGACTGCAGCGGATTCTTTGAGTTGCTGAACGAATACACACCCGGTACGTTTAGATAATCCGTCGATATCCAGGTCGAATGGTACATAAAGCTTCTCAAGTTGCCGCCGATGAGGCCCGAAGCATTGATGAAATGGCTGATATTATAGTCAAAGTTTAATTTCAGTTCCGTATTATTCTCAAACAGGTTACGGTTATCTTCGCGATAATCGCCCTGGTTACCTTCACGGCCATACGGGTGCGCCGAGTACGGCATATCTTCCGTCTGCAGCAAACTGTAGGTATCGATCTGCGATTTCAGGTCGACGTTCAGATGGTTGTCGATCTTAAAATTACCTGCTAAATAACCGTAGGTATCGTCTTTATGATGCCCCCTGGTCCAGATTTCGGTCAGGAACCATGGATTGTGATAGCGGGTGTATTCTTCAAAGTTCGACTGAACGCCTACTTTTCCCGGCTGCCAAATAGCTTTGATATCAGGGGCGTTCACGCTCCAGTCGGCGCCGGTCCAGATGGCCATATTATAAATAATGCTGTTCGGGCCGTATTGTACGTCTGGAAAATCGTCGGTGCTCTGGCGGTTAAAGTTAACACTGCCCTCAAATTTCAGACGTGGGGTGGGGTTGAATGACGCGTAAAAATTGGCATTGGCTATGTCCAGGTATTGGAATGGGATATAGCTGTCCTGGTGCTGCTGCGACACCGAGAAGCGTGTGGTATAATTATCGCCGTTGGAGGTAATGGCAATATCATTGTTGGTTTGAAAGCCTGTTCTCAGGAAATTGGCCAGGTTGTTTGCGCCGCGCGCCGTCCAGGGCGTGCCTTGGCGAACACCGTTTACTATCGGGCTATCATATTGTGGTATTAACTGCCCATTGAAATAAGGGCCCCAGATATCATAGTCGCTATCCACGCCACCCGGTGCGCCGCCCTTACCGTCCACAAACTCGTAAAAAGTGTTTTCGCCCGGACCGAACGAGTGTTGCACCTTAGGAAAGGCTACAAAACCCTTGTTCATAACCGTGCTGCTATTGAAATCGACTGTTAAACCTTTTTTACTGGCTTTCCCCTTTTTTGTGGTGATCAGGATTGCGCCGTTTGCGGCGCGGTTACCATAAAGCGCGGCAGCCGCCGGACCTTTTAGTACCGTGTAACTGTCGATGTCGTCCGGGCTGAGGTCGAAAGTGTCCGAGTTGATCGGCAGGCCGTCCACTACATACAGCGAAACTGTGTTACCGCGGATGGTTACATTAGGTGTGCCCAGTATCTCGGAGGTCGCTCCGACAGACAAGCCCGCTACCTTTCCGATCAAGCCATTAACCGGGTTAGGGTCGCGGGCGGTGGTCAGCTGCTCGCCGGTCACTGTTTGCGTAGAGTAACCTATGCGGCGCGTTTCCTTTTTTACGCCCAGCGCGGTCACTACAACTTCATTGAGCGCCTTGTTGTCAGCTACCAGTGTTACACTATAGGTAGTCTGATCTCCAATGGTGACATCCTGTGCCACATAGCCCAGGTAACGGAAAGTTAGCACCTGGCCTTTTTCAACGGTAAAAAGAAAACGTCCGTTGATGTCGGTCACCGTACCGTGGCTGGTGCCTTTTAGTAATACGTTGACGCCGGGTAAAGGCTGTCGGTTTTCGTCGGTAACGGTACCACCGATCTTGATCTGCCCGAATGAGACTATCGGGGCCAGGCATAATAACACAATGGTTATCAATGTCCTAAAGTGAATGTAAAGCTGTGTCATCTGCTTAAATTAATTAAGAGTGCGAAGGATGATTTGTTACAGCAATACTAAACTTAGTTTATTATTAGTAAACTAAGTTTACATTAAAGAACGCTTAAGCCTGGGTAGTGAAAAGGTTAAGAGGTCACAGATTTTGTAATAGGAATCATACAAAATCAATACAATTTGTTAACAATCAGGAAATGTATCGCCTAATTGTTCTTATAAAGATGGCTTATGGCGAGCAGCTTGATGTGCTCGATATTATCTACAGGAACGTTTACTTCCTTTGCCCGGTCGTCCCAGTAGCGCAGACGGACAAACAAATCCGCGTCAGGGTTCTGCTCAAAATCCAGCGCTTCCTTCTCGCTCATCCTGCCCCCCTGAAATTCCAGCGTCGCCTTACTCGCATCCGACAATTTATCGTAGTATTCGGGGTATTTATAGGTAAGATATCGCTTAGCCACCACATGGCTTTGCACCAGCGAGGCCAGCCTTTCAGAAAATCCCCTTGCCCTGAGATAATCCGCACCAAGTTTTTCGTGATCGGTTTTGCCAAAGCCGTCCATATCACCGGTTTCACCGGTTGCGCACAAGTGGCCGATATCATGAAAAAAAGCAGCCAGTATTACTTCATCCTCGAAACCCTCCGACTCGGCCAGTGCGGCCGCCTGTGACATATGCTCCAGTTGAGACACCGGTTCGCCGATATAGTCTTCATCACCATGCAGTTCGTAAAGACTAAACACTTCATTGACAATAGATTCCGGGTTAAACAGTGGCTTGGTCATATGTGGTTTTGAGCAAATGAAACAAACTGATATTAGGAAATCATTAATTCAACATGATGTATTGAGCAAATATCCGAAACTGCTTTGTGACCGACGAAAATTGTTTACTAACAACAGCGACAGGTGGCAAATTAATTTGCTATTACGTTCAAATTAAGTTTTAATTTGCAAACACTATCCTAATACAACCTTCGTTAGCTCAATTAATTTTATAATTTATTCTGCTCCTTATGGAAGATGATATATTGATCCAGATCAGCAACCGTATAAAAGAACGCCGGCGAGAAAAAAACATAACCGTGCAGGAACTTGCCACCCTTGCCAATGTAAGCAAGGGCCTTATCTCCCAGATCGAAAACAGCCGCACTATTCCATCGCTTATCGTGCTGATCGATATCGTCAAAGCCCTGAATATAGACTTGAACGAATTCTTTAAAGATATACGTTCCAAGGGAGGCCCTTCCCCTATTCTTATAAAAAAGAAACACGAGTATGAATGCTTTGAGAAGGAACATGCAATAGGGTTTCATTACCAGCGAATATTTACCCGGTCGATGGAGCACTCGACCGTAGATATTGTATTACTCGAATTGGAGCCGAATTCATCAAGACCGCTGGTCGAAACAGAGGCTTTCGAATATAAATATATAATATCTGGTGACGTGGAATATCAATTTGACCAGGAGCGGGTACCGCTCGGTGAAGGCGATTCGATCCTGTTCGACGGCCGTATACCCCACACACCTGTCAACACAGGTGATAAAAAAACAGTGATGCTGGTGGTGTATTTTTTTGAGGAGAAGAAGAGTTGAGATTAGTTATTTGTGATTATTGGTTAGTTATCGGGCGCCCTTCCTAATCACTGATCACCAATCACCAACCACAATTAATCAAACCTTAACAGTAATTTTGTTTGGCATTAATAAACTTAGTTTAGCATTGCTCAACTTAAATTCACACGTCAAATTGACGTCGAACGAGGCATGAACATGGAAAAATTGCGGGCGAAAGTTGCGAAATGGCCATACGGCGCGGTGTCGGTAATGGCAGCCGTCGCTTCCTTTGGCGCTTACACCAGCATGTACGCCTTTCGTAAAGCTTTCGCCGCCGGCACCTTTGCCGGCCTGGAGTACTTTCATATAGATTATAAGGTATGGCTCGTCATCGCGCAGATCATTGGCTATACAATGAGCAAGTTTTATGGGATCAAGTTCATATCCGAGCTCAAACCCAACCAGCGGGCCAAAAATATCCTGCTATTGGTAGGTATCGCGTGGCTGGCGCTGCTGCTGTTTGCCATTGTTCCGGCTCCCTACAATATTGTATTTCTTTTTATTAACGGGTTTCCTCTTGGATTGATCTGGGGCCTGATTTTTGGTTACCTGGAGGGCCGCAAGTCGACCGAATTTATGGCTGCTGTGCTTTCCATTAGCCTTATTTTCGCTTCGGGCTTTGTAAAAACAATTGCCCGAATCCTGATGAGCTCATTTCATGTCAATGAATTTAACATGCCCTTTGTCACAGGCGCTTTATTCGTTATACCCCTGGTGTTGTTTGTGTTCGTGCTTGAATTAATGCCTCCCCCTACTGCCGAAGACATGAAGCTGCGCACCAAACGTTTGCCTATGAACGCGGACGAACGTAAGCACTTTTTCCGGCGCTTTTTACCCGGCATCGTCCTAACCCTGATCATTTATGTATTGCTTACTATTATGCGCGATGTAAGGGACAATTTTGAGGTCGAGATATGGAGCGGTCTGGGTATTAAGGATAATACGATCTATACTAAAATTGACTCGATCATTTCGGTGGCCGTACTAATTGCGATGAGTTTGCTTATCCTCGTCAGACGAAACCTGAAAGCGTTCAGCCTGATACATATGGTAATCATCGGTGGATGTATATTAATTGGCATAGGCACCATATTATTTGCGTTCAGACTGATCGGCCCGATGGTTTGGATGACGCTGGCCGGGCTTGGGCTTTACATGGGCTATGTGCCGTATAACGCTGTTTTCTTTGAGCGCTTGCTGGCATCGTTCCAATACAAGGGCAATGTCGGCTTCCTGATCTATGTTGCCGATTCAATGGGCTACCTGGGCAGTGTGAGCGTGTTGCTGGTAAAGGAACTGGGGCAGCCGAGCGTCAGTTGGGCCGAGTTTTTCAGGAACAGCGTATTGGTGGTGGCTGTTGTGGGTGGAATTTGCGCTACCCTGTCGCTGATCTATTTTCTTCGCAGCGCGCGTAAACAGGACAGTGGATTAAAAGAGAAAGAACTAAATATTTTGCCTGTATGAAAGATTCATCGGCCCTAGTTATCGGAGCGGGTATTGTAGGCCTCGCCACTACGCGGGCTTTAGCGATGCGTGGCTATAAAGTAACCGTGTTCGAACGAAACGAGCAGGCTGTTGGCGCATCGATCCGCAACTTCGGAATGATATGGCCCATCGGGCAGGAAACAGGGCCCTTATTCGAGCGAGCTATGCTCTCGCGCAGTATATGGAAAGAAGTTTGCACCGAGGCGGGCATATGGCACAACGAGGTGGGCTCGCTCCACCTGGCATATCATGATGATGAGCTGCAAGCCATAAAAGAATACGTCGATGTAAATCATTCGCACCGCGATTGTGCATTGCTAACACCCCTGCAAGCCCTGGAGAAATCGCCGGCAGTAAATCCCGACGGTTTAAAAGGTGCCTTATGGAGTGGCGAAGAAATGATCGTTGAATCGCGGGTAGCCGTCAGGCAGGTGGCGAAATACCTGGCCGAAAAATATGGCGTGGAATTTTATTGGAACACTGCCATCAGCCGGATAGAATATTCAAAAGTATTTTCCGGGACGAGAAGCTGGGAGGCTGACGAGATATTTGTTTGCAGCGGCGCCGATTTTGAAACCTTGTACCCGGAGATATTCCCGGAAACGCAGATCACAAAATGTAAGTTGCAGATGATGAGGCTGGTGGCCCAACCTGGCGGCTGGCGAATAGGTCCGTCGTTATGCGGTGGATTATCGATGATCCACTATCCCGGTTTTAAAGCTGCCGCCTCATTACCGCAGTTGCGAAAAAGGTACGAGGAGCAATATGCTGACTACCTGAAATGGGGTATCCATGTAATGGTGTCGCAGAATGGCTCCGGAGAACTCACTATCGGCGACTCGCACGAATATGGGCTGGTGCACGAACCCTTTGATAAGGAATTTATTAACCGGATGATAACCGATTACCTGCAAACTTTTGCCATTTTTAAGGACTGGAGGCTTTTGCAATCGTGGCACGGGATCTATCCCAAAATGATGGACGGCCGCACCGAACTGATACTTGAGCCCGAAGAAGGCGTGACCATTATCAACGGGCTCGGCGGCAATGGGATGACTTTGTCGTTCGGCTTGTGCGAGGAATTTATTGCAGCGCGGTAAGGGGGTTATACGTTGGACGTAGTACGTTATACGTATCGTACCCGTTTCCCTTTATACCATATACTAAGATTTAAAACGTAATACGCATAACGTTAAACGTACAACGAGAAATGAGCGACTCAAGAAGAGATTTCCTGAAAAAAGCTGCCTTGCTGGCTGGCACAGTTGGACTTACCAATGTGATTCCCGCTTCGATACAAAAAGCGCTTGCCATAAACGGGGCTGAGGGCAGCACCTACCTGGATGCTGAACACATCGTGATATTGATGCAGGAAAACCGGTCGTTCGACCATTGCTATGGCACTTTGCAGGGCGTACGCGGCTATAATGATCCGAGGGCCATCGACCTGCCCAACGGTAATGTTGTATGGCTGCAATCCAATGCGGCCGGCGAAACCTACGCGCCTTTCCACCTAGACATCAAAAACACTAAAGCTACCTGGATGAGCTCGCTGCCGCATTCCTGGGCCAACCAGGTAAATGCCCGGAATGATGGCAAATTCGACCAATGGCTCAATGAAAAAAAGAATAGCATACCCGAGTATAGTGACATGCCCTTAACGCTCGGTTACTATACGCGGGAGGATATCCCGTTTTATTACGCCCTTGCCGACGCGTTTACGGTTTGCGACCAGAATTTTTGCTCGTCGCTGACAGGCACCAATCCGAACCGGCTGTACTTCTGGACCGGAACTGTACGCGAAGAACAGCATGAAAACTCCCGCGCTAATGTATGGAACGATGACATGGATTATGGCACGTTGAAATGGACCACGTTCCCTGAAAGGCTGGAGGAGCTGGGCATCTCGTGGAAATGTTATCAAAACGAGGTGGCTATCGATACCGGCTTTGAAGGCGATGAAGACCCCTGGCTTTCCAATTTCCAGGATAACCCGCTCGAATTCTTCTCGCAATACAATATCCATCTGTACCCAAAACATTTGGAGGCGCTGGAAAAAAGATCGGCTCAATTGCCTGAAAAGATCGATGAACTGCAAAAGAAAATCGCTTCTCTTCCCGCAGGTGACGCGCATATCGATCACCTGAAGCATGAACTGAAAGATTTGCAGAATTACCTTGAGGCAGTTAAAAAGGAAAAAGATACTTACAAGCCAGGCCAATTCGACCAGCTAAGCGATCATCAGAAAAGTATCCACCGGAAAGCATTTGACACCAACGCCAATGACCCCGACTATCGTACACTGACAACGCTAAAATATGACGATAATGGCACTGAACGCGAAATGCAGGTTCCCAAAGGTGACGTGCTGCACCAATTTAGGGCAGATGTAAACAATGGCAAACTATCGACCGTGTCCTGGCTGACCGCTCCGGAACATTTTAGCGATCACCCGAGTTCGGCATGGTATGGCGCCTGGTATATTTCGGAAGCGCTTGACATCCTGACCCAAAACCCTGAAGTATGGAGGAAGACCATCCTCATTGTAGCCTATGATGAAAATGACGGTTACTTTGACCACGTGCCGCCTTTCACTGCCCCGCATTCGCACAAGGAGGGATGGGGCAAAGTATCCAAAGGCATTGACACCGGCGTTGATTTTGTTACCCTCGAGCAGGAACAGGAGCGCAACGGCTTTCCCGAAAAATACGACCGTGAAAACTCCATAGGTTTAGGCTTCCGCGTGCCACTGGTTATTGCATCGCCCTGGAGCAAGGGCGGATGGGTAAACTCAGAGGTATTCGACCATACCTCTACCCTGCAGTTCCTTGAACATTTCCTGTCGAAAAAAACAAAAAAGAAGGTAGCCGAGCCTAACATCAGCGATTGGCGCAGAACGGTATGCGGCGACCTGACATCGGTATTCAGGCCGTATCACGGCGATAAGATCGCGAATCTTGATTTTTTAAAACGCGATCCTTTTGTTGAGGGCATCCACAAGGCGCAATTCAGAAAAGCGCCAGACGACTACAAATTATTGAGCGCCGAAGAGGTCAGCGCTTTTAACAAAGCGCCGCATGCTTCGCCTTATATGGCTCAGCAGGAGAAGGGCATCCGCCCGTCCAGCGCCATACCCTACGAGTTGCACGCCGAAGGCAAGCTAAACGCCGACAGATCAGCGTTCGAAATAACATTTACCGCGGGCAATAAACTATTCGGCGAAAAATCGCTGGGCGCGCCTTTTAATGTTTACGCGCCCGGTAAGTATAAGAAACGCGAGGGCGATGGCTTTGAAAATGTGCGCACCTGGGCCTACGGCCTCACCGCGGGCGACAGTTTGAGCGATAGCTGGCCGCTAAACGGGTTCGAAGACAAAAACTATCATTTGCGGGTTTATGGCCCTAACGGTTTTTATCGCGGTTTTGCCGGCAATTCCAATGATCCGGGTTTAACGATCGGCTTTGCTTATCAGAAAGGGCCGACCGGGAACGTAGAGTTATCATTTATCAACCATAGCGCCAGCGCGCAAACCGTGACGATAACCGATCATTCCTATAAAACCAACGACCACAAATTAACCGTACCTGCTTCGGGCAAATCTACGCTCGTATTAGATCTTGGGAAAAGCCACCACTGGTACGATTTCAGCATAAAAGTTGCAGGCGCTACAGATTTCGAAAGGAGATATGCCGGCCGCGTCGAGACGGGGAAACCGGGTTATACCGATCCGTTTATGGGACGCGTAGTATAATATTGTTAAGCTGCATTTAAGTAAATATTTAGTCAATATAAATTCTTTAATAAAATATTGACATTTGCTTAAACATAAGCTGAGTACATTTGGCCGCCGGCAAATGAAAATTCTTTACGCCATACAAGGTACGGGCAACGGGCATCTGAGTCGTTCAATGGAAATCGTACCCTTACTGAAACAATTAGGCCAGGTAGACGCACTGGTAAGCGGCACGCAGGGCGACCTTGCACTACCCTTTCCCGTAAAATACCGCTATAATGGTTTTGGCTTTGTCTTTGGTAAAAAAGGCGGCGTGGATATCTGGAAAACGTTCTATCAGTCGCGTTTCCGCAATTTTATTAAAGAAGTAAAGAAGGTCCCGGTTGACGACTATGACCTGGTGATCAATGATTTTGAGCCTGTGTCGGCATGGGCGTGCTACATGAGGAACAAATTGTGCATTGCGCTGAGCCACCAGGCAGCGGTTTTGTCAGAACATGCTCCGCAGCCCGAAGAAACCGAGGCGTTCGGCAAATTAATTCTTAAAAATTATGCCCCGTCGACTGTGCAATACGGGTTTCACTTCAAACGGTTTGACGAAAATATATTTACGCCGGTCATTCGCCGCCAGGTACGGGAACAGAAAGTTATTTGCAAAGGGCATTACACCGTATACCTGCCGGCTTACGATGATAAACGACTAATTGAAAGGCTTTCCGAATTCAGGGATATACAGTGGGATGTTTTCTCAAAACACAACAAAAAAGTACTGCGGCACGACAATGTTTCCATACAGCCGATAAATAACGAGAAGTTTACGTTAAGTATGGCGCAATCCAGTGGCGTTCTTTGCGGCGCTGGTTTTGAAACGCCTGCCGAAGCTTTGTTCCTGAAAAAAAAGCTAATGGTAATTCCCATGAAAAGCCAATACGAGCAGCAACTGAATGCAGCCGCGTTAAAATCCATGGGCGTTCCGGTTATTAAAAGCCTGAAACCTAAGCACGACGAGGTAATCAGGGAGTGGCTTGATGATCGCAGGATAATAGATGTGCATTATCCCGACAATACCAAACAAATACTGGAATATGTGGTGAACGAGAACTACCAATCGGCGCCACTTAAGCCCGAAATTGAAAAAGTGTGAATTTTATATACATTTGTTCCATAAGCTGAGCGTATGGCCCAAAAAGTTATTACCGTCAACATCAATGTTTACGAACAGACCGTAAACAACCGTCACTCCGCGTACGAGATAAAGGACGTGAACAAATATTTGGACGAAGGCTGGGCGATCAAGCAGACCATCCAAAGCACAACCACATCGGCCAATTGGACGAATATCACATTTATCCTCGAAAAACTGTAAACATCGCGCATAAGTTCAGAATCTTTCGATATTTGAAAGATCGATGAATAACACCGCATTTTCCGAAAACCAGGTTCTAAGCCTCGTATTCCAATTTCAAATCGATGCCCGTATAGCATCTGTCAAACCATTTGGCTCGGGTCATATCAACGATACTTTCCGAATCGTCAATACCGATTCGGATGGTAAAGACTATTTGCTGCAACGGATTAACCATCACGTATTCAAAGACGTGCCTTTACTGATGAATAACCTGGTTGTGGTGACGCAACATCTAAGAAAAAAACTTGCTCACTTGCCCGAAGAAAAACTTGAAGAAGCAATCCTTACCCTGGTTGAAACTAAGGGCAATAAGCCATGCTTCAAGGATGCCGACGGCAACTACTGGCGGATGTTCCTTTTTTTAAAAGACACCAAAAGCTACGACCTGGTGACGACCGAACAACAGGCTTTTGAAGGCGGCAAAGCATTCGGCAGTTTCCAGGCATTACTGTCGGACCTGGATAGCAGCCTGGTAAAAGATACAATCCCAAACTTCCACAATATTGAATTCAGGCTGGCGAACTTACAGAACGCCATTGACGCCGACAGCGCGGGCCGGCTAAAAACTGTAATGCCGGAAGTGGAATTCATTCGGCAAAGAGCTGACGCTATGAGTGAAATATTGCGACTCGGCAGAGCCGGTATTTTGCCACAACGGATTGTTCACAATGATACCAAGTTTAATAACGTACTGCTCGACAGCAGCGATCATGCGCAATGCGTGATCGACCTGGACACTGTCATGCCTGGTTATGTAGCTTATGATTTTGGCGACTCGATACGCACCATCATCAATACCGCTGCCGAAGATGAAGCGGATACCAATTTAATACAACTGAATATCCCTTTGTTCGAAGCTTACACCAAAGGCTATTTACAGGAAACCAGGAGCTTCCTCACGGATGCCGAGCTTCACTCATTAATCAAAGGGGCCTTGCTGCTTCCCTATATCCAGGCGGTGCGTTTTTTGACTGACTATTTGGAGGGAGATCATTATTTTAAAATACATTTTCCCGATCATAACCTGCAGCGGGCACGCGCGCAACTTGCACTGGTAACGCAATTGGAAATATATAAAGCAAAGCTTGATGAAATAATTATAAACAATTGGTTTAAAGCTATATAAAACAAAAACATCGAATGAGTTTACCTGCCCGGTTTTCGGTATTACTTTTAGCTATAACCTGTTTGTCCGCTGCTGCATTGGCGAAAAACCGGGTTAGTAAAAAGTTAATTGATACGTCCATTATTGTTCCGATTGGCGGTAATGCCTGGCGTACCGACAAGGATACCCTGGGCGGGAAGATCACCAATGACGGCTTAGTGGATTGGAGCAATCCGGATGCGGAATTTATGGCTTATGTGCGTATACAAAAACCCGGTAAACTTAAACTATCCCTGGATCTTTCTGTGCCATCGGGAACCAGTTTTATCTACGTTGCGGTAGCTGGAGTTAAACACCTGGTTGGTATTACTAATAAACAAACCGGTTACCACAATGCCGGCGAATGGACAGTGGCCGATACCGGTTACATACCCATCACGTTTAAGGGCGTGAAGAAAGAAGGAAACATATATAGCAATATCGCCAATTTGAAATTACAGGGTGATGTTGTAAACGGGCAAACCAGTTATGTCAAAAATAACGACGGCGATTTCTTCTACTGGGGCCGTCGCGGGCCGTCGGTGCACTTGGGTTACGAGGTTCCTGATGGCGTAAATGTCGAATGGTTTTACAATGAAGTAACCGTTCCGAAGGGTAATGATGTCTTAGGCTCCTACTTTATGGCCTGCGGATTTAGCGAGGGCTATTTCGGCATGCAGGTAAACTCCCCGATGGAAAGACATATCCTGTTTTCGGTTTGGAGCCCGTATAAAACCGACGACCCTAAATCGATACCCGACGACCAGAAGATCATCATGCTAAAGAAGGGTAAGTATGTGCATACGGGCGAATTTGGCAGTGAAGGTTCGGGGGGACAAAGTTACCTGAACTATATGTGGAAAGCCGGGAATACCTATCACTTTCTTGTTCATGCCAAACCCGACGGCAATGGCCGCACAGAATATACAGCCTACTTCTTCGCTCCTGAATTGAACAAATGGCAATTGATAGCCAGCTTCAGCCGG
Source organism: Mucilaginibacter sp. (assembly GCA_035547095.1). Classification (GTDB taxonomy): domain Bacteria; phylum Bacteroidota; class Bacteroidia; order Sphingobacteriales; family Sphingobacteriaceae; genus Mucilaginibacter. Next base: position 29,794 of record DASZVE010000039.1, read on the forward strand.
CCGAAAACCGATACGTATTTAAAACATCTGCACTCATTTTTGGAGAATTTCGACCCGGAACAAGGGATATACACCCGGGAAGTTCATTTCAACAATGAGTGGATCTGTGATAATACAGGAAAGTGGACCGAACTAACCAAAGCCAAATTTACCGGCGATAATACCGCTGTAAAAGGGTACCGGATGGATTATGCCGGAGGCACGAAAAATGGTTCTTTTTACCTGAAAAACTGCGGCTTCTTTAACAATTACACGCCGCGGAACACTTATTTTGAGCGGCCGGTAAGTGGCAAAAAGCCTGATGTGGATTTGAATAATTTGCCATAAATATAAGAGCGTTGTCATGCTGAGCCTGTCGAAGTGTGACACCCTTCTTTGAAATGTGATTTGACTCATCTTGCAAATCATTATAATCATTTAATCGTGTTCTTTAATGATCAGCATCCACCCTTTCCCTTTTGTCACCGGGATATCCTGCCCATCTTTAAATTCTGCGGCCGGCTGAAAATTCTTTACTTCCGGCGCTGTAATGGTCGCCTTTGCGGGGTCGATACCCAAGGCTTTCCAGTCGATACTTAGGCGAATATTGGTATCGTTGTCAGCCCAACTGCCTATGGCGACCAGCGCACTTTTATGTTTTTTGTACACCGTAGCTAATACCGCCGGATCGCTGGTTTTAACGGGGTTATTTTCAACCCAGTAACCGATCATTTTGGTACCCTGCATTCCAAAATCATCCCAAACCTTCCATATCGGACGCGGGTCGGCATTATCGCTCCAGGGCATACGGTTCGTCATACCGTAAACCATGCCCCGCCATGGATTGCCGCCGCCCTGCAGCATTTCGCCCATCAGGCCGAACGGAATGCCCGAAACCTCGGTCAGAAAAAAATCCGGCGAGTTATGCTCGTAATCAAAATACTCACCAAACCAAAGCCTGTTCAGGTACGGAAAATTCTCCATATACAGATTGGCGCTGTTATTAAAGCCGTCGGCCTTATCATATTGGTTGGCCGAATGCAGGTCGATGATACCGGGATGCCCGTCGGCAGTCAGCACCCTTTTAATGCGTTTCATAGTCACCCTGTCAAACGCAACGTCGTCGAGATAAATACCGTCGATACCTACGTTTTGTACCAGCCAATTCATTCCTTCAACATAATAATTGTGCCAGCGGTTCATGCCGCTGTTGATGATAGCAGCATCCTTATATTCGGGCACATACCAGGCAGCAATGTAATCGTCCCCCAAATGCTCCTGCAGCCAGGAATAACCGCCGCCCTTCCCTGCGGAGAAAACTTCATGCCCCAGGCTGCGCAACGGGTAAAGCTCGTACGCGCTGTTTGAAAGCTCGCGGATCGTATTATATATTTTTACCTTTAGGCCCAATTGGTGCGCTTTATCGATATACTCCTTCATTGCGTCGTGTGCAATAAAAGGGTAATTGATATAGGGATTTATGGGTGTTCCGTGATGGATATTCACCACGGTAGCGCCGGTCGCCTTTATGCTGTCAAGGTCGGCGTATTTATGATAAAAACGCGTAGCCCATTGAAAATCGGTATTGATGGCGTGAAAGGGTGTTATGAGCAGGTTAAAATTGTAGTACAAAACGTCACCCTTCTTCATTGTCCTCGAGCCGCTGTAATTGTTTACCCAAACGGTACTATCCGCCTCGGTAATCCTGATGCCGCCTTTATTGTCGTTCCCCCACGAGGTTGGTAATAGCAGCGGTCTTTGCAGATAAAAATTAGTGTTCAATGGCCGAACATAATGCTCGTCTCGCAATGAAAACTGTAGTCCCGCATTTACATCGCCTATCCAGGCGCCATCCTGGTTTTTATTGGCCACATCCCATTTCCATTCATAATCTGCAGGGCGCTTCTCCCCTTTCAGGTTCAGTCCCATCATGTAAGCAGCAGATTTTTTATTGTAAGGAATATGCAATCTAAGATCGTTAAAGCTAATATCCTGTAAGGCGGTTATCTTTACCGTATAGGCGACAAAACCATCGAACTCTATCGAACCTGAAACGTCCATTTTTAAACCAGGCACGGTGTTCTGAGCTGTCCACTTGACGGTGCCGGGAGCATGTTCAATGAACTGCATCCCCTCGGGCTTCCAAAGCTCTTTTTTTCCATCCGAAGTTTCGAGCATAAAGCTGATGGGCTGATTGATAACCTGTTTGGGTTTATCAGTCATGCCTGTCATGTCAGGCGTGAAGAAGGCTTCTATCTTCGCCGGGAAGCCTGTCTTATCCAGTATCACTTTCCGGCCGAGGAGCGAAATGCTTTGGCCGCCGACTTTCAGCGGCGTATATGGCTTTATCACATCGTTCTTTTGCGCCATGGTCGAGTTAAGCCATACCAGCCGTGTCATCCTTTTGGGCTCGTCAACACCGCCATTCTTTGCAATTTTGTCATCAACCTTTAATGTAATTTTTATCCGGGTTGGTTCTGCGTCTTTGGCGGTTATAGTTGCTAATCCGCGATATGTACCTGCTGCGACGTCCGTGGGAATATTGACCAGGCACCACATCGCTTGCACATGCCCTTTAGGTACATCAACCTCCTTAGTAAAGGGTTGCCCTTTATAATCTATCCCGCCATTGTTCAGGCATGACATATTTTTAGATGAAATGATCCTTCCGTCGACACTTTTCAGATCGGAAAAATTAACCTTTACATCAGCCAGGTCGCGCGATACCGGGTATACACCTAATTGATACGTAAAATTCTCACCCTTATCCGCCCCGGCATTAAATGAGTTACTCAAACCCTTAATTATCCAGCGCTGCGGTAGGTCGTATTTCATTTTGATCGGGTGCACCCTGTCTTCAGGGAACACAAGGTATTGTTTTGACGGGTATTTGCTTTCAAGCGCCTTTACCTCATGTGCGGTAGCAATAACCTCCATCGGGTAAAAGCTGTTGAACGCGTTGATCGCCTCGATCGACTCGACCTTAGCCGAAGGGATATTTTTAACAGCTCCTATCAACTTGAGCCATTCAGCGTTTGCGGTTTGTTCGGGCTTTAAATATTTGGCATTGGGATAGTTGGATTTGCGATTTACCTGGTAAGGCATGTAATACACATAATACTTTTTACTCGCCGTCGGTTCGAAATAGATCGTGCCGCTTTCGCGGTTTATATGGTCGACCTTAACATTGAAAATCCGCTTATTGGTTACAGCATCAACGACAAACAACTGTTTTTCTTCGGGGTGAAAATCGTTGCGTCGCCAATTAATTACCACCTTAACCACATCGCTTCCCTTTGTAGCTATATCCAAAATGACACGATGATTGCCCAGTGAATCGGCGTCCCAGTCATTATTCGCAACCATATATTTAAGCTGCTGCGCCAAACAAAAGTGACAGAAAACTAATAATGAGGCTGTTAAAAATATTTTCATTTTTCAATACGCTTTATTTGGGCCAGGAAGATCGTTGGGCCAATTTTAAGCTAAATATTATTACAAAGCAACGCGGAGACATGCGCCGGGAGACTACAGCATACGGAGCTCTTTGCAAACTAACCCCGCAATTATTTGTATATCACTTGACTTAATCATCAAACCATGAGCGCCTTTACGACAGATAATTACGACGATGTAAAAAAGCTTTTTATTCATCAGTTGAACAGGATGCACTGCACCAAAAGCTACCTTATAAAAAATATGCCCCACCTGGCCGACCTTGCCACGTTCAAAAATCTTAAGCTGGCCATATTGGAAACCCTCGAAGACGTAAAGAAACAACAGACACGGGTGCTTGAAATCTATGATCTGCTAAATTCAAAGGCATCGGACGAGGGTTGCGATGTGATCAAGACAATAATTGAAGAAGCTTATCATTTCGGCGACGCAAATAATGGATTGACAAAGATCATAAACGACATGGATATTATATTGTACATGCGATTAATTGAAAACATTTGTCTTACCGCCTTCGGGATGCTAAAGGTGATCAATAAGTTTATCGGCGACGACCGAATAACCCAATTACTGCTTGAATGCTGCGACGAAAATTTGGACAACGACAAACTGTTCAAATTGATGACGGAAGAATACTTGTCGGAAAAAGTGAGCTAATATCACAAAAGAAAGCCAGACCATTACGGCCTGGCTTCAGAAAAGTTATTTAATACCCCTATTAAAATAACTGTTTCAAATTAAACGAATTCTTGGCTCTTCTGCAAATTTTGTAACTACTAATTTACAAAAAATTTAGTTTTCGATCTTTGTCACAAAAGGTGCGTATCCTGCATCTAAGTATGCAATAAATACCTTTAATTTGCCACAAAACAAACTTAACATGCTAAAAACTACGCTATTATCATCCCTGCTGGCCGTTATTGTCTTACAGGCAAGCACACAGCAATTGTATATGCCACGGGACATTAAGGCAGCATACAAAAAGGGTACACGCTCACTGGATGGCCGTCCTGGAAAAAACTACTGGCAGAACCATGCCCGTTACGACATCAGCATTGCCGTAGCGCCGCCCGCCAGGACCGTGAAAGGTGTCGAACATATTACCTACGTCAATAATAGCCCCGATACCCTGAGGCGCCTGAATATGAAGGTATACATGAATATTCATAAGCCGGGTGCAGCCAGGATGGGCGGCACTAACGCCAATTACCTGGGCGATGGTGTAACGGTCGATTCGCTGGCGGTGAATGGGCAGCAAAAAAATTGGAACAATAAAGCGGTGAGCACAAACCAGGGCGTTTCGCTACCGAAACCCCTGATGCCGCACGATTCGGTAAAGCTTGACATAAGCTGGCATTACGAGCTGGTGACAGGCCCTGGCCGTGAAGGGGTCATCGATTCCACGTCGTTCTATATCGCCTATTTTTACCCGCGTGTTGCCGTATATGACGATTATGCAGGCTGGGACAGGATCGAGTTTATCGACGCACTGGAGTTCTATAATGACTTTAATGATTACACCCTGAATGTTACCGTGCCGAAGAATTACGTTGTTTGGGCGACCGGTACGCTTCAAAACCCATCGCAGGTATTGCAGCCCGAATATGCCGGCAGGCTGAAAAGATCGATGACCAGCGATTCGACCATTCACATCGCCACGGCCGAAGAAATGGCTTCGAAAAAAGTAACCGCACAAAACGCCACAAATACATGGACCTGGAAAGCCAACGACATAACCGACGTAGCGTTGGGCATAAGCAATACTTACGATTGGGACGCAGCCAGCGTTGTACTCGACGATGCTACGGGGCGCCGCGCAAGCATGCAGGCGGCTTTTAACGATAAAGCAGAAGATTTTCACCACGCTGTTCAGTTCGGCCGAAATTCTTTAAGCTGGTTTTCACACAACTGGCCGGGTGTTCCCTACCCTTTCCCGAAAATGACGGCCTTCCAGGGATACGCCGACATGGAATACCCTATGATGGTAAATGACAGCCACAACGGAGACGCACGTTTTTCGGAATTTGTACAGGACCACGAAATCGCTCATACCTACTTTCCTTTTTACATGGGTATTAACGAAACTAAGTACGGTTTTATGGATGAAGGATGGGCAACAACGCTGGAACTATTGATCGGCACATCCGAGGTCGGCAAGGAAAAAGCCGAAGCGTTGTATAAGAACTTCAGGATCAACGGCTGGATACATGATCCCAATTCGCCGGAAGACCTTCCGATCATTACACCTGGCACCGAATTAAAATATGGCCTTGGTAATAACGAATACGGCAAACCGTCATTAAGCTATTTTGCTTTGAAGGATATGCTCGGCGATGAATTATTCAAAAAAGCGCTGCATACCTACATGGACAACTGGCATGGCAAACACCCTATTCCGTGGGATTATTTTAACTCAATGAGCACCGGGTCGGGTAGAAACCTAAATTGGTTCTTTCACAACTGGTTCTTCACAAATGGCTATATCGACCTGGACCTGAGAAAAGTAACCAAAGGCCAGGGCGACTATAAGCTGGATATTACCAATATCGGCGGATTCGCGGTTCCATTTGATGTGAAGGTGGTTTATGCCGATGGTAAAACCGATAGCTTCCACCAGACGCCCGCATGCTGGGAGAAAAACCAGAAACAAACGGTTATCGTCATTAAAACAGCGAAAGCTATTAAATCTATTAAGCTGGACGGCGGCATATTTATGGATGCTGATGAAAGCAACAATAGTTGGGCAGCTAAATAACCAGCCGAAGCATTCAAAAAAAAGCCCCGACATGTCTGCCGGGGCTTTTTTTGCTCGTTACAACAGGTCAGGCGTCCTGGATCGTGTTGTTTGCGTTATCGGCGGCACCCTTCACTGCCGACTTAACGTGTTCCGTCATATTGTTAGCTTTTGAACGTGCTCTTTCCACTAATTCATCTTTGTGGCCGGCCAGGTCATTTACCGTGCTCCTGAATTTTGATTTGGACCGTTCAATGGCGCTATTTCCATAGTCGCGTAAATCATTTGCCGTAGATTCGGCTTTATCGCGCATCGAACCGACAACGTCATTTACATAATCGGCAATGTCTTCGCGCAGGTCCTCACCACTGCTCGGTGCTAACAATAAGGCAACCGCTGCGCCAACGGCCGCACCGGCTAAAAGTGCTATAACAATTTTTGCATTCTCTTTCATGTCTCAAGTCTTTTAAGGATTAAATGATATATGCGTAACAATCGCCCGAAGGAATATGTTTAGACTTTATAAAAAACAAAAGTCCCGATTTTAGCCGGGACTTGTACAATGCAATGACTTATATTATTGTTAAATAACTTTCACATTAACTGCATTAAGACCCTTGCGTCCGTTCTGAACTTCGTACTCGACTTTGTCGTTTTCACGGATCTGGTCGATCAGGCCTGAAGAATGCACGAAGATCTCCTGGCCGCCATTAGCAGGCACGATAAAGCCAAAACCTTTTGTTGCATTGAAAAATTTTACTGTTCCTTGTTGCATTACAATTATTATTTATTGATTACTTAGTGCGGCAATTTAGGGATAATAATCGAAAATGAAATAATATTCAATAAAATGAATTAAGTATCTTATCGTTAAGTTTGTCTGAACCCTTTTAACAAACCATTTATGCCTCATATCGATCTCCCTAAAGAATATCCTGGAATAAGAAGCTTGTTTATGTTCAGGCCCGAAACTGCTAAACCCTTGAATTATTTGGTTCAAACGCTTTTACATGATCCGCACCCGACCATGAGCGCCGGCGAACGTGAGTTGATTGCCGCCTATGTTTCCAGCCTGAACAAGTGTAAGTATTGCTCAACCATTCATGGCGCTATTTCAAGGCACCAGTTTATTAATGAAGGAAGCAATGATAATGTAGTACGGCAAGTGATCAGCAACCCCCAAGCTGCCGATATCAGCGATAAAATGAAGGCTTTGCTGAGAATAGCCGCCAAGGTGCAATCAGGCGGGCAAAATGTATCTGAAAAGGAAATGAGCGATGCCCGAAATGAAGGCGCTACCGATATAGAGATACACGACACGGTGCTGATAGCCGCGGCATTTTGCATGTACAACCGCTATGTTGACGGCCTGGCCACCTGGCAACCCGACGATGAAGCCTTATACGACAAAATGGGGGAACAACGTGCCAGGGAAGGCTATTACACACCACCGTTCCAGGTTAACCGCTGACAAATGTTATCAGGATTTGAATTCGCTGATCCGCAATCAGGCTGATCAGCGAAATCATTCAATCATAAGCATCAACGGTTCAGACCATAATAGACTTCACTCCAGCGCAATTCATTTTTAAGCTGGCGCAGGTCGGTATTTTTGCCGATCAGTACACATTCTATACCGGCCATATTGGCAAAATCATCCAAATGTTCGGAGGTCAGGTTTTGGCTGTAACAGGTATGGTGTGCACCGCCCGCCAGTATCCAGGCAGCGCAGCCCGTTTTCATATCCGGCATGGGCTTCCAAAGCACGCGCGCCACAGGCAACTTGGGCAGGTCGTGTTCCGGGGCGATGGCCTCCACTTCGTTCACTAATAGCCTGAAGCGATTACCCATATCCACAATGGAGGCATTTAATGCCGGGCCGGGCGCAACATTGAATACCAAACGTACCGGGTCGGCCTTACCGCCGATACCCAGCGGATGTATCTCGCATTTTGGCTTACCATCGGCGATAGACTCACATATTTCCAGCATGTGCGAACCTAAAACCTGCGGGTTTGCAGGGTCGAAATGATAGGTATAATCTTCCATAAAGGCATTGCCGCCTTTCAAACCGCTGCCCATCACTTTCATGGCACGCACCAGGGCCATCGTCTTCCAGTCACCTTCCCCGCCAAAGCCATAGCCCTGCCCCATTAACCGCTGAGATGCGATGCCGGGCAGTTGCGTCATTCCGTGTAAATCTTCGAAGGTGTCGGTAAAACCTTTATAATTACCATCTTTTAGAAAAGCGCTTAAACCGAGCTCAATTTTAGCCGCATCGCGAAGCGACGCATATTTCTCGCCGCCTTTTTTCAGCGCCGGAACCACTGCGTAACGCTCTTCGTATTCAGCGGTCAACTTGTCAATTTCTGCATCGCCAATGGCATTGATCACTTTCACCAGGTCCCCTACGCCATGTGTATTCACCGAATAGCCAAATTTCAGCTCGGCTTCAACCTTATCGCCGTCGGTAACGGCCACATAACGCATATTATCGCCGAAACGAACAAAACGCGCTCCTTGCCAGTCGTGCCAGCCGGCGGCGGCCCTGCTCCAGGCATTTACCTGCTCCAAAACAGTTTGGTCCTGCCAATGTCCCACAACCACTTTCCGCTCGATGCGCATCCTCGACATAATAAAGCCGAACTCGCGGTCGCCGTGAGCGCTTTGGTTCAGGTTCATAAAATCCATATCGATCCCGCTCCAGGGTATGTCGCGGTTGAATTGAGTATGCAGGTGCAATACCGGTTTTTGCAATATTTTCAGCCCGCCGATCCACATCTTGGCGGGAGAAAAGGTATGCATCCAGGTAATAATACCGATGCAGTTTTTGGCTGTGTTCGCTTCCTGGCATACCTTGTATATTTCTTCGGGCGATTTTACCGTCGGCTTAAAAATTACCCTCACGGGTATTTGCTTTGCCGAATCGAGCGACCTGGCAATTTGCTGCGAGTGCTCAGCTACCTGTTTTAACGTTTCCTCGCCATATAAATGCTGACTGCCTGTTATGAACCAGACTTCGAATTGCGTTAGATCTATCATTGTTGGATTGTTGTAGTGCTAAATCGTTCAATTGTTGTGCTTTTTTTGTCGATAGTCGATAGACCATAGTCCATAGCCAATAATGCTAACTATGAACCATGGACTATGGACCAAAGATTCACTGTCCGTAATACGACCCGGGCCCATGCTTGCGCTCGTAATGTTTTTTTATCAGCGCCTCCTTTAAACGCCCGCAAGCAGGATTGATCTGCTCAGTAAGATAGGCCATCTGTGCAATGGTTTCCAGTATCGCGCTGTTGTATACCGCCTTTTCGGCAGTTTTTCCCCAGGCAAAGGGCGCATGGTTACCCACCAGTATCATTTCCACCTCATGGTAGTCCAGCTTCCGGTCATCCAAACAGTTCATGATCTGGAAACCGGTTTGATACTCGTAATCGCCCTGTATCATCTCGTCGTCCATTGGGGGCGCGCACGGCACGTCCACCGTTTTATAATCCGCGTGAGTCGTGCCGTAGATGGGTATATCGCGCTGGGCCTGCGCCCATGAGGTAGCATAAGTGGAATGCGTATGGCAAATGCCGCCAATATCCCAATGCTTGTATAAGACCGCGTGCGTTTTGGTGTCGGACGAAGGCCGCAGCTCGCCTTCAACCACGTTTCCGTCAAAATCTACGATCACCATGTTGCCGGGCGAAAGCTCGGCATAAGGCACACCGCTCGGCTTGATAGCAAAAACGCCCAGTTCGCGGTTAGCGGCGCTTACGTTACCAAAAGTAAACAGCACCAAATTCAGCCTGGGTAATTCCATATTGGCATAATAAGCCGCCTCGCGTATATTTTGGTATTTATTCATTTCTTTTCCTGTTCAATATATTTTCCAAAGCCCAGGTAGCGCTCGTAACGTTTATTGTACAATGCTGCTTTGGCTTTGTCGGGGAAATACGCTTTGTCAAATCCCCCGCCCATGGCCTGCATCGCGTCTTCTACATTGGGATAGATCCCCGCGGCGGCCGCCGCAAACATAGCGGCGCCCAACGCGCAGGTATGTTCAAACTGGTGTATGCGGATGGGCATCTGCATTACATCGGCCATCATCTGCATAATATAAGGCGATTTTTTAGCTACGCCACCAATGCCAATCAATCCTTTAACCGGCACACCTTCGCTTACAAATCGTTCAACGATATTCCTCGCACCAAAACACGTGGCTTCGGCCAATGCCCTAAAAACACGCGGAGCGTCGCTGCCAAGGCTTAAACCACTTATTGCGCCCTTAAGTAACTGGTTCGCATCAGGCGTACGGCGGCCGTTAAGCCAGTCGACAGCCAGTTCGGCATCCTCATCTAAAGGTAAAGCATCGGCCTGCCGGCTTAATTCGGGTATAATTTGAGAAGATATTTTATTACGAAGCTCTGCATCATCCACAAACTGCAAAGGCCATTCCAGTAATTTTCTGAACCAGGCATAGGTATCGCCAAAGGCCGATTGCCCGGCTTCCATACCAATCATGCCGGGAATTACTGAACCGTCCACCTGGCCACAAATACCGCGTATCAGTTTGTTTTCAAAATCAGCTTTCGGCGCCACCAGCATATCGCAGGTTGATGTTCCCATCACCTTGCTTAAATGATAAGGTTCTATCTGTCCTCCTACCGCGCCCATGTGCGCGTCGAATGCACCGACTCCGACGACAACATCGGCCGGCAATCCTAATCGCTGCGCCCATTCAGGGCTCAGTTTGCCGGCGGGCTGATCGGAAGTATAGGTTTCTTTGGGAAGATTGCCGGCATAACCTTTCAGTAATGGGTCGAGCGATGAGAAGAAGTCATCGGGCGGATAACCGCCAAACGCCTCGGACCAAATCGCCTTGTGGCCTGCTGAGCATCGTCCGCGTTTGATTTGATCCGCATCAATGCCGCCGGTCAGCAAAAAAGGGATCCAATCGCAATGCTCCACCCAGGTATAACAGGCGTCGCGAACCGATTCATCGGCCCTTAAAATATGCAGTAATTTCGCCCAAAACCACTCTGACGAGTAAATACCGCCAACATACTGAAGGTAATTGATATCGAATTTTTCAGCATGGTCATTGATTTCCGCAGCCTCTTTTACGCCGGTATGATCTTTCCACAGCACGAACATCGCGTTGGGATTGCTTTCAAACCCTGCCGTAAGAGCCAGGGGAACGCCCGCTTTGTTAACAGCCACGGGCGTAGAGCCTGTAGTGTCTACAGCAATCGCCTTGATAGCCGCAGCAACATTGGCGCCGCCTTTTTTGATACAATCTTTTATCGTTTGTTCCAGCCCTTCTATGTAATCCAGCGGATGCTGACGAAACTGGTTATGTGCGGCATCGCAATACGAGCCCTGCTGCCAGCGCGGATAATAAAACACCGAAGAAGCGATCTCGCGCCCGTTGCCTGCATCTACGATCACCGAACGAACAGAATCTGTTCCATAGTCGACCCCAATAACAAATTGACCTGCTGGCATGCTCTTATAAATCGTTTAAAATAACCGTCCGGATTGCGTCCATCGGGTGGTAAACTTAAATAATAATTGTAAGAGTGAAGCTAAAAAGTTACGCCATCGTTGTAGCACTTACAGGGATCACTGTCGTACTATTTTTGTATCGAAGTGTTTCTTTATTTTAAGCCATTGAACCGCCTAAACCGAATGACCAAGATCAGAAATTCTACCCTGCGGGGCATAACGAGAAGCTGTCTGTCCTTATTTTCTGTCCTGGCAATATTAGCGCTAAACTCCTGCTCAAACCACACCTATGCCCCCGCGCTCTACCACCAGGACATTGCCTATCTGCCCAAGCCCGCATCATTCGATACGGCAAAATCGGCCACCTATTTTTCAGGCGGTTTTAATTCCTATTTGGATGCTACCTGGACTAAAGCGATGCTTGCAAGCGGACAGGCCAATATCAGCCAGGGCTACGTTTTTAACCATTTTAACCTGGCTTACGGCGCCTTTGGCGAACTGGGCGATTTTTCAAAAGGCACATCGAGTGATGACAAACCCGATGAAAAATGGTCGGATAAATTTTTTGGCGCAGTCGGCGCCAGGCTTTCTGCCAACCTGTTCACGTCATACGAACGCATGGATACCCGTTTCATAGGATTTGAGGCCGCTTACAGTCACGAATTTGGATCATACTCCGATTTCAGAAAGGCGGTGAGCCACCTGCCCGGTTATCATGCCGACACGCGGACGGACCTGTTTAGCGTCGGCCTGACATCTGAGTTTCTATTTCATAATATCGGCTATATACATTTTCAGAACGGACTAAGGTTCTTTGTGGGCGAAACGTTTGGGAACGACACGTTCAACGAAAAGTACCTGACACATGACGATGTAGCGCCGCATTTTGGTCCGGTATATTTTAAAGTCAGCTACTTCCTGAAGATACACCAGTTTTTCGCCACAATAGAAGCGGGCGAACAGGTAATGCTGCGGGCCGGTGTGCAGTTCTGATCGATTATGCAGTCATTTATCGGATAAATATTCTGCCATAGTCAAAATCGTTGCTTTTCCGATTTTCTTCAAAACGAGGATATCTTTGTCGCCCGTTATTAAATGGGTTGCTTGACCATCGATAGCAAGGGCTAAGAGAAAATCGTCTTTCGGATCACGGCACACCGATATGTTAGTTTCGACGTTTATTAACTCAGAAATATTTTTGATGGCAAGAATAAATTTTTCAACGGAAGTCCACGCGAAATATTTTTTGAGCTTGGGCCTTTGCGCTACTTCTACGAATTCTTCAATAAGTTCCTGGCTTAGTATAAATACGACTTTGTCCTGCGTTATTAATTTATCAAATTTTAGGAAATCGCGCGTTATTAATAAACTGATCAAGATGTTAGTGTCAAGTATGACCCTATCTTTTTGATCTTGCATAGCGGTTCTTCCTAACTTGCTCCACTTCTTTGCTAATCTCATCAAAACCAGGACGATTTTGATCGGCCTTATCACGAAGTTTATTTATGATATTAAGAAGCTCGTCATCAGAACTGTTACGTATAGAAATGAGCTCCAAATCTGCGAGATCTTTTAATAATTTAACAGCTTTAGGATTGAGTATATCTATTTGTAACGTTTCCATACTCAAATATAAGCAATTATCATTTCTATTCAGAATAGACACTTTGTATAGGCTCACGCAGGTTATAACGGGATGCCATTACCTCGCCATAAGCGCCCGCGGTACGAATAGCAAGCAAATCGCCGCGGAACGATTCGGGCAATTCCACATCTTTCTGAAAACAGTCAGTGCTTTCGCAGATAGGGCCGACTACATCGTATTTCAAGATTTGAGATTTGAGATTTGAGATTTGAGACTCGCTTTCGGACTTTCGGACTTTCGGACTTTCGGACTCCCTACTCAAATTCTCAATCTTCATATAAGCCTGGTAAAGCATAGGGCGGATCAGCTCGGTCATGCCTGCATCCAGCACGAGGAAATTCTTCTTCTGCCCATTTTTAACGTAAAGCACTCTTGAGATCAAGGCAGCCGATTGCGCCACCAGCGCCCGTCCAAGCTCAAAATGCACTTCCTGACCGGGCTTGACATTCAAAAAGTCCTTAAAAACCTTAAAATAGCCTTCAAAATTTGGAATCGGGTTTTGATCCGGATTGTGGTAATCGACGCCTAAGCCGCCACCAGTATTCAGCACCTTTACCCGGAAGCCTTTGTCTTCAAACCAATCCTGCATTTCGTTGATGCGAACGCATAAACTCTTGTAAACCTCCAGGTCGGTGATCTGGGAGCCGATATGAAAATGTATGCCAACAAATTCAAGATTGGAACATTTACGCAGTGTTTCTGCAACATCATTTAACTGCCAGCTGTTGATGCCGAATTTGTTTTCGTCAAGCCCGGTTGTGATAAAATGATGGGTATGCGCATCCACGTTAGGATTTATGCGGATGGCTACTCTCGCCGTTTTATTTTTGGCTTCGGCCAGGTCGTTAATGATATTCAGTTCCTGGATGGATTCGACATTGAAACAAAAAATATCCGCATCCAAAGCCGTGTTGATCTCCTTGTCCGACTTCCCCACCCCTGCAAACACAACCTGGTTTTTATTAAAACCCGATTCAATCGCTTTCGATACTTCGTTACCGCTTACGCAATCGGCCCCAAAGCCAAATGACTGTATCGCTTGCAACACCTTTGGGTTAAAATTGGCCTTCAGGGCATAATGCACGTGGAAACCGTATTTGTCCGATGCTTCCTTACAGGCGCTCAGCGTCTGGTGCAGCAGATTAAGATCGTAGTAATAGAAAGGCGTTTCTAATTGCTGAAAACGGGATATGGTATTGGTGTTAAACATTTTCTATTAATGAACGCGTCATTGCGAGGAACGAAGCAATCTCTGAACTGTGCTATGATGAGCACTATCGATCTGCATGCGCAGAGATGGCCACGCTATCGCTCGCCATGACGGTAGTTTTTAAAACAGTCTATTATGCAAACTCCTCAATGCCTCAGTTTTGTCGGACGTATTAAGCAGCAACGACAAATTATTCTCACTGCCACCGTAGGATATCATCCGGATCGGGATGTGCTTTAAAGCCTCCAGTACGCGTGCCGCATAACCATGCTTTTCAGCCCCAAAGTCGCCTACGACGCAAATGATCGTTAGGTTCCTGTCAATGTCAACTGTACCGAAGGAGCTTAATTCCTTTTCAATTTCGGCTAAATGCGCCGTATCGTCGATTGTGAGTGAAACCGCTACTTCAGACGTGGTTACCATATCGATTGAGGTTTTGTATCGTTCGAATACCTCGAACAACCGCCTTAAAAAACCGTATGCCAGCAACATGCGGCTTGACTGTACTTTTATCGCGATAATGCCGTCCTTGGCTGCAATAGATTTGATCTTGTCCTTTTCGCTTTCATTGGTGATCAGCGTACCCGGCGCTTTCGGATCCATGGTGTTCAACAGGCGGACCGGGATTTTATATTTCTGAGCCGGGAAAACGCTCTGCGGATGCAAAATTTTCGCACCGAAATAGGCCAGTTCCGCCGCTTCATCAAAAGAGAGCTGTGCGATTGGCGTAGTTCCCTTTACTATGCGGGGGTCGTTGTTGTGCATACCGTCTATATCGGTCCATATCTGCACTTCCTCGCTGCGAATGGCGGCACCGATCAGCGACGCAGTATAATCACTTCCTCCCCTGCGCAGGTTGTCGATCTCGCCGAACGAATTACGGCAGATGTAACCCTGGGTGATGAACAGGTTATTATCCGGCTGTTCATTTAATAGAGGTGTGATATGCTCGGTGATATAATCCACCATCGGTTCGTTATCTCCGTCGATCTTCATAAAATCGAGCGCCGGCAGCAATACCGATGGCACGCCGATCTCCTTCAGGTAGACGTGGTATAAAGTGGTTGAGATCAGTTCGCCCTGTGCCAGGATGATTTTCTCTTCGATATTCGTAAACAGGTCTTTCGACAGGTTTGAAAGCAGGTCGAAATGGTAATCGATCACTTCCTTGCCCTGTTCCAGGTACTCAGGTTTGGCAAAAAGTTCCTTAATGAAAATCTCGTATTTATCCTTCAGAATTTTGATCAGTTCTGCTGCCTTTGCCTTATCACCGGCAAGGTATGCCTGCCCGATCTCAACCAGGCTGTTGGTCGTCCCCGACACAGCCGACAATACGACGATCTGCCTTTCAGCAGGATCGATAATATCCAGCAGTTTTTTCATCCGCTCAGGGCTTCCCACCGATGTACCGCCAAATTTTAAAACTTTCATTTTTTGTTTTTGATTAACACAAATGATTAATATCCTTGTATAGATTTTGAGGCGCTAAAAATAGGATTTTAACAACCATATACCTAAAATGATCAAAATAAAATTCGGTACCGACGGATGGCGTGCCATCATCGCCGACGATTTCACCGTCGAAAATGTAAAAAGAGTAGCCTATGCAACAGCGCTATGGCTGAAGAAAGAATTTAAAGACGCCTCGGCCGTTGTGGGCAACGACCCGCGGTTTGCCGGGCCTATGTTTGCCGACATAACTACCCGTGTATTGGCATCGCAAGGCGTAAAAGTTTACCGGGCCGAAAATGCTTTTGTTTCTACACCCATGATCTCACTGGGGACCGTTAGAAAACATGCTTCCGCCGGTATTATCATCACCGCAAGCCATAATCCGCCGGCATACAACGGTTACAAGATCAAGGCAAACTACGGTGGCCCTGCCACACCGGACGATATTGAAAAAGTCGAATCGCAAATACCAGAAACGATCGACCTGAATCTCAAATCAATAGCCGATTACCAAAAAGACGGCCTGGTGGAGTTTGTGAACCTCGAAGATATGTATGTCGCCCACGTGGAAAACAACTTCGACCTGGAATGTATCCGTACCAGCGGCTTGGGCTGGGCCTACGACGCGATGTATGGCGCAGGCATGAACGTAATGGAACGCTTGTTCCCGGATATTACACGCATTCACAGCGACCATAATCCTGGTTTTGCCGGCCAGGCGCCGGAGCCTATCCAGCGTAACCTGAAAGAGTTCGAAGATATTATCAAAATGTCGGAAGGCGAGATCGCCTCTGGCTTAGTGACCGATGGTGACGCCGACCGTATCGGCTTGTATGATCAGGATGGCAACTTTGTCGATTCGCATCATATCCTGTTGCTGCTTATTCATTATATGCATAAGGTAAAAGGCATGACGGGTAATGTTTATTCGACTTTTAGTTGTACCAGTAAAATACAAAAACTGTGTGATGCTTACGGGCTGAAGAATACGGTGACCAAAATTGGATTTAAATACATCTGCGACCTGATCGTTAACTCGGGCGAGCCTTTCCTGGTTGGCGGAGAGGAGTCGGGCGGTATTGCTGTTGCGGGGCACATCCCCGAGCGCGATGGTATCTGGATCGGTTTGATCGTATGGGAATTTATTGCAAAAACCGGCCGGTCGCTAAGCGAACTGGTCCAGGAAATATATGACGTTGTTGGCAAGTTTGCGGTTGAACGTTACGACCTGCATGTGACCGAAGATAAAAAGCAGCAGATCATCAGCAATTGCAAAAGCGGCAAATACGAAAATTTTGGCGGAATGAAAGTGGTCAAAGTCGAAGATATGGACGGATACAAGTTCCATTTTGAGGATGAAAGCTGGGTAATGATCCGCCCGTCAGGAACTGAGCCTGTACTGCGTGTCTACGCCGAAGCACCCGGATCAAAAGAGGCTTTTAAAATACTGGATACCGTGAAAGGCGTGTTGTTGGTTTAATACCACTTCATTAAAATATTCAAAGCCATCCCGAAGCAATGTCGGGATGGCTTTTTGTTAAGTTCAATTCTCAATCTCCAGGTTTGCGACAGATTGGCTATCCAACTTGCGTTAAGCAATTGTTAAGCAGCTTAAAACAAAAGTGACGCTAAAATTCTTTTATTGTAAAATTTAATACCCTGTGCTTTGAAAAAGATTATTATAGTCATATTGTGTGTACTCTCATCTGCAGCCTATGCGCAGAAAAACGCAACTGATACATCCAAAAAGAAACTTGCTGATACGCTTAAGAAGGACATTTTAACTGCTCCGGATACAGTAAAAAAATTGCACAGCAACCCTATCACGCTTGTGCCCCCGGCAGCGATGATCACTTACGGCGGTTTATCCTTTTTTGTTCACCCTATACGGCGCTTTGATTATTATATCCAGAGTACAATCCACAAAAGCGATTCTACCTTTAGTACAAGGGCCGAAAGCTATTTCCAGGCAACGCCTATACTGATCGTATATGCGCTAAACCTGGCCGGGTATGAAGGTAAAAACCGCTTTGTCGACCGCACGGCATTACTGGGACTCTCCGGCGGCATACTGCTCATCAGCGAAGGAATTACCAAAAAGCTTACTCACCGCCTGAGGCCCAACAAGGGCGACTATTTATCATTTCCGTCGGGGCATACCGGCCTGGCGTTTATGGGCGCTGAATTTATGGCGCAGGAATACGACGCCCGATCGCCATGGTTTGGTGTCGCGGCATATGGCATCGGCGCCACCACGGGCGTATTCAGGTTATACAACCGCGACCACTGGTTCAGTGATGTGGTTGCAGGTGCGGGATTTGGCATACTCTCAACCAAACTGGCCTATTTGATCTACCCGTCAATCCGCAACTGGCTCACACATGGCGATGAAAAAGCGGAACAAAAAAATATGGATGTTCCGGGCCACAAGAAAAAAAGCAGGTTCCGTAATACGCAACTTTTGCCGACAACAACGGAAAATGGCGGCTTCGGCCTGGCGTTTTCAACAGATTTTTGAAAAACAGGCCGTATTGTTGCATATTTGACGGCAGGATATGTCAACGACTTAAACCCCCTGCTTTTGAAAAACCTTTTTACTATTTTATGCTGCCTTATCGCATTACGATCCGTTGCGGCCGTCCCTTGTGATTCAATACAACGCAATCGCTCATCAAGACCGGATACCATCAAGGCTACTGCCTTTATTCTCCCGGCAGCCCTGGTTACGTATGGAGGACTGTCGTTTGCAGTACATCCCATCCGTCAATTTGATCACTATTTAGATGGCAAATTGAAGCCGGGGATCAAAACGACAGCAGCGACTTACCTGGTGTTCACGCCTATAGTTGCAGTTTATGGGCTGAACCTGGCCGGCGTGCAGGGAAAGAACAACTTTGCCGACAGAACTGCGTTGATCACCCTTTCTGCGTGCTTTGGTGGAATCGCCGACTTTTCGATCAAACATCTTACACACCGGCCGGGTCCGGGCGGCTTCGAAACGAGTTCATTCCCATCCGGCCATACGATCGGTGTTTTTGCCGCTGCGGAATTTTTGGCGGAGGAATATGGGGATACCTCACCGGCTTACGCAATTGCAGGATACACTGTCGCCGTCGCCACAGGTGGTATGCGCATGTATACGCATAATCACTGGTTTAGCGATGTGGTAGCCGGAGCAGGCTTTGGAATCGCCTCCACGAAACTGGCTTATTTGGTTTATCCCTGCCTGAAAAAGTGGTTTACGCATAATGACGGTTCGGGGAAAAACACGCTGATAATGCCCACATACCAGGATGGTGTGCCGGGCTTTGCCTTCGCGAAAACTTTTTGATACTTTTATCCGACCTGACACATGGCGAAAAAAGTAAAAGACATCCTGGCAATGGCCAAACACCCGGTTGTTAACGGCAGTTTGTGGCTTGAATCGGAGGATAAGCGCTTTTTTGGCCCCGGCCCCGTAGAATTGCTTGAACGGATAGCCGAAACCGGCTCGATCAGGCAAGCAGCCAAAGAGATGCAAATGTCGTACAAAAAAGCATGGGAACTGATCAACAATCTTAACGCGCATACCATTAAACCTGCGGTAATACCCCAAACCGGGGGCGAAAAAGGCGGCGGCTCGATTCTTACGCCGGAGGCATTAGAACTTATTCAATATCACCGCGAGCTGCGTAAACGATTCAAAGAATTCTTAGAGAAGGAAACCGGTAAACTCGGTCAATAAAGACGGATACAAACATTTTTTTTACATTTCGTTATTTCTTTAAAGAAATAACGAAGCCACATTTTACCTTTGCCATTAAACCCAAATCCATGATACAAAAACGCCCTCGCTTTTCATTCGCAGTAATTCTATTCCTGGTTTTAGGCGCGTCCCGACCAGCATCCGCCCAAATCAAAGCCGATACTGTCCAAAAGGCGGTGACAGTGGCCCCGCCGGCTGTTAACGCACCCTATCCGAAAGCCGTCGGCTATGTAAGCTTTATCATACCATTTGTAAGCGCTAACAGCAATGCGGCAACATGGAATTTCAATGGATCGACGAGCATAGGGTTCCCGGTAGGGGTCAATGTTTTGTACAGCGACAAGTTTGGGTTTAGCTACGAGTTTACGCCCACAATCAAATGGAGCGGGGGCGACAGTAAAGCAAGCAATCTTTTGTTCGACCCCGGAACGATGTTCCGTTTTCAGCATGGTTTTACAATTATTACACGCCTGGCTTTCGAAACCTCGGGCAGGTATGGATTTACGCCCGTATTCAACCAGGTTTATGCACGAACGAAAGATGTTAATTATTTTATAGCATTATCGCTTCCCGGAAGATTTGGCAATTCGCAATTGCCAACTATAGGACTAAACCTGCAATTAGGCTTCACTTTTAACTAACCGACTGCAAACTTCAATCCCTTTGCCTTCATAGCTTCCTTTAACGCTTTAACCGCGGTTGGACCGATGCCATGCAGACCGGAGAATTCTTTTTCAGTTAGCTTGCTTAATTGATGCAAATCGGCTATTCCCGCGTTGTGCAGGGCGCGCAGCGCAGGTTGGGATAATTTCGGAAACTCAGACATTCCTTTGTTAAAGAATCACCAGGCCGTAAATCACTACTAAGGCGCCGACAATAATAAAAACAACCGGAATCCCGTAAAATGCACCCCATCTGAAAATATTCAGGAAGGTTTTGTAAATCTGGGTAATGGTTTCGTCCGAGTCTTTTATCACAAAATAGTCGTCTTTCGTTTTGGCCTCATCGGCCATTCGCTTTTGTTCAGCATGTGCAAAGCGTTGTTCTTCCAGGTATTCGCCGCAATCGGGGCATTTATCGTCAACCCTGCAGTTCCAAACTACCCAGTGCCCGCAGTGCGGGCATTTGATCTCATTGAGCTGGCTCATGATCGATCCTCCTTAGGTAAAAATCAATTGGTATATATTCAAATATACTCAAAATCGATACCAATATTGCAAATGGAAGTCTATTTATTTATAGCGTTCGGCCTGCAAATCAGGTAGTACTACGCGGGCCGATGCGTAAAACTACGTATGCTAATTTGGGATTAAGTTCTTAACTTTAATATATCCTATTTATAACCTATAAGAAAAAACAGCATGAGTCTATCCATTTCAGGGGCGATCATTACGTTAATTCCGCTGGTTTTGATCATTGCCATTGTCATCAAAAGAGGCAAAAGGATCTTCGACAGCGATTAACAAAATGGTTTTAAGCGTTACCTACGCTAAGTCCGATAAGTTATTCAGATTATTTGTCCGCTATACGGACACTGGACATTAATGCCTGTTAGGCAGTGTCGCCAACAAGTATCACCAATTACTTCAACAAAGAATCTTTTTCTTTTGCAAACGTATTGTAAACCAGCTTATCCAGCAGACCCGGTACAAATTTACTGAGCAGCACGGTCAGTTTGCCCTGGGTGGTCATGATCAGCGTACGCGTGCGGTTTTCGACGCCGTCGGCTATGCGTTTGGCCACTTCTTCGGCAGTCATCATCTTACCTTCTTCCATATGGCTTTCGCCCTGCCGGCTCCCGTCTTTTGCCAAAGCGGTGCTACGGATATTGGATGCGGTAAAGCCCGGGCAAGCGGTTAGTACATGCAGTCCTTTTTTCAGATTCTCTTCACGCAAAACATCCAGGAAGCCGTTCATGGCGAATTTGGAAGCCGAATACCCCGACCGGCCCGGTAACCCCTTGTAGCCGGCAATGGACGATACCCCTACCAAACTGCCCTGGCTTTTAAGCAGGTGCGGCAAGGCATATTTTGTACAATAAACCGTTCCCCAAAAGTTTACATCCATCAATGTTTTCAATACCTTCAGATCGACGTCTTTGAAAAGCGCCCTCATGCTCAAGCCTGCATTATTGATCAATACGTCAATACGGCCGAAAGTTAGGATGGTTTGTTTGACAAGGTGTTCGCAATCGTCTTCAACCGATACATCGCATTGCACCGCTACCGCTTTGATGCCATATTCTTTGATCAGGCTGTCGGTCAGCTCACAAAGAGCCACATACTGACGAGCGGAAACCACCAAACTGGCGCCGCGCTTAGCAAATTCAATTGCCAGCGCCTTGCCTATTCCTGATGATGCCCCGGTGATTATGACGACTTTATCATTCAATTTCATACGACGAAGGGAGAATTTCGCCTATGGTTTCAACGTTGATCACAGGCAGCTTAAACAAATACTTCGCTGCGAAGATAAACATCGCGCCATAAAATTGGCTGATATATTCCCAGCTAAATTTGTTTACCGCTTTGCCCGGTAACTGAATGATATATGTTTTAGAATAATAGTAGGTTTTGAAGCCTTTTTGCCTCAAACGGCACGAAAGATCGATGTTATGACCGTAGTGACGAAAGCGCTCATCAAAAAGACCGGTTTTTTCTATCGCCGAACGGCGCAGCAGCATGCAATCCTCGTGCAACACATCCACTTCCGAGGTTTCGAATTCTTCGACCCAATCGCCTCGTTTGTAGGCCGAGATCGACCTTGGAAAGCATGCGCCCATGCCAATGAGCTTGAGAAAAGCTGCCCAGGCTTTACCCATACTGTGTTTGGACTCCGAAAGGTAATCGCCTTTATAATTTACAATCCTGGCGCTTGCCCCGCCGGTCAACGGGTGCTCATCCATAAAAGTAACCAGTTTCTTCAGGCTGTCGGCGCTGGCAAGTATATAAGGGCTTAGTAATAAGACGTATTTCCCTCTTGCCGCGTTGATCGCTTTGTTGCATACCCGCGAAACACCTTCATAAGCGGCGTTAGAAATGATACGAACGGATGGAAACTCAAATGCAAGCATCTCCAGCGAACGATCGGTTGAACCATTGTCAATCACGATAACTTCATAATCGATACCGGCCGAACCAGACAATAGCGTATTAAGGGCCAGTTTCAAGCCGTTACGCGAATTGTGATTGATAAAGATTACCGAAAGTTTCATCCGCTACTTTGAGAGTGAATTTTCGTAGGGGACACGGGTCACGATAGATCGTCCTAACGTAACCTCATCCACATACTCCAATTCTCCCCCAAAAGCTATGCCACGTGCTATGGTCGAGATATTTATGTTGAAATCTTTTAATTTTTTGTGCAGGTAAAAGATGGTCGTATCGCCTTCCATCGTCGCGCTCAAAGCAAAAATAACTTCCTTAATATCATTTTGCTTAATACGCTCAACTAAACTGTCTACCTGCAAGTCAGATGGGCCTATGCCGTCCATCGGCGAAATAAGGCCGCCAAGCACGTGGTATACCCCACTATACTGATCAGTATTCTGTATAGCCATTACATCACGTGTATCCTCTACTACACAGATGGTTGCATGATCGCGCTTAGGTGAGGAACATATTTCACACACCGGCTGATCGGATATGTTATGGCAAACCCGGCAAAATTGTATTTCGTTCCGCAGTTTGCTGATCGCCAGGCTGAATTGCTCCACATCGGTCTTGTCCTGGTTCAGCAGGTGCAGTACCAGCCTGAGCGCGGTTTTTTGTCCCACGCCCGGCAGTTTAGCAAATTCGGCCACCGCATTCTCCAGCAACTTCGACGAAAAGTTCATGTTGCGAAATTACGAAATTATGGGTAAATCGCCGTTAGTCCATAGTCGATAGACCATAGTCCATAGTGTAAGATTGCTATGGACTATCGATCATGGTCCATGGACAAAAACGCCTATGTCACCTGCGATACTTTTATCATTTATTATCGGCTACTTCCTGGTCTTGCTTATTATCTCATGGCTTACATCACGCAAGTCATCGGATAACGACACTTTCTTCGTTGCCAACCGGAATGCCAAATGGTACCTGGTAGCTTTTGGCATGATTGGCACGGCATTAAGCGGGGTGACATTTATTTCTGTTCCGGGAAAAGTAGGCGCGCCGGGCGGCGACCAGTTCGCTTATTTCCAGTTTGTGCTGGGCAACGCGGCCGGTTTCGTAATTATTGCGCTGGTATTGCTGCCGCTGTATTACCGAATGAGGCTAACGTCGATCTACAGTTACATTGAGCACGCCCTTGGCCGATGGAGCTACAAAACAGCGGCCGGGATCTTCCTTATTAGCCGCACCATCGGGTCGGCTTTCAGGCTTTACCTGGTGGTGATCGTGTTGCAAAAATTCATTTTCGACAGTTATCATATACCTTTTGCAGTAACCGTGGTGATCTGCCTCGTACTTATCTGGTCGTACACTTTTAAAGGCGGCTTAAAGACCATTATAATTACCGACAGCCTGCAAACCTTTTTCCTGGTTTCATCGGTGTTCCTTTCGATATTCTTTATCTGCCGAAGCCTGAACATGAACGTATTTGAGGCTGCCGACGCCATCAAAAACAGCAGTTATTCCAAAATCTTCTTCTTCAACGATTTTCTGACGAGCCACTTCCACTTCAGCAAGCAATTCCTGGGCGGCTTATTTATTACCATAGGCATGACCGGTCTTGACCAGGACCTGATGCAAAAAAACCTGAGCATGGCTCACATAAAAGAGGCACAAAAGAATATGTTCAGTTTTACGACGGTATTCGTCATCATCAATATCTTTTTCCTTAGTGTTGGCGCTTTGCTTTACATTTATGCTGCAAAATACGGGATTACCGTTACCAAAACCGATTACCTCTATCCTACCATCGCATTAAAGTACCTTGGTGTGATACCCGCTGTTGTATTTATGTTGGGGCTGACCGCTGCGACGTTTGCGACCACCGATTCGGCATTGACCGCGTTAACCACCTCTTTTTGCGTCGATTTCCTGGGATTTGATAAAAGCAAAAACGTAAATGATCCGAAAATGGTCAGGACACGGCATTACGTACATATCGCATTTTCAGGACTTATGTTGCTTACCATCGTCATTTTCAACGCGATCAATAACGATGCGGTGGTCAGCGCTATATTCAAGGTAGCCTCCTATACGTACGGTCCACTGCTGGGTTTATATTCATTTGGGCTTTTTGTAAAAAACAGGCGAGTTGCTGATAAACTGGTGCCGTTCATCTGTGTTATATCACCGTTAGTATGTTATTTCTTAAGCATGCATTCGGCCGAATGGCTCGGCGGCTATGTTTTCGACAACGAACTGATCATTGTAAACGGATTAATTACATTTGCCGGGTTGGTGGCGACATCGTCGCCGGGGGTGAAAGGCGAAAGGAAAAAGGCGAAAGGTTTGAGTTTTTAAGCTTTTATGTCATAGCCCATCAATAGATCAATAAAATCATAGTTCAGATAAATGACCGGTGAAGAAAAAATAAGACAGGCCTTTGAGAACAAAAACTGGCAGGAAATAAAGGTTACCGATTCCTGGCAGATATTTAAGATCATGGCCGAGTTTGTAGACGGCTTTGAAAAACTAGCCAAGATCGGACCATGCGTATCCATGTTCGGCTCGGCCCGCATGCATAATGACAATAAGTATTACAAACTGGCCGAAGATATCGCCCGCTTGCTCACCGAACGCGGTTACGGCGTCATATCGGGCGGCGGTCCGGGCGTTATGGAAGCAGCTAACAAGGGCGCTTATGAAGCCGGGGGTAAATCGGTCGGTCTGAATATCGAACTGCCCTTTGAGCAGTTCCACAACAAGTATATCGACCGGGACAAGCTGCTGGAGTTCGACTACTTTTTTGTCCGCAAGGTCATGTTCATGAAATACTCACAGGGTTTCATCATCCTGCCGGGAGGCTTTGGTACGATGGACGAATCGTTCGAGGCGATCACGCTGATCCAGACCGGAAAAATCGCACGATTTCCTATCGTTTTCGTGGGAGCAGACTACTGGGGTGGCCTGTTTAACTGGGTGCAGGAAAAAATGCTCGACCAGGAGCATACCATCAGTCCCGATGATCTGAACTTATACCGCGTGGTCGATACGGCCGAAGAAGCCACCGAACATATTTTCCGTTTTTACAACAAATACGTCCTGAAACCGAACTTTTAAAGTTATCACAGATGCACCATCCCAAAAGGCAAGCTGCTTTAGGTTTTATCCTGGCAACACTTCTTATCGACGTGATGGGATTTGCCATTGTAATACCGGTCTTCCCCGACCTGATCAAGGGATTGATCCACAGCAACCTGAGCGATGCTTCTTCTTACACGGCCTGGCTGGCGGTAGCCTATGCCGTTACCCAATTCCTGTTTTCGCCGCTTGTCGGCAACCTGAGCGACCGGTTCGGCAGGCGGCCGGTGTTGTTATGTTCGCTGTTAGGTTTTAGCGCCGATTATTTTTTCCAGGCTTTCGCGCCAACTATCGGCTGGCTCTTTGTCGGGCGCTTGCTGGCAGGTTTAACCGGCGCAAGCTTCACAACAGCCTCGGCTTATATTGCTGATATCAGTCCGCCCGAAAAACGCGCGGCAAACTTCGGCCTAATTGGCATTGCGTTCGGTTTAGGGTTTATTATTGGACCCTTTATTGGCGGTTTGCTTGGAAGTATCAATATTCATTACCCGTTTATAGCAGCAGGGGCCCTCGCGCTCCTGAACGCTGCATACGGCTATTTCATCCTGCCCGAATCACTTGCGCCGGAAAACAGGCGTTCGCTTGATCTAAAAAAGATCAACCCCTTCACCACTTTAGCTAAATTGAATAAATACAAGGCGGTGCTGGGTCTTGCTATTTCACTGTTCCTCATATATTTTTCGGTGCAGGCGGTTCAGAGCGTCTGGACGTTTTATACCGAATATAAATTCGATTGGGACAAACAAATGATCGGGTATTCACTTGCGGTAGTCGGCGTAGTTTACGCTGCAGTCCAGGGCGGTCTTACCCGTATCGTTATACCTAAATTGGGGGTCGAACGCTGTATCTGGATCGGCCTGCTGCTTTACAGCATCGGCATGGCTTTATTTGGGTTCGCCACAAAGGGTTGGATGATGTACGTGTTTTTAGTACCCTATTGCCTGGGAGGAATCGCCGGCCCGGCACTACAGGGGTATATGAGCAATCATGTCCCCGCAAATGCACAGGGCGACTTACAGGGCAGCCTCACCAGCCTTGCCAGCCTGAGTACCATATTCGGCCCGTGGGTGATGCTCAAAATTTTCCATGATTTTACCAAAGCCGATGCACCGTTTATTTTTCCGGGCGCTCACTTTATTCTCGGCGCGGTACTCATGCTGCTCAGCGCTGTGCTGGCGGTATTGTCGTTCAAAAAACATGGGCCACCCGCCGTGCCACCCGCCGGTCAAACCGTCAACGACAACGCGGCATCACCTTCTGCCTGACCGGTTCAAACATCCTGCCCGAACCGATGTTTAACCTATTCAAATATGAAAGAAAAACCTAAGCTCAAACAATCGGCCGCACTCGGCTTTATTTTCGTCACAATTTTCATAGATGTGCTGGGGCTGGGCATCATTATCCCGGTGTTGCCCAAACTGCTGCAAGTATTGGGACACATCAACGTAAACAGGGCTTCTGAATATATTGGCTGGCTCACTTTCGTTTATGCAGCCATGCAGCTAATATTTGCAAGCGTAATGGGCAACCTTAGCGACCGGTATGGCCGCCGTCCTATTTTACTGATATCTTTGGCCGGTTTTGGGTTAGATTATCTGGTTATGGCATTTGCGCCGACCATTGCCTGGCTTTTTGTCGGGCGAACCATAGCAGGCGTATGTGGCGCGAGTACCTCTACCGCCACCGCCTACATTGCTGATGTAAGTACTGGCGATAAGAGAGCCGCTAATTTTGGCTTGGTCGGGGCTGCATCCGCTATCGGTCTTATTTTTGGGATTGCATTGGGGGCTTATCTTTTTGCTATTAATATTAGGCTCCCGTTCATGGCCGCGGGAGCATTCGCTTTTGGTAATGCCCTTTATGGCCTTTTTGTATTGCCGGAATCTTTGGCCAAAGAACATAGGCGGAAATTTGAGTGGAACCGGGCCAACCCATTTTTGTCACTGCTGCGGATATACAAACAAGAGCCCGTACTGGCAGGTTTATTAAGTGCCACAGCGATAGTTTATATTGCCCAAAAAGCTGTCGAATATTTGTTATCAACCTTTATTTATGAAAAATTCAACTGGACGCCGGCGAGCGTGGGTACACTGGGTTTGTTTAT
The DNA here is from genome assembly GCA_035547095.1 of Mucilaginibacter sp. Lineage (GTDB taxonomy): Bacteria > Bacteroidota > Bacteroidia > Sphingobacteriales > Sphingobacteriaceae > Mucilaginibacter. The sequence continues at coordinate 57,851 of DASZVE010000039.1, forward strand.
CGGCCTGGTACTGTTTGCCATCCAGGGTGGATTGATCAGGTATACCGTACCGAAATTCGGACAGCAAAGAAATATTGTTTGGGGATTGATATTCTACGCCGTCGGTTTGCTGGCGATTGCAATCGCGAACCAGGGCTGGATGCTTTACTTGTGCATGGTGCCCTATTGCCTCGGTGGCTTATCCGGTCCTGCTTTACAGGGATTAGCATCAGCACAAGTAGCAAGAAACGAACAGGGGGAATTGCAAGGTGCTTTCGCGATATTGAATAGCATCAGCCTTATTGTAGGGCCGCTTTTATTTAGCTATGTGTTTTTCTTTTTTACCAAACAGGGTTCCTCGGTTTATTTTCCCGGCGCGCCTTATCTGCTTGGCGCGGTACTGATGCTTGTCAGCACGGTTTTAGTGGTAAAGGACTTTCGGAAAAGGTCAGTCGTCAAGCCCGCTGACGCCGCCTGAGATAACGAACTTCATCATGTCGGCGGCGTTACGATCGATAGGCGTTATCTTATCGACCGGTATGATGATCACCTGCCCGGCAAATGAATATGACCATGGGAAATAAACCGCTACTTCGCCAGGCAAACCCAGCTTTTGCAAGTCCTTTTGAACCAAGAACCCGATCCTTTTCAGACCAAACTCATTCACTTCAACCAAAACAGGCTCATTAAATTTCTTTTCCTCACCAACAAACGCTTCGGTTAAATCTTTGATGGACGAATACAGGAATTTAAAAAGAGGCAAGCGGTTTATCCAGCGATTAAGCCACTTTTTTATCGGATCAGTAACAACATTGGTTACGAGTATACCAACGATCAGGATGAGCACCAAAACCGTCAATATGCCCAAACCAGGTATATAAACGGGCCGACCTTTGGTATCGGTCAGAAAAAACCCGCTCAGGTTTAGCGAGCTGTCGAGCTTAAAAACACCCCAGTACAACAGGAATAGGGCGGTACCGACGGGCAGTACTACGATAACCCCCTTGATAAAATAGTTCAGCAGAACTCCAAAAAGTCGTTTCATGGTAAAGGCGTATTTTATTCATAAAAATACACTCTTTTTACTCGCTGAGAAACATTGGTTAGTATTTCGTAGGGAATGGTGCCTATTTGACGCGCCAACTCCTCTATTTTTAGCTGCTCGTTAAAAACGATAACTTCATCACCCTCACGGGCATCGGTATCGGTTACATCAAGCGTACACATATCCATCGAAATATTTCCGACAGTCGGTACCAGTTTGCCCCTCACCAGCATTTTGCCCACGCCATTGCCAAAAGCGCGGAGGTAGCCGTCGGCATAGCCAATGCGGACGGTAGCGATGACACCGTCCTTACTCAACTTGCCTGTGCGGTTGTAACCGATGGTATCATTGGCTTTGACTTTCCGCACCTGCGATATACTGGTTTTAAGCGACGCAATAGGCTGAAGACCGTTTGCGCCTTCAGGCAGAGCGCTGTCGATCCCATACAGGCCAATGCCAAGCCGTACCATATCATAATTGGCCTGCGGCCATCGTGTAATGCCCGATGTGTTGGATAGGTGCTTGATCACTTTATACCGCAGGGCTTCTTCGATCTTTTTCCAGGCGCGATCGAATAATTTGATTTGCTTTTTGGTAAAATCGTCATGTTCGGGCGCGTCGCTGGCAACGAGGTGAGAAAAGACGGATTGCACTTTAATATTACTATTAACCTCCAGCAGATCACAAAGAATATCGATTTCGTGATCTTCGAAACCCAGTCGGTGCATACCCGTATCGATCTTAATATGAACCGGGTAACTAGTTAACCCGCGCGATTGTGCGTACCTGACAAATTCGTCGAGCAAGTGAAAGCTGAATATCTCGGGTTCGAGCTTGTATTCGACCAGTTTATCAAATGCCGAGACTTCCGGATTCAGCACCATAACAGGCAACGTAATACCCGCCTGCCGAAGTGCGATCCCCTCGTCTATATAAGCCACGGCCAGGTAATCCACCTTATTGTATTGCAGCATGTTAGCCACCTCGAACGTGCCGCTCCCGTATGAAAAAGCCTTTACCATGGCCATCACCTTTACACCTGGCTTTATTTTGGAACGGTAGTAATTCAGGTTGTTCAGCAATGCGTTTAGGCTGATCTCCATAACCGTTTCATGCGCTTTCAGCGTCAGCGCCTGGCTGATACGCTCGAATTCAAAACTCCGCGAACCTTTGATCAGTATGGTTTCGTTATCAAAATTCAGCGCGTTCAGGTACTGCAATAAAGCAGCCGTATCGTTATAAAAGTGCTTTTCGGGAACATTAAAATAATCTTGCCGGGCTGCAAGCGCCTCACCCACCCCGACAAATTTGTCGATCTTTTTAGTTGCGATCATTTCTGCAACCTGTTTGTACAACGCGTCGGGCTGCAGGCCGGACTGGTAAATGTCTGAAAGGATTAGCGTTCGTTTGGGATGCTGGTTCTGCTGGTTCAGAAAGTTGAGCGCGATCTCGAGAGACTGCACATCTGAGTTGTAGGAATCGTCGATCACCGAGCAATCATTGATACCGTTCTTCAACTCGAGCCGCATGCTTACCGGGGTCAGCTTCTCCAATCGCTTATCTGCCTCGACCGCGCTATAGCCCATAGCCAGCATAGCCCCCCAGCAAACGATGGCATTTTCAACGGAAGCCTCGTCGGTAAAAGGCACCAGGCATTCGATCTCCTGCCCTTTGTAGATCGCGCGCAGGTAGTAATTGCGCGAGATGACCGTTTCGGCAAAAACGTACAAATCAGCCTGGTTAAATTTCGTACTCCAGGTAAACGTTTCGGCAGCTGTTACATTATCCTTGTGATCGGACAGTAACTCATAATTGACGATCAGTAGCCTGCAATGGGCAAACAACTTCAGCTTTTCGTTTACTTTCTCGTCCCTGTCCCGGAATCCTTCATCATGCGCCGGTCCGATATGTGTTAAAATACCAATGGATGGCTTCAGTATCGCTTCGAGGCGGTCCATCTCATTTACGGTAGAAATGCCTGCTTCAAAAATGCCGAGTTCGTCTTTTTCGCTGATTTGCCAAACCGAAAGCGGTACGCCTATCTGGGAGTTATAGCTTTTAGGGTTGCGGACGATAGTCTTGTCGCCCGACAACAATTGATAAAGCCATTCTTTGATGATGGTTTTTCCATTACTGCCAGTTATACCGATCAATTCGAGCTTAAAGCGGCTGCGGTGATATGCCGCTAATTTTTGCAGTGCAACCAGTACATCGTCCACCCGCAAAAAATTCGCGTCGGGCATTTTGATTTCGGAGTGATCCTTTACGACGAAGTTTCGCACACCCGCGGCATAAGCCTCGGCAATAAACTCATGCCCGTTGCGCCGGCCGCTCAGCGCAAAGAATAAGCCTTCGGCGGCGTTGGTAATCCTGCGGCTATCGGTAAGCAGGGTACTAATAATGTATTCCTTTTCGATAATACCTTCGGCGCCAATGATCTGCTTTATTTCGCTGATTGCGTAATGATTGTCGGGCATGCTACGAATTTGCTTATATTTCAGACAATAGAAGAATTTTTAACAACTTTGGTTTGATGGACCGGCCCAAACCAAACAAAATAACCGATGAAAAGGTTGCGCTCGCTAAAGCAGAAAATTACTGCGCCTACCAGGAGCGCTCGCAGCAGGAAGTTCGGGATAAGTTGTATGAATGGGGCCTGTATCCTTCGGCAATCGAAAACATTATTGCCAGGCTTATAGAAAACAATTTCCTGAACGAAGAGCGTTTCGCCATCGCCTATGCTATAGGGAAGCTAAGGCAAAAAGGCTGGGGACGAATCAAGATCAAACAAGGCTTAAAGCTGAAAAAAGTATCTGAACCGCTGATCAAAAAAGCATTAAAAAATATCGATGAGAATGAATACCTGGAAATTTTGCATAAAACCATCCAAAAGAAGAGAGTGACGATCACCGAAAAAGTACCCTACAAGCGCAATTATAAGCTGCACCAATATGCATTGAGCCGCGGGTTTGAGGGCGATTTAATAACGGACGTTTTGAGGGATGAATGAGTTTAATATAACCGATAATGCTTATCTTTACTTATTAATCAATAATTTATCATGACTACGATAACACTACAAGTACCCGATTCGCTTGAGAAAGATCATGATGAAACCGTTCGTTTGATCGCTGCCAAACTATATGAAGCGGGTAAAGTAACATTGGGCCAGGCAGCAGAAATGTGCGGAATGAAAAAATGGGATTTCCCTGCGGTACTTGCAAAATTTGATATTCCGTATTTCCAATACACCGCAGAAGACGTAATTGCCGATGTCGAAAGAATCTCCAGGCACTAATACGATCATTACCGATGCCAGTTGTTTTATCCTGCTGAATAAAATCGAGGGGCTGACTGTTCTCGAAGAACTTTACGGGCAAGTATTTACAACACCGGAAATTGCTGCGGAATATGGAAAGCGATTACCACAATGGGTAATTGTTCAGGCCGTCAGCAATCGGGATTTATTGTATATCTATGCGGAAACCGTCGATATCGGAGAAGCCAGCGCTATAGCTTTGGCCGCTGAGGTTACTTCACCATTATTGATCCTTGACGACCTTAAAGCCCGTAAATTAGCCGAACAGTTGCACATCGAATTTACAGGCACGCTGGGTATCTTGATCGAAGCTAAACAAAAAGGAATAATCACTTCACTTAGTCCTTATTTTGAAAAAATTAAGCAAACTGATTTTCGGATTCCTGCAAACTTTCTAAAAATCCTATTGGATAAATATGAAAAACTAGCCGATTAGCAAGTTTTGTATCATGCATAGAAATAATCCAGTCACTAAGGCCGGCTTGCTTGTCGCAAACATACCTTCGTATTGTCGTTTTTACCTGTCACGAGTGGCATAGTTTCCGTTTTAACTTTGGATACAAGTACAAAACAAGAAAATGAGAAAGATCACGATCATGGAACATATCTCGCTGGATGGCGTGGTACAGTCGCCCGGCGGACGACAGGAAGATTCTGAAAACGGCTTTACGCACGGCGGGTGGTCGATGCGGTATTCAGATGAGACCATTGGAAAGGCCATTGTCGCCGCGCACGACAGGAAGTTCGATCTGCTGCTTGGCCGCCATACCTATGATATATGGGCAGGCTACTGGCCGAATGTGCACGAAGGCGCCATTGCGAACAGTTTCAATGCCGCCACGAAATACGTTGCGACCCACAGACCGGACAGCCTCAGATGGCGTCCCGCTAAAGATTTGGGTGCAGATATAGTCGAAGGTATTCGCGCTCTCAAGACGACCGACGGTCCCGACCTGCTCCTCTGGGGAAGCTCAACACTAACACCGGTGTTAATGGAAAACGGGTTGGCGGATGAAATTATACTGATCGTATACCCTGTTCTGCTGGGTAAGGGAAAGCGCTTTTTTTCGGACAATGCCTGCCCGCAGGAATTGGCGCTTGCAGATACAAAGATCGGAGCATCGGGCGCGATCATGAATACTTACAAGTACGTTGGGGCGCTGGC
>DASZVE010000040.1:0-59059 GCA_035547095.1 Mucilaginibacter sp.
AAAGCCATACCAGTATCTTTCGATAAGATGGGATATAACCGCGCAAAAAAAGATCATTTCAGCGCTCCAGGAATCAGAAAAACGTTATAGTAATTTATTTCACCTTAGTCCGCTTCCTACGTGGATATACTCAATTGAGAGTTTGCGTTTTTTGAACGTCAATGAAGCGGCTGTAAGGCATTACGGATATACCAAGAGGGAGTTCATGTCCATGACCATCCTCGACATCCGCCCTGCGGAGGAAGTTCCAAGGACACGCAAGATAATCATACAGGCGAAAAAAAATCCCGGCTATTATCGCCGAATTTCCGTGCATAAGAAAAAAAACCAGGAGATAATCAATGTCGATGTACACAGCAACGTTATTCATTTTAAAGGGGAACAGGCCATCATAGTTGTTATTAATGACGTGACCGAGCGACTACAGCATATCAAGGCCATCGAGGATCGCAATAAGAAACTGGAGGAAATTTCGTGGGAGCAATCCCATTTGGTTAGGGCGCCACTCGCCCGTATAAAAGGGTTGGTTCCTCTGGCGGCTAATCTGCAAGAAAACCCCGCAGAACGGGAACGAATACTGAACTATCTTTCATCATCTGCTGAAGAATTGGATCAGGTTATCATGGATATCATAGTGAAGTCTTCGGAACTTTGAACTACAACTATGAGATAACACCGAAAGCCAAAAGAGCCGTTTATAAAAGATTGAAACTTATGTTTTATAATTTGTCATCTTCGACAAAGAATGGCAGTTTTTTGACATCAACTTGTATATGCAGCGCATTTAATAGTGAGCATTTTTTCTTAAAGCGTCATTCGTGGCGTCTTCTTTACTTATAAAAAAACGCCAGACGAAGCGTGACATAACTAGCAGGCATGGGCTAATCAATTATGTTATTGTTGTGGCGGATTAAGGTCGGGAACACTGTATTCCGGTTGCTCTTTCTTCAATTCCAGTTTTCCAAACTTCCAGGTGAAGTTTATGCCAATTGATTGATACGGGACCTGACGAAAACTGCTGGTGACAAAGCCGGGACCGAAAAGGTCGGTTCGCTGATCGACATATTTACTAAAGGGGTTATTGGCCACCAGCGCGATGCTTCCTTTTTTATTCCAGAACTGTTTTCTTAGGGCGAAACTATAAGAGGTAAAAGAAGGGTAATATCCCTGAGCCTCATGATGACGTTTACTAAAGCTCCCGAAGAACTCGGTTGCCAGATTATCCGTTAACTGATAAGACGCATTGATCGTAGAACGAAACAATGTCACAGACGAGTTATAGCCAATATCAACCTGGTTGATTGTATGCCGATAGAACCAGATTATATTCGATCTGAATTCAAACTTGTCAGTAACATGGAGATCAAAGAAAATATTAGTACCCATATTTTTTTCGATCCCGATGTTTTGGCGTGTCGTTACCGTCGTATTCGTATAGGTCGTATCGCCGATTTGTACGGATGGGTGGTAAATGATAAATGGTTGTATGTCGCCATTGCTTTGCCTGTAAAATAAAGAGATCATAAAAGAACCAATCTTACCGAGGTCGTTGTTATAAGAAACTTCATACCGGTCCCATATTTCCGGTTTCAGGTCAGGGTTCCCAGTAGTAACGTTTTTGGGGTCACTCGTATTGATAAAAGGGTTCAGATCAGAATAGTCAGGGCGGTTGATCCTGATCGTATAGCTTAGCTTAATTGTTTGCGCTTCGCCGATTTTTTTCATCAGGAAAACGGCAGGGATAAATGTGTTGTAGCCCTTTTTTATCCCTTGCTGAGCGTTTGCATAAAATGAGTTTATCTGTGTCCGCTCATAACGTCCGCCCAACCTCGCCTGTAGTGATTTGTCAATTGGAAAATTTAACTCCGCATAGGTCGCGTACACCTTTTGATGATAATCAAGGTTGTTTGACAGGCCCGAATTATACAGGTAGTTGCTAAAATCCGGGTTCCAAACGGACGCGTTCGCAGCGCTTGAGATATCGTATCCGCTGAACTTGCCGCCAACTCCCAGGTTTATGTTCGTATCCAGCGGCTGTACATAATCTAACTTGATCTCATATTCATTCTCCGTTGCCGGGTTGTTATTTCTTGTTCCATAAATCAATGAGTCCTGCGGTTGCAGGTATTGATCATTGCCTGCCGTAATCGTATTATGTGCAAAGCTTCCATCCATCCCGATCTCCAGTTGTTGCTCCTTATTTACGAAACTGTGCTTATAATTAAGGCTGGGATCGAAGCTGTGCTGGCTAAAAGAGCTGTTGGAATTATTAACCGTGTTTGTATTTAAAACACCGCCAAAGCCGTCGGGTATTTGTTCCAATTGATTAAAATTATTGTTTGACCTGTTGCCGAAATTAGCGTAGTTAAGGGCGCCCGAGAGATTGTTTTTTTCACTTATCGTCCAGTCAAACCCGATTCCTGACTGGAATCCGTGCCGGTTGAAATTGCCGGATCCGTCTTGCTGCAACAAAGAAGTTGTTTTAGTGGCGGTATCGGTCGTAACTCGCCGGGAACTCGTTGGCGTAGTGGTTGTTAGCCTGTAGCTGCCATTCACAAATGCATTCAGACCGAATTTACCCTTCCGGGCATTGATGTTGACTGATCCGTTTTGCATAATCGTTCCGGCAGTTAAAGAAACATTGCCGTTTATTCCCTGGAGCGTATTATGCTTTAGTATGATGTTGATAATGCCTCCGGTACCTTGAGCATCATACTTTGCGCCCGGGTTGGTGATCACCTCGATGCTTTCGATCTGGTTGGCCGGGATGGATTGCAACACATCCGTGATGTTACTCCCAAAAATGGTAGAAGGCTTCCCGTTGATCAGGAAAAGGACACCGCTACTGCCTTGCAGTTCTACATTGCCATCCACGTCTACGGAAACCTGGGGAACTTTTTTGAGCACATCGGTCGCTACGCCGGTTTGAGAGGTGATATCTTTTCCGGCATTATATACCAGCTTATCGATCTTGTTTTCGACAATATCTTTCTGAGCCTTTACAGTGACCCCGGCAAGTGTTTGTACCTTGCCAGCAAGATTAATATTGCCAAGAGCAATATTGGCTTGCTGGGAAGCCATTTTGATGCTGAGTGTTTTTGTTTGGTAACCTATAAAGTAAACAACCAGCTTATAATCCCCTGGCAGAAGACCTCCGATACTAAATTGCCCTTTACTGCCGGTGATGGTGCCGGCAGCCGGCTTGTTATTGCCGATCTGGTAAACTGTAATAGTCGCATACTCAATGGCCTTTCCTGAAGCCGAATCAATTACTTTACCACTCACTTTGTTATCCCCCGCACTCTGGGCATCTTCCTGAGCCCGTGCCAGATGAACAATAAGTAGAAACAGTATCGCTGCAAAAAAAAACTTCATGAAAAGCTAAAGATAAGCCCCAAATGTGGGAGAAATCTGGTAGCAAACAAACCCTTACAGCTCATCACGAATTGTGCGGGCGATTACCGGTACGAAATAAGCTGATTACATTTTCATTCGAGCTTGCTTTTTCCCTAACTCATCCAAAGCCTCTTTGAATCCTTTAGCAAGTTGCAATGCAGGCCCTGAGCCAAGATAGTGCAGAAAAATAATGTGCGGTTTGTCGCCCAGCATGTGATGATGCACGGCAACAATTTCAAGACTATTCTTCCTTAGCGCCTTGATTACGTGATTCACTTCATGCTCAAGCATAGCAATATCACCAGCGATCCATGCGTTCTCCATGCTCCCGGTGAAGGCTGCCCAGGTATTCAGACCTATAGACGGAGTCATCTCTGCGCCCATCGCAGTAATAGTGAGGTCTTTTCTACCTAAAGTGTATTTGATGGCAGGCCCATTGATAGTTGCGTCCGCCTTCACAATGCCGTTTAGCTGTGCCACATCAAAAATATCCTTGCCTGTTTTAGCAGGAGGCGCTCCGGCAGGCGGTTGGTTTTTGGGATTTATCTTTGTTTCCGCTATTGCTTTAGCATATCTCTTAGCCAGTTCCTCCGGAGTACCCATACCATGCACGTGCATGAAGAATATGCGCGGTTCTTCATAAAAGAAGTGATTATGGATAGCGCCAACTTCAAGGTCATTAGCCTGCACAGCGGAGATCAATGGGTTCACTTCTTCCTGCAGCAATACATTGTCGCTCATTAAAACGGCTGACTTACCGTCTAATGTGTGTTTTATTGATACCCAGCCGCCAAATCCGAATGCGGTCGGCACAGCCTGGTCTTTAATTGTGACTTTCAGATCGTTGCGCGGCAACGGAACTGTATAGGTAGCTTCCGCTTCTTTATAAGTGCCTTTTTTACCTATTGCCGCTTCAATGGCGGCAATCTCGGATGCCGTTAATGCAGGCGTCTTTGCGGATGGCACCATTGCAACTGCCTCTTTCAAACTGAATAAAGTTGTTCCTGCGAGCAAGGCGCCTGCTTTCAGCGCGGTTCTGCGGCTTACTGAATAATCATTTGTTTCCATGGTATTTGTTTTATAATTGGTAATAATATCTCTACAAATCAGGATTCCAGTTGTGTTTTTCGTCCTGAACCTTTGATGCCCAGCTATATAAGGCATCGTATATTTTCATTCCTACGTTAAGCTGTTCATAATCCATTTTGAATATTGTAAGATAGTCCGGCAGAAATCGCCCACAGACCGGCAGCCTGCGGTGCAATATCGAAACGGTCCGTATCCGCTCCTCTGACAATATCTGCCATTTGAATCAGCGCAGGATTAGTAAGATGGTGCTTCTTAACGATATAGTCAAATGTGCAGCAGTCACCTTCGTGGCTGTATTCGGCTCCCGGAATATCATATGGAATTGCGTCTAACTCTTTCGCTTTTTCAAATACTTTCTCTTTTGGAACATAGATAAATTCCGCGCAGGCATCAATAAAATTCTTGATGAGCCAGGGACAAGCGATCCTGTCTATCTTTGGCCTTTCTCTTGTGATCCATTTCATTGGAACGAGTTTTTTAATTTATCTCATTATAATTGGGCTTCCATAATCCATAGCTATTATTGCTTGACCTTTAATGCCGATCCTTCCTTCATTTCTTCGTTCGCCTGCTTTACCACCTTATCGCCTTCCTTCAGTTCACCGGCTATTTCCACCTTATCTTTATTAGTAAACCCTGTTTTTACATCCACCCATTTGGCCCTTCCGTTTTCGGCAAGGATAACAAATTTGCGTTCCTGAGTTGTCACCACAGCTTTGTAAGGTACCATGAAGCCCTCGTAAGGCCGTGCCACCGACAGTGTCACCTGCGCAAACATTCCGGGTTTCAGTAAACCGTTTTGATTAGGGAAGTCAAATTCCCATATTTCGCTCCTGGTATCTGCGCTGACAGCGTCCGATTTGCGTGTAAGTGATGCTGTAAATGTTTTGCCGGGAAGCGCGGATACAGTGAAGCTGGCTTTGTTATCTTCTATTTTAGTTGCGTTGTATGCTTCCGGCACGGGAACTTGTACCCTAAGTGACGAGTTATCTTCCACCCGGAAAAGCAATATCTTACCGGAATTATCTACATAATCACCTTTGAAAATATTGCGCTCGGTAACGACACCGTTAAATGATGAACGCACCACGAGATAATCCTCCAAAGCTTTATTTGCCATATTAGCAGATTTGGCTGCTTCATAAAACGAGCTGTCTGTTTTCATTTGGTTGCGTGCAATCTCCAGCTCATTGGCAGATATGGCGCCCGGCGTCTGGGATGCTTTGAGCAATCGTAAATAGGTACTTTTACTCGACTCGAATTTAGATAACGCTCCCTGGCTTTTGCTGACGCTTTCTGCCTCGCTGGCTGACAGCTCAGGTGCTTCCAGAACGCAAAGTATTTGCCCTTTTTTTACCTTACTGCCAATGTCAACCCTGACGTCCTTTACATATCCAACGGTCCTTGCATAAATATTCGCTCGGTCGAAGGGAATGATCTCACCTGTCAGCGTCAGTTTAGCACTAACTTTACCGGGCTTCAGGTCGATTAATTCAACCGTTGGCTGTTGTGACGATGGAGCTGGCGCCGGCTTCTCGGGTTTACCTCCGCAAGCTGTGAGCAAAGCCAAAAGGCCGCACCCGATAGTATTATATATTATTTTCATTTTACTTGTCGTCATCTGATTTAAAGTATTTACTTGCTTCATCATCCGGGTCAAGCGATATTGGCTTTATTGCCCGGTTGCCAATGAACGTATGATAAATAAGGGGCAGTACCAACAGGCTCGATACCAAACCAAATAGTAGCCCGCCGATAACTGCCAAACCAAGCGGGGAAACCTGGTCGCCGCCTTCACCCAATCCAAGCGACATTGGAATCATACCAGCTATCATCGCCATGCCGGTCATTACAATCGGCCTGATCCTATCCTTGATTGCGTCGAGGTAAGGTTGCCCCGCCCGCTCCCTGCGATATTTTTCAGCCTGGGTTACAAATAGTATGGCGTTCGCGACAGCCACGCCAATGGCCATGATGCACCCCATGTATGATTGTATGTTCAATGTCTTTCCTGTTATCCACAGGAGCAGAAAACTTCCGGCAAGAATACCGGGGATCACAGAGATAACAATAAGTGATGTTCGGAACGACTGGAAGTTTATTGCCAGCATTAAGAATATCACGATGACCGCGATGAAAATACCATTTTGCAGTTCATCAAATGTTTGCAAAAATACTTCAGCTTGCCCCGGCTGCTGTATTTTTACCCCCTCCGGAAGCTTGCCTAACCCCGCGATCACCTTGTTAATATCACCAATAGCTTTACCCAAAGAATGCTCGTGAAGGTTAGCGGTCAGTGTTACAAACCGTTTTTGATTCAGCCGATCATATTCAGCCTCAATAGTACCCATTTTCCAGCTTGCTACATCCCTTAAATAGACTGGCTTGCCACCGTTATTAGCAAGAAGTATGTTATCGACCTTTCCCTGATCGTTCATCAGAAATTCCGGTATCTGAACCTGTACCTGGTACGCAGTTCCAGTAGTTTTATCGAGCCAGTAGTTGGGTGTTGTAAACCGGCTGGAAGATGTAGCTGCGATGAGCGATTTACTTGCATCATCGACGGTAAGCCCCAGTTGCCCGAGCCTTACCCGGTCATATTCAAGTTTCATTGCCGGGTAACTCTGAGGAGCTGCATATTGAATATCTCTCAGATATGGAATGGTTTTCAGTCGCTCCATGATCTGACCGGCGAATTGCCGGTCCTGGGCGAGATTTTTTCCTAAAACCTGTATCTGAATTGGTGTATTGGTGCCCTGGCTCATTACCTGATCGACAAGGTCGGCAGGTTCAAACGAGATCAGCACACCGGGCATTTGTTGCTGAACTTTCTTTCTGAGAGCTTCCTTGAAATTTTCCAGGTCTATGCCCGCACCTTTGATGAAGTTGACTTTCAGAACGGCCTCCTGCGGGCCGCTCGTCCATAAAAAGATTGTATTGACTGGATAGGTGGAAGGCTGAGTGCCAACGAAAGCTGAACTGATAGCAATTTTGTGCCCGGACAAGCTGTCAATGATATCAAGTAATCTTTTTGTTTTGGCCTCGGTTCTTTCTACCCGCATTCCGTCAGCCAGCCTTATTCTCGCCTGAAGCTGACCTGCATTTACTCTTGGGAACAATTCTTTGCCAATAACATTGAATAAGAGAACGGCGCCGCCAATTGCAACGATCAGGTAGATGGTAATCACTATTCCTGATGATCCGCTTAATCTCTGGAGACGACCTTGATGTTTTTCCTTGAAGCGCGTCATCCATCTGCCTTCATCCGTTCCCGCACTATGATCTTTAAATATCCAATTGGCCAATACCGGAACAAAAGATTGCGACAACAAAAAAGAAGCAATCATGGCGAAACCCACTGCGAGAGATAGCGGCAGGAACATGGCTTTTGGTATACCCGACATAAAGAATGCCGGGAAGAATACTGCGATCACACACAACAGGATCAATAGCTTAGGCAGCGCTATCTCTTTGCAGCCTTCCTTAATCGCACGCCCTTTCGGTTGCCCTTTTTCCTGGTGATGATGTATATTTTCGATTGTCACCGTCGCTTCGTCAACGAGAATACCGATGGCCAGCGCCAATCCACCAAGCGTCATAATATTAATTGTTTGCCCAAAAAGCTTCAGGCAGATCACAGCCGACAGCAGTGCCAGCGGAATGGTTAGAACCACGATGACCGAACCCCGCCAGTCGCGCAGGAAAAGCAGAACCATTAGACCGGTCAGAATAGCACCCAGCCCGCCTTCTGTAGCCAGGCTTCTCAGTGAGTTGATCACATAACCCGACTGGTCAAACTCGTAGCTTACTTTAATGTCCGGGGGAATAGCCGCCTGCATGTCCGGCAAAGCCTCTTTTACGCTTTGAACTACCTCCCATGTAGACGCATCCGCGCGTTTGGTAACCGGGATATAAACCGAACGTTTTCCGTTGATCAAAGCATAGCCGGATGTAATATCGGCCCCATTATCAACGGTCGCGACATCATGAACATATGCCTGCGGGCCACTGCCAGTTTTAATAGGAATGTTAGCCAGGTCCTGTATATTCTCTACAACGGTATTTTGCGGTGTGATCAGCGTCTGGTCGCCAACGCGGATATTGCCTGCGGGGGTAATGGTATTACCTTTGGCAATGGCTTCAACGAGGGCTTCAGGCGTAACGCCATAGCTTCTGAGCTTATCCGGGTCTGCCTTGATCAGCACTGTCCTCTGGTTTCCGCCAAAGGGCGGCGGCGCAGATACCCCGGGTAAAGTTGCGAACATTGGCCTGACTTTGAAAAGAGCAAGGTCCGACACTTCTGATAAGGAACGGGTAGTACTGCTGAAAACCAGCTGACCAACAGGCGCGCCTCCGCCGTCGAAACGGGTGACAAAGGGCGAGATGGTTCCAGGTGGCATAAAAGCTCTTGCGCGGTTAACCATGGCGATGACTTCTCCGGTAGCCTGCCCCATGTCGGTACCTTCATGAAAATTCAGTTTGATCAAAGTGACACCCTGGACGCTTTTACTTTCAACCGATTTGATACCCGTGATATAGAGAAAGTGATATTCGTAGTAAGAGGTCACATAACCCTCCAGCTGCTCTGCCGATAGCCCTCCGTATGTCTGCGCTACATAGATGGTTGGCGTTCCCAATTTTGGAAAAATATCAACCGGCATAGTACGGATAGTCACTACGGAAAAGAAAACAATAGCCAATACCGCTACTACAATGGTTATCGGTTTTCTTAATGAAGCGTATATTAATTGGACAATATTCATTTTCCGTATTGATTTAAGAAGATGTCCACGTTGCCCTTGTAAGCTGCTGAATTTAAAAGCGCTTCCCATGCTGCCCAATAAGCAATTTTCACTGAAGCTTCCGCCTGGTAAAGCAATTGAAGTGACTGGATAACATCATAATAGCTGGTCAAACCTGACTGATAACGTGATAAAATGGCATCATAGGAATACTTCGCGGCTTTGAGTTCTTCCGGCAAAAGTTTTGCGGCCTTTATCGCTTTTACTAAGGCCGAATCAGCGATCTCCTGGTCAGATTGCAGTTGCAGTTGAACCTGTGCAAGCTGTTCGCGGCTGGCTTCAATGTTCAAGCGCTGTTGTTTAAATAAGGGCTGCTGCCGAAAAATTTCTAAGAATGGGAACGATAACTGAGCTCCAAAGCCATAATTATACCGCTCAAACTGCCAGCCATTGTTGTCGTTTACCGTACCGTCTGCGCCAACACCCGATCCCCTGGCATATGTTGTACCCCATAAGGTCAATTTAGGCATAAGGGTTTTCTTATACGCACTTAAAAGAAGCTCATCTGTTTTTATATTGCTCTTCTGCAAACTGATCTCCGGATGTTCTGCATTGTCATAACTGACATTTGCAATTGGAAGATTTTGAAATAAGGATGTGTCGATGACCGGACCGGCAGGCAGCTGTCCGCCGGTAAGTTTTCTGAGAACAATAAGTGCAGAATCCCGATGTTGCTCAAAAGCCAGCAGCTGCACTCTCGCTTTTGCCAGTTCCGCATGGAATGTTGATGAATCGGTACCCGGACGCAATCCGCTTGATACCAGGCTTTGCGATTGCTCCAGATCATATGCCTGCCTGTCAATGTCGGTCTGGTAAACTTTGATCAGATCAACTGCCAGCAAATAGTTCAGCCAGGCATTAATAACAAAGACCTGCTGATTAAAAACCGTCAGGCTTTCATCTGCCTTTCCTGTTTCCGCACGGCCTTTTGCAAGGTCTACCTCTGACTGACGCTGACCGAAAGTGAAAGGCTCCCATTGCAAGTTTAATGCAGCCGCACTGCCCGGTACCCCCGGATAAATATTGGATTTGCTCGGCGGACCGCTTATCGGAATGATGTATTGGGGGTACACCATACCGGTAATGTTGTTATAAGTCGCATAGTCCAGTTGGTACGATCCAACCAGCGAAGGGATAATGCCATTTTGTTTTAGCTTGACCTCGTATTGCAGCCCCTGTGCTTGCAATCTCTTTGCCTTGATAAGCGGATAATTCCGGACGGTTACCTGTAGCAGAGAATCCAGGTAAATTCTTCCGGCTTGCTGGCATTGACCTTTGCTTGGTAATGCACAGATAACTGATAGCAGGGCAAACAGCTTAACAAAGGTTAACTTTTTTGGTAGCAGATGTTTATTTGGATGCACAATAGATAGTAATCGTGCAATTTACCGATACGTGTTACTGTTAAACTTGCAGATAATTTACGTCTTGTCTGTATTTTACTTTTTAGGTAAGTTTTTTTTATAAACAGAAGGGCTTTTACCTACATACTGCCTGAATATGCGTGAAAAATGCGCTTGGTCGGAAAACCCCGTAAGATAAGCGATTTCCGTCAGGCTGTGATTTGTAGTTTCGATAAGCCTGCAAGCCCGTTCTATTCGCAGCTTGCGCATATAATCACCAAAGCTTAGGTTGTCAAAATGTTTTGAAAACTCGCGTGAAAGGTAAGCCGGGTTAATCGCTAGTTCAGCTGAGGCTTGCTGCAAGGTCATGGTCATGTGTGTATCCAATTGATCTTGTATCATTTCGCGAAGGGTCTTTGCCCATTCGGGACCTTCCTTCTTTTTCGATTGTTTTAGGTATTGATGAAATACTTGTAATAGAAGCTGATCAACTGGCGTTTCCTGTGCATGCTTCTTTTTAAAAAGGTGGGTTGCCCAGCTGTACAAGCCATCATAAATCGTCATCCCGAATTCCAAAAGTTCGTGATCATCCTTTATGTTGTATGCAAGCCCCGAAAAAATCGCTTCCAGACCTGCTGCCTGAGGCGCATAATCATGCCTATCGGTATCCGCGCCGCGAACGATTGCTGCGATTCTATACAAAGCAGTGTCCTTCAAATGGTGCTTCTTCAAAAAATAATCGAAAGTACACTGGTCTTCGTAATGACTATATTCGACATTCGGAAGATCAAACGGTATAGCGCCGGTTCGTTCGGCTTCAGCCAATACTTCATTGTAAGGGACATAAATAATTTCAGCATCCTGATCAATGAAACGTTTGATTAGCCATGGGCATGCGATTCGGTCAATCTTGGGATGTTCGCGGGTTATCCATTTCATCTTGATATGTAAATAACAGCAAAATTCTTTATTAATGAAGGAAGCGAGCTTTTAGAAAACGTAAAATAACATCGTGTTTTATAGTAAAATGCAAAATTGTTATCTTTGAGTTCGAAATGTAGTTTTTTGACATCAAGTTGTATGCAGGAAATTTAATAATGGGCATTTTTTCTTAAAGCGTCATTCGTGGCGTCCGCTACCAGCAAAAACGTAACTGACTGATTGATAGCTCAAAATGAGCATGGTTCAGTTCCCGTCCATTCCGCCAACAAATCAAAGGGTTACATGAACAGTGTGACCCTTTTTTATTTCCAGGTTACTTGATGGGGTTCCACCTTCGACCAGACCTGGTCATTGCAAGCCTGCCCGACATCCACTGCCGTTAGCTTTTTATAGTTCGGTCGAACTACTATCGAGACCGTTCAATAAGATCCGCTTAGCAGTATCATATTCAGAGCGGTCCATATATCCTGGGCCATAAGTAGTAGCTCTCAACGCAAACAATCACCATCCGTCCGATGGAAAAAAGCAAGGTCCGGCCTAAAGTAAACCTCGCAGTGAATATATATGACCCATTACTGATCTTCCCAAAATTTATCCGGATAATCCATTTCAAATGGTTCCGGGTTTCGCTGCTCCAAATAAGCACCTACAGCCTCCAGCATGGAAACGGGCAGCTCTTTTTCCAAATGCGGAAAAAGAACATTTTCCTCAAACCTGATATGTTTAATCATTAATTTGGCGAAGAAGGAGAGACCCTGTAAGTTCTCAGCGGTACCATAATTTAATTGCATAACACTTTTCGTCAGCATCGCATGTTCCTGTTTGGCCTGCCTGGTAAACGCATCATTGAGCCGATTAAATAAAAGCGCTTCTTCTTCCTGGAAATGTTCACTTAAGTGGTGTTCCCAAAAGAAATTTATATAAGATCTAATACGTAGTGCATCGACATTTTTTGCTAACCCTTCCTTAATTCTCTGGCAAAAAAGTAAATCAGAGCGATGATGAAGCGACAGAGCCGTTGTGCATCTGCCACGTTTAATCGGCTTCTTTATCATTTCTTTTCTATTGGATCGAAAAATCGATTATCGCATCCGCGGCCAGAACAACCAATGCTTTGAAATCACTGATCACTTTTAAAATATGCGGTTCATGAGAAGGAATGGACATATTCGAACCGGCGCCTAATTCACAGGTTTCATTTTTAAAGATCAGCAAGGCGTTGCCGGATTCTACAATAATATAAGCATCGGAAGTAGCCCGGTGTTTAGGCATGCTGGCTCCTGCCGGCAACGTTACGGCTATTATTTTGTAATGATCATTTTTCTCAATTTCCTCCATCTCGTTAGTTGTTTAAATTTGCGAATAGGCGGACCTATCAATACGTCGCGCCGACTTTTTTCAATTCATCTGCCGGGCCATCGATATCAAGACATTTTCAATATCCTTCATTTAGATAAATTAACCTGGCCTGAAGTAATATGATAATAGACCGCCCATGCGACGAACATGATCAGCATAATGATGATCCAGAACGGTATACTTTGCGGGGTTTCACTGCCCTGCAACATAAATGTTTTTTGGTCGCCTTTGCTGTAAGCGTTGATCATCAGGGGCAAAACCCCGTCAACTACTTCATCTTTTTTGATGCCCTCAACTGCAATTGCGGGACCATTCCGAACAGTAAATGGAATGGTTTTGATGCCCTCTTTCCCTCGATGGTCTTTGCTGACTACTTTAAGGACATGATTGCCATCGGTCAGTTTCTTGGTATCCAGTTCAAAAGAAACCGGTGCAGGAAATGTTCCGATCGGCTCTGGGTCATCGTCAATAAACAGGGTTACAAAACTTTTGTCCTCCATAGTGCAATTAATTTAAAATACTGCTTTTGATATCCTGGTATGCTTTATCGCGTGATTTAGCCAGGTGTTTGACCATGGCATAAAAAGAATATACCGTAATGACCACCATTATACTTACGATCAGGTAATCCCAGCTGCTATCAGGCCCAGGGCCATGTGCAATGCCCTGAAGTAATTTGGGCTGTTGTTTTTTGCAGGCCTCACAAGCCATAGCCGGTAAGACTGCAACTGCCAGTAAGCCTGTAAGCAGTACTCCTGTCAACATCATCTTTGTTTTCATCTCTTGTTATTTTGCGATAGTATTTTTTTCCTGCTTAAGCCCTGCAATTACTTTTTTTACATCATCCACGGTTACCTGTTTGGAGTTGTTGCCCCAGCTTGTGCGCTCGTGGTTAATGATGGCCACTATTTCCTCTGGTTTTAGGTTATTATTGGTTCCTACAGGCGGCATAACGCCATAGCCCTCGCTCACCCTGCCGTTATACCCTTGCATGATGATGGTGATCTGTGTTTCCGGATTATCGTTCAGGACAACCTTGCTGCCCTTTAACGCGGGGAAAGCTCCTACCAAACCTTCGCCGTTCGGCTGGTGGCAACTGGAACAATTGGCGGTGTAAAGCGCAGCACCGTCGAGTTGAGGGGCTGCGGTCGTTTTGTTAGTGCCGGAGGATGGGGGGATAGCGCTTTCTTTTGAATCCTTCCCATATAAAAATAAAGGCGTGGGTTTTCCATCGGGAAGACTAACCTGTTTCAGCGATTTAAGATAGGCTACCAATTGCATTGCCTCTTTGGTTGCAACGATCTGACCTGTTACGCCCTTGCGAAATTCGTCCGGAACATGTACCACAACGTCTCCCGGGAACGGATAATCTTTTACTTCGAATAACCAGGGGTATGCCGGCATAATAGATTGTTGCACTACAGCCCTTGGATTATAAAAATGGAGCAGGAGCCAATCCTGGCTGGGCTGTCTAACCCCGATATTGGTGAGGTCGGGCCCGGTGCGTTCGGAACCCATGAGCATTGCGGTATTTCGCCATATATCCGTTCTTTTAATTCGTGCAAAATCTGCTGCAATTCCAGGCCGGCTACCCCATATCCTATCCATGTCCACATCTCTAACCTGTTGCGTGTGGCAGGCAATACATCCTTCCCGAATATATATTCCTTTACCGGCCATTTCATCGGCAGTCAATGGTTTACTGCCGGGCAGGGGAACGTCATTTTTTTCCGCATTAAAAGCGGGTAAAATGGCAGCAAACATGGTAAGGACAATAAATAAAATGATGGCTGCCCCAAAGAGTCTTTTATGATTATTATAGATTTCCATTTTTTTAATTATTGTAAAGCATTTTTAGCGGGCAATTTTTCAAGCTCATCAAATACTGCTTTCTGCAGGTCGACTTCTTCTTTGCGCGCAATCATGTAATAGAGGTTATAAGCAAAAATCAGGTGTGACGCCCACATCAGCGATCCACCTATCGCGCGCAACAGCCAAAAGGGAGCCATTTGTACCACAGAGTCGATAAACGGTTTTCCCTCCTGCCAATAAATGCCTTTTAGGGTGCCTCCGATCATCAGAGGTATCGTATAAAATAACAGGCCAACCAGCGCCATCCAGAAATGTGCGCCTACCCAGGCCTGGCGTGGTTCCTTGCCCGTGAGCCGTGGCACCAGCGTATAAATAGCGGCCCATAACATAAAGGCGATAATACCATACATCGTAAGGTGGGAATGGGCGACTGTGAAATCAGTAAAATGCCAGTATAAATTTGCAGAACGGAAAGCCTCGGCGGTTCCCTGGAACGAACCGGTGAAGTAGAAAATAATCCCCACCAGGTAGAATGGCAAGGTATAACTTGAACCTATTTTATTATAATTACCCCGAAAGGTCATCAGAAAATTAGTAGTACCGGCAAATACCGGTATCAGCATGCCCATACTGCCTATGATGGCAACGGTTTGTAACCACCAGGGTATTGCACTGAATATGAAGTGATGCGTGCCAATCAGCGTGTAAAACAGTATTTGCGTCCAGAAGGCGAGTATACCGAGACTGTAAGAGTAGATCGGGGTATTTAACTGCTGAGGGAGAAAATAATAAATGAGGCCGAGGTTAAAAAGCATGAACCACATGCCTACGCCCTGGTGCATATAATAACCTTGCGCGATGGTTTCTCCAAGACCGTTCTGCCAAAAAGGTAAGTATCCAACCAGCGCGATGACGATGGTAAACATAACGGCAGCAACTATATACCAATTGGAGATATAAATCTCTTTAGTCTTACGCCGCGCAATAGTCCTCAGGTAATTAACTAGCGTGATGACCAGTCCAATAGCAAATAACAGCATAATAGGCCAGATATATTCACGGTATTCACCTCCGGCATTGTTGATACCCGCCATCAATGAAATACTTCCGGTTACAACAGAAGCGTTTATCAGATAAAAGGCATACCAGGCATATTTCAAGCTGGCCACTTTGGTATTACTGACTGTAGAAACGACATAATACCCAAGCCCGATCATAGCAAGGGATGACCAGCCCCAAAACACCATATTGGTATGTACGGGCCTTAAACGGCCAAAGCTCAACCAACTCACGTGGTCGACATCCGGCGAGACGAATTTGATCCCTAAATATTCACCGATTGAAGTGCCAACAACCAGCCAAAACGCCGCGCCGCACAAATGCCATAAAATCAATTTGGCTAAAGCAGGATCGATATCTGGTCTTTTAACCGCTTTCTTTTTGGTAGCGATGAACCGTGGGGTATTTACTTCTGCAACATGATGCAACAGGCCTTTCTTGTCATCAACCGGAATTTCACCCGCCAGCTCTGTATTTGTAAGTTTAAATTCAAGCGCGTGTTTGCGTTTTGTAAGTTCTTCACTAATTTCATCGGTACTTATATCCTGCAGGGACCTGGCAAGATGTTTTGCCTCGTAACGGATCTTATTGTTGCGAACCCTTTTAACCATGTTGTTTACCTTAATTGCGATCAGGTAAAAAACAATTAACACAGGTATAAGAATCAATGTGATGGTGATCAGTACACCGGGATTGCCTAAAACATCTCCGTTTCCCTGTGGTGTTTGCGCAAACAGTTCAGTAGTGGGAATAATAAGCAGGGTCAGAATTAATAGTTTTTTCATTATTCGTTGGGCTTCTCATCTTTTAATGAGTCATTACTCGCTAAAGGATGACGTTTTATTAATATATCCAGTTGATGGTTTTCCAGATCTCTTATATGACGGTTTAGCCACACCTCTCCGTTTATTCCCGGATTTTCTACCGTTTCTTTCAACCGATAACTATTTTTTAAGAGCCATAAGGTCAGTATGACCAGGATTAGTAAGCAAAAAGTCAGCAGAACTATCAAACCCGTACTCGAATTTTCTGCCGGATCGGAAGCAGTTGACTGTGCCATTATTTGACACGGAATCAGGGAGGCAAGCGCGATAAAAAAAATTATGTTTCGTCTCATTGTAATAAAATATATTAATACCTTATACTCTTGTATTTTGTGAAAATTTAGTTCCCTATGCCAAAGGGAATAATGCCCAGGTTGATGTCTCCGTTAAAATCACCGATACTGGTTTTTTTCAGCAGGTGTTGGATCTGGTTCCGGATATTTTTAAATTCATTATGCAAAGGGCAGGGATTGATCTCTGAGCACTGCTTCAGCCCCACGCCACAGCCAGTAAATAAGCCGTTGCCATCAACAGCTTCAACTATCTCTGCTAACGGACGCTTCAGTGAATCTTCATTCAGGTAAAATCCGCCATTAGGCCCTTTTGTAGACTGGACGATCCTCCGTCTGCTCAGATCTTGTAATATCTTAGCTAAAAATGGCTCCGGAGAATCAATTGCCGCAGCTATATCTTTAATACTTACTCTCCCGCCGCCTGCAGTCTTACGAGCAATAAAAAATGTACCCCTTATTGCGTATTCGCATGTTTTTGAGAATAATCCCATGGCATGGCAAAGGTAAAAATAATTTAATATTAAAAGAGTTTTTTATCTTTTTTTATAAAATGGTATTTGGTTAGCTATGTGTGTTTTCTCAAACAGGATGTAATACCGCTGACTACCTAACAGGTAACAATAAAAGCCCGGTTAACCAAATAAGTAGGCGAAACCGTCAGCTACGGGCGTGCATAAATCGCTTACCTTCTTGTTTTCAAACAGATGCTCCATAATATCCCTGGCGCGTTTGTATTCATCGTGTATCGGACACGGATGTGCAGATGAGCATTTGCTTAATCCCAGTCCGCATTCTTTAAATATTTGCCGTCCGTCTATCGTTCTTACGATATTGATAATAGGTTGTTCCATTTGTTCATCGGTGAGGTAAAATCCTCCCGATGGACCTTTCAGACTATTGATTATGCCCTGTTTAACCAAAGTCTGCAAAAACTTTCCGGCAGTATGCTCGCTGGCGCCGATATAATCAGCAATTTCTCGAATCGCAGATTTATCTCCCGATTCAATTTTAGTCGCTAAAAAGATTACCGCTTTAACAGCCGCCTTACAAGTATTACTAAGCATATTATCTGTCTAAAAATTGCCGCCCCTCTTCCGATATCAGTTCCATACTCCAGGGCGGATCAAAAACAACGTCAATATCCACATTGTACCCTTTAAATAGCTCCTCTAACGTCTGTTTCACATTATCCCGGATCGATTCTCCCATGGGGCAGAACTGAGTGGTCAGCGTCATGATAACGAAAATATAGTTTTTATCTTCGTTAAAATTAAGGCTGTAAATTAATCCCAGATCCACTACGTTCAGCCCAACCTCCGGGTCCAGTACGTCCTTCAGAGCGATCAGGGCTAAATTACACTTATCTTCATTATTAGTGACTACATTCATTTTGTTGGGGTGTGAAAAATTACGCGATAGACATTCCAGTTGTACAAAGCCGCGGCTAGTAGTAATGCGAAAGCCGATACTTCTAACAACAGGCTATAATTGATCAGGATGCCGCTGACAAACAGGATAAACCCTGACAGGTAGGCAATGCTCATCAGGTTAAATATTTTTGCGTTGTGGAGATCTTTTGGACTTGGGGTTTTGCCGAGGCCGGCCCGGTGGTGATAAACCTTATTCCACACAATAAAAGGAAGCGTCTTGAACGTCATCCCGAATATGATTGCGGTGATCCAGCCAAAAAAGATGGAAAAACCATAGGCCGTAATTAGCCTGGCATCGGCCTGGGAAATGACAAGCAGGATGGTAATAACGGCTAATAAAACCGTGGGGACGCCCATCATTAAAATAGATAACAGTGATATCCTGATTTGATTGTCAGTTTGTTTCCGAATGCGCTTTTGATATGCCTGGTAGCAGTAGAAGGCAAAAAGACCAACAGCCGTGAATATGGCCGCTACCGGTATTGCGAAGAGGTACCGCTTTGCCGCGTAAAGAAAAATCAAAATAAAACCGGCCAAAGCCATATTGATGAGTACAAAGATGGTCCATAGAATTGCCGGTCGGGTATATTTTGAGATCAGGAACATAGGGATTAGCCGGGTTCCGACCCCGATGATCATTAACAGGAACCAGCCCCCGATGCCCAGGTGCGCGTGCAGAGAAAGATAATGCAGCGAGTCTTTCGCCAAAATTGGCCTGGTGAAATTAAGAACCAGTAAAAATCCAACGATCGTAGCCGTAAATAACCACAAGGTAGCCGCTAATGCGAAGAAAGCATGGACATTCCTCTTTTTACTGCTGATCAGGCTCGCGGTAATGTTAACCAGGAAGCAAAAGATACCGAGGTTTATCAATAACGCTCCGCATTGGGCCGGACAATTCATATTGAAGGTATAGAATGCATAAACCAACAAGGGAATGCCTGAGCCGGTCAGTGCAAAAGAAAGGTAGGCTAATAA
Source organism: Mucilaginibacter sp. (assembly GCA_035547095.1). Lineage (GTDB taxonomy): Bacteria > Bacteroidota > Bacteroidia > Sphingobacteriales > Sphingobacteriaceae > Mucilaginibacter. The sequence continues at coordinate 19,328 of DASZVE010000040.1, forward strand.
ATTGCTGAATAATTTACCTTCGATCAGGACGGGGAAAAGTTGGTGGCTGGCGCCCAGTATCATCATAGTACCCCAGCCCAGCGCCATCGTATGCGTCACCGCTAATATTGGCGGCTGGAAATAATGCGCTCCAAAGGCTTTCGAAGAAAGGACCAGCAAGATCGTAGCTACAAGAAATGAGAGAGCAGCGTAAGCATAAAAAGGGATGACCGCCTTATGCGTAGTGTTTTTAACCAGGTTGCTATTGCTGATCATGTTAAAGTTTAAATATCAAAAGATGAATCTCACCATCGCTTATCTCCCTGATCCGGTATTCAAAGCCTCTGTCCGATAATTCGGGCAGCAAATAAACCGGGATTCTTTTATGATAAACGAATAAGGCATTCCCGCCGGTCAATTGCCCGAGAGTATCCAGTATAGTCATCATAGGCCCGGGCATCTCCAGGTTTCGGACATCTATTGTGATCAGCTTGTCTTTATATCTTTCGTACAATGCATCCCAATCCTGGACTGAAGTCCGTTCGGGCTTGATTACAGCTACGTCGTCGGTTATCCCCGCAGACTTGAAAAAATATGCCTCTACAAGATCGTCTTCGATCCTGGCGATATGGCTGATGAACCCTTTTTTTTCAAGTAATGGTATTAAGGGTACCGGGGCAAATGTGTTAACGATCTTTAGTATCTGGCCGGCTTCGACAGTTTTTGCTTTTTCTAAGATCAGGCTTAACGGATCTTTCCCCGAGGCAATAACCGGGCGGACGTCCAGTTCAATCAATTGTTCTTCCCTTATCGAGTGAACGAAGTCGGGTACCGGCAGTTGTTCGTCAATAACCGGCAAAACGCTTCCATCAACGTTAAATCCCAGCGGCTTGAGTTTGTCGAAAAAATCATTGACGCTGCATCCGCCTACTTTTGAGGCCATTGCCAGGCTGGTTCTTCCCGCCATCAATTTTCTCAGGAGTGGGTTGCGCAGTTTTTCAAATTTAGGGCTAATGCTTATAATGGCTTCTAAAGCATCAGGGCGCTGTTTAATAACTGCAGCTATTTTGGTATTGGCATTAATCGTATTCATAATTCAAAATATCGATCGTAAATATCCGCCCGCGTGTCGATCGCTCTGAATGCTGACGCTGCCTCCTGAACTGTTGAGGCCTGTTTTAATTGCGCTACTTGTGCAATCAATGGTTCCAGCCATTTGTGCAGGGCTTCATGATCAGGTCCGCTCATTCTGCATTCACTAATCATTTTATCTATTCCTTGCTGTAACTCTTTTTGAGTCTTTTGATAGGCTGGTAATGACAGGTCCTTTCCGGCACGGAACTTTTTAAGAATTTCCTGCAGATTTTTAACGTTGTTGTTCGTACTTAAGTCAACCTTCCATTTAGTACCATTGTTCAATACAAGTCTTTCTGCAGATGTTCCCTTCCGGACCTCGGTTGTCTCCGAATCAACGAGCTTAATTTTACTTTCAGTATGCTGCTGACGATTACAGGCCCATAGAGTACCTATCAGTATTAACAGCGTTAACAACTTTTTCATTTGTGGATTTTTTAGGTTTTTCTGAAGGCCGGAGGATTAATCTAAGCGACTGATCATAAGTGACATAGTGCCATATCCAATTGATAAGCACCATCAATTTGTTCTTTACGCCGATAATGGACATCAGGTGTACCAACATCCAGATGACCCAGGCGCTGAAACCTTTTATTTTCAATTTGCCCACTTCGACAACCGCCAGGTTACGACCGACAGTCGCCATGCTTCCTTTATCACGATAATGAAAAGGCGTCAATTTCTTCCCGGAAGTCATATTTTTTAAATTTTTCGCCAGTAATTCGGCTTGCTGAATAGCCACCGGTGCAACCTGCGGATGGCCTTTAGGGTTTTCTTCATCCTGCATAATAGCCGCATCACCAATGGCAAAGGCATTCATCATACCATGGATGCGGTTGACGGAATCCACCCTGATCCTGTTATTGGGAGCTACGGCCGACGAGGGAAGACCTTGTAAGGTCAAACCCTTAACTCCCGCAGCCCAAACCAGGCAGTTGGTGGTTAAAGTTGTATTGTCGCTCAGCAAGACAGTATTACCGTCGTAGCTCCTCACCGAAGTATTGATTAGAACTTTCACACCCAGAGCCTCCAGGTACTGTTGTGCCGTTTTTCCCGATCGTTCGCTTACTCCGCTTAATAACCGCGAGGACGCCTCTATCAAAACAATATTCATTTCTTTAAAGTCAAGTTCCGGGTAATCTTTTGGGAGAATATTGTTTTTCATTTCTGCTATGGCGCCTGCCAGCTCGACGCCAGTCGGGCCGCCACCGACGATAACTATTTGCAATAAGGCATCTCTTTCCTTTTCATCGTTGGATATGAGCGCTTTTTCAAAATTTTGAAGTAAGGTGTTACGCAAGTACAAAGCTTCCGCAACTGATTTCATAGCATAAGAATTCTTCTGCAGCGACGGGTTATTAAAATAGTTGGTCTCGGCGCCCTGGGCCAGGACAAGGAAATCGAAATCAATATTGCCTATGGACGTTTCGATACTGTTCTCGTCCGGACGAATGTTTAATACTTCAGCGATACGGATGTAAACATTGCTGTAATGCTGAAATATTTTCCTAAGCGGGAAGCTGATACTGCTCGGTTCCAAACCCGATGTAGCTACCTGGTATAGTAGCGGCTGGAACTGGTGATAGTTATTTTTATCGATCAAAATAACCTGGAAATATTTCGGTGGTAGTTGTTTGGCAAGTGTGAGGCCCGCAAACCCACCCCCGACGATTACCACTCGCTTTTGAATATTGTTTTTATGGGGAATGTCCATTTTTATAGTGCATTATCCAGGTATCATTAACCTGGCTGTTCAACCCGACATGATAGTTTGTCTTTCATTTACCTGCAATTACGACTTACCAGGCCTTGCCTCATCTTCTATACAACCAACAACACTTTGAAAATAAGACAAGGTCCCGGGGTCGATTTTTTGTAACGAATCCATTTATTTGGTTTTCTCTAATTCAAGCGCCTTTTCAAATAAGATGTTGTTTTCGAGGTGAATATGGGTGAACATATCGCCTTCAAATTCTTGCAGCATTTTATATAGTAAGCCGTAGCTGGCGCAGGCATCCGCAGGAAGCTGATAATTGTCGCTGAGCAGCCGGATATCCGACAAGCTTTTTCCCACAACTTCATGTTCCTTCTCCATGACCGTAATTGGGGTTTTTATGTTTCCATTAGCGCCGGTACCAATGCCACTGTTTTTTGTCAGCACTAATTGTTTGATATAAGGGAACAGGAACGTCTCCTCTTTTTCCATATGCTCCGTCATCTCTTCGTCGATTTCCTCCACCAGCCGGAAAATATCGAATAGCTCAGGATGAGCAGCACCATGAACCCTCGTCACTTTGTCCGCATATTTTAGTAGTTCAGGCAAGGACGCTTTTACATAACTATGATGCGTATTAACAATGTAATCGGCCAGGAAGTCTAACTTCCAATCATTGAAGGGCAATGGTCTGGATAAAGGCGAAGTAGTCGTCTGCTTTTCTGCCTGCTGCAATTCATGCTCAACAGCAGCCACATCTAACCCTTTTTCAGCGCAGGCGTCTTTAACGGTCTTTTTCCCTCCGCAGCAAAAATCCAGGCCATATTTCTTAAAGATTTCCGCTTTGCGCAGGTCCTTGGCTGCGATTTGGCCGAGCGTTTCGTTATTTTCTCCGCTAATCCGTTTTTTTATGTTCACCTTCCACCATTCGGTCCCTTGTTCCAGGTATTCCCATATAAATATGTCGCCGCGCTCGCCCAGAAGCTGATAATAAACCGGCTTGGGATCATGGTCATTTAGAATAGTAAAACTTTCTCCTTCTTTTAAGGCATCAAAGTATTCGAAAATAGTCGGGTGTTTTAGCCTGGGTTCGATTAATGTGACGTTTAGCACGCAATCTTCTATGATTTCCATTTTGTAAAATTTTATTGTTCAATGGCATAAAGGTAAGGACTGTTTTACAAAAGAGAATAAAAGTACTTAAATACTTTTATTCTTGACTGTGGCGTGACATTAAAACCTTATTTTTTATACTTTTTTGTACAAACGATGATTTTGGTGTTCGCAACGATCATTGGATGGTTCAAAGAAGCCACGAGCTCATTATTAAAATAAATTATGGAAGCTATCGCCGAAAAGAAATTGGAAGTTAAAACGATTGGAGAGCTTAAAGGGCATACCGGTTGTATTTATGCGGTTGACCAGGGGCTTTACCCTAATACTGTATTTACTGGTGGCAGTGATAATTTCATTGCGCAATGGAATCTGGACACGCTCCAGGCTGAAAAGTTTGCAACTTCTTTTGTGGCACATCTATATTCCATTTGCCATATTCCCGAAAAGAACCTGTTGCTTGCGGGAACTACAGAGGGGAATATCCATATTATAGATACCGATCAGAAAAAGGAGGTCCGGATCCTTAAGTATCACAAGGGGCCTGTATTCAACATCAAATACTCTTTGGAAACCAATCGTTTTTATACTGCCGGCGGCGATGGCAACTTCGGCGTTTGTTCACTTGACAGTCTTTCGCCAATAAAAATAATGAAGCTTTGCGGCGAAAAAGTGCGCGGCATTGATTTCAATTATCATACCTCTGAGATCGCTATCGCCACGGGCAGTTGCGATATTTATATTTTAGACCTATTCTCACTGCATCTCAAACATGGATTCATTGCACACCGGCTATCCGCAAATACCGTGCGCTATACTCCTGATGGAAAATTTCTCCTCTCAGGCGGACGGGATGCCTATTTGAATATTTGGGAAACCGCTAATTACACCATCGTCAAATCTATACCGGCGCATAACTGGGCTATATATGATATTGCCTTTAGCCCCGATGGAGCATTATTCGCCACCGCAAGCCGTGATAAGACAGTCAAAATATGGAATACGGAAACGTTCGGGCTAATCAAACGCGTTACCAAAGAAAGTTTCGCAGGCCATACGCATTCTGTCAACAAATTGCTTTGGACCGCCTTTAATAATTACCTGGTTTCTGTAGGTGATGATAAGGAAGTCACCGTTAGAGCAGTGGTTTATGAATAATCGGCGAAGGTTTCTAATCAAAAGTCATCGTTGAGACATTATTTATACTTTTTTGTATAAACAAAGAATTTTGCTTTATCATTGTACAATTACCAGGCGGCTTGCCATCGGTTTACGGACTTCGACAACGAAGGCGCCCGGCGAGCTAAACAAACACCAAACCATGAAACAAGAATCTAACACCCTGGAGCAAACGGTATCGGGCGATTATAAATACGGCTTTGTAACGAATATCGAAACCGATGTGATCCCCCGGGGCCTCAACGAGGAGGTTATCCGTTTACTTTCAGATAAAAAGAATGAGCCATCCTGGATGCTCGACTGGCGGCTGAAAGCTTACCGGCACTGGCTGACGATGGAGGAACCAAAATGGCCGAACGTGAGCTATCCTCAAATAGATTACCAGGGTATAAGCTATTATGCCGCGCCAAAAAATAAAGGAAAGCTTAAGGGGCTGGATGAAGTAGATCCTGAGCTGCTCCGCACCTTTGACAAGCTGGGAATTTCCTTAAACGAACAGAAACGCCTCACAGGGGTAGCCGTCGATGTGGTGGTTGATAGCATTTCGGTCGCCACTTCTTTTCAAAAACAGTTGCAAGATGTTGGAATTATCTTTTGCTCAATGAGCGAAGCTATACAGAAACACCCGGAACTGGTAAGAAAGTATATTGGTTCCGTTGTACCGGCGACTGACAATTTTTTTGCGGCGCTGAACTCGGCGGTATTTAGCGATGGGTCTTTTTGCTACATTCCCAAAGGTGTACGCTGCCCGATGGAACTGTCAACGTATTTTCGTATCAATACCGGAAATTCCGGTCAGTTTGAACGGACGCTGATCATCGCCGAGGATGCAAGCTACGTAAGTTACCTGGAAGGCTGTACCGCCCCGCAGCGTGATGAAAATCAGTTACATGCTGCAGTTGTCGAGCTCATTGCCATGGAAAAGGCTGAAATAAAGTACTCCACCGTTCAGAACTGGTACCCCGGCGATCAGGATGGCAAAGGCGGTGTTTACAATTTTGTTACCAAACGTGGGCTATGTTTGGGTGAACGCTCAAGGATATCCTGGACACAGGTTGAAACCGGCTCTGCCATTACCTGGAAGTACCCCAGCGTAATTCTGAAAGGCGACCATTCTGTTGGTGAGTTCTATTCTGTGGCCCTAACCAATCACTACCAGCAAGCCGATACAGGCACCAAAATGATCCACCTCGGCAAAAACACCAAAAGCCGTATAGTTGCCAAAGGAATTTCCGCAGGCTACAGTCAGAACAGCTACCGCGGGCTTGTCCGTGCCGGAAAGAACGCCGTTGGATCACGAAATTATTCACAGTGTGATTCCCTGCTTTTGAGCGATCATTGCGGAGCGCACACGTTTCCCTACATCGAAGTAAAAAATGCAAGATCAGTTGTCGAGCATGAGGCTACTACTTCTAAGATTAGTGAAGACCAGCTCTTTTATTGCAAACAAAGAGGAATAGACGCGGAAACAGCCATCGCACTGATCGTAAACGGCTTCGCTAAGGAAGTAATGAGCCAGTTGCCGATGGAATTTGCGATAGAAGCGAAAAAACTACTTGCTGTGAGTCTTGAAGGCAGCGTAGGCTAATAAAAAGTACTAATTTCTAAATTAAAAATATCATGTTATCCATTAAGAACATACATGCATCCATCGAGGATAAACCAATACTTAAAGGTATCGACCTTTCCATCCGGGCCGGAGAGATCCATGCAATTATGGGGCCCAACGGTTCCGGTAAGAGTACCCTGGCGTCGGTATTAGCCGGAGGGGAAGAATATGAAGTAACGGAAGGGTCGGTCACTTTTTTAGGGAAAGATCTGTTAGAAATGTCTCCCGAAGACCGGGCACGCGAAGGGCTGTTCCTGGCATTTCAATACCCTGTTGAAATACCCGGCGTCAGTACGACCAACTTTATCAAAGCGGCCGTAAATGAAAAGAGGGAGTATAGAGGCGAAGAACCTTTGGATGCTGTCAACTTTATGAAACTGATGAAGGCTAAAATGGCAATGCTGCAAATCGACCAATCATTGCTGAGCCGTTCAATTAACGAAGGCTTTTCCGGCGGAGAAAAAAAGCGTAATGAAATTTTCCAGATGGCGATGCTCGAACCCAGGCTGATGATATTGGACGAGATGGACTCTGGTTTGGATATTGATGCTTTGCGCATTGTGGCCAATGGCATCAATAAGCTTCGTAACGAAAACAATGCCGTACTAATTATCACGCACTATCAGCGTTTGCTCGACTATTTGCAGCCGGACTTTGTCCATGTTCTTTATAACGGCCGTATTGTCAGATCAGGCACAAAAGAGCTGGCTTTGGAATTGGAAGAGCATGGTTACGATTTTATTAAAGATGAAATCAATTTAGTAGCATCTGAATAAAGCCAGCGGTTATGATGAATTTAAGCGATTTTAAAGATCATTACGAAGAATTACAGGCAATGACGCCCGAAAGCCTGATCGCGCAGATCCGACGGGAAGGTTTTCAGGCCTATGACAAAGCAGGCTTACCAACGAAACGTAATGAAGAATGGAAATACACGGATGTCGGAAGGCTGTTGGACAACAAGTACCATTTTGATGACATACAGGATGCTTCCTTCCGATTGGAAGAATTAGAGGCCATCCGATTACCCGGCTATCAGGACGCGAATGAAATCGTGTTTGTAAATGGCCGTTTCGCACCGGCACTTTCAAATATCCGTTCCGCACCCGGACAGCTTACGGTATTGCCATTGGAAACTGCTGCGGAAGGAATTTATAAAGGTATCGTACAAGAACATCTCGGCTGCAGCAACACTTATATTAAAGATGGTATTCACGCCCTAAATACTTCGCTTATTAACGAAGGTATTTTTCTTTATGTACCGCGGGGGCAGGAGTTAACTCATCCCCTTTATATCTATCATATCTCCGATGCCCGGCGACACAATGTTCTTTCCCAGCCAAGGAGCCTGCTCTGCATTGAGGAGAATACGAAAGTTCAATTGATAGAGGCTTTTAGCACATTGGGTACTGAAGAATGTTTTACCAACCAGGTAATGGAGGTGGTAATTCGCCGAAATGCGGTTGTTGAATATTATAAAATCCAAAACGAAACAGCCAATGCCAGCCAGGTAAGCACTACACATTTCCGTCAGACTGGCCGCAGTTATTTGCACGCAGTAACAGTTACGCTCAACGGAGGCACGATCCGCAATAATATGAATGTGATCATGGAAGCGGCCGGCAGCGAGGCCCATTTATTCGGCCTATATGTTTTAAATGGACACACGCATACTGATAACCACACGCTGGTGGATAATATGCAGCCGAATTGCCTCAGTAATGAACTATATAAAGGAATACTGGACGACGACGCCACCGGTGTATTTAACGGTAAGATCATAGTTCGCCCTGATGCACAAAAGACCAATGCCTACCAGACCAATAATAACATCCTGCTGTCGGATAATGCTGCCGTCAATACCAAACCGCAGTTAGAGATTTTTGCGGATGACGTAAAATGCTCACATGGCTGTACGGTAGGTCAGTTGGACGAAAACGCATTGTTTTATATGCGGGCGAGGGGTATTCCGAAACCGGATGCGCAGCAACTATTGCTGAAGGCTTTTGCACTGGATATACTCGACCAGGTTAAGCCCGAATTATTACGTGGTTATGTTGAACAATTGATCACTCAACGTTTAGCTGTTAATAGGAAATGATTTTGACGAGCCCAACATATATTGATCTTGATGTAGGCGCTGTGCGGCAACAGTTCCCTATACTCAACCGAATGGTTAAAAATAAACCTTTGGTGTACCTCGATAATGCCGCGACCACTCAAAAACCGCAAGCTGTTATCGACACGATCAGCGAATATTACAGCAATTTTAACGCGAACATCCACCGTGGTATCCACAGTCTTGCCGAAGAAGCGACCGCCGCTTTTGAGGCTTCACGGATTGCTGTTCAGCAATTCATCGGTGCGGCCTGCCCGGAAGAGGTTGTTTTTACCAGGGGCACCACGGAAGGTATAAACCTGGTCGCTTACACCTGGGGCCGGGCCAATATAGCAGCAGGTGATGAAATATTAATTTCCGGGATGGAGCACCATTCCAATATAGTGCCCTGGCAGATGCTTTGCGAGGAGAAGAATGCCGTATTAAAAGTGATACCGGTTTTGGATAACGGCGAGCTTTCCATGATCGATTACTACAATTTACTTGGTCCGAAAACAAAAATGGTAGCGCTTGCCCATGTATCAAATGCGCTGGGTACGGTCAACCAGGTTAAAGCAATGATCAAGGCTGCACACCAGGCCGGCGCGGTTGTGCTGATCGATGGGGCGCAATCTGCTGTTCACCTGGACATCGACGTTCAGCGTTTGGATTGTGACTTTTTTGCATTTTCCGGGCATAAGCTTTATGGTCCGACTGGGATTGGTGTCTTATTCGGCAAAAAAGATATGCTCGAAAATATGCCGGTTTTCCAGGGCGGCGGTGAAATGATCAAAGAGGTTACTTTTGAACGGACTATCTATAACGAACTTCCTTATAAATTCGAGGCCGGCACGCCAAACATAGCCGGTGCTATCGCATTGAAAACGGCTTTGGATTTTTTGAATGGCCTCGGCAGGGATAATATCAGGAAACATGAAGCTGCTTTGCTGGCATACGCGACGGCCCAACTGGAACTGATTCCCAATCTGACCGTCATCGGCAAGGCCAGGGAAAAATGCAGTTTGGTGTCTTTTGTAATTAAGGGCGCCCACCCGCAGGATATTGGGGTTTTATTGGACAACCAAGGGATTGCCGTAAGAACGGGCCACCATTGCGCACAGCCGCTGATGGAGCGTTTCGGTATCCCGGGAACGGTAAGGGCCTCCTTCGCAGTTTACAATACGTTTGAGGAGATAGATGCGCTGATTGCCGGTCTTTGGAAAGCCCTCAAAATGCTATCATGACCATGGAAAAAGACATTTTAGAAATTGAGAGCGATTTCGTAGAGTCGTTTTCCTTCCTGGATACCTGGGAGGAAAAGTATGAATATATAATTGAGCTTGGTAAAAAACTACCGCCATTAGAAGTTCAATATAAAACAGAAGACAGGAAAATCAGGGGCTGTCAGTCTACAGTATGGCTGGCGCCTTTCTATAACGATGGTAAAGTTTTCTTTAAAGCCGATAGTGATGCAATGATCGTAAAAGGTCTGATCAGTATCTTAATTGCCGTATTGTCCGGGCACACCCCTGATATGATCATCAACGCGTCATTGGATTTTATTGAAAAGATCGGGATGCACGCGCACCTGGCACAAACCCGTTCAAACGGTTTGCGGGCAATGGTTAAACAGATGAAAGACTATGCAATAGCCTATAAAGAAATGCACGAACAGGAAAATTACCAATGGAACAAGAAACGTTAAAACAAAAGGTAATCGACTGTCTGCAAACGATATACGATCCGGAAATTCCCGTCAGTATTTACGAATTAGGATTAGTATATGAGACGGAAGTGCTGCCCCCATATAATAATGTCCAGATCGTGATGACACTTACCGCACCGAGTTGTCCTTCTGCCCAGGATATTCCGGTTGAGGTAGAACAAAAGGTCAGGGCCATTGAAGGAGTAAATGAAGTGATTGTTGTCGTAACCTGGGATCCGCCCTGGGATAGGGATATGATGTCCGAAACGGCAAAGCTGGAATTAGGATTATTGTAATGAAGCCGATTTTGCAAGAGGTAAAAAAAGAATAATTTTGGATGTAAGCATTCAGTGGTCCTAAATAACAGAAAATGAAAATAACGTCGCAGGAAGAATATGGGCTCCGAATTTTATTAAGAATTGCCAGGTTTCATGACAAGGAAGGCATGACCATACAGTCGTTGGCAGTAGCCGAGGGTTTATCACTTCCGTACGTCGCCAAACTCACACGCCTGCTTCGTATCAAAGGATATATCAATAGTACTCCCGGCAATAAAGGCGGTTATGTCCTGGCGCGACCTGCAGATGCGATCAATATCAACGAGGTCCTGAAAATTCTGGGAGGATCTTTATTCGAAGAATCGTTTTGTAATGATTATCCGGGAATACTTAAGTTTTGTACGAACTCGGTGGATTGTTCGATACGCTCACTCTGGCAAATGGTCCAGATCAATATAGATCAGTTGCTGGACAAGGTGACTTTGGCTGATCTGATCGGTACAGCGATGCAACCTGATAAAACGCTCAGTTCATTAATAGAACTAAAGTTGAACGGTTAAAGCAGCGTTGACTGATAATTCTTCCTGATCTATTTGTGTCCAATTAACAGCTTGATATTAGGTATCTCATCGTATTTTCCGACCGGGTCATCACTTAGAGACGGATAACGAAGTCAAGCCAGCCGTTAATCTTGAACAACCTGTTTAGAAATTATACAATTATGCGGCAAGAACGCAGCGTAATTGTTTTCAAGAATTTTATTGCGGTTTGTAAGTTCCGGGAGTTGTTCGAAAGCCAATCGCCAGCCGGTTCCACCCGTTTATAGCAATAATTGCCATGGATAAAGCAACGATTTCTTTTTCATCAAAATGTTTACGAACCGAATTATATAAAGAATCAGGCACATCATTTTTTGAAATCAAAGTAAGGGCTTCAGCCCATTCCAAAGCGGCGCGTTCGCGATCAGTATAAAAAGGGGTTTCCCGCCAGGCATTTAAAGCATACAGGCGCTGTTCTGTCTCACCTGCTTTACGGGCATCTTTGGTATGCATATCAATACAATATGCGCAGCCGTTCATTTGCGAAACCCTTGTTTTTACCAGTTCACATAGCGGACGTTCAAGCCCGGAGGCGGCGACATATTTTTCAAGCTCATGCATTGCTTTTAATGCATCCGGCGAAATTTCTGCATAGTTTAATCTTTCTTTCATCATTTTAAATTTACTGATATTCCAAAATCTTAATGTTTTTCCATTTCATCCATAGCAATGGTTGCGTGTGCATAAGCAGCACCCGCACGCATTTCAGCTGCCACCCAAACAGCTTCCATAATTTCCTCTTTGCTGGCGCCTGCCCGTATGGCTTGTTTTGTATGAGACCTTATGCAATATGGGCATTGTGTTACATGTGCTACTGCTACGGCAATCAATTGTTTTGTTTTTCCAGGAAGCGCACCTTCCTCAAATACTGTTTTACTAAAGGTTCGCCATGCTTCTATATTTTTACGGGCTAAGGCAGCCTTTTTATCATTCAACTCGTTGGTTGCGACCGGAAATAAATTTTCATTTTCCATGATATAAATTTTAAAAAATAAGTTATTTCTATTTAGGCGTTTTCGTTTCGGTCTTTATCTGAAAATGCTTTAGCTCACACCTCGATATTTCACCCAGCTTATATAAAGAGCGCCGCTCTTGTATAAGATTTTCATGATGCACGATCATTACTACACTTGAGATTACTTAGCTTCTATATCGCCGCATCAGCGCTAAACAGTTGTTTAATAACGAGCGCTTCGTTGTGCAACTCGTCTCTTGCTCCGTAAAGCAGTGTAACAGGACCCTGCTTCAGGTATTCTTTTAAAATGGCGGTTTGATCGTTGTTTTCATCAAGCTCCAGTTTATATTTTCTTATGAATTCGCTCCATTTTTCGGGGTCGTGGGCAAACCATTTCCGTAGTTCAGTGCTGGGAGCAATGCCTTTTAACCATACGTCAACTTTGGCCTTTTGCTTAGTTAGCCCCCTTGGCCAGAGTCTGTCCACAAGAATACGCATCCCGTCGTCTTTCGCAGGGTTATCATAAACTCTTTTAATCTTTAGTTTCATACGATTACAGCCCCTCCTGCAATAATTAATAAAATTTGCCTTACCACTTGGTGTTTTATGCGTTCCGCTATTTATAACAGATGAATGATTGAAAAACGCGTTAAGATGGGAAGATCAGCAATGGGATATGTATATTACCGGGTATAACATACGGAATATCGTAGCCTAATAATTCATTGAAATGATACCCATGATTTACTAATACCAGCAAGTCATTATTCATGCCGTTAACCAACACGTCAAAGACCTTAAGAATGTCCTTTTCCCTGATATTATCAAAGCAAAAATATCTGTGATTAACGGACGGAATGATCTCCTCTTTAAAGATATTAAGCGCATAACCATTATCAAGGTGTGGTAGTCCGTTTGAGGCTATGGCAGCTACTAAAATGCTGGCAGCAAGCGCGGTCGCAAAGTCGTTTAAATAATGGATTATGTCCTGGCGGCAGAATCGAAGATCTGTAGGATATACTATTTTTTCAAAGTCTTTACATTGAAATCGCTGCGGAATTAATAATACGGGACATCCCGACCGGGTAGAACAGCAAAGTAGTTCCCTGTTGATATTCGAAATATCTTGTTCGCCTTCCGCAACTCCTTTGATCAGTAGTCCCGCATTGCACTTATTTACGATAGACAAAACATTTCCAGGTGTAAAATCTTCATCGTCGATAATATTCACAACCGGCGTTAATCCGGTTTGCGCGTAAAGGTTCGATTCCAATTCTTCGATCCAGGTGTTTTTATCAAAAGGTAAGTCCGGCATAATTTGATTCGTATTAGAAGAAATCGTTTCGAGTGTTGCCGGTAATTTTGCTTTGCTGAAAGTATTCCATACATGCAAGGTAGTGTTGGTTTTTCCTGCTAAGAGCAACGCGAGCTGGGCAGCATGTTCCGTTTCAGGCGAAAAATCGTTGAATATCAGAATATTTTTCATGACAACTTTTATTGGTGTGAGATAACTGAGAAGGATCTTAATAAAAGACATCCAAGTCTTTTATTATACAAATAAAAGACATTTTTTTACGGAAAGATAGGGTCTGTTTGATTATTGCAAACCTCTGACAAGAGTGTATTGGCCACAATTATTGTTTGTGCTTTTGGTTAAAATCGGCGACTAACCCAAACCTTAGGACGAGTAGATTTTTGTCCTTATTTGTTACTGTCGGTACCGCTGTTATTGTATTTTTCTTTTAACGCACTTAGCAAATCATCGGTCAAACTTTCACTGGAAATACCATAGCCGTTTACCAGCGTCCCTTTCAAATTGTTCTTTACCGAAGATATTGCATACACTACGGCTTCATCGCCAGGGTCGGAAAGACCCTCAAAACGATAATGCTTATCTATCACAAATTCATCAGCGTGAAGCTGCAGTGAATTTCCATGGCATATCAGGCAGTTATCATTCAGATTGAAGTCCAGGGTATAACCTTCTTCTCTAAGTTTATTTAATACTTCAGAAACGGTCGTCATAGTGTTCATAACAGAGCTTTAATTGTGTATTTTATATCGGTGGAAAAGGCGGAGCACGCCCCAAATAATAATTGACGATTTACAGGCTTCATTGCAGAAAATAATAACCAGAAAGAAGCTTTTATTTTCGGAATGGACGCAAGTTCCAAATTAGAAATTTACTGAATGGGAAAGGAAATCCTAAAGTAAAAAGTAATTGACTGTTTACTGACAATATGTATCCCGGAGATATCAATGGGGACTTGTGACTGGGTATCCCTGCTATAATAATAGCAAATCTGAACAAATCGTTTACACATTCACCGTCAGTATTCGGGCGTTATTTTAGTTTTGTACTTTCACAATATTGGTTTAATCGTTTGGGTAATTTTCTGCTTATAGGAATATGTCTGGCGGCTGGTATGTTGTTCAGCATGTCAAAAGCTCTTCCGGCCGATGCTTATAAAGGGATAAATGCCTGGATTATTTACCTTGCGCTGCCGGCAGTTTCGTTCAAGTACCTTCCGCACGTTCAATGGAACAAGGAGTTGCTGCTGCCGGTTATTATGCCTGTCATTGTATGGGTTGGCGCATGGCTCTACACTTCGTTATATACCTATAATCGGCCAGTGCCGAGGCCAACAGCAGCAGCATTGAAGTTATCTGCAGGTTTAGGCAACACCTCGTTTGTCGGTTTTCCCCTTGTTTTGGCCTATTTCGGCGACAAGGACCTAAGTATTGCTGTGATATGCGACCAAATCACATTCCTGACTCTTTCAACCATCGGCATAATCACGGTTATCCGCGCCCAGGGCAAACAGGAACTACCCGCAAAAACAATCATCAGGAAAGTGTTACGCTTCCCTCCATTCCTGGGATGCGTCGGAGCGCTAACTTTACCCCATTTTTTTGATCTTACCTTTCTCGACCCGGTATTTGATAAACTGGCGCTCACCATTGGCCCGCTTGCGCTGTTCTCGATAGGACTACAGCTTAAGTTCAAAGGCCTGGGGCAGAGACTAAAAAATATAAGCGCCGCATTGACTTACAAGCTGCTGTTGGCGCCCGCGTTGATATTTGCCATAGCTATACTATGTGGTTTTAGGGGAACCCCAACCAAAATCGCGGTTTTTGAAGCCGCCATGCCTACGCAATTGACATCCGGTATCGTGGCGGAAGAATATGGTACGGATCCCAAACTGGTTAATTTAATCGTCGGAATAGGTATTATTATTGCTTTCGCAACAACTGCCTTATGGTTTGGGGTATTGAAGATGGTCTAACCGCCTGGCATCCGTTTCGACCGGAATGAAAATCGATTTGCAACCATCCCGAATTTGCGTATCTTGGATGATCATAACCCACTTACTATGATAAGGTTACTGATGACTTGCATGCTTATCGGCCTTGCGTCCGTCGCATTTTCCCAGTCGCAAAACAGCGATAATGATGCGGTAAAAAATACCATTAACCGGGTTTTAGTTGCTATGCAAAACGACGACACCGCCGCATTCCAGGACGAGTTTGCGGGCAATATCCTGATCCAATATGCAGAATCGAAAAACGATACCGTAGGCAGCGTCACCACGATAAACCCGGTGGAATATTTAAAACAGGTAGCCAAATTTAAGGACGATTCCTGGATTGAAAAGATAACCCGCTACGACGACATCAACATCAGCAACGGAATTGCCATCGTGTGGGCGTCATACAAGTTTTATCTCGGCAGTAAATTCGACCATTGCGGCATAACTGTCTTTCAACTGGTAAAACGGAGACAGCGATGGAAGATCGTTTCCATATTTTACACTGTCAAAACCGGCAATTGTCCCGATTAAAGGACTCCCAGTTTACTAAGCGCATAAAACAGGCTTGTACAGTGCATAGCCTGCAATATCTTATTCTCCAAAAGCAGTTGCTTCACCTCTTCGATAGTGTACTCATGTACGATGAGTTCCTCATGGTCATCAAGCTGCTGGTCCTGCACTTTCCGGCCGCCGCGGGCCAGGTAACTGTATACAAAATTGTTCGCGGTTGAAGGGTTTGAGCAAACCTTACAAAGCGGTTCAAAGTCATCGAACTGGTACCCGGTTTCCTCGAGCAACTCCCTGCGCAGCGCCTGAACCGGCGTTTCGCCTTCATCAACTACACCGCCTGGAATTTCCAGCGAAATAATATCAGCAGCATGCCGGTATTGAGTTACCATCAGCACTTTGTTGTCTTCGGTGACAGCAACAGCGTTCACCCACGAACCGTATTCAAGCACATAGTAATCGTCGACGATGGTGCCATTGGGCATTTCGCAGGTATCCACCCGGAGGGTAGCCCATTTGCCCTTATGGATGTATTCAGAAGAGATAAATTTCCAACGCAATTCCTCGCCGTTCATAGCCTATAGTTCATGGTAAAACGCTCCTAATGTAGTAAAATCTTACCATGAACTATGATCCCATAAGCCAATTCACCAGCTTCCGCTTGAACCGCCGCCGCCGAAGTCGCCGCCGCCAAAGCCGCCGAAACCTCCTCCTCCGCCGTCATCGCCGCCGCCTGAGAATCCTCCCCAGCCGCCACCGCCGCCGCTGCCGCGCCCGAGCAGCATGCCGCCCAGGAACCACCAGAATGGACTTGCACCGCCGCGGCTGTCGATGATATGGCCGCCGCCACCGCGACCGCGGAATATGGCTATCAGCACGACGATGACAATAATGATGACAATGAGTACAGCGGCCCCACCAGCTCCATTCTTCTGGTGTTTATTGTCGGCGGTATATTCGCCTTTGGTGTATTTGATAATATCGTCGGTAGCCGCATCTAACCCGCCGTAATAATCGCCTGCCTTAAAATGCGGACGGATGTCATCCTGGATGATCTCATGCGCTGTCGCATCCGGCAGCGCGCCTTCCATGCCATAGCCGGTTTGTATGGATACTTTGTGGTCGTTGACCGCTACCAGTATCACCACCCCGTTATTCTTGGTTTGCTGTCCAACCCCCCATGCACGCGCCAGCCGCTGCGTATAATCGTTGATATCGTACGAACCGACGGACCGCATGATGACAACGGCTATCTGGCTCGACGATTTATTATAAAAGTCCCTTAACTTGCTTTCCAGCCGGGCCTTATCAGCTTCCGACAGGGTGCTATTCGTGTAGTCTGTCACGAGCCCCGGGGGGGCGGGGGGTATATCCTGCTGCTGCGCAAAAACCCTGAACGCGGCGAGTGCAACAATACAGATCAATATGATTCTTTTCAACATCTTTTTCAGTTTTTAATTGCCATCCATAAAGGCGATGTCGTCGGGCAGCTCGTTGCTGCCGCCGGCGCTGTGAGGAAAGTATTGCTGCAGGTGATCGCCGGCTATCTTAAGGCCCGTAACGATCCCCTCCACCAAGTCGCCGTAGCGAAAATGTTTTAGCATCTCGTCTTTGGCATCGTCCCAAAAATTTTCGGGTACGGTTTTATTGATACCCCGGTCGCCGATGATGGCAAATTTACGGTCGACGGTAGCCAGGTAGATCAGTACGCCGTTGCGCAGTTTTGTCTTGTGCATGTCGAGCTGGTGAAAGTATTTGGCCGCCCGGTCGAGCACATCCTCGCTGCAGGTTTTTTCGATGCAGACCCGTAGCTGGCCCGAAGTATGCTTCTCCGCAGCCTCCACCGCCTTGCGTATACGCTGTTGTTCCTCTTCGTTAAAAATTGGCATAGGATTAATTATTGAATGAATGAATTACCGAATTATTGAATTAAGGAATGAGTTCTCACTCAATAATTCAATAAATCAATAACTCAATAATTATTAAAACTGAACCTTTGGCGCATTTTGCGACGCAGCGTCGGCCTGGAAGCTTCCCTTCTCCTTAAAGCCGGTCATATTGGCTATGATGTTAGATGGGAATGATCGTATCTGGGTGTTGTAATTCTGTACAGCATCGTTAAAATCGCGCCGGGACACCGTTATCCGGTTTTCAGTGCCTTCCAGTTGGGCCTGTAGCGTCGAGAAGTTTTCGGTTGCTTTTAACTCGGGGTAACGTTCTGAAGCCACCAGTAAGCGGCCCAGCGCTGTTGTCAGCTGCCCTTGCGCAGCCTGGAATCTTTGAATGCTTTCCGGGTCGAGCTTGCTTGCGTCCACGGTTATCGAAGTAGCTTTTGCGCGTGCGTTGGTCACGTCTTCCAACGTGCTCTTTTCAAAATTGGCAACTCCTTTAACGGTTGCTACCAGGTTAGGGATCAGGTCGGCACGGCGCTGGTAGTCGGCCTGTACCGCTCCCCATTTGGCTTTTACCGTCTCGTCCAGCGACACCATTTTATTGTAGCTGTTGCAACTGCCGCAGCCGCCGATCAATAGGATGAACGCGATAACGATGAGTACTATGTACGAAGTTTTCATGTTTACTTTTCTGTGATTTTTAGATGAAATTACGATTTTGATTGCAAAACCTATACCGTTGTTACAAAATGTGCTGAATATGGGCCTGGGATTGACGTTTTGGCAGGGGGGACGAGGTGAAAGGTTAAAGGCGAAAAGTGAAAGGTATCTCGATGAGCAGGTCACTAATCACAAACCACCATTTTGTAACTAAATTGTTCTATTTACATTTTATTTTTCACAGGAAAGTTTTTGCTGCTATATTACGGCGTCAATCCGACACAATAAAACCTGACTGTATTGAAACACGATTACCGGCTTAAAACCGCTGTTCTGCTTTTGTTCCTGTTTTGCTTCGCAGCTTTGCATGCCGCGGCGCAAAAAGCCAATGCTAACTACCGCTACCACATTAAACGGGCGCATTGCGATATGTCTATCGACGGGGTAATGAACGAGCCTGCCTGGCTGGCAGCCGACTCGGCCGACAACTTTCACATGGTACTGCCTATGGACACCAGCCTGTCGAAAGTGAAGACCGTGGTGCGCATGACCTACGATGACCGCAACCTGTACATCCTGGTGATCAATTATAACCTGCTGGCGGGGCCATACATGGTGGAGTCGATGAAGCGCGACTGGAATTTTGTGAAGAACGACAACTTTATCTTTTTTATCGATCCTTTTAACGACCGTACCGACGGCTTTACCTTCGGCGCGAATGCCGCGGGCGGCCAGTGGGACGGCAGCATGTACGCCGGCGGCAGCGTGGATCTGAACTGGGACAACAAATGGTATTCTGCGGTAAAACAGTATCCCGACAAATGGATATTCGAAGCGGCGATACCATTCAAAAGCATACGTTACAAAAAAGGCATCCGCGAGTGGGGTATCAACTTCAGCCGCAACGACCTGAAGGCGGCCGAAAAGTCGGCCTGGGCGCCGGTGCCCCGCCAGTTCCCCACGGCATCGCTGGCCTATACCGGTACGCTGGTGTGGGACGAGGACCCGCCCACATCGAGCAGCAACGTGTCCATCATCCCTTATGCCCTGACCGGCGTTACCAAAGACTACCACGGCGGCGGCCCTGCTACCGTCCATCGCGAGATCGGCGGTGATGCAAAAGTGTCGGTTACACCGGCATTGAACCTGGACCTGACCGTGAACCCCGACTTCTCGCAGGTAGACGTGGATCAGCAGGTAATCGACCTGAGCCGTTACCAGCTCTTCTTTCCAGAAAAACGACAGTTCTTCCTGGAGAACGGCGACCTGTTCTATAATTTCGGCTACTCGGATATACGGCCGTTCTTTTCGAGGCAGATTGGGCTAATGCAACCCATCGATGCCGGTGCAAGGCTCACCGGCAAGCTGAATAAAGACTGGCGTATCGGCCTGATGGATATACAAACCGGCAATTCGATCCAAAATAATATGGATGCCGGCAACTACGGTGTGGTTACGCTTCAAAGGCGCGTGCTCGACCGCTCGAACATCGGTTTTATTTTTGTCAATCACGATATTACCGGCACATTGCCGGGTACCAATTACTTTGACAACTACAACCGCAACGTGGGCATGGAGTTCAACCTGGCCTCGACCAGCAACATGTGGACAGGAAAGCTGCTGGGGCTGAAATCGTTTTCACCCGGGGTGTCAGGGCACGATTTTGTATTGGCCGACCATATACAGTATTTCAGCAAATTCTGGCAATTATACATGCAGGAGGAATATGTCGGCAAAAACTATGTAGCTGCGGTAGGCTTTGTGCCGAGAACGGGCTATATCAAATTCAGTCCGCTTGTATTACACAACTGGTTTCCTAAAAAGACCAAAATACTGAGCCATGGCCTGCAGTTTACATCAAACTATTACTTTGATGAGAACATGAACCGGACGGACAACGAGAGCGCATTGTCATACATTCTTACTTTTCGTGATCGCAGTACCATCACGCTATCGGGTATCAACGACTATGTGAAATTACAGGAGCCTTTCGACCCAACCAATACCCATCGCGATAGCTTAGCCATCGGTACCGAGCATCACTATAATTCGCTCGACCTGTTAATCAACTCTAAACCGCAAAGCGTGTTCACCTACTCTATAGAGGCCACCTTTGGCGGCTATTATGATAATGGCCACCGCCTTAGCTTTAATGGCACCGTGGGTTACCGGGTGCAGCCTTATGTAAACCTCGCGATAAACGGCAATTACACCGATCTGCGCCTGCCGAAGCCTTATGGAGATACGCGTTTTACGCTTATTGGGCCTAAAGTGGATATCACGTTTACCAACACGCTATACTTTACCACCTATGTACAGTACAACGAGCAGCAAAAGGATTTGAACGTCAACGCGAGGTTCCAGTGGCGCTACCGCCCTGCGTCGGACATATTTATTGTTTATGCCGAAAACTCGGTGCCGTCGCCCTATACGCCGGTTACACGGCAGCTGACGTTTAAATGGACGTACTGGTGGAATATTTGAGTTTTTGAGTCCATAGACCATAGTCGATAGTCCATGGCTAACCGGACGGACTATGGACCATTGACCATGGTCTGAAAGTTCATGACATTTGATTTGTTTCTATGCCCGATTGTTCTAAATTTACCGGTGGATATTGCTGTTATCCCAACCAATTATTAACCCGTAACACAAAAACATGAAGAACCTGCTTAAATTATCAGTTGCGCTGGTGGCTCTTGCCTCCCTCGCTTTCACTATCCTGCCGCAACCGGCCAAAAACACCAAAGACGCCTGGATAAGCCTGTTTGATGGTAAGACTTTAAAAGGCTGGCACGAATACGGCCGTAAAGGCCCTATTACCGATTGGACCGTACAGGGCGGAGCGCTCGTTAGCAAGGCGCCCGCAAAAAAGGACGATCACAGTTACATCACCACCGACAAACAATACGCGAATTTTGAGTTGAAGTGGGAATGGAAAGTGGACAAGGCCAGCAATAGCGGCATGATATATCATGTGCAGGAAGACGCAAAATATCACGCGCCTTATGAAACCGGACCGGAGTACCAGATCATCGATGATAACGGTTTCCCCGGTAAGCTGGAGCAGTGGCAAAAAGCAGGTGCAGATTACGGCATGCATGTGCCCAACGATCAGAAAAAGCTAATGCCGGTGGGTCAGTGGAACACCAGCCGCCTGGTTTTTAATCACGGGCATGTAGAACACTGGCTTAATGGTAAAAAAATAGTTGACTTCACCGCCTGGGATGCTGACTGGAACAAAAGACGCCTTGCTGGCAAATGGAAAGATTATCCGGATTATGGCAAGGCTAAAAGCGGTGTTATCGCCATGCAATGCGAAGCAGGTAAGGTGTACTACAAGAATTTAATGATAAAGGAATTATAGTTTAGTTGATTGGGTTGACTGAGTGAGTGCTTGATTAGGTAATAGAAACTTGATCAGCTTAATTCAACTCGATCAACCATTTAACCAGGCTGTATAAACACAATTCTATAATGCAAGAAAAAAAACTAACTACCCGCCGCGATTTTATAAAAAAATCGGCTATTGCGGCAGCTTCATTCAGCATCGTACCGCGCTTTGTACTGGGTAAAGGCTTCATCGCTCCCAGCGACCAACTGACCAAGGGTATTATCGGTGTTGGCGGTATGGGCAAGAACCACATTCCCTACGGCGGTACGCGCGTAGTGGCTTTATGCGACGTTGACAAAAATCATTTGCGTGACGCCGCCAATATGGTTACCACCAATCCCAAACTGTTCTCCGATTATCGCGAACTGATCCAACTGCCCGAAGTGGACATTGTGCACGTGGCCACACCGCCGCACTGGCATGCCATTATAGCAGCCGATGCAGCACGCCAGGGCAAAGATGTTTGGTGCGAAAAGCCGATGACGCATACCATTGGCGAGGGTAAACGCCTGGTGGAAGCGGTGCAGCAAAACGGCCGTATATTTCGCCTGAACACATGGTTCCGCTTCAGTGACATTTTTTATGGCATGGGAACGACAGTAAAACCCATCAAAAAATTAGTGGAGAGCGGCCTGCTGGGCTGGCCGCTAACGGTTACCGTAGGCAGGCATACGGGCTTCGACTGGAAATTTTACTGGGTGGGCAAGACCAACCTGCCCGTGATGCCCGTTCCGCCCGAACTTGATTATAATTTCTGGCTGGGCCCGGCGCCGTTCAAGCCTTACCACCCGCACCGGGTACACCAAACCTTCCGTGGTTACTGGGACTACGACGGCGGCGGTTTGAGCGATATGGGTCAGCATTATATCGACCCGATCCAATATTTTTTAGGTAAGGATGATGACAGCCCGATCTCGGTCGAGCTGGATGCGCCGCAGCAAAATATGGACGCGGTAGGCACCTGGCGTAAGATCACCTATACTTATGCCGATGGCTGCAAGATCATCCTGGACGGCGAGGGCGCCATCGAAGGCGTGCCTTATATCGAAGGCCCGAAAGGCAAATTGTACCCGGGCTTTAAATCGGACATTCCCGATCTGGAAAGGAAATTAGCCGACTTCCCCGATCCTCAGCCACAGGTAACCGATTTTATCGAGGCGGTAAAGAACCGGAAAAAGTTCGCGCTGAACGAACAGAACGGCTACCGCTCCTGTACCATCGTTAACATGGGGCTGGTCGCTTTACGTTTAGGCCGGTCGCTCAAATTCGATCCCGTAAAACAGGAATTTATCGGCGACGAAGCTGCCAACCGTTTGATCTTCCCGCCGATGCGCGGCCCCTGGACCATTTAACTTGAACCGACCATGAAGAAAATATTTTACACCATTATATTATTATCAGGACTGGCGGCGACGGTCAATGCGCAATCCGGCAAAATATCGGCTATCCTCGATAAAGAACCGGCAAACAACGAAGCCGACCTGAATGCTAACGCGGCAGCAACAGCGCAATTAGGCGAACAAGGTATAAGCGAAATGCTGGCCATGCTCCAAACGAACGGAACTGCCGATAATACCAGGATATACGACGCCATCAGCGGGTTCTCGTTCTGCTCGACTCAGCCCGGCAAAGAGGCGTGGCGCAATATGGCAGTCCAGGCTTATGTTAAGGCATTGCCAAAGGCGCCTGACGCTTACAACCAGGCCTTTATCATTAGCCAGTTGCAAACGCTGGCTTCGGACGCCTCCGTGCCTGCCTTAAAAAATTACCTGGCCGACAAACGCCTGTGCGATCCCGCTGCAAGGGCTTTGGTAAAAGTGGGTACGCCTGCGGCCAAAGTGGCTTTACGGAGTGCATTGCGTGCTGCAAAGGATTCATGTCAATTGTCCATCGTAGAAGCTTTGGGTGACATTAAAGATGGCCCGGCCGCTCCGGCCATCGGCGGACTGATCGGTAAGGATAAAAACCTCGACAAGGTTTGCCTGTACGCGCTGGCCCAGATCGGATCGCCGGCATCTTCCGCGCTGATGTCATCAGCCGCTAAAAACGCAGGCTATTCTTATGACGAAACTGATGCGACCTCATCCTATATTTTATATCTTAAAAATCTTTCGCTGCGCGGCACTCCCAATAAATTAAAAGCGGAGCACCTGGCTAAGTCGCTGTGGGATGAAACCAATTCGGATAAGCTTATCCATACCCATACCGCCGCTTTACGATTGCTTGCCGATCTAACGGGAGGTATGGCGACCGGCCGCTTTGTTGAAGCGGCGAAGAGCAGCAATGCCCAGTACCGGGCTGCCGCTATGGAAATGGCCGGAAAGCATCTCGATCCCCAGATCATACCGGTGTGGACCAGGGAATTCCCGAAAGGTAATTCGACCGAAAAAGTGGCCATCATCACCATGCTGGGCGATCACAAGGCTGTTACGGCCTTGCCCGCCATTAACAAAGAATTGAGAAGCACCGATACCGCAGTGGTGATCGCAGCGGTTACAGCGTCGGGAAAATTGGGGCAGAATAATTCCCTTGATAATCTGCTGGAAGTTTTAAAAAACGGCAATAAAGGTGAGGACATGGCTGTGCAGAACGCCTTACTGACCATGAAGGGCGCCGGTTTACCTGCCCGCGTAGGTACGGCGTTGCCTGACATGCCTGCAAGCGGGCAACCTGCACTGATCAACTTCCTTGCGGCGCGGCGTGCGCATGCGCAGATCGACCTGGTCACCCCACTGCTGAAAAGCGGCGATCCTGCTGTTCGGGCAGCAGCCTATGGCTCTTTAAAGCAACTTGCCGGTCGGGAAAACTTAAACCAGTTGTTTAGCCTGCTTGCAGCATCGGACCAGGCCTCGGAAACCGCCGAAATACAGGAGGCTATTATCGCTGTGTTTGCTCACTCGGATAATAAGGCCGGGCTGAGCGCCATGGTTTTACCACAAATGGGTTCTGCAAGCGCCGACCGGAAAACGCTGTATTTTAACATCCTTGCGGCCGTTGGCGACAAGCCTTCCCTCAATGCTGTGTCCAATGCCTTTGATACCGGCGATGCAGCTACCAAACAGGCTGCCATTACCGCTTTATCGCAATGGGCCGATCTGAGCGCGGCACCCGAACTGCTTGTCATCGCCAGGAAAACCACTGATGCAGGGTTAAAGGACCAGGCGTTAAAAGGTTATGTAAATACCATCAGCGGCTCCAACTATCCGCCAGAGGAAAAAGTGATTTACCTGCGCGATGCGATGGAAGTGGCGCAGACCGTCCCCCAGAAAAAGATGATACTAGAGGATGCCGGCGACCTGAAAGTATTCCCCGCGCTTGTATTTGAAAGCGAGTACCTGGATAACCCGGCGTTACAACTGGTAGCGGCAAATGCGCTATCGAATATCGCCTTATCCGATAAAAACTTCTATGGCGATGCCGTAAAACAGTGGCTGAATAAGGCCATCCTGATAAAAAAAGGTGGTGATGCTGATTACGAAAAAGTGGCAATCCGCAAATTCATAGCCGAAATGCCAGCGGATCCCGGCTTGGTACCGTTGTTCAATAACCGGGACCTGAGCGGCTGGAAGGGTTTGGTCGGCAACCCGATAACCCGCAGTAAAATGGACGCCGCTACATTGGCCAGGGAGCAGGCAAAAGCTGACTCGGCAATGCGCAAGGGGTGGTATGTGAAAGACAGCGTGCTCAACTTCAGCGGCGACGGCGAAAATCTTTGCACCACTAAACAATACCGCAATTTTGAAATGTATGTCGACTGGAAGATCGAACCTAAAGGCGATGCGGGTATTTACCTGCGCGGATCGCCGCAGGTGCAGATATGGGATACCTCTCGTGTAGATGTAGGCGCTCAGGTAGGGTCGGGCGGCTTATACAATAACCAGGCGCACCAAAGTAAACCGCTTAAACTGGCTGACAACGCTATTAACGACTGGAACAATTTCCATATCATCATGAAAGACGACCGCGTAACGGTTTACCTGAATGGTGTCCTTGTGGTCGATAATGTGGTAATGGACAATTATTGGGACCGCTCGCTGCCGATCTTCCCGAAGGAACAAATAGAATTGCAGGCGCACGGCACGCACGTTTATTACCGCGATATCTATATCCGGGAACTACCCGATTAACCGATCTTATTTTCACATTGAACAACAGGCCCTTTAAGGGCCTGTTGTCGTAAAACGCCCCTCCGATTGCCGCATTCAGCGGTTTTATTGCCCTTGTTTTGACCCTAAGTTTGTATTGACATCGGTCCTCAAAAGCCTCTGTTCAGTTCTTTGAAATAATTTTCAAAAAAATTTGTGCAACCGAAAGGTGGCATTTATATTTGTGCAACCAAAAGGTGGCATAAATGATGAAAAGAGATGTATTCCAGGCGATCGCCGATCCGACCAGGAGAGAGATATTGGGAATGATCGCGCATAAGTCGCTTAATATAAACGCGGTTACGGAACAGTTTGACGTAAGCAGGGCTGCGATATACAAGCATATGAAGATACTGACCGAATGCGGCCTGCTTGAAATAAAACAACAGGGGCGCGAACGGTTTTGCGAGGGCAGGTTTGAACGCCTGAATGAGGTATCGGATTGGGTGGAACAGTACAGGCAGTTCTGGGAAGCCCGACTGGATTCACTGGAAGAATACCTGGAAAAACTTCAAAAAGACAAGAAACATGGAAAAAGCAAAAAGTAGCACCGCTGACCGGGAGTTACAGATCGAACGAACATTGAACGCTCCCGTCGAACTTGTGTGGGAAGTGTTTACCAAGCCCGAACATATTGTTAACTGGTGGGGGCCGAATGGTTTTACCAATACCATTTATACCATGGATGTTCGGCCCGGCGGCGAGTGGGACTTTATGATGCACGGGCCTGACGGCAGGGATTATAAAAACCAGTCTGTCTACCGGGAGGTCGTCCCCCTGGAGAAGATCGTTTTTGATCACTTTAACCCCAATTTTACCACAACGATAAAATTTGAGGCAAAGGCGAAGCAGACACACCTGAAGTGGCACATGCTTTTCGAAACCGCCGAATTATTCGAAGCTGTAGTAAAGGCGCATAACGCCGCGGAAGGTTTGAAGCAAAACATCGAAAAACTGAATGTTTACCTCGAAGGATTAAAATAAAGAGTTATGATAACGCCAAAAACTTCGGGTTATGCACCGGTAAACGGGCTGCAAATGTATTATGAAATATATGGCGAAGGCGATATGCCGCTGGTTTTGATACATGGCGGGGGCTCGACTATCGAAAGCAGCTTCGCCAGCGTGATACCACTATTTCACGGTAAGCTGATCGCGGTTGAAATGCAGGCCCACGGCCGCACGACCGACCGCAATGCGCCCGAGTCGTTTGAGCAGGATGCGGATGATATCGCCACCATGCTTAAATATCTTCATGTATCAAAAGCTAACTTTTTCGGCTTCAGCAATGGCGGCACCACTACCCTGCAACTGGCCATCAGGCACCCCGACATGGTAAACAAAATTGTCGCATTAGCTGGAGCCGATAAACGGGAACGATTCCCGGCCGGCTTTTTTGAGGGATTTGAGGGAGCAACGATCGACAACTTGCCGGCGCCTTTAAAAGACGCTTTTCTGAAGGTAACGCCCGATACTACGCGTTTGCATACGATGTTCAACAGGGATGTGGAGCGCATGAAGAATTTTCCGGACATCCCGGACGAGCAAATGAAGTCGATCAACGTCCCTGTGTTGCTTATAACCGGCGACCAGGATGTAATATCGCCCGAAGCCACTATGAAAATGCATCAACTGATACCCGGTTCTCGCCTCATGGTGTTGCCTGGTCCGCACGGGGCCTGTATCGGAGCGGTTGAAGCGGGTCCGGTTTACCCGGGCCAAAAGGAAAATAAGCAACCCGGTGTTACAGTAGCGTTAATCGAAGAATTTTTAAACTGACCATAAAAAATAAAAACCATGAGAATAGTAAATGACGCCGAAATCGAGGTGCAGGACAGGGAATTTGTGATTACCCGCACGTTTAACGCCCCGAAAGAACTTGTTTTTAAAGTCTGGACGGAGCCCGAACATATTAAAAACTGGTGGGCGCCGAAACCTTTTACTGCCTCGCGCTGCGAGATTGACCTGAGGGAGGGCGGTGAATATGCATACACAATGCGTTCGGCGGAAGGGCAGGAATTGCCGCCCTACCAGGGTAAATTCATCGAGATCGTACCGAACGAAAAGATAGTTTACAGTATTGACGCATTCCACCAGGCTGAAATATGGAAAGCGCGGATCGGCCATAGGGTAGGACCGGAAGTCGATTTTTCAACCCTGCAATCGTTTGTTACGGTAAAATTCGAAGATGCGGGTGATAACACTACCCGGTTGACGTTCACACAACGGTTGTTCAACAATGATGTTCGAGATGCGATAGTTGACAGCGGTGCAGTTGAAGGCTGGACATCGATACTGCAAAATTTTGCGGACGAATTAGCAAAAGCATAAAAACTTTAAGCCATGAGGATAGTAAACGATGCCGAAGTTGAGCTGCAAGACAGGGAGCTTGTGATCACCAGGATATTTGATGCCCCTAAGGAACTTGTTTTTAAGGTTTGGACCGAACCGGAGCACATCAAAAACTGGTGGGGGCCAAAACCTTTTACAGCTCCGCGCTGTGAGGTCGACCTGAAGGTTGGCGGTGAATACATTTATGTCATGCGTTCGCCCGATGGACAGGAGTTCCCGGTGCAAGGCAAGTTTATCGAGATCGTAAGAAACGAGAAGCTGGTTTACACCGACGATATGTATAAGCAGGCTGATTTTTGGAAAATGATGATAGGCGGCAAAGTTGGAGCCGATGTCGATTTTTCGACGATACAATTGATCGTCATGGTAAACTTTGAGGGCATAGGCAGCAGAAGCACCCGTCTTACGCTGAAAACCTGGTTCTTCAGCAACGAGGTACGCGATGCCATGGTGGGTATGATGATGGCCGAAGGCTGGACTTCGAGCCTGCAGAAATTTGCGGAAGAGTTGCTTAAGGCATGAAAGCTATGGATCAAGCTGCATATATAAAGAGGTTCACCGGCAATATTCACGATAGGGAAATCATTATCACCAGGGTGGTAAACGCACCGCGCGAACTCGTTTACAAAGCTTTTACCCAGCCGGAGCATGTTGCACACTGGTGGGGCCCTGCGGGATTTACCATCGAGATCCAGAAGATGGACGTACGCGTTGGCGGTAGCTGGAGTTATATAATGAGCGGACGCGGTATGGTTTTCCCCAATTTTATATTATACCTGGAAGTGGTAAAACCCGAACGGCTGGTATACCTGCACGGATCGAATGAAGGAGAAGAGCCCGAATTTATGGCAACAATAACTTTTGAGGAACAAGGGCCAAAAACTAAGATTACCATGCACAGCGTGTTCGGCGACGCCGCCACCAGGGATTTCGTGGTTACGGAATTCCATGCGATCGAAGCCGGTAACCAGGGGCTTGATAAACTCGAACTATATATTAAATCACAACAAATTAAATAAGATATTAGAATATTCAATCATTTAAGCTTAAAACAGTGAAGGCAACAAAAATCGTTTACTGGGTCAGCACCCTATTGGTTATCCTGTTGATGCTATTCACAGCCGTCCAGACGTTTGCCCATCCCACCAATAGGGAGGCCTTTGCCAGGCAGGTGCAGTTCCCGGGTTATATGTTTGAAATGCTGGCTATAGCGAAGGTGTTGGGCTCCATTGCCTTATTGATCCCCGGCTATCCCAGGGTAAAAGAGTGGGTGTATGCAGGCTTCACCTTTGACCTGGCAGGGGCCATTGTGCTCTTCGCTGCCTCGGCTGTGCCATTTCCGGTTGCCCAATGGGCGCCGATGCTCGTCGGCGGCCTGGTACTGCTTGCTATTTCCTATATCAGTTATCATAGCATATTAAAGGCAACTCTATCAAACTCATAGACAATGAAAGCAACAAAAATTATCTATTGGATCAGCACGATCCTGGTCATCGCAATGATGCTATATTCGGCGTACGGAACCTTTTTCATTCATAGTAAGGAAGGTGAAGAAATGATGAAGGCAATTGCCATACCCATGTACCTGATGAAACTCTTAGCAGTGGGCAAAGTGCTTGGCGCCATTGCGATATTGGTACCAGGCTATCCAAGGCTGAAAGAATGGGCTTATGCGGGTTATTTCTTTGACCTTGCTGGCGCAACATTCTGTTTCGCTGCTTCAGGATTTCCGTTTGCAGCATGGGCTCCAATGCTTGTTTTTGTAATACTGGTATTAGTCTCCTACTTTACTTATCACAGGCTGAAAGGCGCTTAAAATCATTTATTATGACGGCAATGGTAGAAGTTTTTAAAACCAATGTGAGGGGGAAACGGCAGGCGAAAGTGTTGCTGAATATCTTGTCCGAACATTTCCCATTGTTTAGGATCAATTTCGACCTGGAGGACTGCGATAAAATATTGCGCGTAGAAGGGGACAATATTCGCCAGGAAAGAATAGCCGAATTGGTAGCCGAAAACGGTTACGCATGTGACGTGTTGGAATAAATCAATACTTAAGCTAAAAAGATGGCAACAGTAACTTCAAAAGACGGAACAGCAATAGCTTACGAGAAGCTGGGCAGCGGCTTACCGCTTATATTAGTCGACGGCGCATTGTGCAGCCGCGACTTCGGCCCGATGCTTAAGCTGGCGCCGATATTGGCGGAGCATTTTACGGTATTCATGTACGACCGCCGCGGCCGAAACGAAAGCGACGATACCAAACCTTACGCCCCCGAACGCGAAATAGAGGACCTTGAAGCGTTGATCAACGAAGCCGGAGGCCCGGCTTATGTTTATGGCATTTCATCGGGGGCCGCTTTATCACTAAGGGCGGCTGCGAGCGGGCTGAATATATCGAAGCTGGCCATTTATGAGCCGCCTTTTGAAGTCCCGGGCATGACCGGCGGCGCGCCCAAGGATATGCTGTCGCAGTTGAAAACAATGGTAGCCGAAGACCGTCGCGGCGACGCCGTAAAGTATTTTATGAAAATCGTGGGTGTGCCATCGTTCGGGATTTTTATGATGACCCTCTTCCCGATCTGGAAAAAGCTAAAAGCTGTGGCGCATACGCTGCCTTACGATATTGAGCTAATGGATGGGTTTAAATTGCCCGAAGAACGAGCCAGGGCCATTAAAGTGCCAACCTTGATAATGGCCGGCACCAAAACTTCAGTGTCCATTCAGCAAGCTGCGAAACGGCTGTCTGAACTCGTACCCGGCAATCAGTTCAAAATGCTTGAACGGCAAACACACAATGTTTCGGAAAAAGCAATTGCGCCGGTGCTGATAGATTTTTTCAGCAATTAAATTCGTTTGTGTGCCAGGTCATTGGCAGCTCGTTAACTAAAATTATTGTTACAAAGTATAAACGCTAAACATTAGTCAATCAGAATATTAAAATTTGAGCATTCGCAATAAATAGCCTGGCAAACAGTTTAAATCAAACCCTGTATTATCTTTAGCATCAGCAAAGCTGTTGACAGCGTGATTAATTAGTCGAAATGTTCAAAAAGTTCGTGCCTTTATTGATTTTAATTGCCTTTTCGTCGTTAAGCCGCGGGCAGAACAGCTGGCAATTAGTAAGGGACGACGACGGTATAGCGGTTTATACGCGCAGGCTCCCAAGCGAAAAGTTTAAAGAGGTGAAGGCCAATTTCGAGCTGAACGCAACCGAGGACCAGTTAATAAGCATATTACAAAATATTCCACATCATAAAGACTGGAGCTACGGCACAAAACGCACATTCCTGATAAGCAGGAAAAACAAGGATACGCTGATATATTATTCTGAAGTATCTCTCCCCTGGCCGTTAAGCAACCGCGACCTGGTTATCCAGTTGAGTTTCAAAAAGGATACGATGGATCACACCATGCGTATTCAAGCTAAATCCATTCCCGGCATACTGCCGGTTAATCCGGGCCTGGTGCGGGTACCGTTCTCATTGGCCCAATGGGATGTAAAGGTGCTGCCTAACAAGTCGTTACAAATACAATATACGCTCAGCACTGACCCGGGCGGCGCTATTCCCGCCTGGCTGGTTAATTTTGCGGCCAGTGTGGGCCCGTACAATTCATTCAAAAAATTGAGGGAACTTATACATAACAAAAGCAATAATAATTCCGTAAAATAATTGTTTTGGAAAAACATTTTATCCGAAATTTGGTTCTCCCCTTTGATCACTCTTATCACCTATGTTATGTCAAAACGCATTTTGATCATTGAAGACGACGAAGATATACTGCAGGTACTTGAAACGGTTCTTGAGCACAACGATTTTACCGTAAAAGGCCTGGAGCGTACAAATGATATATTTCAATCTATAGACGATTATAAGCCCGACCTGGTGCTCACCGACTACTTATTATCTGGTACCAACGGTGGTAAAATATGCCAGCAGATCAAAGGAAACAAAGATACCTGCAGCATCCCGGTGGTGCTCATATCAGCTTATCCCGAGCTTGCCATATCACTCGGAACATTCGGTTTCGACGCTTTCATTACCAAGCCCTTTGATATCAATCAGCTTGTACAAAAAATACACGAGCTTGTCGACTGATTCCCATTCCTTTCACCGTGTTAAAATTTTGTTATCCTGGCGTTAAAAAATCCCGGTTATTAAACCTCTTCTCCTCAAATTCATCAAATTGCAGGCTTTTGGAAGATGATATATAATTAAAGCTTTTGCAGCGGGGGGATAACATTTTTTACATAAGGCCGTTAAGTCCCAGGGCCGTTAAAAAATCAGGCCGCATTATCCTGCTGATTGCTGCGAATGGTTGAGGTGAATTATTAAATGAGATTTTTATTAAGTATAACCCTGCTGATACTCCTATCCGTTGCCGCAAGGGGGCAATATACCGTGGTAAGCGGAACTATAAGGGACGTCCAAACTAACCAGGCTCTACCTTTTGTAACCGTTTCTTTTCCGGGTACGTCTATTGGTGTTACCAGCGATAATAATGGTAAATACCGTATTACTACCGATAAAACCTATACGCAGCTAAAATTTTCTTTTATGGGCTACAATACGGTTATCCGTACCATAGTTGCTGGCAAAGAGCAGGTGATCAACGTAAAAATGCAATCCGGCGCCCACGCGCTTGCCGCTGTAACTATTAAGGCGGAGAAAAATAAGCGGTATAGGAATAAAAACAATCCCGCTGTCGAACTTATCCGGCAAGTGATCGCTCATAAAGCCGAGAACCGGATGCAGAGCTACGATTATATAGAATACAAGCAATACGAAAAACTGCAATTCGCATTTATCAACGTCTCCGAAAAATTCTTCAAAGGGGCGCTGACACATAATTACAAATTTCTGTATGATGACCGGGACACGACCGACCTGCCGGGGAAATCGCTGTTGCCGGTATACCAGGAAGAGAAATCAACCCAGACCTATTACCGAAAAGATCCTGAAAAGACCAAAAAGATCGTCATGGGTGAGAAAAAGGCGAATGTGGTTAATTTTGTGGATGAGGAGGGCGTAAACAGTTATCTGAACCGCATGTATAACGAGGTTGATATTTATCAGAACAATATTTTTTTGATGACCAACGAGTTTCTGAGCCCGATATGTGATGCAGCCCCGACATTTTATAAATTTTTCATTACCGATACTATCGAAGTAGACCATCAAAAGCTGGTTGAATTGAGTTTTACCCCCAGGAACGGCAACGACATGCTTTTTGAGGGCTTGATCTTTGTTTCGCTCGACGGCAAATATTCGGTTCAAAAAGCCCGGCTTTCTATTAATAAAAATATCAACCTTAATTGGGTAAAAGGCATGTCGATCGACCTGGATTATGAGCAAAACCCCGACGGGCGCTATCATCTTGCAAAAAGCACAATAAAGGCCAGCTTTGCGGTTAAAAAAAGCGCTGACAAAGGAATCTTTGGCGAAAGAACGATATCGTACACCAATTATCTCATCAATGTGCCCAGGCCGGATAGCGTTTATGCCGGCGGCGACGTAATAGTTCGTCCAGACGCCATGAACCGCAACGAGGCATTTTGGGTAAACAGCCGGGGCCATGATACACTGACCGCCATTGAAGCCGGCGCGTACAGGAATATCGACAGCCTGCAGACCATCCCGTCTTTCAGGCATCTGATGGGGACTATCAACCTGCTTGCAGTCGGTTTTGCCGAGGCCGGACCGGTTGAGATCGGTCCTATCGGAACGTTTTACAGTTATAACCCCGTTGAAGGGTCGCGCGCCAAGTTTGCATTAAGAACGACGGATACCTTTAGCACCCGGTATTACCTGGCAGGTTATGGAGCCTATGGTTTTCGCGACAAGCGGTTCAAATACCTTTTAAGCGCAACCTACTCGCTCAACAACAAGTCGATCTATAAATTTCCGAACGACTATATTAAACTGTCGACCCAATACGAAGTTAAAATACCCGGCGAGGAACTGGCGTTTTTGCAGACTGACCAATTCTATACTTCTTTTACACGCGGGGTAAATAATAAGTTTTTGTATAACCGGTACTATAAAGCCGATTACTTTCATGAATTTGAGAATCATTTCTCTTATTCGTTCGAGTTTAAAAACTGGCAGCAAACCCCTGCGGGCTCGCTTTATTTCGCCAATACTTTAAACGGAGCGCCTAATACTGTTTCGAGTATTACAACGTCGGAACTTGCCGTAGGGCTGCGTTACGCTCCGCATGAACAGATATTCCAGGGCAAGCTTTACCGCGTCGACATTCCGACAAAATATCCCATCCTCACGCTCAACTACCAGCAGGATATTAAGGGATTATTTGGCGGCCAGTATAGCTATCAAAACATTTACGGGCGGATAGATAAGCGGTTTTACCTTTCGCAGTTAGGTTATGCCCGCCTTACCGTTGAAGGCAGTTATCTCTTTGGGCAAGTGCCATTTCCGTTATTGGAAATCCAGCACGCTAACCAGACTTACGCTTTTGATCTCCATTCATACAACCTGATGAATTTCATGGAATTTGTAAGCGACCATTATGCCGACGTAAAGCTGGATTACGACCTGAACGGTTTTATCTTCAACAAGATACCGTTAATTAAAGAATTAAAACTACGCGAAATACTGTCCTTCAAAGTTCTCTATGGCGGCTTGCGCAGCGAAAACGACCCGTCGCTGCACCCGTCGCTGCTTCAGTTCCCCACCGACCAGGCCGGAACACCAATAACTTATACACTGGGTAAACAACCCTATATGGAAGGCGGCATTGGCATAGGGAACATATTCAAAATATTTAGGATCGATCTGGTAGAACGCTTTAACTACCTCAATAATCCCAATGTTTCCCGTTTTGGCATACGCGGAAGCGCCTGGTTTGATTTCTGATCTATTCACTGAACAACGATGTAAAGCAGCGCTCATCCAACTTAAAATCAGCTGAATGATTTTCGACTTTGACCCGCTTTATCCGCTTCATTTCCTTTTTTTCGTCGGTTACATAAATCGCGAAATCTTTTACGCCATTCGGCAGACCGGTTAAATGCACATTCCTTGCAGCACCGTTGTTAACGATATGTATCGTATATACGTGTTTTTCGTTGTCGCCCATAGCCGCACACGAAACGATGGGTTTATCGGCAGATACAGGCATGTAAACCAGGTCCTTGGGCGTACACGAAAGTTGTTTCAGGTTCCAGAAACGCTGTGTAGGTTCCAGCGGACCATCATTGCCAAAAATGCCCCCGCCCTTCAGGGGTGAATAATCGGAAGTGAGCTGCCATTGCAGGATAGATAAAGGCTGGCAAATTGCCAGCAAACGTGTATACAGGTTGATCTCCTCTATGGCATACGACGGGTCAAGGAAATAATCCGGATATCCCCAGGCCGCGGCATCGATACTGCCTTCGCCCACGATCAGCGGTAAGCCGGTCTGCTTTGCGGCATCAGCCCATTTTTGCAGGGTAGGGGTTTCCCAACCGCGCCACGAGTGAAATGAAATAGCGCCGATGTAGGGCTTCGCTTCGGGGTCGTTCATCGCGGGGTAAATAAACTGGTAAGTGTTGGCGTCGGAATTATCGCCCAGTAACAATTTAGTTTTCAAGCCCACGGACGCAAAATACGCGCCGAGCCCTTTGATCAGTTCGTCATGTTCTTCGCCGGTTTGACGCACATTGATACCCAGGTCGGATTCGTTGAACGAAAAATAAACCGGCTCCGCGCCATAGTACTTTTTCAGGTAGAGGATGTAATTGGTGATCGATCTATAGATCGAAGGCATACTGGCTTTATTCAAGGGATTGCCCCAAATACCCTCCGGCGAACGGCCGAAAACCAATTTGCCTTCAACCGCCCATTGCGGCGGGAACCAGGCGGTGAGAATAAACGGAATATTCATGCGTCCCAGCCTTGCGGCCATAGCCATCGACCGGCGCACATGGATGTTTTGGCTGGCAGTATCGATGCGCATAGGATCAATGGTCGAATCCGGCTGCCAACTGCTCCAGGGCATCTCTACTCTTCCCCAGGCCACACGCATATTCCTGAGGCAATAATCGATCACTTCGGGGTCTAACTTAGAATTCTGAATGCGGAAATTACCGCCAAATCCGGCAAATGTCCTGCCCGAAACGGTGGTGTCGAGCCGCATCGTAACCGGCGAGTCGTCGATATCTCCCGAAACTTTGATCTCGAAGTCCCGCTCAAAAGTTTGGTCCTTTGGAAGGCGTCCCTGGCAAATGGGTAAATACA
The DNA here is from genome assembly GCA_035547095.1 of Mucilaginibacter sp. Lineage (GTDB taxonomy): Bacteria > Bacteroidota > Bacteroidia > Sphingobacteriales > Sphingobacteriaceae > Mucilaginibacter. Next base: position 56,192 of record DASZVE010000040.1, read on the forward strand.
GATTTATAGATTTCCCCTGGTCATTTTTTGCGGGTTTGCCGATGACTGTCGACATGTTGTCCGCCTCTATGGTTATGCTTTCGTTAGCTGCTGTTAAGCTAACCTCTTTTGCATTATCATGCAGATATTCGCCGTCGCTGTCCAGGTGTGTCCGGTCAAGTGGCTTGTCCGTGCCGTCCAGCCTGATTGTATTGCCCGCATAAACATTCGCCGGCAGTGAAATATCGAAGTAGACGCCCTGCACGTCAATATCCTTCCCTGAAACGCACCGGATGATAACCTTTGCTTTTCCCTTGCCGGCATCCTTTACCGTTTCCGTGAAGTGCAGGCTGTCGATCTGGGTGACAACGGTGCTTTCTCCATCGCCGCGCGTATATTTCGGTTTCTGTTTTTCTTTACCGGTGGCATCAGCCTTCGACCAGTCGTCAAAAACCACCACAAGTTTTGTATTGAAGGGCATTAGCTGGCCTTTCACCCTGATGCCGTCGATGTTTCCCCATGGTTTGAATTCAGCCTGTGCAAAAAGCTGCCGGGCCGGCAGCGCCAGTAAAAACAGCGCGAAGAATTTGATTAGTATATGTTTTTGGGCAGAAGTTTTCATTCAAATCATTGGATATTAATAGTGGCAGTACCCCTAATGTCACGGGACGACGATCCCGCCAGTACTTCATATTTGCCAGGCTCGACCGTCCACTTGCTGGTTTTAACATCATAATACGCCAGGTCTTTTACCGGAATGCGCACTGTTGCAGCAACCGATTGCCCGGGCGTTACTGATATTTTGGTAAATCCTTTTAGTTCCTTTTCCGGGCGTTCGACAACTGACCCCGATTTGCTCACATAAAACTGTACGGTTTCTTTCCCGGCATATTTGCCCGTGTTTTTCACGTTGATCGTAACGACGATATTTTCGCCTTCATTGTAGCTTTTCTTGCTGGTCGTCAATCCTGAATATTTAAAATCGGTGTAGGATAAGCCGTAACCAAAGCAATAGAGCGGCTCGATCTTTTTGGTATCGAACCAGCGGTAACCAACCAATATGCCTTCCTTGTATTCCTCTTTATGGTTCTCGCCGGGATAAGCGCCCAGCGCAATTGCCGGCGAATCTTTCAGTTCGGCGGGGAATGTGAAAGGTAATTTCCCCGATGGATTTACTTTACCCAAAAGCACATCGGCCAAAGCGTTACCATTTTCGGAGCCGTTGTACCACGACCAAACGATTGTATGGTTATTTTGCTTGATCTTGCCGATATCATAAGGCGCTCCGCCGATAACCACAACAATGGTATTCGGATTTACCGCGGTAACCGCGTCCACTAATTCCTGCTCATGGAAGGGCAGGCTTAGGTCTTTACGGTCGCTGCCTTCGCTTTCGTAATCACGGTTACCGCCGATAAACAGCAGGGCTGCATCCGACTCCTTGGCAGCCGCAACGGCTTGCGCCATCATTGCCGAATCGGGTTTATCAGCCATTTTACGCGCATTCCTGCCAAATTGGTGGTATTCGCCTGAATAACCCTGCGCGTAATTGATCGTTAATTTATCACCTAAACGGCTTTGCAAAGCCGCCAGTGGCGTAACCTCGTACCTGGCCTTTACGCCCGCGCCGAATCCGCCCAAATGGAAGGTATGTGTGGCGTTATCGCCTATTACGGCGATGCTTTTTAACGATGATGTATTTAAAGGCAGCAAGTGTTTGTCGTTTTTCAACAGGACAATAGACTCAGACGCGATATCATAGACCGTTTTGCTGTGTTCAGGAGTGTTCATTTTTCCTGCCGGCGGATTAGCAGCCATTGAAGTATGATAGATTACCCAAAGAATGTGACGCACTTTGTCGTCGATCACTTTCTCGCTTACTTTACCTGCCTTCACCGAATCGAGTAGTTTATCGGCAAAGAAGTAAGTGTTATATGGCGGCCGCGATCCCATTTCAAGGTCCAGGCCATTATTTGCCGCCTTCACAGTGCTGTGCGTACCGCCCCAGTCGCTGATCACTATGCCTTTAAATTTCCATTCGTCGCGCAGTATTTTTTGCAATAAATAGTCGTTCTCCGAGCAATACACACCGCGCACCTTATTATAGGCCGACATAATGGTCCAGGCGTGGCCTTCGGTAATGGCTGCTTTAAATGCCGGCAGATATATTTCACGCAATGCGCGCTCGTCGATATCAACGCTGATGGTATTCCTTTCAATCTCCTGGTTATTCAATGCGAAATGCTTTACGCAGGCGGCAATATCCTGGCTTTGCATTCCTTTTACAGCCTCAACGGCAAGCTGCGCGTTTAAATAAGGATCCTCGGAATAATATTCATAAGTTCTTCCGCACAAAGGCATACGGCAAATGTTGAATGCCGGCGCCAGCATGATATACTTTCCGCGCGCACGGGCTTCTTCGCCTATATCATGACCCATTTTATAAGCGAGTTCCGGGTTCCATGTAGCGGCAACGGCCGATCCATTAGGGAAAAATGTAGCCGAGTCGGTCGTCAGGTTAGCCGATCCCCAGCCTTCTTTCACGTCTTCGCGAACACCAAGCGGGCCATCGTCGGTCATCAGCCCCGGTATATCCAGGCGCGGAACGCCGGCCGTGCTGAAAATACCGTTGGCGTGCAGCATATTGATCTTTTCTTCGAGCGTAAGCTTTTTTATGATGGCGTCGATCTTTTTATCCAGGATGCCGCCGGCGCTTTTCACCTGGCAAATGGCATGAATACCCGAGAACGTAAATGCAACGGATAAAATGCAGCAGAGTATCTTATTTTTCATAACTGAGAACTGGTTTACTATAGGATGAATTTAGCGCTGAGTGTATTGCTGACACTAATTTAGTGTTAAATATGCAATTGATACAAAGCTTGTTAA
>DASZVE010000041.1:0-217381 GCA_035547095.1 Mucilaginibacter sp.
ATAGCAAGCTGGTATAATTATGCCTTGAAAGACGTCCAAGATATTGTTTTGCCTCATGTGCATCCTGACGCTACCCATGTTTACCATGTATATGTTATCCGTACAAAATCGCGTTATGAGCTACAAAAACATCTCGGTAACAAGGGTATCGGTACACTTATACACTATCCAATACCCTTGCATTTGCAAAAGGCTTACCAGTACCTGCATAAAAAGCGCGGCGATTACCCTATAGCTGAAGAGATAGCTGACACCTGCCTGAGCCTGCCGTTATGGCCTGGCATTCAAAAAAATGAAGTTGAATATATATCTGAGGCCATCAGGTTATTCTTTAACAAGTAAGCAAATATGTTCAGCAAAGTGCGAGCCATTTTTATTTCGGTATTTAACTGGTCTGTTCCCAATGCGTTGCTATTGCTGAACAACAGGATAAAGCTTACGGGAAAGCAGCCTTATTGCGCCCAGCTAACTAAGGTTACCGGCAAAGGTAAGATCGAGATCGGCAAAAACTGCACATTTGGATATAAGCGCGGGGGCTTCCACAGGCGGGGGATGATAGAGCTTCAACCCCGCGGTAAAAATGCATTAATAACGATCGGTGATCATGTTGCTACCAATAACAATGTTTTTGTATGCGCGGAAAACTACATCGCGATAGGAGACCATACCTTGATAGGGCAATACGTTACCCTTATGGATCATGAAGCGCACAATGTACATCCTTTGAAAAGAAGGGAATTAGGCGAAGTAGGGAAGATTGTGATAGGGCGAAACGTATGGATTGGTAATAATGTGATAATCTTAAAGAATTCAGAAATAGGCGAAGGTTCCGTTGTTGCAGCAGGGGCTGTTGTTAGCGGAAACTTTCCGGCAAATGTTATAATCGGCGGTATCCCGGCCAGGGTGATAAAAAAGATAGATGTCTAAAGAAAGCTCATATCGCCAGATATTTAAAACCACCTCTATTTTTGGAGGAGTACAGGTATTTAATATCATTATAAATATCATACGCTCAAAACTTATCGCTATTCTGCTTGGACCGGCCGGCATGGGTATAGTCGGGCTGCTTAATTCAACCACAACCATAGTAGGCAATATAACCAACTGCGGTCTGTCGACCAGTTCGGTTAAGAATGTGGCGGCTGCAAATGCCTCGGGCGATATGGAAAAGGTATCGAAGGTGATTGGTGTTCTGCGGCGCCTGGTTTGGATAACAGGCGTAACGGGCGCCATTATCATGTTCTTTGCTGCGCGCTGGTTAAGCGAATTAACATTTAACAACAGGGACTATACCTATGCTTTTATGGCATTGTCCATTACGCTTTTATTTACCCAGGTAAATGCAGGCCAAATGGTTGTGCTACAGGGACTGCGTAAGATCAAATACCTTGCATTAGCCGATTTGATAGGAACCATAATAGGTTTGGTTGTATCGGTGCCCATTTATTTTGTATGGCGTACGGCAGGGATCGTGCCGGCTATTATTATTACCTCGGTATGCATGGTGGCGCTTTCCTGGTATTTTTCTTCTAAAATAAAGCTGGAAAAGTATAAGGTAACCGTTGAACTGTTGCGTACGGAAGGGCGTGAGATGATCACGATGGGTTTTTTTCTGAGTTTCAGTGGCCTTATAACATTGGCTGCAAGTTACGTGGTTAGGATATTTATCAACCGTGAAGGCGGGATTGAACAGGTCGGTTTGTACAATTCAGGCTTTGCAATTATAACCTCGTACGTCGGACTTGTATTTACAGCGATGGCTACCGATTATTATCCGCGTTTATCGGCTGTGGCCTACAGTAATCGGGAGCTTAAACGCGTTATAAACCAGCAGGCCGAGATAGCGGTGCTGATTATTTCGCCAATTATTTCCATTTTCTTGGTATATATCAATTTTGTCGTCATCATCCTTTATTCGAGTAAATTTAGCGGGGTCGACGGTATGATCCACTGGGCGGCTCTGGGTATGATATTTAAAGCAGCAAGCTGGTCGATCGGGTTTATCTTGCTCGCCAAGGGCGAAAGCAAGGTGTTTTTTTGGAACGAATTGCTAAATAACATTTATACACTGGTTTTAAACCTGGTAGGATATCATTATGGCGGATTGAGCGGATTGGGTATTTCGTTCCTGGTGGGTTACTTCATTTACTTTTTCCAGGTATTCTTTTTAGCCAAGATCAGGTACGAATTTAGTTTTGAGAAAGATTTCTTTGTGATCATGCTGGTTCAGTTACTGATTAATGTGTCGTGTTTTTTACTGGTACTATTTTTACACCGGCCATATAATTATCTGGGCGGTACCATTTTTATATTGTTATCGTTTCTGTATACCTTCAGGGAACTGGATAAGAGACTGGCCTTAAAGTCATTCCTAATGAAATTCAAGCAAAGAATGCTCAAATGAATACCGATAAGCCTTTAGTATCCGTTATTGTGCCCAGTTATAATCACGAAAAGTTTATAACAAAGTGCATTGAAAGTATTATAAAGCAGACTTATAAAAACTTTGAATTGACCGTGATCGATGACGGATCAAAAGATGACAGTCCCCGGATATTGAAAGACCTCCAAAAAAAATATGGGTTCGGATTGGTATTTCAGCAGAATATTGGGCTGGCTTTGACGCTTAACCGGGGAATTAAAGAATATTCACGCGGGAAATATTATTCTTCATGTTCGTCCGATGATTACTGGCTTCCGGATAAACTGGAAAAACAGGTAGACTTTCTGGAAAAGAATCCTGAATACCCGATGTGTTTTGGCAGATCGTACGTAGTAGATCAATCGGGCGAGGTTATTCAATCGCTTACAGATATAGCAAACGATGCGCTGAAAGGCGGTTATATATTCGAGGACATTATTTTACAGAAGTTTAATCCGCCGGTAAATTTTATGTTCAGAAGATCGATATTTGATGAAGTGGGATATTATAAAGATACGTGGGCTGAAGATCTGTATATGAACCTTAAGATATCGGAAAAATATCCCCTGGGATTCATTAACGATTACCTGGGTTATTACCGGAGCACCGGCAATAATAAGGATATCCATAAAGCCAAGGTGGTAAGCCGACGTACGTTTGCATCGCACCTCGACAGTATAAACGAATTTAAAGATTCAGTATATTATAAAGCGGCGCTCAAAAACTGGTATCTGCGATGCTTTTATTGGTATTGCCGGTATACCGAAACAAAAAAGGACGCGGCGTCCGGCATGATCAGGAACTTAGATAGTATTTTTAAAAAACAATTTCTAAAGGCAGTGTTTAAGTTAATTTTTATATGGGACTAATCCGCCTGTTAAAGCAACTATGAAGCTTTTAAAATATATTTTTATCGTAGCCTGCTTATATATTTATATATATTCTCCGCCATTGAAAATGCTGCCGTTCGGTTTGATCCAGGTGATGACCCCGGTAGCGTACGTCTATCTTGCTGTTAACAGGCTCTTCGGAAAAATGTTCAGGCTGTACCGGAAAGAGATCGGTATATTCCTTATCCTGTGTATTTACAGCTTTATCCGCGAAGTTCTGGCATCGTCAGACCTGAGTTTTTTTTATGATAGCCTGTTTATGCTGGTGGACGTTATTCCAATAGCGTTTTTTATTTCTCATTTTGCTTTTTTCAATTTTTCTTCATCAGGTATAGAAGGTATGCAGGGTAAATTGCTTAACCTCTTTGTTTATACCGCCGTGATAGCTGGTTTAATCACATTCTACCTGATATTGAATCCCACTATGGCCGAGGTAATGAACAAAGGTATACTAAGAAGTGGCGAGGTTGAATATGAATCCACGTACCGAAGTTTCGGTTTTGCCAGTTCCCTGTTGTTTGCATATGCAATAGTTCAAGGTTTGGCAGTTGCGATATTATTGTTCAAGGTCGAAAAGCAATCGATAAAAACTTATCCGGCGTTAATACTCATGATAGTACTGCTGGTTATTTCAATTCTGTTTAACGCCAGGATAGGGTTTGCTCCTATAGCTGTAATGACCGTTTATTTGTTGATTATGAAACGTAGTTACAAGCTCATTATAGCTTGTGCGGTCTTGCTTCCTTTGCTCAGCTATTTATTGTTTAATAGCTCGCTGTCTTACTTATTTGGCGAGAATCTTGACTGGAGCCTTAAATTTTTTACCGAGACCCAACAGCTACTCAGTAATAAAAGTACCAGCGACGCTTCCAATTATGACGTATTATTTAATGATATGTTGTTTATGCCCGATACCGCGGGCAGTATCATCTTTGGAATCGGGCAGGATATTATCATTCATGCTAAACGCAATTCCGACATAGGGTATGTCAGGCAGTTGTTTTTTGGCGGCATGATTTATTTGTCTATCCTATTCTACCTTATAACAAGCATGTTCCTCAGGCTCAGAAAAATTAGATTTGCCAGGTGGTTTAACTTCCTGTTTATCTTCACTACGTTAGTTTGTGAAATAAAGGGAATCATGTTGTCCAACAATTCTGCGTTCAGAACGCTTATTCTTCTTTATGTAGGCATTATCTATCTTGATGCAATCAGGAAAGGGCGCAACAGCGTTGCGAAAAAAAAGGAATCGTTCAATGCACGAAACTTGGGCAATGTTGAGAGTGTAGTGGATAGCGGATCAATCCAACCAGTTGCGAATTAAACTGGTTACAATCTAAAGTCAATGGCAAAGAAAGTGTTATTTTTAGCGGGGCTGTTCCCTGCGGAAATAAGGGAGGAGATAATCAGGAATAGCAAATTCAATACACAATTCGCTGCTGATGCCTTGCAATGGTCGTTTGTTAAAGGATTGTCTTTTTACTACGAAGATTTGGAACTTCTTAATTTCCCATTCCTTGGTTCCTATCCAACTCTTAACAAATCTCCACACGTTGGAGAATTTGCTTTCGGACAAAGCCAGGGTTTCCATGGTTTAAATGCCGGATACTTTAATTTTATCGGCTTGAAGAATTTTAGTATTTACAGGCGCGCCAGAAAATATCTCAAAAATTGGAGTGAACAGAATGATGAAGAAAAAGTAATACTCATTTACTCGGCTTTTCTACCGTTTCTGAAGTCTGCTATAGCGGCAAAAAAAAAGAACGGAAATCTTAAGATATATGTAATTTTGCCCGACCTGCCCCAATTCATGGGTGGTCCCGATAATGTTCTATATCGAATATTCAAGCGTTATACGAGCAGTGCTCTGCAGGACGCTTTTGAACATTCAGACGGTTATGTACTGCTTAGCAAATATATGTTAGAGCGATTGCCTTCTGAAAATAAAAAATGGACGGTAGTGGAGGGAATATATGATCCGGCAGAAAAAATTGAAACTGCCCGGAATGAGCAGCCGGAAAAGAGAACCGTTCTTTATACCGGTACATTGGCCAAAAGATACGGAATATTAGGCCTTTTGGACGCGTTCGGTTTAATTGATGATGTTGATCTTCAGCTAGTGATTTGCGGTGACGGGGATTCGAAAGAAGCAATCATCGCCGCTGGAAAGAAAGATAAAAGGATCATTTATAAGGGCTCGCTTGACAGAAAGGAAGTATTAAGAATGCAGCGAAATGCCTCGTTATTAGTGAACCCCAGAACACCCGATGGCGAATTCACCAAATATTCTTTCCCGTCAAAAACAATGGAGTATTTGGCTTCCGGCGTTCCGGCCCTGATATTTAAGTTGCCCGGCATACCGGGTGAATATTATGACTATTGTTTTAGCCTGGATGATACGTCTGTTGAAAGTTTCGCAGGTAAGATAAAGGAAATATTACATACCGATCCCGAAATGTTGGCTGAAAAAGGCAAGGCGGCCCGGCAATTTATATTAGACAAAAAAAATCCGGTAGTGCAGTGTAAACGGGTTCACGATTTAATTGAAGAGTAGTAATTAATTATTATAGGATGTTTAAAGACAAAGTTTTACTAATAACAGGCGGCACGGGTTCATTCGGCAATGCTGTTTTAAACCGCTTTTTGCACACTGATATTAAGGAAATACGCATCTTTTCAAGAGACGAGAAGAAGCAGGACGATATGCGCAATCAGTTGAAAAATGAGAAGTTGAAATTTTACATAGGCGATGTGCGCGATTATAAAAGCATCGAACTGGCAATGCATGGTGTCGACTATGTATTTCATGCAGCAGCCTTGAAGCAAGTTCCGTCGTGCGAGTTCTTTCCGCTCGAAGCAACAAAGACAAACGTATTCGGTACTCAAAACACCATCGATGCCGCTGTGGCCAACAACGTTTCCAAAGTAATTTGCCTGAGCACCGACAAGGCGGCTTATCCTATTAATGCCATGGGAATATCCAAAGCCCTGATGGAGAAGGTAGCTATCGCTGCATCGAGAAATATCTCCGGCAATACCACCATTTGCCTGACACGTTATGGCAATGTGATGGCGTCGAGAGGGTCGGTTATACCCTTGTTCCTTAAACAGATTAGGGAAGGCAAGGATATTACAGTTACCGATCCTGATATGACGCGTTTCCTGATGTCGCTTGAGGACGCGGTCGAACTGGTGCTTTTCGCTTTTATCAATGGGAAACAGGGTGACCTCTTTGTTAACAAAGCGCCGGCCGGTACCATAGGCGATCTGGCCGTGGCACTGAAGGAACTAAGCGGCGCCGACAACGAGATCAGGATAATTGGAACAAGGCACGGTGAGAAATTGTACGAAACCTTATGTACCCGGGAGGAAATGCAACGGGCCGAAGATATGGGCGCTTTTTTCCGCATACCGGCCGACAATCGCAATCTTAACTACAACTTGTATTTTTCAGAAGGAGAGACAAAACTCTCGCACAGTGAGGACTACCATTCGCACAATACGCAGCGATTAGATGTTGAAGGTATGAAGCAGCTTTTGCTGAAGCAGCCCTATATACAGCGCGAGGTTTTGGGCGACATGACTACCCTGCAATATCCAAGTTAGGGATCAGATGAATTTGCAAAGAATAGCGTATGTCGGTCCCTTTTCGTTTCCAAACGGGGGGGCTGCGGCAAGAAGAATATTAGGTAATGCAAAATCGTTGAAAGATGCCGGCTATGATGTTACTATCGTAACCGGACAAATGCCCGATGGGCAGCCAACGGAATTCGAAGGCTTTGAAGTGCATTCAACCGGGGAGAGAACGGGCGAGCACCTGCCCTCATTTTTAAAGCACATGAAATACCTTACCATCGGAAAAAAAACCATCCGGTGGCTCGACGGTATGGAAAACAAACCATCTTTTATCATCCTCTACAGCGGTTATTCGCCCTACTTTATGCGGCTGATACCCTGGTGCAGACGAAATAAGGTTACGCTGATTTTTGATGCCGTGGAATGGTACGACGCGGTAAGCAAACTGAAGCTTTTGCTTTCGCCCTATTACTGGAATATCGAGCTGGCAATGCGATATTATTCCGTAAAAGTGAAGAACATTATTGCAATCAGCAGTTACTTGCAGAATTATTATGTATCGAAGCATGGCAATGTGATCGTCGTACCCCCAACTGTTGATCTCGAAGAGATAGCCGCGAATACAGGCGAAAGTAAGAACGAGAAGATCACGATTGCCTACACGGGAACGCCCGGCCATAAGGACTTGTTCGATAACTATCTTGAAGCTATGCTCAGGATTGACCCTGAAGGCCGGAAGCTAATCTTCAGGGTGGCCGGTTTAACCGGCGCGGATATCCTTAGTTATGCGGCTATGCAAAAAAGAAACATTAAAGATTTGCCGCCATGCATCCAAACCGTCGGAAAAGTGTCACACAGCGAAGCGGTTGATTTGGTACGACAAGCTGATTTTAGCGTTTTATTGCGGAAGCCCGAAAGAATGGCGCAGGCGGGATTCCCGACCAAATTTGTGGAAAGCATGAGCGCAGGTACTCCGGTCATCGCTAATTTAACAAGCGATCTGCATCTTTACCTCAGAAATGGAGAAACTGGAATTGTTTGTGACGATCATTCGCCTGAAAGCCTTGTTAAAGCTTTAGAAACAATATGCCGTTCAAGTCTCAGGGAAAGAACTGCGATGCGCGTAAATGCGCGAAAAACCGCTGAGGAGTATTTCGACTACCGTATTTATACCGAAAAATTTAAACAATATTTAACCGTTATCGACCCAAAACAATGATCAAAGTTGGTATAACCGGTCAGCAGGGATTTGTCGGTCAGCACTTGTTCAATACTATCGGACTGATGCCAGGTTACGAGCGCATTCCATATGAAAAGAAATTCTTTGATGATGACGACAAACTCCGCGAATTCGTTTCCAAATGCGATGTGATCGTCCACCTGGCGGCAATGAACAGGCACAACGATCCCGAAGTGATCTATCAAACCAATATTATCCTGGTAAAAAAGCTCATCGATGCCATGGAAAAAAGCGGCAGCACGCCGCATGTATTGTTTTCATCATCATCTCAGGAAGAACGTGAAAATATCTATGGAAAAAGCAAAAGGGAAGGACGTGAGCTTTTTACCGCCTGGGCCAAACGATCAGGCGGTAAATTTACGGGCATGGTTATCCCCAATGTGTTCGGACCCTTTGGACATCCATATTACAATTCGTTCATAGCTACATTTTGCCATCAGTTAAATCACAATGAGGATCCCCGGATAGAGGTCGATGGTATGGTGAAGCTGATCTATGTCGGCGATCTTGTGACAGCCATTATTAATGAAATTGAACATGGGCAAGGCAGCGACCGCCTGCTTATCCCCCATGCCGATGAATACAAGGTAAGCGCGATACTTGCTTTGCTTCAGAATTATAAGGCCCAATATGCCGACAACGGGATGATACCCGAATTGAAAAACGGCTTTGAAATAAAGTTGTTTAACACATTCAGGTGTTATATGGATGTGAAGAGCTATTTCCCGGTTAAGTTCACCAAACATACCGATGCAAGGGGTTCGTTTGTCGAAGTGATAAGGCTGGAGATAGGCGGACAGGTGTCATTTTCTACCACGGTTCCGGGAATTACACGGGGGAATCACTTTCATACAAGGAAGATTGAGCGTTTCGCAGTGATCAAAGGCAAAGCGCTGATCCAACTGCGCCGGATAGGTACGGGCGAAGTGATGGACTTTTACCTTTCGGGCGATGAACCGGCGTACGTGGATATGCCGGTTTGGTATACGCATAACATAAAGAACATCGGCGAGGATGACCTGTATACCATTTTCTGGATAAATGAATTTTACGATCCGGCCGACCCGGATACCTATTTTGAGAATGTTTAATTTACCTGATATTAAGCTATAAAATGAGATCGAAATTAAAGGTAATGACCGTAGTTGGTACCCGGCCCGAGATCATCCGGTTGTCGAGGGTGATGGCTGCACTTGACCGGTCGGATGCCATAGATCATATCCTGGTTCATACGGGCCAGAATTATGATTACGAACTGAATGAGATTTTTTTTGAAGATCTGGGCATACGCAGGCCCGACCACTTCCTTAACGCTGCCGGGGCCACAGCCACCGAAACGATCGGCCACATATTAATCAAGATCGATCCGCTGCTTGCGAGCGAGCAACCGGATGCATTCCTGGTGCTGGGTGATACGAACAGTTGTCTTTGCGCCATTCCGGCAAAAAAGCGCCACATACCGATCTTCCATATGGAAGCCGGCAACCGCTGTTTCGATCAGCGCGTCCCCGAGGAAACCAACCGGAGGATAGTAGATCATATTTCAGACATTAATCTAACTTACAGTGATATAGCGCGCGAATATTTGCTGCGCGAAGGACTGCCGGCCGACAGGGTGATTAAGACCGGCTCACCTATGTTTGAAGTATTGAACCATTATGAATCGGCGATCAAAAACTCAGATGTACTGGCTCGCCTGAACCTTGAGAAGAATAAATACTTTGTTGTGTCATCGCATCGGGAAGAGAACATTAACAACGGGAAAAACTTTAAAGGACTGATCGACAGCCTTAACCACATCGCATCAGTTTATCATTACCCGATCATTGTAAGTACGCATCCGCGAACCAGGAATATGATAGAAGCCAAAAAGGTAGAGGTACGGCCCGAAATACAATTCCTAAAGCCCTTAGGTTTTAATGATTACAACGCGCTGCAGCAGAACGCCTTTGCTGTATTGTCCGACAGCGGCACCATATCAGAAGAATCGTCCATTCTTAATTTTCCGGCATTGAATATCAGGGAAGCGCATGAGCGTCCTGAGGCAATGGAAGAGGCATCTGTAATGATGGTGGGCTTGAACCCCGAACGCATAATGCAAGGGCTTACCCAGTTGCAATACCAGGAGCGGGGCGAAGAGCGCAATTTCAGGAGGGTGTTTGATTATTCGATGCCTAACGTGTCGGACAAAGTGGTGCGAATCATCATTAGTTATACGGATTATGTAAAACGCGTGGTCTGGAGTGAGTGATTATTTATATAACATGTAAAGGTACAACGCTATATGCCTGCTATAAACGCGATGTGTTCCGGACTATAAGTGCCTTAGCTTCAAACTTTATCGAATATTATTTCGTTATTTAAATAAATAATTCATCGCTATGGAAAAGTTGTTTTATGCCCCGGCAAGAAAATTGCATTTTCTGATCATAATGATTTTATCCGTCCTAGCGGATAGTTGCGCTATACAGGCGCAGGAATTTCGTTACAAGACTGTTCCGCCTAGATACCTTCCTTCAGCATCTGCCCTGTCTTCTTACCGGCAAGACGCTGATGCCCTAAAGCAAACCGCTTATGATTTGACCCAAAGCCTGCCGCAGGGCTACGTAACAGATGGTTCTGCAGACTATACTACTTACATACAAACAGGGATAAACAATAAAAAAATAGTTTTAATGCCGAACTTCCCGATTTTGATTAATGACAGGGGATTAAATTTGGGCGACAATAGCACAGTTATTTTTCAGCCGAATTCAAAACTGATCTTTAAAGCCAGTGCACTACCCAGTTATCAGATATTAAGAATATTTAATGTACAAAATGTAACTGTATATTTTCCGGTAATACAGGGAGACAGGAAAGTTCATATAGGCAACAAAGGTGAGTGGGGTATGGGGATTTCTATCGCCGGCGCAACCAATGTTAAAATTGTTAATCCTAAGGTTTATGATTGCTGGGGAGACGGCATATATATCGGTAAACAAAAAACTCCATCGAAAAATATACAGATACTTTATGCTGACCTGGATAACTGCCGACGGAATGGAATATCGGTAGTTTCTGTTGATAGCTTAAGCATTGTGCATCCATTGGCGTCCAATATAAACGGTACCGACCCGCAGGCTGGTATTGACATCGAGCCCAATAATAATGGCGATGTGATCAATAATATCTCGATAGACAGTCCTGTTACGTTCAATTCCAGGATAGGGATATCAATTTCAATATGGGCCTTTCGCGGACAATTGGCTCATGATGCGAATATTACTATCAGGGACCATGTCGATGACGGCTCGGATAATTCTTTTTTTTACTATGGGTTTAGGGACGATAATCCGGCCAATGGCCTTAAAGGACAGATCAAAATAATTAATCCTAAATGGAAAAATAGCCGGGTTCCGTACCGCCATTCAGGGTTTTACAACAATGGGCCGAAATTTGATTACAAAAATGTTTCTATTACCGATAATTCATCCAGCTCCGAAACCAAGCGGACAGATATAAAAGACAAATTGAAGAATGATTTGCGAAACGAAGGAAATGTAGTCTTTCATTAAATAGACTAACTTTCTGCAACTAAATTCATGCAAACTATCCGATTTTGACTTTAAACACTTTAATTTGCGTCCTGTCAGGAGGCAATTTACACGCGATGAACTCTGTATGTTCTATGTCTCGCGTTTATCTGAGATATTGAATGGAGCGTACTAAAGTTTTTATCATAGTCAATGTCGACTGGTTTTTTTTGTCGCATAGATTGCCGATCGCAATAGCAGCACAGGATGCCGGTTATGATGTAACGATTGTAGCTGCCGGCACAGGCAAGCTTGGCGATATAGAACGTCACGGATTAAAGGTTATCGATGCGCCATTTTCACGTTCAGGTACTTCATTGATCAGTGAATTTGGAACTTTCAGGTTTTTATACAAACTTTTCAAACGGGAAAAGCCTGACCTGGTACACCTGGTTACCATCAAACCTAACATTTACGGCAGCCTGGCAGCTACATTCTTTAAAAGAATTAAAGTGATCAATGCTATCAGCGGGATGGGGTATAACTTTTCGGAAAGCCGCAAAGGAGTATTGCAACGTTTTATCAGAATACTGATGAAAATAGCGTACAGACGTGACCAGGTTAATTTCATTTTCCAGAATGAGGCCGACCAAGCTGATTTCATCAATATGGGCCTTACCGATCCAAAGCATTGTATACGAATTAAAGGCTCTGGTGTAGATCTGGATGAGTTTAAATTCTATGCCGCTGAGGAGACAGGCGCAGACGATAAGCTGACTTTTGTTTTTCCGGCCAGGATGCTGTACGATAAAGGGGTTGCGACCTTGGTTGATGCGGCAATAGCGCTCAAAGATCGATTGAAAGGGAAAGCTAAGATATTGCTGGCTGGCGCCTTAGATCCTGATAATAAGACTGGAGTGCCCGAAAATGAACTTCTGGCCATGCAGGAGCCGGGATATATTGAATGGATAGGTTTTCAAAAAGATATGCCAACGGTGCTCAAAAATTGCCAGGTAGTGGTACTCCCAACCTATTATCGTGAAGGCGTGCCCAAGGCTTTGATAGAGGCATGTGCCATAGGTCGGCCGATAATTACCACGGACATGCCCGGCTGTAAAGAATGTGTAAGCGATGGCTTTAACGGTTACCTGGTAAAACCAAAGAGCGTCGAGGACCTGGCGGAAAAGATGCTTTGGCTGTTTAAGGATGCGGCAATGCGAAAGCAAATGGGGGCCAACTCGAGAAAAATAGCGGAAGAGAATTTTTCAATACGATCCGTTGTAGATAGGACATTAAATTTGTACGCCGACGTCTTGAATAGCTGATTCGTATTAATAAATATCATGAGAGTTTTAATTTCCGGGGCGAATGGTTTCATAGGCAAAAACCTGGCAAACTATCTAATACAAAAAGGCGACCAGGTTATTGCAGTGTCACGCAATCCGGTACACTCGAATGAATTAAGCTGGGACCAGTTGTTCAGCAATCAAAAGAATACTGGTGCCGAAGCGTTTATTCACCTTGCGGGTAAGGCTCATGATCTCAAAAACACGTCTGAACCGGATGAGTATTTTAGAGTTAATGCTGACTTGACCGAACGGTTTTTTGACCTGTTTTTGCAAAGTAAAGCCCGGATATTTATTTACATGAGTAGTGTTAAAGCGGTAGCTGATACGGTTAATGATGAGTTATACGAGGACATTGTGCCCGAGCCTAAAACTCCTTATGGCCAGTCGAAGCAAAAGGCTGAGCAATACATTTTAAGTAAGGAGGCAGGCACTGGTAAACGTGTTTTTATTCTGAGGCCCTGCATGGTGCACGGCCCTGGCAACAAGGGTAATCTGAATCTGCTTTATAAATTTGTTTTAAAGGGTATACCTTATCCTTTAGCCGCGTTTGAGAACAAAAGATCGTTCCTTTCTATCTCGAACCTTGAGTATATCATTGACCAATTGATCTGCAGAGATATTCCCGGCGGAATTTATAACATGGCCGATGACGAATCTTTATCAACCAATAAAGTGATCAGAATTATCGGTAAGGCTATCGGCAAGAGATCAAAACTATGGAAAGTAAGTCCTGTATTGATCAGAACAATGGCCCGGATTGGTGATATCGTTCATTTGCCGCTGAACTCGGAGCGTTTAAAGAAGCTGACGGAAAGTTATGTGGTTTCAAATCGCAAGATAAAAAAAGCCCTTGGGGTAATTCATTTACCTGTATCATCCGCTGATGGATTGTACGCAACAATAAGGAGTTTTAATTCACAATGATGCCGATATTTTACTTGCTCGTTTTTATACTCTTTATCGTCGCGATGCAGGTTTATTTTAAAATAGCCGATCGTTATAACATTATCGACCATCCAAATGAACGCAGTTCGCATGCCGAAATAACGATAAGAGGGGCAGGCATCATATTTCTTTTTGCGGTAGTAGTAGCAACTGTTTGTCATACCCGGTATTGGATTCCGGGATTGGGCGCACTCACAATAGGCGCTATCAGTTTTCTGGATGACCGGCTGACGCTTTCAAACAGGATAAGACTTTTGTGCCATCTGATAGCCGTGACACTTATATTTATATTTCTGCATATTTTCGGTTCTTTCCCGCCGTACGTGGTGGCAGCATTATACATCATGGTGATAGGTATCATCAATATGTATAATTTTATGGATGGCATCAATGGAATAATGGGTGGCTATACTCTGGTTATATTGGCTGGCCTTCAATACATCAATTTATACAGGGTGAACTTTATCGATGCCGATATGATCTGGCTCCCGCTATTAGCGTGCATGGTATTTCTTTTTTATAATTTCCGGCACAAGGCGCGATGCTTTGCCGGCGACGTGGGCAGCGTGTCCGTGGCTTTTTGGCTAACTTTTCTCATTTTAAAGCTTATTTTTTTAACGCACAATTGGGCATATATACTTTTTATGGTGGTGTATGGTATCGATTCCGTTATGACTATAGCACATAGGTTGCTATTAAAGCAAAATATTTTTAAAGCCCATCGGCTGCATTTTTATCAGTTATTGGCTAACGAACATCGGGTATCACATCTGCTTATTTCCTCATGCTATGCATTGCTGCAGGGAGGCATTATTTGTCTGATCATATTTGCGCGGGGCTTTTCAACCGCCGGTTTATTTGCTGTTTCTATTCTGCCGTTAATGGCCGTTTATCTCATAGTCAAACCGATATTAATGCATAAACGCGATAGCCGGCAACAAATAAGAACTGGCGCAACGCAATGAAACATTACCTGTAAGTATTAAATTCCGTTTCCATTTACAGGTTACTCCTTAACGACTGATTTTTTTCTAAAAAAAATCAACTTTATGTAAGGTCAATAAAGATATTTTATATCAAAAACATATAATATTGCGATATAGGTTTCCCGGTCAGCGGGCTTGGTTTTTTTGATCCCATGTTAAAACTTTTATTCGGTGGCCATGTTAATGTATCAATTGTTTGGGCGCTTGTCCTATTAAACTATTGTTAAAAAAAGCCGGAGCGGAAGGTTTTCGGATGGTTTAGTTTAATTTATTTTTAGTTAGTATATTAAAAAACGTTAACTTTAACTCATCTTACCTGCAACACTTCTTTATGAAAAAATATCTACTCTTTAGCAGAGTGATTCCGAGATGGTTGATTATGCTGGTCGATTTGTTTCTTGTCACCTGGTCATTCTCTACTTCCTATTTTATTGTTCAGCGGTTTGAATTTGTCAATATTTTACGGGGCTATTTCTTTGTTTATACCGGTCTTTACTCCGTAATATCAGCCGTAGTGATGTATTCGATGCGTATACATACCGGATTGATACGTTATTCCAACACACGCGATGTTTTGCGCATTTTTAGCTCGGTATTTATAAGCAGCATGTTGTACCTGCTCTTTATAAATATCTGGGTACTGCCGGTTTTGCATGTTAATACGGTTACGATAAACCTGGTTTTGCTTGTAAATTTTTCCGTATCGAGCACCCTCCTTATTTTGTTGCGTACGATGGTAAAAAGCGCCTATTTTTACCTGAATAATAACAGCGCTGCGAAAAAGACCGTGGCGCTGATATACGGATCTGACGGCAATGCCGTGCTCGTTAAACAAGCCCTTGAAACCAGTGCCAAAACGAACTTCTCGGTCGTGGGCTTTGTCGACGATGATGTAAAAAAGATAAACAAAGAAATTCAGCAGGTTCGTGTATATCACATTGATAAGCTGTCGCACCTGAAACAGAAGCACAACGTCGACAAGCTAATTGTAATGAATCACGATCTCGATGAGCAGGCAAAAAAAACTGCGCTTGAAAAATGCTTGTCGCTTGGTATACAGGTTCTTACCGTTCCGCCATCGGATCAGTGGATATATGGTAAGCTTAATATTCAACAAATGCAGGATCTTAGGATCGAAGATCTGTTGCAGCGTAAACCTATTCGAATCGATAATGCACGTATTTGTGAAGATATTCAGGGAAAACGTGTTTTAGTAACCGGCGCTGCCGGTTCTATCGGGTCTGAGATTGTGCACCAGGTGCTTTCTTATAGTCCGGCTATGGTGATCCTTTGCGATCAGGCCGAATCGCCGCTTCATGAGATGAAGCTCGAAGTGGAGGAAAAGTTCCCCGATGTGCCGGCCAAAATATTCATTGCCGATATCCGGAATTATCAGCGGATGTACAAATTATTTTCCGATTTCAGGCCTGAGGTTGTCTTCCACGCAGCAGCTTATAAACATGTGCCCATGATGGAGGAAAATCCTTCTGAAGCGGTTTTGACCAATGTACTCGGCACGAAACAAGTCGCCGACCTTGCTGTGGAATTTGCGACAAGCAAGTTTGTGATGGTGTCTACTGACAAGGCTGTGAACCCGTCGAACATTATGGGCACCACTAAGCGCATAGCTGAGATTTATATCCAATCGCTGAAGGATAGCCCGGCGAACAACAAGCACGGATGTCCATCAACCCGTTTTATTACAACGCGTTTTGGCAATGTTTTAGGTTCAAATGGTTCCGTTATCCCGCGTTTCAGGGCTCAAATTCAGCGCGGTGGGCCGGTAACCGTGACTCACCCCGACATTACCCGGTATTTTATGACTATTCCCGAAGCGGTACAATTGGTCCTTGAAGCAGGCACTATGGGATCGGGGGGCGAGATATTTATATTCGATATGGGCGAGCCGGTACGTATTACCGATCTTGCCCTGAAAATGATTAAGCTGGCGGGTTTACAGCCGGATAAGGACATAAAGATTGTTTACACTGGTTTGCGCCCCGGCGAAAAGTTGTATGAGGAATTGCTGAACCAGGGCGAACGTACTATGCCTACACATCATCCAAAAATTAAAATCGCCCAGGTAATTTCTTATCCCCATAAGCAAGTGTGTGAAGATATCGAACATCTGCTCACTATAAACAAGGGTGATGATGATGTAGCCTTAGTTAACAAAATGAAGGAGATGGTACCTGAATTTATTAGCAGGAACTCCCATTTTGAATTCCTGGACAATATCAGCGGCAATGAAGAGGAGATTGAAGTAATGCTAAGTTGATACGCTTAAGGTTAAAAGAAAGAGCGGACACTAAAATGCCCGCTCTTTCTTTTAGTAGCCGGTTTTTGTTATAGAATGCGCCCACAAATTAAAAACCGCCATGGCCTCGTCTCGTAATAATTGCACCATTTTAAGCCGCCTTTGGTGGAATTGTTTTCCTAATTCTTCATAAATAAAATTATCGTCGAATCCTATCGACGATGCGTCCGTTTTGGAATTGGCATAGTAAACAGTATCGATCCGTGCCCAATAAATAGCGCCCAGACACATAGGACAGGGTTCGCAACTGGTGTAGATGACGCAGCCGCTAAGGTCGTAGGAACCTGTTTGCTTGCAGGCAAGCCTGATGGCAGAGACTTCTGCATGGGCGGTCGGATCATTTTCGGTTAGTACCCGGTTGGCGCGTTGCGCCACTATTTTGCTGTTCTTAACAATCACAGCGCCAAAAGGTCCACCTGCACCCTGCTCGACATTTTGCCTCGACAGATCGATGGCCATTCTCATAAATTTTTCATGGTCCGTCATACACCGCTGAAATAAAAAAACCCCGGTTAAGCCAGGGTTCTATAAATTTACATTTTAAAATTTGTTATTTTTTCTCTTTGGCATATGCCTCGTTTATTTTCTTCACGAAATCGCCGGTTACATCCAGACTCGGATCGGCATATAAAAGGCTGGTGTTGCCTGTTTGAAAAGTCAACACCACTTTGTAGCCGTTATCTTTAGCGTACTGTTTGGTGAATGCATAAACTTTATCGTACAACTTTTTGGTTTCATCGGCCTGTGCATTTTGAAAATCAGCGCCGGCATTTTGTTGGTAACGCTGAAATTCCTGCCCTTCGCGCTGTAAACGGGTTTCGGTCATCGAACGTTCGTTAGCGCTCATTGTATTTTGGTCTTTTTGATATTGTGCTATTTCACGCTGAAGCGCCTGTTGTCTTGAACCGACATCATTTTGAGCGGCAGTACCCTTGTCTTGCAGACGTTTACGCATATCCTTGGCGTAATCGTACTTGGCTACCAGGGAGTCCTGGTTAACGAACACAACGGCAGTATTTGCGGGAACGGGGGTAGTCGGGGCCGATTTATCGCCGGATTTATTCTGATTACATGCGGCTATAGTGCCGGCGATCAACAAACCTGCGGTTAATTTTGAAAAGAGGGCTGCTCTGGTTTTCATTTTATTGTATCAAAAAAATTTTGACAAAGATAAACTTTACCACCAAGTATCCTAATGTTTTGAAAAGCTTGTTCACATTGGCTCATTTTTCTCCACAAATGCCTTAGATGCAGGTAAAAATGCGTATTTTTGCATGTTATAACACATCAAAAAAGGTTTACTTTTCTACGCGAAAAATGAGTGACGAAATAAAAGACACATCTAACTATTCAGCAGATAACATACAGGTATTGGAAGGTTTGGAGGCGGTGCGCAAGCGGCCTTCCATGTACATTGGCGATACAGGCCCGAAAGGACTTCATCACCTTGTTTATGAGGTGGTGGACAACTCAATAGACGAGGCGCTTGCAGGATACTGTGACACTATCAATGTCATTATTCATAAGGGAAACTCAATTACAGTCGAAGATAACGGCCGCGGCATACCGACCGGTATAAATACAAAAGAGCAAAAGTCGGCGCTGGAAATTGTGATGACGGTACTGCATGCAGGCGGTAAATTTGATAAAGACACCTACAAAGTATCGGGCGGTTTGCACGGCGTCGGCGTTTCCTGCGTTAATGCGTTGTCGACACACATGATCACTGTAGTTCATCGCGAAGGCAAAATATTCACCCAGGAATATGAGCGCGGCAAACCGATGTTCGACGTTAAGGCCATCGGCGTGTCAAACCGCACGGGCACCATTCAAACCTTTCAGCCCGATCCGGAGATATTCACTCAAACGCTCGAGTACAAATATGATACGCTTGCAACGCGGTTGCGCGAGCTGGCCTTTTTAAATAAAGGCATTAAATTAACGCTGACTGATGAACGGAACCCCGGTGAGGACGGACAGTTCAAAACCGAAGATTTTTACTCTGAAGGCGGTCTTAAAGAGTTTGTAAAATACCTCGACGGGACTCGCACTCCTTTAATTCCCGAGCCGATCTATGTGGAGGGCACTAAGCAGGGAGTCCCTGTTGAATTGGCGCTTCAATATAATGATACGTATAGTGAAAATGTCTTTTCATATGTAAACAACATTAACACTATCGAGGGCGGTACGCACGTTGCCGGCTTCCGCATGGGTTTAACACGTACGTTGAAAAGCTACGCCGATAAAGAGGGCTTGCTAAAAAATGTAAAGGTAGATATCACTGGCGACGACTTCAGGGAGGGTTTAACAGCTGTGATCTCGGTAAAAGTTGCCGAACCCCAGTTTGAAGGGCAGACCAAAACCAAGTTGGGCAACAGCGAGGTGAGCGGTGCGGTTAACGTTGCTGTAGGAGAAATTTTAACTAATTATTTGGAAGAGAATCCGCGCGAAGCGAAGATGATCGTCCAAAAGGTGATCCTGGCGGCGACTGCGCGTGCAGCAGCACGCAAGGCGCGTGAAATGGTACAGCGCAAGAACGTAATGAGCGGATCGGGCCTGCCGGGTAAACTGGCCGACTGCGCTAATGGCGATCCGACGCTTTGCGAGATATTCCTGGTCGAAGGTGACTCTGCAGGCGGTACAGCCAAGCAGGGCCGTAATCGCGAATACCAGGCTATTCTGCCGTTAAGAGGAAAAATCTTGAACGTGGAAAAGGCCATGGAGCACAAAATCTACGAGAACGAGGAGATCAAGAACATGTTTACAGGTTTGGGTGTAAGCATCGGCACCCCCGAGGATGTTAAAGCACTCAATCTTACTAAGCTGCGTTATCATAAGATCGTTATTATGACTGATGCCGACGTGGACGGATCACACATTACCACGCTGATTTTGACGTTCTTCTTCCGCTATATGAAGGAGTTAGTTGAATTCGGTTATGTGTACATTGCAACGCCGCCCCTTTATTTGGTTAAAAAAGGCAAGGAGCAGGAATATTGCTGGAACGAAACCCAACGTGAGGCAGCTATACAGCGCTTGAAAGGCAGTGGTAAGGAAGATAGTGTACATACGCAACGCTACAAAGGTTTGGGCGAGATGAACGCCGAGCAGCTTTGGGAAACTACGATGAATCCGGATACACGCACACTGCGGCAGGTGAGTATCGAGAACGCCGCCGAATGCGATCATACCTTCTCGATGTTGATGGGCGACGAAGTGGCTCCGCGGCGTGAGTTTATTGAAAAGAATGCCAAATACGCAAGAATAGACGCGTAATAAAGAGATATTTTTTTATTAAATTAAGGCTCTGATCTACAACGGTCAGGGCCTTTTTAACATTTGTGGATTTTTCAACAGGGGTAGGCTATACCGGCTTTTTTGATAAATTTGTATTCCTCGGGAAAAGTTGATTCAGATTAGTTATGCCAGATTTTTCGCATTTACACGTACATACACAGTTCTCCTTATTGGACGGGGCGGCTGATATATCCAAGCTCTATAAAAAAGCCGCCGCCGATGGGATGAAGGCAATCGCCATTACCGACCATGGTAATATGTTTGGCGTGTTCAAATTTGTGGCCGAAGCGGGTAAGCATAACGTGAAGCCGATTGTAGGTTGCGAATTTTACGTGGTCGAGGATCGCCATAGGAAGCAATTTACCAAGGAGAAAAAGGACGTTCGTTATCACCAGCTTTTGCTGGCCAAAAACGCCGAAGGATATCGCAACCTGGTAAAACTGTGCTCACTCGGTTATATCGAAGGATTATACAGTAAGTGGCCGCGGATCGATAAAGAACTGATCCTTCAATATCATAAGGGACTGATCGCTACCACCTGCTGTATCGGCGCTTCGGTTCCCCAATCCATTTTAAGAAACGGTGAGGAAGAAGCGGAAAAGGAGTTTAAATGGTGGCTCGACCTGTTTGGCGAGGACTACTATATTGAATTGCAGCGACATGATATTCCCGAGCAGGAGATTGTCAATAAAACGCTCTTGAAGTTCGCCAGGAAGCACAATGTGAAAATCATTTGCTCCAACGATTCACATTATGTGGATCAACAGGACTCCAACGCGCACGACATTTTGCTGTGCGTAAATACCGGCGATATGCAAAGCACGCCTATCGCTACTGACGAGGAGGGCGGCAAGGGCTTTCGGTTCGGTTTCCCTAACGATCAGTTTTACTTCAAGACGCAGGCCGAAATGGCTAAACTGTTTCACGATCTGCCCGAATCGCTGGATAATACCAATGAGATCGTCGATAAGGTGGAGGTGCTGAAATTGAAGCGTGACATCATGCTGCCTAATTTTCCTATACCACCGGAATTTAGGATACATGACGGCCAGGATGCCGATACCCTGAACCAGTGGGAATACTTGAAGCACCTGACCTTTATGGGCGCCAAAGAGCGGTACAGGGATATTACGCCGGACGTTGAGGAACGCATTAATTTCGAGTTGTTCACCATCAAAACAATGGGTTTTGCCGGCTACTTCCTTATCGTGTCCGATTTTATCAAGGCAGGCCGCGAGATGGGCGTATTTATTGGTCCGGGACGTGGTTCGGCTGCCGGTTCGGTAGTGGCCTATTGCATCGGTATCACCAATATCGACCCGGTGAAATACAACCTGCTTTTCGAGAGATTTCTTAATCCCGACCGTAAGTCGATGCCCGATATCGACACGGACTTTGACGATACAGGCCGCCAGAAAGTGATCGACTATGTAGTGGATAAATATGGTAAGAACCAGGTTGCACAGATCATCACCTACGGTTCTATGGCTGCGCGTACCAGTATCCAGGACGTAGGCCGGGTATTGGATATGCCGCTTTCGGAAGTGAATGCGATCAAGAAACTGGTGCCCGAAACCTTGGGTATAACGCTGCGCGGGGCCATCGACCAGGTGCCGGAACTAAAAGAGATTTTTAACGGCGACGATTTGCGTGCCACGGTTTTGCGTGAAGCGGAAAAGCTCGAAGGTTCGGTGCGGAACACAGGTGTCCACGCCGCCGGCATTATCATCGCGCCCGATGATTTGACTAATATCGTCCCGGTTGCTACCGCGAAAGATTCGGATCTTTTAGTTACCCAATTTGACGGGCGCGTGATCGAAGATGCAGGCGTTATCAAAATGGACTTCCTGGGCCTGAAAACGCTTACCATCATTAAAGACGCGCTGCGGCTGATTAAACAAAATCACGGCGTCGATATCGACATAGACGGCATTTCTCTTGAGGACGCGAAAACCTTCGATCTTTACCAGCGCGGCGATACCAACGGTACGTTCCAGTTTGAAAGTGACGGTATGCAGATGTACCTGCGTGAGCTTAAGCCCGACAAGTTTGAAGATCTGATAGCCATGAACGCGCTGTACCGCCCGGGCCCGATAGAATACATACCCAATTTTATCAAACGTAAGCACGGTTTCGAGCCGATCACCTTCGACCTTCCCGACATGGAAGAGCACCTGGCGGAAACTTACGGTATTACGGTATACCAGGAACAGGTGATGCTTTTATCGCAGAAGCTGGCGGGTTTCAGCAAGGGCGATGCCGACGTTTTACGTAAGGCCATGGGTAAAAAGCAGATCGAGGTGCTGAACAAAATGGAGGAGAAGTTTATGGAAGGGGCTGCTGCAAAAGGCCACCCTAAGGATAAACTGACCAAGATATGGAACGACTGGAAGGCTTTTGCACAATACGCTTTTAATAAATCGCACTCCACCTGCTATGCTTTTGTCGCTTACCAGACCGCTTACCTGAAGGCTCATTATCCTGCCGAATACATGGCTGCCGTGTTAAACAACCAAAACAGCATCGAAAAAATCTCATTCTTTATGGAAGAATGCCGTCGTATGGGTGTTCCTGTGTTGGGTCCCGATATCAACGAGTCGGATATGGCGTTTGCTGTAAATCAAAGAGGAGAAGTTCGTTTTGGATTGACAGGCGTAAAAGGTGTTGGTGAAAAAGCTATCGAGAGCATTATTGAAGAACGTGTTGCCAACGGACCGTACCAGTCGGTATATGATTTTGCCACGAGGTCGAACGTTCGCTCGGTAAACAAAAAATCGTACGAAAACCTGGTCTACAGCGGCGCATTTGACAACTTCGGATTCAGGCGTGCGCAGTTTTTCGCGAAAACCGAGAACGGCACGCTTACAGGTATCGAAAGGCTGATCAAATACGCAAACGATTACCAGAACACACAAAGCAGTACGCAGGCCTCCTTGTTTGGAGGATCGGTAGCGTCGTACATTCCCGAGCCGCCATTCCCCGAAACAGAAGAGTTCCCGCTGATCGAAAAGCTGAAATATGAAAAGGATGTTATCGGTATTTATCTGACCGGGCACCCGCTCGACAATTACAAGCTGGAATTGGAGCGATACTGCAATACCCGCGTATCCGACCTGGTGCTGATGCAAAAGGCGCGCAGCGGCGAGGGTGGAGACGATGTAAAAGCAGCTTTTGCCGAATTGAGGAAGCGGGGCGAAATATGTGTAGGCGGATTGGTTTCCAGCGTTCAGCACAAAATGACCAAGACCGGCAAACCATTCGGTACATTTGTGTTGGAAGACTATAATGATTCCTATGAGTTTGCGCTATTCGGCGACGATTATATTAAGTTCCGCAATCTGATGGTAGATGGATATTTTCTGCAACTTAAAGGAGTGATAGAAGAAAAATTCAGGCAGAAAGATAACTGGGACATGCGCATTCTAAGCATCGGTTTACTAACCGAAGTGCGTGACAAACTGGCGAAGTCGATGACGGTTTGTCTCGAACTTAATGCGCTGAACAGTAACATGATGGATTCACTGCAGCAGTTAGTCGAAAGTAACAACGAAAAATACCCGAATAAAAATTGCACGCTTAAGTTTATGGTGAAGGATATTGAAGATTCTTTGCTGATCGAATTGCCATCCAAGACTTACAAGGTTAATCCCAACGATGAACTGATGGAAGAGATCCATAACCTGACTCATGTGCAGCCGATGCTAAATTAATGTTCTTCGTGTTGGGTTTGAATACAAGCGTTAAATGATGTTAAACTATTAGCAGGCAGGGTTTTGACGTCATAACTTTATGGCGTTATGCGCCTTAAGCTGTATTTACTGTTGCCTTTTCTCTCAATGGCTGTTATCGCAAAAGCGCAAATGATCAGCGGCAGAGTACTGGCCGATACCTGCAATAGTCCTCTTGCGGTAATCATTACTACCTACTCGGGGCATCAGGCGGCAAGCGATAACGATGGTCGATTTCAAATCGCTGTTTCCGGTATTGGCGACACTGTCAGGATTTCCGCAGTTGGGTATAAAACCTACCTCTTGCCTATCAGGGCAATCCAGGCTGATCATATTGTCGTTCGACTAAAACAGGCTCCTGTCGCGCTGAAAAATGTACAGGTTACCGCTATACGCGATCACAAAGCTGATTCCATAGCCCTGCGACGGTACTATGCTAAAGTATTTAACTATCAGTCGCCAAAGCTTACAGATGCAATGGCCGCGCCGCCGTCCAATGTACCGTTTGCTTTTGTAAGCATCGACTTGTTGAAGCTGGTGGATGTTTTAACGAAGAAAAGCGATCCCAACTATAAAATGAAGCAACTACTGCTGAAGGACGAGCAGTCGGCCTATATAGCAACGCGTTTTAATAGGAGCCTGGCAACACGCGAAACCGGGTTAAAGGGCGACTCATTAAACCTGTTCATGGACAAATATCACCCCACGGCAGAATTTGTGCGGAAAACGAATGATTATGACCTGATCATGTACATCAAAGCCAGCGCCCTTGAATTCAGGAAGCATGCCCGGTGAATGTTGAATAAATCAGGGTTGTTAATAAGTAGTTTTCCGCCCGATACCACAAATAGCATACATTTATTGTCACCCAAAAGTTAAGCCGATGGCGTTGGATAATTGTTTTGTCACAATGTTCCCCGGCTGTTTGCAGGGCGCGATTTGAACAGTATATATTTGAGGAACGACTTTAAAAACTAAAGATTATGGCTTTGGAAATAACCGACACAAATTTTGAAGAACTGGTGCTGAAGTCAGGCAAACCCGTCCTCGTCGATTTTTGGGCAGAATGGTGCCCGCCCTGTCGCATGATCGCCCCTTCTGTAGAAGAGATCGCGAAAGAGTACTCGGGCAAAGCTATTGTTGGTAAAGTTAACGTGGATTACAATCCTGGTATATCGTCAAAATTTGGTATTCGCAATATACCGGTTCTGTTGTATTTTAATAATGGCGAAGTAGTCGACAAGCAGGTCGGCGCCGCACCAAAGTCCATATTGGCGGGTAAATTAGACAAACAGCTGGCTTAAGATACCGCTCATAATAAGCATAATCGCTTTGCCAGAATGTCAGCCCTTTACTTGTGGCAAGCAATTTGAATAGTATATATTTGTTGGAGGAAAATTTAAAAATTTTTAAAAATTATGGCTTTAGAAATCACCGATGCAAACTTTGAGGAATTGGTACTCAAATCAGATAAACCGGTTTTAGTTGACTTTTGGGCAGAGTGGTGCGGTCCTTGCCGCATGGTTGGCCCTGTAGTTGAAGAGATCGCCAAAGAATACAGCGGCAAAGCTGTAGTTGGTAAAGTAAACGTAGACAACAATCCGGGCATATCGATGAAATTCGGTATACGCAATATCCCCGCTTTATTGTACTTCAATAAAGGCGAGATCGTTGACAAACAGATCGGCGCTGTGCCAAAATCAATTTTGGCTGGTAAGCTGGACAAACAGTTAGCGTAAAAGATACATTGTGATATAATTGAGCCGGTTACTGAAAAGTGATCGGCTTTTTTGTTTAATCCTTATGCCATCCTATCTGCAAACATAGGATCACATAGTTCTTTAGTTTACATACTCACATAATAAAGTCCTCATCAAACAAGTTTTTTATTTGATTAGGTTGTCGTCAACGCCTACATTAGCATTTACATGCCCAAACTTAACGAGGAACAGCAGATACGACAATCAGCCAACCTGGAGCTCCTGGCGCGGCAGGTGGTCGAGGGTTTTATTACCGGGCTGCACCAAAGCCCTTTTCATGGCTTCTCGGTCGAATTTGCCGAACACCGATTATATAATAATGGGGAATCGGTGAAAAATATCGATTGGAAGTTATTCGCCCGAACGGATAAGTTATTTATCAAGCAATTTGAGGAAGAAACAAACCTGCGCTGTTACTTGCTGCTGGACACCTCGTCGTCTATGAACTTTCCCGATAAAGGCATGAATAAATTACAGTTTTCCATTTATGCAGCCGCTTCGCTGATGTACCTGTTCAAGAAGCAGCGCGATGCTTTCGGACTGGGACTGTTCTCCGATAAGTTAGACTGGCTAAGCCAGGCGCGGTCCACATCGGCGCATCTTTTTCACCTGTATGCTCAATTGGAGAAGGCTTATGATCAGCCCCGGGTAAATGCGGCGACAAACATCACCAGTGTTTTGCACCATATGGCCGAAGAAATTCATAAACGTTCAATGATCATCATTTTCAGCGATATGCTGGAAAGCGACCTGAATGATGAGAAGCTTAATGCCTTGTTTGCCGCCGTCCAGCATCTGAAATATAATAAACACGAGGTGGTTATTTTTAATGTGAACGATCGTAAGAAAGAGTTGGATTTCGATTTCGATAACCGCCCGCATCATTTTGTGGATATTGAGAGCGGCGCCGAAGTGAAAGTGCATCCAAACAAGATACGCGAAGCTTATCGTGCGAGCCTCGATCACTATCGCCACCAATTGGAACTCAAATGTGCTCAGTATCATATTGACCTGGTTGACGCCAATATTCACGAGGGGTACAACCAGGTTCTGAAAGCTTACCTCATCAAGCGGAACAGCATGATCTGACGGTTACTACCCGTAACAAATTAAATACAAACCTTGCTCAGCTATAATTTTGAAAAGACAAATCAATGGGTAGATTTGCATTGACCACATTATATACTTACGATCCTAAAATCTATTCTCATGGACGATATCCAGATCAAGAAACAGTCTAAAAAATACGATGCCATTATTGTCGGCTCGGGGGCAGGAGGGGGCATGGCCGCTTATGTTTTGGCCAATGCCGGTTTGAAGGTATGCTTGCTTGAAGCCGGGCCAAAATTTGATCCGCGCGAAAATTCCGCGCAGTTAAAAAACCCCTGGGATTCGCCGCGCCGGGGGGCCAGTACCAAATTCAGACCTTTCGGCGATTTTGACGGTTGTTATTGGGGCTGGGAGATCGACGGTGAACCGTATACGCAGGCCCCGGGCAGCAACTGGGAATGGTGGCGCGCCAGAATGGTAGGCGGACGTACCAATCACTGGGGGCGTATCTCACTTCGTTTCGGTCCCCTGGATTTTAAAAGGAAGAGTTATGATGGGTTGGGCGATGACTGGCCGATAGGCTATGAGGACATTAAACCGTACTATGATAAGATAGACAAGCTGATCGGTGTTTTTGGCACCAACGAAGGTTTATATAATGACCCGGATGGTATATTCCTGCCACCGCCGAAGCCGAGGTTGCACGAGTTGATGCTTAAAAGGTCGAATTCCAAGATCAATATTCCAGTTATACCTTCGCGTTTGTCGATCCTGACCAAAAAAATAAACAACACCCGCGAAGCGTGCTTTTTTTGCGGGCAATGCGGCCGGAGCTGTAAGATATATGGCGACTTTTCGTCTTCTTCAGTCCTGGTAAAGCCGGCAGTCGAAACCGGTAACGTCGACCTGGTAGTGAACGCCATGGCGCGTGAAGTATTGACTAACCGCGACGGTCTTGCAAGCGGCGTATCGTATATAAACAAGGAAGACATGCAGGAATACCAGGTGTATGGCCGGACGGTAATACTGGCAGCCAGCGCCTGCGAAAGCGCCCGCTTGTTATTGAACTCGAAATCCGAGCGTTTTCCAAACGGCTTAGCTAATTCGAGCGATGTGGTGGGAAAATACCTGCACGATTCGACCGGCGCGGATATGGGCGGTATTTTGCCGCAGTTGTTCGACCGTAAGCGCTATAATGAAGATGGTGTTGGAGGCATGCACGTGTATACACCGTGGTGGCTCGACGCGAAGAAAGATAAGCTCGATTTTCCCCGGGGATATCATATCGAGTATGGCGGCGGCCTTGACATGCCGTTATACGGTTTTAGCTGGGGAATTGAAAAGTTGAACGGCAGCTATAAAGTAAAAGGCAAAAAGAAGGAAGCCGGCGGTTATGGAGCATCGTTGAAAGAAGATTATCGTTTCTTTTATGGTGCAAGCATTGGGATGGCGGGCCGGGGAGAGGGCATTGCACGCGCGGATAGTTATTGTGCGATCGATCCGGATGTAGTGGATAAATACGGTATACCGGTACTTAAGTTCCATACGCAATGGACGGACTATGAGATAAAGCAGGCCAAGCACATGAAGGAAACCTTCAAAGAAATACTAACCAACATGGGCGCGGTAATAACCTGGGGCGACGATGACGGTCCGCATAACAACTGGGGACTGCACAATCCCGGCAATATTATTCACGAGGCCGGCACGGTACGCATGGGTAACGATCCAAAAAGCTCCGTGCTGAATAAATACAGCCAGTCGCATGACGTGAAAAATCTGTTTTGTGTGGACGGCGGCCAGTTCGTATCGCAGGCAGATAAGAATATCACCTGGACGATACTCGCCCTTTCCATGCGCGCTTCCGAGTATATAGTTGACCAAATGAAGAAACAAAATATTTAAACGATCATGAACAGAAGAGATTCGTTAAAAGCCCTCGTTGTCGGTGGCATATCCACCTCGGTATTGATCGATGCCTGCAAACAGCCTGCAACGGAAAATACATCAGAAAATTCGGCTGCGCCTGCTGGTAAAACCGCTGATCAGCCCGACCGGATGGCCGAGGAAAAAGAATATGAGAAGAAGCTTGACGCCGAACCCAAATTCTTCACCGACTATGAAATGGCCACGATTACAATATTGGGCGATATCATTATTCCGAAAGATGACGTAAGCGGCAGCGCCTCGGATGCCAAAGTACCCGAGTTTATCGAATTCATCGTAAAGGATATGCCCGAGCACCAAACGCCCATGCGCGGCGGCTTGCGCTGGCTGGATGTTCAGTGCCTTAACCGCTACGGGAATTCGTTTAAAGACTGCAATCACACGCAGCAAATGGAAATTGTCGACCAGATCGCCTGGCCGAAAAAAGCGAAACCCCAAATGCAGCAGGGGGTATCTTTCTTCAACCTGATGCGCAATCTTACGGCCACGGGATTTTACACTTCGGAGATAGGGGTGAAGGATATTGGCTATGTAGGTAACACACCTAATCAATGGAATGGCGTGCCCGATGATGTGCTGAAACAATACGGGCTGAGCTATAACGAAAAGGAGCTAAAAGAATGTGTAAGCTTTGATAAGAAAGCTTAAAGCGGAAAGATAACTCAAAAAAGCTCAGGGCCGAACAGGCTTTGAGCTTTTTTTATGCCTCGCCCCGTATCCTGAACACCATCCCGTCCATATCTTTTTTAATGCGCAACTGGCACGCCAGGCGGCTGTCGGGGCCGGCGTCGGGCAGCGTGTCGAGCATATCAAGTTCGGTATCTGCCGCGTGGAAATATTGTTCAGGCCCCTCGATAACCTGTACATGGCAGGTGGCGCATAGGGCCATGCCGCCGCAGGTAGCCAGGATGTGGTGGTCGGAAGCTTTCAGCACTTCCATCAGGCTTAAGTTGATATCTTCGGGTATTTCGACCGGGCGGCGGCTGCCGTCGCGGTCCTCGATTGTTAGCGTTATCATGGTCAGAAGGCGGTTACGCCGTACACGGTGGTGTATTTAAAGCTCAGTTTTTGTTGCGGATATACATATTTGAACGCGCTTTGCGCCATCAATGCAGCCTCGTGAAAACCGCAAAGGATCAGTTTCAGTTTCCCTGGATAGGTATTGATGTCGCCGATGGCGTAAATGCCAGGCACATTGGTTGAGTAATCAAAGGTGTTCACCTCGATAGCCGAAGAGTCCAGGTTTAAGCCCCAGTCGGCAATCGGGCCAAGCTTTGGCGTAAGCCCGTATAGCGGTATCAAATGCTCGGTCGCGATTATTGATTGCTCGTTGTCCCTGCCGGTGATCAGTACTTCCTGTAAGTGCCCGTTTCCCCTGAGCTCGGTAATATGTGATTGCAGCACCAGGCCGATGCGCCCCTGTTTGGCCAGCTCAAAAACCTTTTCGGCGGAATCGGGCGCTCCGCGGAACGTGTCTCCGCGGTGCACCAGCGTTACTTTTGATGCAACATCAGCAAGAAAAATCGTCCAGTCGAGCGCTGAATCGCCGCCGCCGGAAAGCACGATGTTTTTGTTGCGATAGGCTTCAGGATTTTTAACCATATAAGCGACACCGCGGCCCTCAAATTCTTCCAGCCTGTCTATCGCTGGCTTACGTGGTTCGAAGCAGCCCAGCCCGCCGGCAATGACCACCGCTTTGCAATGTATTTCGGTATTATCATTAGTTATGACAATAAAGGTGCCATCATCC
This sequence comes from Mucilaginibacter sp., assembly GCA_035547095.1. Taxonomy (GTDB): domain Bacteria; phylum Bacteroidota; class Bacteroidia; order Sphingobacteriales; family Sphingobacteriaceae; genus Mucilaginibacter. The sequence goes on from DASZVE010000041.1 coordinate 30,773, forward strand.
AACTGATACAGTTGTTCTACTCTCTCGCCTAAAGAAAAACCAGGATGGAAAGGTGCTATTTGCTCCATCAAACTGTCAACCAGTTGCTGCGCATTGATAGTTGGGTAGCCGGGTATATCATAAATGGGTTTATGAGGATATATCTCGGAAAGCTGGCCGCCAACCTGTGGCAGCACGTCGACGAGGTGGCAGCGCATTTTTAGCAAACCTGCTTCGAAAACGGCGAACAGCCCAACCGGGCCTGCGCCGATAATACAAATGTCGGTGATAATAGGTTCCATCAATTTGTGTTTAGAATCGTAACACAAAAATCATGACAAGTATATTCAAAAACTAATGGTAAATAGTAATATCGGATTACTTTAAGTTATAATTCGATAAACAAAACCGTTTGAAAAGTTCGGTCAGGCTGGTGTATTTACCCTGTAGCTGGATAAATTCAAAAGTGCGGAATATTTGCAGTCCCTTAATGTCTATTATCGTCAATTCATTATACTTTAACTCGCTTATAATTGACTGTATGGAGAGAAATGTTGCCGTTTCGGAATACAGCAGGTATTCTTTGATCGCGATACTGCTTTCAAGCTGAATCTCAACGTGTAGTTCTTTGGGATTAATTTGTGCCGCGGATAAGGCATTGAAGATAACGTCCAATGTGCCCGAGCCGGCTTCGCGAAGTACTAACGGGATGGATGTTAGTTTTTTAGGACTTATTTCGGGACTTTTTGAAAGCTGGTTGCCGGCACGCGTTACCAGTACGATCTCATCTTTAGCAAAAGGGCTATAGGCGATCTGCGGATAATGCACCGCGCCTTCCACAATGGCAATGTCGACCTTTTCGGCTAATACCTGCTGGGTGATGTAGTCGGTATTTCCCTGGGTAAAAGTGAACGCAACGGCGGGATAGGTCTTTTTAAACAAGGCGAGCAGGCGGGGCAGGATAGTTTGGGCCACCGTGGTGCTGGCGCCTATATGCAGCGTGCCGGCTTCGACGTTGCTTAATTGCGCCAGCTCGGTTTCCAGTTCCGCATAAATGTGGAATATCTTTTCGGTGTATTGCAGCAGTACTTTTCCGGCAGTGGTAAGGCTGATGTTATTGCCGTTGCGTTTGAACAGCCGCACATTTAGCTGGTGTTCAAGCTCCTTAATGTGTTTGGTAACCGCAGGCTGTGTAATAAACAATTCGGCGGCGGCCCGCGTAAAGCTTAGCCGCTGCGCCACAGTATAAAAAACCTTCAGGCGAAAATCGAAGATCATCGGGCTTTAAAATTAGCTTTTACCAAGGACTTTTTTGATAAAGTGATTTTCGCTTCGGCCCTCATTCTTCCCCTGTTTTACGCAGGTCGATAATAATCGATGCTGGCAACGATCACCGCGCAAGCTTTTCTAATCTCATTTTCCGTGATAATAAGCGGCGGTGCAATACGCATCGAATTGCTGCAATGCAGGAACCAATCGGCTATGATGCCGTTTTCGATACAGCGATCGATCACTTTTTTATTTAACTCAAAGCTTTCCAGTTGAATGGCCAGCATCAGGCCGAGTCCACGCACTTCGTTTATCGCCGGGTGTACCAGCAATTGCCTGAATAAGTTTGATTTGATTTCGACCTGTTCAATCAGTTTTTCGGTTAACAGTACTTCCAGGGCTGCAAGTCCTGCCGCACAGCAAACCGGGTGACCGCCGAATGTGGTAATATGACCAAGTATCGGATCGTTTTTCAGTGCGCCCATAATTCCGCCCGGCGCGACGAATGCGCCCAAAGGCATGCCTCCGCCTAAAGCTTTAGCTAACAACAGGATATCCGGTACGATGTCAAAATGCTCAAATGCGAAAAGTTTGCCGGTCCGGCCCGAAGCTGCCTGTATCTCGTCGAGAATGAGCAAAGCGCCGGCCTCGGTACAGCGTTTTCTTAGCGCCTGCATGTAAGTTTTGTCCGGAACGCGGATTCCCGCTTCGCCCTGGATGGTTTCGATGATCACGCAGGCTGTTTCCGCTGTGATCATTTGCAGGTCGGCAGGCTCGTTAAACCGTATAAAGTCGACGCCGGGAAGCAACGGGCGGTAAGCCTGCTTGTATTCCTCGTTACCCATTACGCTCAGCGCCCCGTGTGTGCTGCCATGGTAAGAATTGTGACAGGCAATAATTTTGTTGCGGCCGGTATACCTCTTGGCCAATTTTAATGCGCCCTCGGTCGCTTCGGTGCCTGAATTGACAAAATAAACCGAATCGAGTGTCGATGGCAGCAATGAAACCAGCTTCGCGGCAAAGCGTACCTGCGGAGCCTGCACATATTCACCATAAACCATCAGGTGCAGATGCTTATCCAACTGTGCTTTTATGGCGTCTGTTATATAAGCATTGCCGTGTCCCACGTTGCTTACGCCAATGCCCGAAATTAAGTCGATATAGGGCTTGTCCTGCTTATCATAAAGATAAACGCCGTCAGCCCGTTCAAACTCCAGCAAAAGCGGGAAATCGGTAGTTTGAGCGTTGTGGGCCAGGAAAAGCTGGCGAAGAGTTGACATAAATTCAAATTTGGAAAAATAAATCCAAAATAGCCCGATGATAACCGCCGGAAGACGATATGAAATTAGTTAGGTGGATTTGTAGTTGCAGCCGGTGTCCGTTCGCGCAATTGCCTGATCAGCTCGTCCCTGAAATCTTTTTCGGCCTTGAATAACTCACTCACCTTTTCCGGGGGAAGGAACCTTAGAAACTCATCTGTATATTTCTTACGGACATTAACCAGATCACCCTCAAGTTCCAGCTCAATTTTCACTTGCTCGGCGCCGTCGGGCTGCGAGGCGGAGTTATTTATACGCTTCTTCACCATTATTGCCGCAATATCGGCCTGGTACCTGCGGTAAACAGGCCAGAACCTGGCCGATTCTGATGATGTAAGGTCGAGCCGGCGGCTAATGTACCGTTCTTTGACCACTTCGACCCGCTGGACAGCCTGTTGCTGCCGGATGACCCTTTCGCGGAAGCCCGGAGGTCTTAAAACAGGACGTAACTGCCCATAGCCACTCAGACCCAAAACCAGTACAAATATCAATGTAAAAATATGTCGGGGCGATTTATACATATTACTGACTGGTAGTATCCAAAGCGTTCTTTAATTCGTTGCTTAAATTGTCGGCATCAGCTGGTTTGGTTTCATCCATCAGTGCATGGGTATCGTCGTTGGCGTCAAGGTGCAATTGCAGGTAGTTTTGAATGTCATCCAAAGGGATTGATGCCAGCGACTTGTGCAAAAACGAATTATTATGCGCTTCAACCGGGCTGCTATTGTTCTCCGACAAAAATATCGTTCCGCCTATGGCAAGAACTACGCATGCGGCCATGGCATATTTAACAGCGACAGACGAGAACAACCGCCTGACTACGCCCCTTTGTTCCTGTTTTTCCTCAGCGGCCGTTTTATTTAATATCTTGCCGGTTAGATTTTCGAAATAGCCTTCAGGAACCGTGAAACCTTCGCTATGCTGGTCAAGGGATTCTTCAACGAATATCCTGCTCTGTATTGCAGCGGGCAAGTTGTCAAAATAATCTCCGGGTACTGTAAAACCGGCATCTTCTTTATCCGCAGCATCTTCAATGTTTATCCGGGCTTGTATATTTTGGGCAAGATCGTCAAAATAGTTCTCAGGAACGGTAAAACCTGTTTGCGGTATGCTGTTCTTTAACTCTTCGAGCCTGATTTTGGACAATATATTCTCCTCAAGGCTATCGAAATAGCCTTCAGGCACTGTAAACGGGTTATCTGGGTTAACCTGTTTAAGTGACAGATAATCATTCATCCATTCCCTTTTCCCTTTATCGCTATTCATATCCTTATATAGATAAAAGTATGGCCCAAAGGTTTAAAATAAATTTTAAAATTAATCCTTTGACAATAAGAAGCCTTCGATCTTTTTCACCGCGAGGTGAAATGATGCCTTCAATGCCCCGACACTGGTTCCCAGTACTTCCGACATCTCTTCGTACTTCATATCGTCATAATATTTCATATTAAATACCAGCCGCTGTTTTTCAGGGAGGGTCAATATTGCCTGCTGCAACTTGCGCTGCGCCTGGTCGCCGTTAAAATAGCTGGAGTCGGCCAGCGTATCCGACAGTTCATAAGCCACATCATCCAGCGGAACGTTGTTTTTCATTTTTTTCCTGTTCAGGAAAGTAATACACTCGTTGGTCGCGATCCGGTACATCCAGGTGTAAAGCTGTGCATCGTTACGAAAACCGGGCAGGTTTTTCCAGATTTTGACAAAGGTATCCTGAACCAGGTCATCAGCATCGTCATGGTCTATCACCATGCGCCGGATGTGCCAGTAAAGTTTTTGCTGGTATTTTTTTAATAGCAGGTTAAAGGCTTCATTGCGGGTCTTTTCGTCCCGGAATTTGCTCAATATTTCTGCGTCGTCAACCTGTGCCGGCATGTATTATTTAATATTTTTTATTTCGCCCTCCGGCGAAAATAGTTATTATTTTCATTTATTTAACAGCTCAAGTACCTGCTGCGAGGCGTTCCCGCTATCAACTTTGCCGATGATATGCTTAATAATGCCATCTCCGTTGATGATGAAGGTGGTACGCAGGGTACCCATATAATTCCTCCCGAACAGCGTTTTTTCACCCCAAACGCCATAGGCTTCGATTATTTTTTTATCAGGATCTGATATTAGCGAAAAGGGCAAATTGTATTTTTTGATAAACTTTTTATGCGATTTTTCGGTATCAAAACTTACACCCACCACAGAAATACCTTTGGTAAGCAGCGGCTGGTAATTATCCCTGAAATTACAAGCCTCTTTGGTACAGGTTGGCGTATCATCCTGCGGATAGAAATAGAGCACAACGTTTTTTCCCTTAAAATCGCTGAGCGATATATCGTTGCCTTCCTGGTCTTTAGCGGTAAAGCCGGGCGCTTTGTCGCCTTCTTTTAGTTTGGCCATTATCTGTAAAAATATGCGGTGAAGTTCGAAATATTGTCCTTATTATCAGTAACTGACAATTCAAAGATATGTTTACCGGGTGTAATATTGCTATCGAATTTATAGCTGAGCACCCTCGTTTTATAGTCCCATTCCATCAGCACCCATTTGTTATCAATCCTGCCCGCGTAGTTTTTTATACCCGACAGATTATCGCCGATCTTCAATGCGATGCGCTGCATTTTGGCCATATTAGCCCCGTCCTTGATATTTAGCGGCCGGATAACAGGCGGCACCGTATCCAGCTTAATAAAAAAATCGCCAAAGCCGTGCGGGTGGGCCTTCACATAGCCGTCCTGGTAAACTCCACCGGCGCAATCGCCGCTGGTATTGACGATAACAGCTTTAGCGGCCAGCAGCCCGATGGTGCTATCGGGCTTAATCCATAGCTCGTAGCTGTCGTTTATCGGCGTAAAACGGTTTTGGATACGATGGGTCTCCGAAAAGGCGCCCTTCCTCTCGGGTAGCGTCGAGTAAGTGAAACAGAGGTCGTCGTACAGGTTGCCGGCCGGAATGATAACCTTCACCTTATTGTTGCTGAACTCATTTTGCTTATCATAATGAAAAAGGATACTGTTTCCAGGGATGGTTTGGCCAACAGCTTTTTGCGAACTTGATTTTACTTTGATCTTCAGCGTCGAAGTGTTGCCGGCGACATCTTTTACGATATATTCCACGTCGTGCAGGGCATTGTCATTAAAATTAACGATGCCGCGGTTTACGGACTGCGGATATAAGGTTATTTTATTGCCAGGTAAGATGAAGCACTTTTGTATAAAACGGTGAGAGCTTAAAAAAGCAGGGTAATCTATATAGGCATTGATTGCACGTGTTTGATCGAAAGCAAATCGTTCCACGGAAAAAGTGTAAACTTTTTGGCCGTCAACCATCAATTCAATAGAATAAATGCCGTTATGATTGAACGATGTACTGTTCATATCGGTAGCGGTAATCCCAAAGCCTGTGTTGCCGCTTACGTTAATGACCTGGGGTTTTATTAAATGATAATGCCCCCCAGCGCCTTTTACGCCAAAAAATTGCCGCTGAGTTTTTTCGCTGAAAGGATCGTCGCCCAGGTGGTAAACACAAATGGTACCGAGCGTGGGAGGGACCCTGTCGGGAATGGTCAAGCCGAAAAGCTGCGGGTTGATGGTTTCCTCGGTTTCAGAATCGCGTATCTCGAAATGCAGGTGGGGCCCTTCGGAGGCGCCGGCATTACCCGACCACGCGATAACATCATCCTTACATACCGGCAGCTGAAATGGAGCTAACTTAAAGTCGACTTCGAAGCTTTGCTGTTTGTATTGTGTATCGCGGATCAGCTTTTCCATTTCAGGGCTGAAACGTTCAATATGACCATAAACCGTCGTGTAACCGTTGGGATGAGTGATATAAATTGCATGACCAAAGCCGCCGAATTGTACCCGCAGCCTGGAAACATAGCCGTCATAAGCCGCGTGGACCGGATAGCCGGTTCGCCCGTTGGTTTTAAAATCAAGACCCGAATGGAAATGGTTTGGTCTCAGTTCTCCAAACGATCCGGCAGTACTTGGCGGCAGGTCGAGCGGGTAACGGAAAAAGTTTTTGGGATATTGCCCGGTTTGAACAATATCCTGCGCAACGCAATTGATGAATAGCCCCAAAAAAAGCAGGAAGGCAGAAAGTCTTTGGATCATTTTTATTTAACGTAAAAGTCGAGCATTTTCTCATCTTCGAGATATGCCTGCAAATGATCGCCTATGGCTACCCTACCGACGCCTTCGGGCGTACCGGTAAATATCATGTCGCCTTTTTTCAGCGTGATGTATCTTGATACAAATGTGATGATCCGCTCGAACGGGAATAAAAGATCCTTTGTATTGCCGTGCTGTCGCGTTTGCCCGTTAATATCCAGCCTGAAATTGATGTTATACAGATCGGCAAATTTCGATTTCGGCACAAAACGACTTACCGGCGCTGAGCCGTCGAATGCTTTTGCCAATTCCCAGGGCAGGCCTTTCTCTTTATGTTTTTGCTGGATATCACGCGCGGTGAAATCCACGCCTAAACCTATTTCATCATAATAGTCCGAAGCGAATTTATCGCTGATGTGTTTGCCTTCCTTACATATTTTCAGCACCAGTTCTATTTCGTGATGCACATCTTCCGAAAAATCGGGGTGATAAAAAGGCTTGTTATCTTTCAGCAGGGCCGTATCGGGCTTCATGAATATCACGGGAACGCTGGGCACCGGGTTATTCAGTTCTTTGGCATGCTCGGCATAATTGCGGCCGATGGCGATTATTTTCATAGTAAGCCAAAGCTAAGGATTTAGGTTGAATGGTTGATTAGGTTAGTGGTTGATTAGGTTGGATTATGACTTCAATCAACTTAATGAACTCAACCCAAATTATAGAACAGAGATCCTCTTGATCACCGATTCGGTTCCGGCGACTACGCGAATGAAGTAAAATCCGCGCTGAAGTTTACTGCCAAGCGGGTAAGAAAAGGTTTGCTCGCCCGAGGCTATTCTTTGCGGAACGAGCGTGACTACGTCATTGCCGAGAACATCCATTACCTTTACCGTGACAATGGCGTTCCGGGTAAGCAAATACTTTACTGTCACCTGGTCCGTAACAGGGTTGGGGTATACTTGTACATCGGTCAGCAGTTTGTCGTCCGGTCGTATTACGCTCACCTTTTGCGCCGAGGTTGATGCCGGTTTAAGCGGCGGAAGAGCCAGGTGTAATCCGTTCTTCAGGTAAGAACTTTTTTGGGGGTTAAACCTGCCTTTTTGCAGATGCAAATTGAGCGTGGTATCGGCTTTTTGGGCATTGGCCCGGACACAGTACATCGATATCGCCACGGCAATTATTATTGTCCACGAAAATATTTTAGTAAAGTTTTGCCTCATGCCCTTTTTATCCGGTACAAAAATATGAATATTGCCCCCAACATCTTAAAAGCGTATGGCTTTGTAAAGCATTTTAACAAAATTTAACAAAAAAGGATTTAATTCGTTGCATTATTGCCGGTTCTTCAAGGTAAGGGATGCGAGCAGTATAAAGTTAAGATTTAATAATTAAAAAAATTATTTTTATAGGGTGACACAACATAAAAATCTTCAAAAGTTATCCGTCGCGGGCTTGCTCATAAGCCTGGGCATTATTTACGGCGACATCGGTACTTCGCCGTTGTATGTATTTAAAGCGATAGTGGGCGATCAGCGCATATCTGAATTGCTCGTTTTAGGCGGCGTGTCCTGTATCTTCTGGACCTTAACGCTGCAAACTACTTTAAAATATGTGGTTATTACCCTCCAGGCCGATAACAAGGGTGAGGGTGGCATTTTCTCTTTGTTCTCTCTTGTGCGCCGCAGGGCCAAATGGCTTATCATTCCGGCCGTGGTCGGTGGCTGCGCGCTGCTGGCCGATGGTATCATTACGCCGCCAATTACCATTTCAGCAGCCATTGAAGGGTTGGAATCGCAATTCCCGCATCTTCATACGGTTACCATCGTCATCGTTATCATAGCAGCGCTTTTCATTATTCAGCAATTTGGCACATCTCTGGTAGGCAAGGCGTTCGGGCCGGTAATGTTTCTGTGGTTTACCATGATGGGGGTGCTGGGCGTCGTTTATATCGCACAAATGCCCGTGATCATCAAGGCGCTTAACCCTTATTACGCCTTCAGGTTGTTAAGTACCAGCCCCGATGCGTTTTTAATATTGGGAGCGGTGTTCCTGTGCACAACTGGCGCCGAGGCGCTGTATTCTGATCTAGGCCATTGCGGACGCAGCAATATCCGCATTAGCTGGATATACGTTAAATCGTGTCTGGTGCTGAATTACCTGGGCCAGGCCGTATGGCTGATGCAGCGCAACGGCCTGTGGATGAACCTAAACCTGCACAATCCTTTTTACGAGATCATGCCGCATTGGTTCCTGATATTTGGCATCGGCATCGCTACTATCGCAGCCATTATTGCCAGCCAGGCGCTTATTTCAGGTTCGTACACGCTTATCGCCGAAGCGGTTAGACTAAACCTTTGGCCGAAAGTGCGGATCAATTATCCCACGGAGCAAAAAGGGCAATTGTATGTACCAAGCGTAAACTGGCTGCTGTGCGCGGGCTGTATCGGCGTGGTTCTGCTTTTCAAACATTCCGACAAGATGGAAGCCGCTTATGGCTTAAGTATTACCGTCGCTATGCTTATGACGACGATACTGGTATCCAAGTTCCTGGCCAAAAGAAAATTCCCGAATTATGTTATCGGCATATTTCTTACCGTATATCTTTTGATCGAGATCACATTCCTGTCGGGCAACTTGTTCAAATTCGTGCATGGAGGCTGGTTTACCTTATCGGTAGGAGCGTTGCTGTTTTGTATCATGTGGTCGTGGTATACGGCCAGGAAGATCAGGAACCGTTATGTGAAATTCGTACCGATAGAGGACTATTACGGCATTATTAAAGAATTAAGTGAAGATGAAAGTGTGCCGAAATATGCTTCGCAGTTGATATACCTTACCAGTGCTAATTTCGACTCAGAAATCGAATCGAAGATCATTTATTCCATTTTGCAAAAGCAGCCAAAAAGAGCAGATGTTTACTGGCTGGTACACGTCGACGTAGTGGACGAACCGTATAAAAGGGAATATGAAGTTACTTTCCTTGTTCCGAATAAACTGATTCGAATTGACTTTAAGCTCGGCTTCAGGGTGGAGCAGCAGATCAACTTGCTATTCCGTAAAGTAGTGGAGGATCTGGTAAAAAAGGGGGAGGTAAATATCACCAGCACGTATACTTCGCTGAACAAGCATAAGATCGTCGGCGACTTCCGCTTCGTGGTGATCGAAAAGGTATTCTCGAAATCACATTACCTTTCTTTTTATGAGAAGTTTATTATGGCGGCGTATCGTATTTTCAAAAAAGTAAGCTTATCCGAAGAACGCGGCTTTGGTCTGGACCTGAGCTTCGTAACGGTTGAAAAGGTGCCGCTAATGCTTACCGATCCGGAAACGGTGGATTTGAGAAGAGTAAATGGTTAAATAACTGTTAAGCATTCGTTAATTGATGAGCTTAATTGTAAACTAACCTTACGTTTTATTGTTAATAGGGTAAAACGGACCTTTGAAAAATACCCTTTTAACAATTTTTTTAATCAGCAACCTGGCTGTGTTTACCAGGGCTGCACACGCGACTTCGGGCAAAGCGACAGATACCGTCGGAAAAAACCTGGCTGAATCACGGGATACCGTCCAGCATATCCATAACAACGCCTGGTCTTATGTACCACCAGTCGTTTTTGTAGCTTACGGCGGTTTATCTTTTGTAGTTGGCCCCATACGTCATGTTGATTACTACATTAAAGACCGCATACAACGAAGCGCTCCCAATTACAGCTCAAAAATAGATGACTACCTGCAGATAGCGCCCGGGGCCATGGTTTATTTACTGAACCTTGCGGGCGACGAGGGGAAAAACCGGTTTGTCGATCGCACCGCGATGCTTGCGTTATCGGGCCTGATTTTAACCGGGACTGACGGACTAAAGTATGTTATGCACCGTCAAAGGCCATTCGGTGGCGATTACCTTTCCTTTCCTTCAGGGCATACCGGCGCTGCATTTGTCGCAGCCGAATTCCTCGCGGAAGAATACGGCGATAAGTCTGTATGGTATAGCGTGGGAGGATACGCCTGTGCGACAGCAACCGCCGTGATGCGGCTATATAACCGGGCGCACTGGTTTAGTGATTGTGTGGCCGGAGCGGGCTTTGGAATACTTTCTGTCAGGGCCGCCTACTGGCTCTACCCGCATATTCGCAATGCGCTGACTCACAAAGATAAACATGGACGCAGCACCATGATCATGCCCAGTTATAATAACGGGGCGCCTGGTTTGTCGTTTGCCATGCAGTTGTGACATGTGGCGACTGCCTATTTGTATCTTATTTTGTAAGACAGGATGATACTGGCAAAAATAAATGTTACAGCATTGGCAATGGTAACCGGCAGACTGCCGATCAATAGCCCATAAATAAGCCAGAACAGTGTACCCATAGTGAACAGGATATACATATAAAGTGATATGCCGGATGTATCCTTAGTTTGTATGGTTTTGATCGCTTGCGGCAAAAAGGAAATTGTGGTGCCAAAAGCTCCGAGGAAACCGATAATATCTGCCAGGCTGAAACGCATTTCGGGCTAAATTAATCAATTAGTGTTACTAAAGGGTTAATTATTAACCTTTACCTGCGTTTCTTCGTCTTTTCCGATGATGCTGTTTTTATAGCTGTAAGAAAAATAGATAATAAGCCCTATTACCAGCCACACCAAAAACCTCAGCCAGTTGGTATAGCCCATTTCAGTCATCAGGTAAAGGCAGCTTAACAGACCCAGGACAGGTATTAGTGACAACTTTTTAATAAATGCCGTAACCGTTAACGCGGCCGATAAAGCGAGAAAAATGAAGAACGGAAAATTTTCATGTGCATTTTCGGCGGTGAACTTGTCTTTAATAAAGTCACGGAAGAAATAAACCCCGATGATAAATAATACCGGTACTATCCATTGGGCATTGATGTAAGGCAATTGGAAACGGCCCCGGCGATGCGCTTGTCGCGGCAGCAGTAATACTCCGCCGCAAACCAAAACAAAAGCAAACAAAGTGCCGATGCTGGTCAGGTCGGTAACGATCGTAAGATTCAAAAATAATGCCGGCACTGCCACAACCAGTCCCGTTATAATGGTGGAAAACGAAGGTGTATGGTACTTAGGATGGATTTTTGAAAATATTTTGGGCAGTAAACCGTCGCGGCTCATGCTCATCCATATACGCGGCTGCCCCAATTGGAAGATCAGTAAAACACTGGCTGTCGCAACTACTGCGCTTATGGAGATCACGTAGCTGATGTTATGAAGGCCCACCTTTTGAAAAACGTACGCTAACGGGTCGCCGACTTGCAAGTCTTTAAAATTAACCATGCCCGTGAGGACGAAGGATATTAGTACATATAAAATGGTACAAATAATAAGCGAATAGATCATACCGCGCGGAAGATCGCGCTGCGGGTTGTTGCATTCCTCGGCTGTGGTTGATATGGCGTCAAAACCGATATAAGCAAAAAACACGCCCGAAACGCCTTTCATCACTCCGCTGAAACCATTTGGCATAAAAGGGTGCCAATTGGCAGGTGTTACATAGAAAAACCCGATCAGGATCACCCCGATAACCACGGCCAGTTTTAGAATTACCATGGCATTGGTTGCTTTCCGGGTTTCGCGTATACCGATATAAACCAGGTAGGTTATACCTGCGGTGATCGCCAGTGCCGGAATGTTCGCAATAAATTTGAAAGCGCCGACGCCGGGCGCCGTGTCCCAGGCCACCGCGTCGAGCCTCATCCGGTCGGTAATATCGGCCAAATGGTGACCGGCTTGCGCCTGCAATATATCTTTGTGCGCGTTGTACGCGGTAAGGAAGTCGACGGTAGTCCAGCGGGGAAGATGGATGCGAAAGCCTTCGAGTAAATTGACGAAATACTCGCTCCAGGATATGGCCACGGCAATATTACCTATGGCATATTCCATCAGTAAGTCCCAGCCGATGATCCAGGCGATCAGTTCACCGAATGAAGCATAGGCATAAGTGTAAGCGCTGCCTGCGACCGGAATACGCGATGCAAACTCGGCGTAACATAAGGCGGAAAAGCCACAGGTTATGGCCGTTATGATGAATAATATGCTTACACCGGGTCCCCCATGATAGGCGGCTTCGCCGATGGTCGAAAAAATGCCGGCGCCTACAACAGCCGCTATACCCATAAGGGTAAGGTCCCTGGTACGAAGTTCTTTCTTTAAATGGGGGGCTGCCGAATGTTCACCGTCGCCGAAACCGCTCGCAACATCAGACAATATTCTCTCAATGGTTTTCTTACGAAATATGCTTTTCGACATCCAGTTTTATTGAGTTAGGCTGTCTCCAAACATACTATTTTTTCGCATTGAATTAAATAGCATAACTTGCAGCCATGGAGACAGGCTTGAAAACCGTATTACGAAAAATCAGGTGGATAGTTGTACCTTATTTGCTTGTTTTGATCATTTGCCTGGTTATCAAACTGGCTTTCACAAAGTCAGAAATATATTTTGCAGTGAACGGCCTGTACAGTCCTGCCGCGGATTTCCTGGCGCCGTATGTCACCGACCTGGGCAATGGCTGGACGGCTGTGGTTATTGCTGCAATTCTACTTTTGTTTAGTTACCGCAAAGCTTTGATCGTAGCCAGCTCGTTCGTAATTACGTCGTTGCTGGGGGCACAGCTGGTTAAGTATATTTTCGATGCTCCCAGGCCCAGGCTTTATTTTAAAGATCAGATCAAACACCTCCGTTTTGTCAAAGGCGTCGAGATATTAAGCTATCATAGCTTTCCTTCAGGGCATACTATTACGGCCTTTATGCTGGCGATCATATTCACCTATTGGAGCAGGAATAAGGCCTGGGGGCCTGTATTCCTGCTAATAGCTATATTGGTCGGCTACTCGCGCATGTACCTGAGCGAGCATTTTTTTGAAGATGTTATCGGTGGCTCGGTTATAAGTTTCGTAATGACAACCGTATGGCTTTGGTGGCTCGACAGCCGTAAATTTATCCAACGCCCGGGCTGGCAAAAAGGCTTATTAAATCGTTAGGCCAACTCGTTTCTCCTGTTAAAAAACAGCAGCCAGATTATAGCGAATAATACAATGGCGCCTCCGGCAATCTCGATGATCGACAATGGGCTTACACTCGACGAGGACGACCGCGTATCAGTATACTGGTCATTACGCTGCAAATCGGGTGAAAGCTTGATCGAGCTGAAATATGCTTTTCGTTCTTCTTTAGTGTAATCCTTCCTCGCGTCGCCATACGCGTATTGGAAGGTATAGGTGGCATCCGTAGTGTAGATAAGGACGAAATCGCGGTACTGGATGTCGCCGCTGCCATCGTCGGTTCTGAGTGTAAAAGCCTTAGCCTTCAGAGTGCCAACCGTGGTATCGCGAACGAACTGCGCGCTGCCGTTGCCCGACTGGCTTTGTATCCCCTGGATATATTTTTTGAGAACTGCATTAAGGTCATTTTCCTTTTTTAAAGGCTGATTGCCTTTTGCGTTAGGTTCCACGATTGTAACTATATAGCCCATATCGGTATTCGCACTGTATATATGCTGACCTAATGTATCTTTTTGAGTATATGTGGCTGGCATCGAAACAGTTACCAGGCTATCTATCTTAACCGGCTTGAACCCCTGGGCAAATACTGTTTTCACCGAAAACAATATGCCGAGTAATATCATCAACTTCTTCATATCATTTAAATAACTATACTAAGCGCAATATGGTTTTAAAATATTGCACATAAGCCCTCGTTATGCTTATGATATGTTTGATAATAAGTAGGTTATAAGGATTAACCTGCCGCTGATTTTTACACTAAGACGACACAGTCCGAAAGCCGGAAAGACCGTAAGTTCCTCGAAAGAATATTGGTTATCGGTTGTAATCTTTCTTTCGGACTTTCCGACTTTTGCGGACTTTCGGTCTACAGTTTATCCATTTCGCTTTTCACAAATTCCGCCAGTTCCTTCACGTAGCCGGCGCTGAAGTCGAATTTGATACCGGCTGTCTCGTAGATCTCTTTGATGGTTTTAGTATAGCCGAGTTTCAAGGCGTCCAGGTATTGCTGTAAACCTTTTTCGGGGTTTTCCTTGTAGTTTTTCCATACCGCAATTGCCCCAAGCTGGGCCATGCCATATTCTATATAATAAAAAGGTACTTCGAAAATGTGCAGCTGTTTTTGCCACAGATTAGCTTCGGCGTCCTTATGGGTGCTCCAGTCGGCAAAGCTTGCGCCGAAATCCTCAAATACCTGCAGCCAGGCTTCGGTGCGCTGATCGTCATCGTGGTCGAAATTGGTGTAGATCCAATGCTGGAATTGATCCACAACAGCTACCCAGGGCAAAGTTTTCAGCACGTCAAACAATTGGTCGCGCTTAGCGCGTTTCATATCTTCCTCATTATCAAAATAAACGTTCCAGTTATCCATCGATATGAGTTCCATCGACATGGAAGCCAGCTCGGCCACTTCCGACGGACAGTGTTTAAAATCATTCAGCTCCAGGTCGGCGGTAAGAAAGGTATGCACGGCGTGGCCCCCTTCGTGTACCATTGTAGTCAGGTCGCGGAAAGTATTGGCCGAATTCATGAAGATAAAAGGAGCGCCTGTTTCGGATAGGGGATAATTGTAGCCCCCCGGAGCTTTGCCTTTACGGCTTTCCACGTCGAACAGCTTATTATCCTTCATGATCTCCAGCCTTTCGCCGAGGTACCGGTTGATATTGCTAAAACACTGGATGGATTTTTCGATCAGCTCATTCCCGTTTTGAAAAGGTTTTAATGCCGGTTTGCCCGAAACATCTACATCCAGGTCCCACGGTTCCAGTTTATCAAGCCCCAAGGCTGTTTTGCGTTTTTCTGCCTGTTCACGCAATATGGGTACGATCTCTTTTTGAATAGCTTCATGAAAAGCGTAGCAATCCTGCGGCGTGTAATCAAAGCGACCCAAAGCCTGGAACATGTAATCCCTGAAGTTCTCAAAACCAGCGTTCAGGGCCACTTTATGCCTTAATCCTTTCAGGTGGTTAAACAGATCGTTCAATTGATCCTTATCCTGCAAGCGGCGTGCGGTGATCTTTTCCCA
Organism: Mucilaginibacter sp.; assembly: GCA_035547095.1. Lineage (GTDB taxonomy): Bacteria > Bacteroidota > Bacteroidia > Sphingobacteriales > Sphingobacteriaceae > Mucilaginibacter. The sequence goes on from DASZVE010000041.1 coordinate 46,485, forward strand.
GGCTTCCTGCCGTTTGCTGCGGTCGGTATCTTTCATCCTTACAGCAGCCTGCTCCAAAGTAAATTCTTTGTTGTCAATCGTGACTGACATCGAGCCAGTTATGGACTGGTATTTTTGCTGCTCGACCTGTATCTCGGTCAGGATAGGTATATTTTCTTCCCTGAACAACTCCAGCGCTCTTTTGACACCGCGCAGGTAGATGAAATACTTTTCGTTTGGTAATCGGTCCGCAAAACCACTGTTCACCAGCTTTTTGTTCAGTTCATTGCTATAGGGAGCGATCTTAGGTTCGATCTCCGTGGCGAAATATTGGAACTTTTGAAGCAACTCATTGCTGGTGGTATCGCAGGTCATGCGGATATAGCGCCAGGCAAAATCTTCCTCCAAAGCGGCTTCCAACTCGCTGCGGTCACGCAGCCATTGTTCCAGTTCTTCAACAGAATTGATTGGCCTCGCCGTTAGTTCTTTAAAGAGTGGCTCAAGGGTTTCCCATTTGATATCGAGGCTCTCAGGTATGTAGTGACGTGTCTTTTTGTGGATCATGTTTTTTGATGTGCAAATGTGCGGATGTGCAAATGTGCAGATGTATGTAGAAATAAACAAAACGATGATCGACTAAATGAATGAAATTGTTGTATATTGGCTCCCGGAATACCTAAACATTATGAAACTATTTTTAACCTTGTCCCTCGGATTTTTTTTATTGGTTCTTTTCTCATGTTCTAAGAAACAAGACGTAGTAGTAACGCCTATAGGTGCTATATCAATTAGCGGAATACACGAATCAGATACGTTAAAGGGAACCATTTCGACCCAGGTAACTGTCGCGGGTTCCGTTCAACCCAGTAAAATAAACGTTTATGCTAACGATTCTCTGATTGCCACCAGCAACAAGGCACCTTACAATCTGCAATGGAACACTTTGGGGGTTAGCAATGGAAATTATAAGCTAAAAGCTATTGCTTATGATAATGCGGGTAAAGAAACGCAAATGAGCTTGGATGTAATTGTGAGCAACATACTGGTTACACTGGTTATCGACCCCAAAATCAACAGCATTTATAGTAATATAGTTTATATAGTTACCGATTCTGCGGGAAATATACTGAACTCGGTAAAATACAATGGCGAAAGCAATATTGCCATTGCGTCGTCTCATCCTAATCTTAATAGCAGATGCAGTGTATTTGAGATTAAAACCGCTCCGTCATCTCAAACTTATATTACAGGTTATATGACCATTCCGAAAGGCAGCGTTTGGGATTTGAGAGGGATTACTGAAATCAATCCGCCACATTGGTACAATGCAAGTTTAAACTTTACGAATTTCCCAGCTTTTTCAAGCATGACCATTAGTACTGACGAACTCGGTTTTAGCTTTGGGTCGCCTCAGCAGGTAGCTAATATTACTAACTACGGGTTTTCGTCGACAACCAAAGAATATGTCCAATATGTCGACCTTAACAATAATGGTCATTATGGATTTTTCCCTCTCGACACCAATGCAACAAGCATTACGATGAATTTAGCTGACAGTACGTTTAGTAATTCGATAAAAAAATCGTTAACAATAAATGGGGCATCAAATATCAATTTAATTTTATACGGCAGGTGGAATAAAAACTATTATTCCTATTACCTGCTGGACAATGCATATTCATCAAATTCGAACCTGACTTATTTTTACCCAGACGGAAATTATTTGTCGGATTACATTAGCAATGTGTATTATGAGCAAAATGGCTGGGTTTACTCAACTGATTATACCAGTTTACCGCCCGATGCCATTATTCCTTTCGGCACCACCGCAACAATCAATAATAACACTTTAAACTCGTTTAGTTTTACGCCGCAAGGAAGTTTTGATTACTATTCTGCCACCTTTTCCGATGTAACAGACAAAGCGTTTGCAACCATTTATTCTACATCTGCTTTTACATCGTTTAAGTTTCCTGATATACTGAAGCTAACCAATATTGCAAATGCATCTTTAAGCAATTTCAAACCATTTTCTTTTACTATGGCCAAAGTTCCGGGATTTAACGAAAGCAAATTAATTTATTATAATCCAAATGAATTTCCAGGGTTGACGTTGCCGTCCCAATCGGCCACTAAAAATTTTTATTAACTTTTGCGATACAACGTTTCAGCCATCAATTTTAAGCCAATCTCATATGAAGTTGGCTTGAAGTTAAAAGCTTTCTCAAATTTGTCAGAATTGAAATTGTAGTCGTGGTCATATTGATAATACATTTCCACCAGTTCGTTTGTCATGGTGCTGAACAATCCAAATAATTGCAGCATAAACTTATTGATGGCCATGTATTTAGGTTGAACTCCGTAGATACCGGCGGCCATTTTAATAAAATCAATACCCTTCAACGGCCTGGCGGTAGGCATGTGCCATACCTGGTTATCGCTTTCCGGGTTTCGGCCCAGCAGGAACATGCCTTTGCCCATATCGGGTATATAGCTAAAATTGTGCAGCTTATTGACATCGCCCAGCCATTGTGCCTTCTGCCCCTTCCTCAGCTTGTCGAGCAGCATTACGTCCATTACGCCTTTCATATCCTCGGTACCGTAAAAGTCGGCGCCGCGGGCAATGCTTGCTCTTATATGGCCGGCTTTGGCCTCGTCCATTAGCTGCGTGGCGATCTTAGCCCTGATCTCGCCTTTTTTGCTCGATGGGTTATAGGGCGTGCTTTCCAGCATGGGGCCGTTTACTAAGCCGTAGCTGTAAACGTTGTCGAAGAAAATAAGACGAGCCCCTGTTTCCTTACCCAGCCTGATGTAGTTGTTCATGATCACCGGCCATTGCTGCGCCCATATCTTTTTGTCGTAAACCAGGCCTGCGGTGAGGTAGATCACTTCCGAACCTTTGGATGCGGCTAACAGGTCGTCGTAATTCAGCAGGTCGCCCCTTTGCCAGGTCGTGTTTTTCTGTTTAGGTTCAATAGGCCTGCGGCTTACCAGGCGGATGTTTTCGTTGATGTTTTCCAGTTCGCGGGTCAGCGCATTGGCTACCGGTCCGCCTGCTCCTAATATCGTATGCATGTTTTTTTTCGTTTTGTTTGATACAAAGTTGCGGGAACGTTTTCACCCAATACGTTAACAAAAGATAAGAATTTATTGTAGTCGGGAAGACCGAAAGTTCGCGTAAGTCCGAAAGAATGCCGAGCCGGAGAAAAGGTAAAATTGCCTTGATTAGTAAGGGATTTTTACCTACATTTGTTTATGACATTGGCACAGGCAAACTTATTAAAAGCTATCCCTTCGAAAGTAGATAGCAATATGACCCTTAGAATGGTTAGTTCGGGGAAAATAGGCCCGCAACATCTTCAGGCCATAAAAGATCTAACCCTATTCAACGATGAAAAAATATCCGACTGGCTGGATATCAGCGTAAAAACTTTCAGATCATACAAAAAGCCCCACAGTACTATCAAGGATCGTATCAAGGAACAAGCCGTAATGGCCCTGTCGCTTATTAAGCATGGTATTGAGGTTTTTGGGACGCGAGAAAGGTTTTCAGAGTGGTTAAGTAAGGAAAATTTCTTTTTTGATAAAAAAGCGCCTATTGAATATATGAATACCAATAGTGGCATAAAGTTTATCGACGACAGGCTAACGGCCATGGAACACGGAGATAATGTATAGCCTGTATGGAGGTTTTCAGAATTACTAAAGAGTCTTTTTCAAAAAAACTCTTGGCATCAGGCAGTGCAAACAGGTGGAATCTTGATGGTCAGTTTGTGATATATACTGGGGGTTCACGGTCATTATCGACGCTGGAATTGATTGTCCATAAAGGCACTGTATCACCGTTATTTAAATATAAAGTCATGGTGATCTCCATCGCCGACGAAGAGCTCCTATATGAACAGGTAAAGCAAGCAGATTTGCCTTCAAATTGGCGAAGCATGCTGGCTTATCCGGAACTGCAGCAATTAGGCAGCGAATGGTATTTAAGCAACCGGTCCCTGGTTTTAAAAGTGCCGTCTGCTGTTATTCCTATGGAATATAATTACATCATAAATGCCAGGCATCCTGATTTTGACAGTATGGTTTCTCTGACCCGAACGGAAGATTATTTTTGGGACGAGCGTTTAATTTAGTTGCTGATAGTCAATATCCGGCGTCGAATTCGGGAAAGAGAGACCGGCGTAATCCCTAAATAATTGGCGATGTAATGCTGCGGCATCCGCTGTAATATTTCACGGCCTGTGCTTAATAGGTGCATGTAGCGTTCTTCGGGGGTTTGGGTGATGAACGAAGCGATACGGTCTTCGTAGCAGCACAGGTATTGTTCGGCTACCAATCGGCCGAAACGCTCTATCTTATAGGCCAGCATGGGGTTGGCCAGCATCTGGTCCATATCTTTCCGGGTAAAAGTCACGAGCTGGGTATCAGCTAAAGCTTGTATGTAGGTAAAACCTGGCTGGCCGGTCAGGAAACTCTTGTAGGAACTTACAAACTCGTTTTCGAAACTGAAATAGCCCGTAATATCCTGACCGTCTTTAATATGAAAATATCGGACAGCGCCCTCCGCTATGAAACCCACTTTATCGCAAATTTTTTCCGGCGTAGCGAAATAGTATTTCTTCCTGAGTATGCTGACAGTAAGGTGCTGCGAAAAGACGATCCATTCGGCTTCGTTAAATTCGACATACTTGTCGATGCATTTTCTGAATAAGGCAAGCGCTTCGGAGTTGTTCATAACATAAAGATAAGAAATATTCAAGTCCCTCTCCGGAGAGGGATTTAGGGTGAGGCTACCTTATTATAACCCGGTCGAGTAAAAAGAAAACAGCGAAAACCACGCTGGCGATCCCGTTGGTGGTCATAAAGGCAAAGTTTACCTTGCTCAGATCGTTGGGCTTTACCAGGCGGTGCTGATAGATGAGCATGGAGCAAAAGAAAGCGATGCCTAAATAGTAAGGCCAGCTTACTGTAGTAAAAAACACGGGCAGGATAATAAAAACAGCCGATAACACGTGCAGCATGGTTGATACGCCGAGCGCATTCTTTTTGCCCAGCATGGCCGGTATGGAGTACAGCTGCTGCCCTTTATCAAATTCTTCATCCTGTAAGGCATAAATAATGTCAAACCCGCTTACCCAGCATAATACTGCAAAGGAGAAGAACAACGGGAGCCAGTCGAACTTGCCGGTTACCGCCAAATACGCGCCGATAGGGGCGAGGGATAAGCCCAGGCCCAGCACCAGGTGACAAAGCGCGGTAAATCTTTTGGTTGCGCTGTAACCCAAAACAACAAGCAGGGCTACCGGCGAAAGGTAAAAGCAAAGCCTGTTGATGAAAAAGGTGGTGACAACCAACAGGCAGCAATTGATAATGGTAAAAGTAAGTGCCGATGAAGCACTGACGCGGCCCGCCGGAATGTCGCGCTTTTGGGTGCGGGGATTGATGGCGTCAATATCGCGATCGAGGTAGCGGTTAAAGGCCATGGCCGAGTTGCGCGCGAATACCATGCAAAGCAGCATCAGCACCAGCTTTACCCAGTTGAAGTGGTTATCGGTGGTAGTCACTGCCAAAAAGAAGCCGATGATGGCAAACGGCAGCGCAAAAATGGTGTGTGCGAAAAGCACAAGTGAGAAATACTTTTTCATGAACGGTATAAGAGTTCCCCTCTTGAGAGGGGTAGGGGTGTGTTGGTAAACATGCTAATCAAAATTATTAATTGCGGGGCCGTTTTTGAATGAAGCGTGTTCTAAAACATGATTTTCAATCGCACGCAAAACATTCATCATATCTTTCCTCACTTCCTGTTCTGTAAATCGAAGCACAGTTAAGTTATATTGTTCTAATTCTTTATCTCTTAGTTGATCGGATATCGATTTTTCTTCCCAGGTATGGTATTGACCATCGATTTCAATTACTAAATCTAATTCATAACAATAAAAATCGACGATGTAATTTAGTAGTGGTTTTTGGCGATGAAAATCATAGCCATACAATTGTTTGTTAGTCAGCTCTTTCCAAAGTAATATTTCGCCAAGTGTGCTCTCGTTCCGAAGCTTCCGCGCGAATTCTTTTAATTTAGGATTGTAGGGTATGATTTTTCGTGCCATAGTTATGTGCCTCCGGCCTTCTCCTATTCATTTACTTCGGTTACTTGTCGCTTCATTAACACACCCCTGCCCCTCTCAAGAGGGGAAGCCTTACTCGCGGCCCTCAAACTTCTTGTTCACTTCATCAATAAACCCGAGCACTTCATCACGACCGGTTTGATTTTCCGAGGATGTAACGAAGTACCCGGGCATGGCTTCAAAGGTAGTTAATAATGCCTTTTTAAATTTTGCGACGTTCTGGTCGGTTTTTAAGCTAGACTGCTTATCAGCTTTGGTAAAAACCAGCACAAACGACAGCCCTTTTTCGCCCAGCCAGTTGCAAAACTCCAGGTCGATCTTTTGCGGCTCCAGCCGGCTGTCGACCAGCACCATGACGCATTGCAGGCTCTCGCGCTTGTCTAAATAGGTGCGGATAAACTTATTCCAGTCCTCCTTTTTACTTTTGGAGATACGTGCATAGCCATACCCCGGCAGATCGACCAGGTACCAATCATCATTAATAAGAAAATGATTGATCAGTTGCGTTTTGCCCGGCGTTTGCGAGGTTTTAGCTAACCCCTTTTTGCCCGTCAGCATATTGATGAGCGACGATTTGCCTACATTAGAGCGGCCGATGAACGCGTATTCCGGTTTTACCGGCGGCGGTAATTTGGAAATTTGGGTGTTGCTGCAGATGAATTCGGCCGATTTTACGATCATGCCGCAAAGATAGTGATTAGAGATTAGTTGACTTGTGATTAGTGTAATCCGGTGAGGATTACCATGTTATTGTAAACATTTTCCCAATCACTGATAAACTGGTAACTAATCGCTAACTTAGATGTTTAAACATGTAATTTAAAATGGAAGAATATAAAATACCCGCCGGAACCCGTATTGGGCATGTGCATCTGAAAGTAAGCGACCTGCAACGATCGTTGGATTTTTACCAAGGCCTGCTCGGTTTTGAACTGGTAATGATGTATGGCAACCAGGCCGCATTTATTTCAGCAGGAGGCTACCACCACCATATCGGACTGAACACCTGGCACAGCAAGGGCCAGCCGCCGGCGCCACCAACTGCGCCGGGTTTGTATCACACCGCTATTTTATTTCCTGAAAGAAAAGACCTGGCTGTTGCCCTGCAGCGATTGATCGATGCGAAATATCCGATCACAGGAGCGTCAGATCACGGTGTATCGGAGGCTATTTATTTAGATGATCCCGATGGCAACGGGGTTGAATTGTACTGGGACCGTCCGCGTGATGAATGGCCTTTGGACGAAGACGGCAACCTGACCATGTTTACCAAGCATTTGGATTTGCATGGGTTGTTGACGTTAGCGAAATGAGCTAATGTCTATTGCCTCTGTGTTCTGCTTTTAAGGACTTAACAATATTCGTCAGCCATTCAAGGATAATTTTTAATTTAGCTCAACCGACCTTATAATGATGAAAAAGATTTTTATATTATTATTGCTGGCACTATTTGCTTTAGAAGCAAGATCCCAGGAGTTTTTGAATGCAAATAAAAGGAAAATTAAAAGCGAAATGTCAGCCAGAGGAGGAATTCTGTATGATAAATCGGATGTATTAACATGTGTATTTCCAAGGGCTATCGTAGAAAAAACTGATATAAATTTTATAGGATTTTTTTTGAAACAGGATAAGTGTTATAAATATGTTGTTAAATATGCGACCGGTAAAAACTTAAAATCTATTATTCGAAAATTTGATGATCCCAATTCCGGATATAAAAGATCCGGGAAAGGATTAAATTGGATGAATGCTGACTGCGATAAAATAAAAATTTTAGATAATTTCAGAGACGGTGTAAAAACAAATGCCTTTTGGTTAGAAATGAGCAAAAAGAATTCTAAACACTATTTATCCGGTAAGATAATCGTCTTCAACTTAATCCAACTCAATCAACCAAAACTTTATCTTTGCTGCTCAAATGAGCAAAACCGTTATCCCGTACACTGAACAGCAGGGCACAAAAAAAGAGCAGGTGGCCGATATGTTCAATAATATATCCAAGACCTACGATTTTCTGAATCATTTTCTTTCGCTCGGCATCGACATTATTTGGCGCAAAAAGGCTATCAACGAGCTGAAGAAAGATCAGCCTAAACTGATATTGGATGTCGCTACCGGCACCGGCGATTTTGCTTTTGAGGCGCTGAAAATACTGAAGCCCGAAAAGATCATCGGCGTGGATATTTCGCAGGGGATGCTGGATATCGCGCAGCAAAAAATAGCCAAACGCAACTTAAGCAGTCGTTTTGAGGTAAAACTGGGTGATTCGGAAGGCTTGCCGTTCAATGCGGACGGGTTCGACGCTGTTACGGTGGCGTACGGAGTGCGGAATTTTGAGAACCTGGAAAAAGGCCTGGCGGATATAAACCGGGTATTAAAACCGGGCGGCAAGGCGGTGGTGCTGGAATTTTCCAAACCGAAAGTGTTCCCGGTAAAGCAGTTGTATAACTTTTATTTCAACTATGTTACGCCGGGTATAGGTAAACTGTTCAGCAAGGACGCACGGGCATACAGCTACCTGCCCGAATCGGTAGCCGCCTTTCCCGACGGTGCGAATTTTACCGCGCTGATGGATAAGGTAGGCTTTAAAAATACCAAATGCAGGCCGCTGGCGTTTGGTATCTGTTCGATATATACAGGGGTTAAATGAGTGTTATGAATATCGAATAATGAATTTTGAATATCGATGTCGTTTACTTAAACATTCGGCTATTCGACTCACCCGGTCATTGCTTCGCTCGACCACCCTCTCTACTTCGTAAAGAGGATTTTAAAAGCCCTCTTTGTGCGCAGCAAAGAGAGGGCCGACCATCCGCCAGCTGGCGGAGACGTCGGAGTGAGTCAATTGCGGGAATATGTTTGGTGCAGAATTATATATATGAGTAAAACCCGATACCTGCTTATAGTACTGCTTATTTTTTTCGGCAAAAGCGTTTTTGCCCAAGCCCCCGCTTGGGGCGGCGGCGCCGATCAGCAGGACTATAGTTTTGGTTTTACCTTTCAGTACGTTAACAACTATTTTAAGATCACTAAAAAGCCCGACTGGCGCAAACCTTTTTACGACCCGGTTGAAGGAAAAAATGTGACCGACTCGCTGAACAGCATCGGTTCGCCCGGCTCGCCGGGTTTTGCGGTGGGGTTCCTGGCGCGATACCGTATCAGCGAACACCTGGAGGCGCGGACCACGCCCTCGCTTATTTTTGCCGACCGGACGATCAGCTATACCTATATTACGCCATCGCAAAACGTGGATAAGACGGTGCAAACCACCATGATGGACCTGCCGCTGGAACTAAAACTGAAGTCGGACCGCATACAGGATTTCAGGGCCTATATACTGGCAGGTATTAAATACTCGCAGGCCATCGCGTCCAAAAAGAACCCGCCCGACATCGATCCCCTCAATGCGTTGGTGCGCAATACCAGCGGTTACGGATCGTACGAGCTCGGCTTAGGCTGCGATATTTATTTTGAATACTTTAAGCTCTCGCCCGAGCTGAAATTTTCCAACAGTTTTGGCAATGTGCTGGTACCAGAGAACCATCCTTTTTCGGAACCCATCAGCAAGCTGTCATTGCATACCGTGACGTTCAGTTTAATATTTGAATAGCCGGGAAGGCGGCAAGTTAGGACCGGAAATATGTTAGATAAATTGCTTGCCGACTTTCGGACTTATGCGAACTTTCGGACTAATGAACTGACTTATACGATATTTTCTTACCGACTTTCGGACTAAAAATCTGATATTAATACCTAACTTAGCCCCCAATATACTTACCTATGTCGAAAATCGCCTTAATTACAGGCGCCACCGCAGGGATCGGTGAGGCCTGTGCCCACGTATTTGCCCGCGAACGATATGATCTGGTACTGACCGGTCGCCGCGCTGATCGCCTTGAGAAACTTGCCAACCAACTGAATTACGAATATAACGTAGAAGTTGCCATAGCCGCTTTTGATGTACGCAGCCGTGATGAGGTGATCAAAAACCTGGAAGATTTACCCGACGAGTGGAAAAAGATAAACGTACTGGTGAATAATGCCGGTTTGAGCCAGGGCCTTGATCCTATACAAAACGGAAGTTATGGCGACTGGGAAACTATGATCGATACCAATATAAAAGGTTTGCTTTATGTGACGAAGGTGGTCTCGAACTGGATGGTAGAAAACGGTTCGGGCCACATTATCAATTTGGGGTCGATAGCCGGTAAGGAGGTTTATCCTAATGGTAATGTGTATTGCGCGACCAAGCATGCCGTAGGCGCATTAAGCGATGGGATGCGCATTGACCTTTTGTCGCACGGCATAAAAGTTACCGCAGTCCATCCCGGAGCGGTTGAAACAGAATTTTCGCTTGTGCGTTTTAAAGGTGACCAGGCAAGGGCAAAAAAAGTGTACGATGGTTTTACGCCGTTAACAGCCGGGGATGTGGCCGAAACCATATGGTTTGCCGTATCGCGCCCGGAACACGTAAACATTAACGAACTTACCGTGATGCCCACGGCCCAGGCCAACGCGACGACGATTTTCAGGACATAGTCCGGAAGACCGAAAGCCCGCATAAGTCGGAAAGACAGATAAAGAGTTGCGAATGATTCCTAAATTTGACATTGAGCAAAAAAATCTTCCGGACTTATGCGGACGTTCGGACCAATTCACAATTCATTAATTCAATAATTCAGTAATTGACCATGTCACTCATCAACCAAATAGACCAGGATATTAAACAGGCCATGCTTGGCAAACAGGAAGCAAAGCTAAGGGGTTTGCGTGCTATAAAATCGGCGCTGTTATTGGCAAGAACCGAAAAAGGCGCTTCAGAAGAGATCTCGGCAGAAACTGAGATCAGGGTGTTGCAAAAACTCATCAAGCAGCGTAAAGAATCGTCGGATATCTATAAGGCGCAGAATAGGGAAGATCTGTACAAGATCGAGATCGAAGAGATGGAGGTTATCGAGGCCTACCTGCCCAAACAAATGGATCGCAGTGAAATCGAAGCGTATTTAAAAGAATTGATCGGCAGCGTGGGGGCTACGTCTATAAAGGATATGGGCAAGGTAATGGGTGCGGCCAACAAGGAACTTGCCGGCAAAGCCGATGGTAAAACCATATCGGAGGTTGTCCGCGAATTGTTGGGATAAATAAAAATAAATCGTTGTTTATTGTTGGAAGTAAATTTCAATAGACTATTTTTATAGCGGACAAAATAATAATTATACCAAATTTGATTTCGGTATAACGTAATAAACATACTTAGCTTTTACGATCAGAAATGGATTTCGTGGTCAAAGAGGAAAACGGTTTCAGTTACATCGATGAAGGTGAAGGCGAAGTGTTGCTGTTGTTGCACGGGTTAATGGGCGCGTTAAGCAACTGGGAACAAGTGATTAATGAATTTAAGGATGAATACCGGATCATTATTCCAATGCTGCCCATTTACGACCTGCCGCTGCTTACCACCGGGGTAAAAACATTAGCCAAGCATGTGCACAAATTTGTGGCCTACATGGGGCTGTCCAACGTTACCCTGCTGGGTAATTCGCTGGGTGGCCACGTGGGCCTGATCTATTGTACAACCCATCCGCAGGCCATAAAAGCGTTGGTGCTTACCGGCAGCTCGGGCCTGTACGAAAACGCGTTTGGAGGATCATTCCCTCGCCGCGAAAGTTATGATTTTGTAAAGGAGAAGGTGGAATACACCTTTTACGACCCTAAAATTGCGACAAAGGAGCTGGTTGACGATGTTTTTAAAACCATTAACGACCGTAACCGCGTAATAAGGATATTGGCCATGGCCAAATCGGCTATACGTCATAATATGGCGAAGGAATTACATAAGATACGTATCCCCGTAGCATTGATATGGGGGCGAAACGACAAAATAACACCGCCGGAGGTAGCCATTGAGTTCAACCATTTGCTGCCCAACTCGGAGCTGCACTGGATAGACCACTGCGGCCATGCCGCGATGATGGAGCAGCCTGAGGAGTTTAACCGGCACCTGAGACGGTTTTTGGAACGCGATAAAGTAAAGGTTTAATTATGCTTGCGATAGAGCTCATATCCGACAGCATCCCGCCGGTTCATACTTCCGATAGCATTCAGAAGGTTGTCGACCGAATGATCGAGTTTCGGGTGAGGCATCTGCCTATCGTTAATGAAGAACAGTTTCTTGGCATTATTTCCGAAGACGACCTGGTAGAGGAAACCGATTACCAAACTCCTATAGGATCGCTGGCCTTATCACTCGTTAACCCTTATGTTGTTGAAGATCAGCACATCTACGATGTGATCCGATTGTTCCATGAGCAGCAGCTGACGGTAGTTCCCGTGCTCGATTCCAAAAGAAACTATCTCGGGCTGATTTCTATCAACAACATCAACGAGTATTTCGCCACCATGACGGCGGTAACCGAACCGGGCGGGATCATCGTGCTGGAAATCGGTACGAAGAATAACTCGCTGGCCCACATGGCGCAAATAGTGGAGTCGTCCAATGCCCAGATATTAAGTTCTTATGTGCGCTCCTTCCCGGATTCAACCCGGATGGAGGTCACGCTTAAAGTAAACATAGTGGACATTTCGGCGATCGTGGCCACCTTTATGCGATACGAATACAACGTAAAAGCGACTTTCAATCATACCGGCGATAACGATGGTTCGAGAGACCGTTACGATTCGCTGATGAACTACCTTAATTTGTAAATGGTTCGGCAGTCCATGGTCGATAGTCCATAGACCATGGCAAAATTTTCTAATTTTGGCAAACTATGGACCATGGACCATCAACTATGGACTCAAAACAATGAAAATCGCAGTTTACGGCAGACACTTCAACGACCCGGCGGTAATTCCTTCTATACAGCACGTATTTGATAACCTGGTTCAGCATGAGGTTGAAATATTCGTTCACCAGCAATTGCATGAATATCTGGTGACCAAGATCACCGGTATCGACTACCAGGTCATAAACGATAATAGCTTTATTCGTAAGTCGATCGATATTTTCCTGACGCTCGGCGGCGATGGCACGCTCCTGGATACGGTCGCCATGATACGCGATTCGGGTATACCGGTTATAGGTATCAATTTCGGCAGATTGGGTTTCCTGGCCAGCGTCAACAAAAGCGATATCGCCGCGGCTATTTATGCGGTGGTAAATAAAGACTTTACGCTTGACAAACGCGAATTGCTGCGTATCGACAGCGAAGCCAAAGTATTTGGGCACGATAACTACGCATTGAACGATATTACGATACACAAGCGCGATGATTCGGCCATGATAACTACCCATGCGTTTTTGAACGACGAGTTTTTAAATTCGTACTGGGGCGACGGCATCATCATCAGCACATCTACCGGTTCAACGGCATATTCGCTTAGCTGCGGCGGCCCCATCATTTTTCCGCAATGCAATAATATTGTAGTAACTCCCATCTCTCCGCATAACCTTAACGTACGCCCAATCGTATTACCCGACAGCAGTGCGCTAACCTTCGACGTGGAATGCCGCAGCGCCAATTACCTGGTGTCGTGCGACTCGCGTACGGCTATCATTGACAAAACGATGAAGTTCCATATCCGGAAGGCCGACTTCAGGCTGAACCTCATCCGTTTGAATAATGAAAGCTACTTATCCACGTTAAGGAACAAGCTGCTGTGGGGACTGGATGCCCGCAACTATTAATTTTGCTGAATGCCCAGGTTTATTATTTTCCTATTTCTGCTTGGTATATCCTATAGTTTGCAGGCCCAAACCTGGGAGATCGGCGGCTCTGTTGGCGGATCAGGGTATATGGGCGACCTGAACCCGAACAACCCGGTAAAAGTAAGCGGCATTGCAGCAGGCGTTTTCGTCAAGCGGAATTTTGATGGTTATTTCTCGGCAAAGCTTAACTATACGTTTGGACAGATAGCCGCCGCCGACAGTACTTCGTCCGACCCGCAGTTCAGGCAGCGCAACCTGAGTTTTCAAACTCAACTGAGTGAGTTGAGCGTCATAGGCGAGTTCAACTTCTTCAAATATGTACCCGAAGCCGGGCAGAACCGGTTTACGCCCTTTATTTATTTAGGTGTGGGCGCACTGGGCTACAACCCGCAGGCAACTTACCAGGGGCATACTTACGACCTGCGCCCGCTGATGACCGAGGGCGAAAGCAAGCCTTACCCCAGGATTGCGATGACCATACCCTACGGGGCCGGGGTGAAATATAACTTTTCCGGTAAATGGAATTTCATTGCGGATATAGGTTACCGCAATCCACGCACCGATTACTTAGACGACGTGTCGGGCCTTTATCCCGATAAAAATAAATTATCGAGCCCCCTGGCCCAGGCCTTATCCGACCGTTCGGGCGAAAACACCGGTGTATACACCGGTACGCCCGGCTCCCAGCGCGGCGACCTGCGGCCTAAAGACACTTATTTCTTCATCAATCTTTCTATTTCATTCACCTTCGTTTCCTCGAAGTGCTATTATTAGCGAATGTTTATTTGATTTATCCCCGGATGCCTCATGCTGGCGCACGCGTGCCGCGCGTGTCATAAACGTCATTTGTTCCGGATAATTTAGATAACTTTAAAGATTGCCCTATCAAATTGTGCTGATGGTAAAGGATTGGTTGATGTGCCATATTATAAATAAATAGCTTATCAGGTTGATTAAAGCACATGCGGCACGCGTGCGCCAGCGTTGAGAAGACCAGAAGAAAATAGAAGCCACAAACATGAAAAGAAATGATCAGCGCCACAAGGTCAAGGCATACTTACCGGATGATGTCATCAAAGCGATTTACGGGCACAGATTTGACTTTGTCAAAAGTTGGATAAACACTGATAACATCGATAGCACTGATCGAGACAATCGCTCAGCGATCTTTCACGCGGTCTTGGCCAATTCGAAAGAGATAGTCCAAGTGTTGTTAGCTTTCGGGGCAAATTTAAATATAAGGGACAATAAGGGATGGTATCCATTACACTATGCTGCTCAAAATAATTTCGTTGAGATAGCAGATTTATTAATTTGTAATGGTGCCGATATTGAAGCTAAAGACAACTATGGAAATACGCCATTATGGCGCGCCACGTTTGCATCTCAAGGGCAGGGAGAAATGATAACGTGGTTGCTCAAAAGCGGGGCTGACAAAAAAAATGAAAATAATTCTGGAATTAGCCCGATTAAGTTGGCCTCGACTATTGCGAACTATGATGTAAAGCAGTTCTTTTAACCCCGATGCTGGCGCACGCGTGCCGCCCCTAACGCTGGCGCACGCGTGCCGCGTGTGCCATAAACATCATTTGTTCCGGATAATTTAGATAACTTTAAAGATTGCCGGCTGGCTAGCGGCTGCCATACCGACAATAGCCGGAAATATCTATCCTACGACCTGATGGGCAATATCCAAGACTGGCGCATGCGTACCCTAAACGGCCATTATCAGCAGTCAAATCAATCAAAACAAAAAATTATTCTGTTTATTACAATAATTACAAAATAAAATTCGTTTTAATTGTATATTTGATCGCTAACCTAAAACTTTAAAGACATGGCCGAATTAGTTTCATCCGGAAAAACAGCCGGCAGGAGCAGGCTGAAAAAGATGCCGGTCCGCATCGACCTTACCGCGATGGTCGATCTCGCTTTTTTACTGATCACATTTTTTATTTTGACCACTTCGCTGCAAAAGCCTAGGGTCATGCAGGTTGCCATGCCCGTCGGGCCGCCGGGCGGCGATCCCGCAAGCCGCACCATGACCATTTGCCTGGGGAAAAGTAATACGGCTTTGTGGTACCTGGGTTTGCCCGACAAGCCCTTCGCTTCGCCCCAAATAGTTAATTATAGTAACACCGGGTTGCGTGAAGCCCTGGTCAGCACCTCAAAAAAAGTATATACAGCCACCGGGAAACCGTTGATCGTGATATTAAAACCCAGCGACCATACCGTTTATGCCGATTTTGTCGCTGCGCTGGACGAACTGAATATAACCGGCGTGCCTTCCTACGCGATCGGCAAAATTTCGCCAGCCGATATCGAACTGCTCAAACAACAACGGGCCTACTAACCTAAACCACCTTCCTGTTTTCCGCCGGCATTGTAATGATGCCGGTTTTTTGTTTTGACAGGCCCCATCGAAAGCATTAACCGCCACATTTTCTTTTTTTTCGGCATACTAAAAAAGTACAAAGTAAGTTTTACCTTTGTACCCTGAAAAAAAATGGGGTAACCCCTCAGTTGAGGCCTGTAAGGGCTTTAATAACAGGCAACATGGGATTTAAGGATCAGATCGACTTTTCGAAATTACCGCGGCACATAGCTATCATCATGGATGGCAACGGCCGCTGGGCGAAAGGAAAAGGAAAACTGAGGGTGTTCGGCCACCGCAACGGGGTGCTCTCGGTAAGGGATATCGTGGAAGCGTCGGTCGAAATGGGAATAGGTTATCTCACTTTATACACCTTTTCTTCCGAGAACTGGAATCGCCCCAAACTGGAAGTTTCGGCGATAATGGAACTGATGGTTAGTACTATCCACAAAGAGATAGACAATTTTATGAGGAATAATGTGCGCCTGAACGCCATTGGCGACCTGACCTTGCTGCCGGACAAATGTCACCGGGAGTTAGACTGGGCGATAAATAGAACATCGGCCAATACCGGCCTGACATTGACCCTGGCTTTAAGCTATAGTTCGAGGGGCGAGATCGTCCAGGCTGCAAGGAATATAGCCTCCAAAGTGAAAAACGGCGAGCTGGGTATCGATGAAATCAATGAAAAGACTTTTGCCGCTAATTTATATACGAGCAATATGCCCGACCCGGAACTGCTGATAAGGACAAGCGGCGAATACCGGATAAGCAATTACCTGTTGTGGCAAATTGCGTACGCCGAATTGTATTTTACGCCCAAATTATGGCCCGATTTCAGGCGCGCCGACCTGTATGAGGCAATTATAGACTATCAAAAACGCGAGCGCCGGTTTGGCCTCACCAGTGAGCAGCTTAACTAAATTTTTACTTTTAACACTTTTTAACAACTGCATAAACTATTTTTAGCCCACTAAAATATTCGGATGAATAAATTTCTTTTCGCTATACTTTTCTCTGTATTATGCACCGCCGCTATGGCCCAGGTTCCCAATCAGCCCCGGCCTATGCTGCAAAAATCAATACCCGCCGATAGTTTAAGTTACCTCAATCCAAAAGATTATATAATAGGGGGCGTTACGGTTTCAGGTGTGAAGCACCTGGACAAAGACGTACTGATCCAGATATCCAAGCTGAACAAAGGCGACAGGATAAACCTGCCCGGCGATCAGAACGCGGCTGTTATAAAAAGACTGTATGACCAGGGACTTTTTGACGATGTGCAGCTGAATATTACCAGGATCAACATGGATACCATTTACCTCGAGATAGCCGTGGTAGAACGCCCGCGCCTGTCGAGGATGCATTTAACGGGTATCAGGAAGGGCGAAATCGAAGACCTGCAGAAGAAACTGAGCGACAAAACGTCCAAGATAGTTAATGAAAATTTATTAAGCACCACCACGGCTATCATTAAAAAACACTTCGCCGAAAAGGGTTTTTTGAATACCACGGTCAACATCAAGCAGCGGGTCGATCCGGGCGATGCTAATAGTGTGATCCTCGATATTGCGATCGATAAAAAGGAAAAAGTCAGGATCAACAAAGTTATTTTTGAGGGTAACCACGCGTTTACCGATAAAAAGCTGAAGAAGTTCCTGAAGAAAACGCGTGAGCGCAAATGGTATAACCTGTTTGGATCGAGAAAATTTCTGCAGGATAAATACAACGACGATAAGCAGAACCTGATCGAGAAAATGCAGGACAAGGGTTACCGCGATGCCCAAATACTCAGCGACTCGGTATGGCGGCACGATGATAATTCGGTGAATGTTAAAATCAAGCTGTACGAAGGTCATAAATACTATTTCGGCAAAATCAACTGGTCGGGTAATGCCCGTTATCCCACGCCTTTCCTGAATAAGCTGCTGCGTATACAAAAAGGCGACGTGTTCAGTGAAGACGAACTTAACAAAAGGCTGAGCGGTCCTACGCCGAACAACGACGATATTTCAACATTGTACCTGGATAACGGTTACCTTACCTATAGTGCCGATCCCGTGCAAACGCGCATATATAACGATACGGTCGACCTGGATATCAGGATATACGAAGGCCCTCAATACACGCTTAACCGCATTATATTAAAGGGTAACGACGTGACCAACGATAAGGTGGTAAGGCGCGAAATCAGGACCATACCGGGGCAGACCTTCAGTAAGGAACTGCTGATCCGCAGTACGCGCGAAATTTCACAGCTTGGCAACTTCGACGAGCAGAAGACCGAACCCAAGCCAACCAATATCAATCCTGCCGACGGTACGGTGGATATTATTTACAACGTGGTTGAAAAGCCTTCCGACCAGATCGAACTCTCAGGCGGTTTCGGCGGCGGCATGCTGGTGGGTACGCTTGGTTTGACGTTCAACAACTTCTCACTTCGCAATATATTTAACCTTAAAGAATATAAGCCTTTGCCAAAAGGAGACGGTCAGAAATTAAGCATCCGCGGCCAGTCGAGCGGACGAACTTATCAGAACTATTCGTTCACCTTTACCGAGCCCTGGCTCGGCGGCAAAAAGCCGATATTCTTTTCATTTTCGGCTTATACGCAGTTGAGCTCAACGGGCCTTTATTACGCGGTAACCAACCCGCTTTATAATAAACTGCGTATTAACGGTTTAGGCGTTACCCTCGGAAAGAAGCTGAATTGGCCGGATAACTACTTCCAGTTGAACTACTCGCTGAACTTCGACCACTACAACCTGGATAATTTTCCAGGATATATTTTCCAGAATGGTATCTCTTATAACATTAAGTTAACGCAGACGCTACAGCGTAACTCCCTGGATGCGCCGATATTCCCGACGCAGGGTTCCAATATAATGTTTACTGCACAGGGCACGCCGCCTTATTCGCTTTTCAACAATCTGAATTACAAAATAGCCACGCCGCAGGAAGAATATAAATTTGTGGAGTATTATAAATTTAAGTTCGACGCGCAATGGTTTCAGAAGATCGTGGGTAAGCTGGTGCTGATGTCGCAGGTGCGGTTCGGCTTCCTTGGCGAGTATAACTCGCAGGTTCCGGCATCGCCTTTCGAAAGGTTTAAGCTCGGCGGCGACGGTATGCAGGACTATCAGTTTTTGCAGGGCAGCGATATAATCGGTATGCGCGGATACCAGAATTTTTCTATCATTCCTGAAGGCGTTAATTATACGGTGGATACGAACCCCGGAAGTACCATTTACGATAAATTTACTTTTGAGCTGAGGCACCCGGTTATTACCAGCCAGTCGGCGACGATTTTCGTACTGGCATTTGCTGAAGGCGGTAACGTGTGGAACAGTTTCGATCAGTATAACCCCTTCAACGTAAGGCGTTCGGTAGGTGTTGGCGCAAGAATATTTTTGCCTATATTTGGATTGCTTGGTTTGGATTATGGTTACGGTTTCGACAAGATACCCGGTATACCTGATGCGAACAAGGGCCAGTTTGCATTCTCGATTTCGCAGAGCTTGACGGGCGGATTCAATTAATTTGCCGGAATTTAATGAAGAAGATAATTTTATTATTGGCCTTTACGTTTACAGCGTTTACGAGTACATTTGCGCAGCGTTTTGCATTCGTTGATTCCGATTATATACTGAAACACGTGCCGGAATATGCCGCTGCCCAAAAGCAACTGGCCGCATTATCCGACCAGTGGCAGAAGGAGGTGGACAACAAATCGCAGGAAATTGAGCGGTTGTATAAGGCGTATGAGGCCGACAAGGTTTTGATGACGGCCGATATGAAAAAGAGGCGCGAAGCCGAAATAGCGTCAAAGGAAAAAGAAGTTAAGGATTTTCAGCGGCAGAAATTCGGTCCGGACGGTGAGCTGGCGAAAAAAAGCGACGCGCTGATAAAGCCGATCCAGGACCGCCTGGCAAAAGCCATACAGGCAGTTGCCGAAAGCGAGGACCTGGATATGATATTTGATAAGAACAGTGAAATAATGATGTTATACGCCAATCCGCGGCTGAACAAAAGCGCCGACGTAATTGTACGTTTGGGGCTTAAGCCGGGTGTGTTTGCAAAGTAAAATCATCAATAAAATAGACTATTATTAAGCTCTTACAGAAAAAATGAAAAAGTTATTTAAAGTGGCTTTGGTGGCGGTGTTCGTGGCATTTGCGGGGAGTTTTGCCAAAGCACAGGTTAAGATCGGGTATATCAGCTTTAATGCTTTGGTCGACCAGATGCCCGAAACCAAAAAGGTAAAATCGGACCTGGAAGCCTACCAGAAGCAGTTTATGGACCAGCTTACGGCCATGAATACTGAATATACCTCCAAAGGCCAGGCCTACCAGGCACAGCAGTCGACAATGACCGACGCGATAAGGATAGAGAAAGAAAAAGAGCTGACCGACATGCAAAAAAGGATGCAGGATTATTCGAACACAGCTCAGCAGCAGGTGAATCAAAAAACCGCCGAGCTGTCGAAACCCTTGTTTGATAAAGCAAAGGCTGCTATCGCCCAGGTTGCAAAAGAAAAAGGTTATACCTATGTGATCGATTCTTCACAGACCGACCTGATCGTTTCGCCTCCGGGCGACGACCTGATGGACGCCGTTAAAGCGAAACTCGGGCTCAAATAACGGCAATCGTAAATTTTAATGCGAAGCGGCTGATAGCGTTAGCCGCTTTAGTTAGGTAAAAAAACCATCGAATCAACCCCAAAAGAATTTATATTACCAAACAAAAAATGAAAAAACTAATCAAAATCGCTTTAGTCGCCGTGTGTATGGTTACTGCAGGAAGCATGGCTAAAGCCCAAACCAAAGTTGGTTACATCGACATGAATCAACTTGTTGAGTTAATGCCCGAAGCAAAGGCCGCTATGACGACGCTGCAGGCTTATAACAAGCAGTTTATCGACCAGCTAACCAGCATGAATACGGAACTGCAGACGAAGGGCAAGGCGTACCAGGACCAAAGGAACACCATGACAGACGCCATTCGTACTAACAAAGAAACGGAGTTGGCCGATTTGCAGAAACGTATCCAGGATTACCAAAATACGGCGCAGCAACAGGTTGATGCGAAGAAAAATGAGCTTGTTAAACCTATCATGGACAAAGCACGCGGCGCAGTTGCCCAGGTTGCCAAGGAAAAAGGTTATGCTTATGTAATTGACTCTTCGACGACGCAATTACTCGTATCGCCCCCCGGCGACGACCTGATGGCGGAAGTAAAAGCCAAATTAGGTCTTAAATAGAAAGAAAACGGCTTAAAGATAAAAAGCGGACGTTATACGGGCCGCTTTTTTTATTTTTGTCCCACATGCCCGACAAACAACCTATAGGTATTTTCGATTCCGGTTATGGCGGCCTGACGGTTTTTCGCTCCATAGCCGATCTGCTGCCGGCTTACGACTATGTTTATTTGGGCGATAACGCCCGTGCGCCTTATGGCAACCGCTCGTTCAATACCATTCACCAGTATACGTGGGAGTGCGTGCAGATGCTGTTCGGCATGGGATGTCCGCTTATCATACTGGCCTGCAATACGGCGTCGGCAAAGGCGCTGAGGACGATACAGCAGCGCGATCTGCGTAATGAAGAACCCTGGAAGCGTGTTTTAGGCGTAATACGGCCGACGGCCGAGGTAATAGGCAATTACAGCCACACGAAAGAGATAGGCGTTTTGGGTACGAAGGGCACGGTGCAATCCGGCTCATACCTCATTGAGATCAATAACTTTTTCCCCGGCGTCAGGGTTTATCAGCAGGCATGCCCGCTTTGGGTGCCGCTTGTCGAGAATGGCGAACATGATAAGCCGGGCGCCGATTATTTCGTAAAAAAATACCTGGACCGGGTACTCGGCCAATCAAATAACATAGATACGCTGTTGCTGGCCTGCACCCATTACCCTTTACTGGAAAAGAAGATCAAAGATCATTTGTCTCCCGGTGTAAAGGTAATTTCCCAAGGCGCCATCGTCGCGGAAAGCCTGAAAGATTATTTGCAGCGCCACCCGGAAATGGAACGGCGAATAACGCGAAACGGAAGCTGGCGCTTTTTCACTACGTCCGACGATACCACCGATTTCGACCAGCATGCCTCTATGTTTTTGGGCGAACCTGTAAGTTCTGAATTCATCGCGCTGAAGTAATATTTCTATTTACTCTATAAACTTTATCAACTATTGCGGCCCGGCGAGGCTTAATAGCGCAAAAATTATTAAGTTTGCAAAGAAGCACGCTGATCGTTGAACTTTTATCTTAAATATTTCCTTATTGCTGCCGGGCTTTTTGCCTTCTCGGGCCTGTTTGCGTTGTTTGGCGTTTACGCCGAGCGCAAAGTGTCGGCATTCATCCAGGACCGTCTCGGACCGATGGAAACGGGTAAATATGGTGTGCTACAAACGATAGCCGATGTGATCAAATTGCTGATCAAGGAACTGATCATTCCCGGCGCGGCGGACAAATGGCTTTTCATGATGTCCCCTGCTATCATCTTTATCGCCGTTTATATGGGCTTTGCTGCCATTCCCTGGTCCAGTGGCTTAGCACCGTCCGGCATCAACCTGGGGCTGTACTATATTTTCGCCATCATTTCCATCGAGACGCTGGGCATATTAATGGCTGGCTGGGGTTCCAATAATAAGTATTCCATATTGGGCGCTATGCGGTCGGCGGCGCAGATCGTTTCGTATGAGATCCCGGCTGGGTTTGCCATTATATCGGTCGTCATGATCGCCCAGACGCTCGACATGCAAACCATTTCTGCCCAGCAGGGAATCTTATCTGCCGAACACAGTAAATTCCTCGGGATATGGGACGTTACTAACATTGGCGGTGTGTTAAGCTGGAATGTTTTTCGGGCGCCGCATTTGATCATAGCATTTGTAATTTACTTTATAGCCTCGCTGGCGGAAAGCAACCGTGCGCCGTTCGATATCCCCGAAGCCGAGTCGGAACTTGTCGCCGGCTTTCATACCGAATTTACGGGGATGAGGTTCGCTTTTGTTTTCCTGGCCGAATACAGCATGATGTTCCTGGTTTCGATGATAGCTGTTGTGCTTTTCCTGGGCGCATGGAATACGCCTTTGCCGAATTTAGGCGTGGTCCGCCTGGCCGACTGGACAACGGGCGTTGCCTGGGGCATTGTTTGGCTGGCAGCGAAAGCTTTGGCATTGGTTGGCGTACAAATGTGGATACGCTGGACTTTACCCCGCCTTCGTGTCGATCAGTTGATGAACTTATGCTGGAAGGTGCTTACGCCGCTGGCTTTTGCGTGTATGGTTATCTCTGGTATCTGGCGGTTGTGGGTAATGTAAGTCCGGAAGGCGGAAAGTCCGGAAGTCGGGAAGTCCGAAAGAAACGTTGGAAAAAGATAGTGCCATGAATGACTAAAACAATGTTGAAATGTTGTAAAGTTGGCTTTAACAAATCTTTAAAGTGTCTCTATTTTGGAATAGGTTAAAATCGGTGTAATCAAAAAACAATCGGTGTAATCATATAATAATCGGTGAACTCAAAAAATAGCATAGGATCGATCTGGAAGGGCCTTACGGTTACCCTGAAGCACCTGTTTTCGTCCCATGCGAAGCGCAAGGTGATACCGGTTAGCTCGGACAACTACTTTAAGCAACTGGAAGGGACCGGCACCATACAGTATCCCAAACAACAATTGCCCGTACCTGAGGTGGGCCGGTACCAGTTGGACGTGGAGATCGACGATTGCATTGTTTGCGACCTTTGCGCCAAAATATGCCCGGTTGATTGCATCGACATCGAACAAATAAAAGCGACGGAGCTGATTGGTCATACTTCCGACGGCAGCCCCAAAAGGATATATGCCGCCAAATTCGATATCGATATGGCCAAGTGCATGTATTGCGGCTTATGCACCATCGTGTGCCCCACGGAATGTATCATCATGACCAATACTTACGACAGGAGTGTATTTAAGCTGAACGACTTGACCTACGAGTTTTCGGATATGACGCCGGAAGAGGCGAATGAAAAACGCGCCTTGCTCGAAAAACAGTTAGCCGAAAAACAGGCTGCCAAAGAAGCGGCGATGAAAAAGAAGGAGGGCGACGCATGACGATGGAACGGGTGATGTTTTACCTGATGAGCCTAATGGCGCTGGGGTCGGGGATCTATATCGCGGCGAGCAAAAACCTGGTGCGCAGCGTTTTTATGTTTTTCGTAACCCTGCTGGCCGTAGCCGGGCTTTACGTGCTGTGTATGGCCGATTTTGTGGCCATCACCCAGGTGGTCATCTACGTGGGCGGTATCCTGGTGCTGATCATTTTTGCTTTTATGCTTTCGGGCAGGGAAACCCTTTCGGCCCTGCAGCACCCGAACAATAAGTTTATCAGTATAAACAAGGTGCCGGCTTTTTTGCTGGCTGTTTTGTTTTTTATCGTGATGCTGAATGTAATTGTGAAAGGCAACGTCAATAACATCCCCTGGACCGGAAAATCCGTATTAGCAGGTGAAATGATGACCGCAAAGGATACGACGGTGAACAATATCGGCATTAACCTGATGGGCAATTATTTGCTGCCGTTTGAAGTGGTTTCTATTTTATTGATGATGGCACTGGTCGGCGCGGCGCATTTATCGAGAAAGGAGCGCGGTATATGATCAATTTATCGGACTTCCTGGTCGTCAGCGCAGGGCTTTTCTGTACGGGTTTGTTTATTATCCTTACCAAGCGCAATGCCATACAGGTGCTGATCGGTATCGAACTGATGCTGAACGCCGCCAACCTGAACCTGGTTGCCTTTGGCAGGTACGATAAGATTGCTAACGGCGGGCAGATGTTTACACTTTTTTCCATTACCCTTGCCGCAGCAACAACAGCCGTAGCCTTAGCCATCATTTTGAACGTATACAAACGCTACAAAACCATCGACCCGGATAAGATCGATAGCTTAAAGGACTGAAATTGGAAACCCTTCCCCAACAACCAGGTATATTAACCATTCAACTCGCCCTCATTGCAGTGCTGCTTCCCCTGTTGGCTGCGGTGATCAATGCCTTTTTGCGGGGTAAAACGAATAAAGCAGCGGGCTGGGTATCCAACCTGGCTATCCTCGGGACCTGTTTGTTGTCGGTCACGGTATTTTTCAAGGTATGGAACCACACTGAAGTTCATCAGCAGTGGCTGTGGTTCACGGTAGGCGATATGGAATTCCATGCGGGGGTTCTGTTAAACAATCTTTCTGCACTCATGCTGTCGCTGGTATCGTTGATAGCGTTGCCGGTGCATCTCTACTCGACGGCTTATATGAAAGGTGACGGGCATTATAAGCGTTATTTCACTTACCTCAGCTTCTTTTGTTTCAGCATGCTGGCGTTGGTGGTAACAGATAACCTGTTTTTGTTCTATGCCTTCTGGGAATTAGTAGGCTTTTCGTCCTACTTGCTTATTGGCTTTTGGTACACCAAACCCAAAGCTATCCTCGCTAACAAAAAAGCCTTTATCATTAATCGAATCGGGGATATAGGCTTGCTTACGGCCATTATTCTGCTTTATGCACAATACCATACTTCTGACATAGCCCAGCTTTTCAGCAATGGCACCACAGGAGCGGCGCTGGCGGCCCAAATGTCCGGGAATGCGCAATGGATCGCCTGTATCGGGTTATTCCTGGCAGTAGCCGCTAAGTCGGCCCAGTTTCCGCTGCATACCTGGCTGCCTGACGCGATGGAAGGCCCTACATCCATTTCAGCGCTCATCCACGCTGCCACCATGGTTGCTGCGGGAGTGTTTTTATTAGGCAGATTTTACCCTGTTTTCACACCAACCGAATTGACCGTGCTGGCTGTTATCGGCTGCTTTACGGCGTTCATGGCGGCGACCATTGCGCTCACCCAAAACGACCTGAAGCGCATCCTGGCCTATTCTACCATATCCCAATTGGGTTACATGGTCATGGCCATGGGCATCGGCGCTTATGCATCTTCCTTCTTCCATTTAGTTACGCATGCATTCTTTAAATGCCTGCTGTTCCTGGTAGCAGGTATTGTTATCCACGAGGTTCAGCACATTAAGGACGAATACCAATTGGACATCGATCCGCAGAACATTCTTTACATGGGTGGCCTGCGCAAGAAAATGCCTTTGACCTTTATTGCCTGCATCATCGCCGGTTTTGCGCTGATCGGCCTGCCCTTTACTTCAGGCTATTTGTCAAAAGACAGCATCCTGATACAATCGTTTGAATGGGCCGAGGGAAAGGGCTTGCTGCATGAACTTATCCCGGTCGGCGCGTTGGTCACCAGTTGGCTTACGGCTTTTTACGTCACAAGGCTGATCGTCAAGGTGTTTTTTGGCGAATTCAGGCTGATGGAATTCGATCCGAACATCAAGCTTCATATCAGCGACGGCAACTGGCAATATCGCGTACCGATAATGCTTTTGGCAATATGTTGCCTGTTCCCGTTGTTTTCGTACAACCCGGTGTTGTACGAAAAAGCCTGGCTATTCAACGGGTTCCCGCTCATAACCGGCCTCGACAGGGTGAACATCTATCATACCATCATACCCGTGCTGGTTAACATTGCCGCTATCCTGGTGATGTATTGGGCCTGGGCTGTTTATATGAAAAAGAAAGCCCTGCCGCTTCCCGAAACGGGCTTCCTGTTCAGGTTCTCTTATCATCAGTGGTATATTGATGAACTGTACGAACGGATGATCGTAAAACCTGTTATGGCCTTAAGTGGCCTGGCCCGGTGGACGGACCGCAATATTATCGACGGTTTTATACATTTGCTGGCTAATATCGGGATTGCCGGTGCGAAGATCGCTGAGTGGCTCGACCGCAATATTATCGACGGCCTGCTGCATTGGCTCGCTTCGCTGGTGCTGGCCATCGGCAACTTTGCCCGGAGGTTTCAAAACGGCCGGGTGCAATATTACCTGTTCAGCATGATCGCGGTCATACTGGCGATATTTATTTTTAAAACTTTGTTTTAGATATGAGATGTGAGATGTTAGATATGAGATTTTTTATGAGCTTAAAGCGGAAGGCAGAAAGCTCAAAGCTATTTCTGTCTTATGGCGTGTTTGAGGTCTCAAATCTCAAATCTCAAATCTCAAATCTCGAATGAACATACTTTCACTGCTGATATTTATCCCGCTGCTGTTCGGCCTCATTATCGTGGTGCTGCCGTCGTCGCTGCGCGCGGGTTTTAAATATATCACGCTGCTAGCCACGCTGCTGCAGTTGGGCATCAGCATTTTCCTCTACCTGCATTTTCAAACCGGCCCCGGGCACGCGGGAATAAATAACGAAAGCCAGTTCCAGTTCGTCCAAAAGCTGCCCTGGATCAATCTCGACCTGGGCGCCCTGGGTAAAATGCAGATCGATTACTTTGTTGGGATCGACGGCATTTCCATTATGATGGTGCTTATGACCTCTATCGTGATGGTCATCGCTGCGCTCGCGTCCTGGGAGATCAAAAGCAATCTCAAAGGATTTTTTGTCTTGTTTTTATTGCTCAATACGGCAGTTATCGGCGTATTCTGCGCACTCGACTTTTTCCTGTTTTATATATTCTACGAGCTGATGCTGCTGCCGCTATACTTCCTTATCGGGATGTGGGGCGGTCACAGGCGGGAGTACGCGGCCATTAAGTTTTTCCTGTACACACTCTTCGGTTCCGTGTTCATGCTGTTAGTAATGGTTGGCCTCTACTTATCGGTTAAAGACCCGGCTACGGGTAATCATACCTTCAATATCATCCAGATGATGAACCCGGCAAACTACGATCAGAATTCCGTTTTTACGCTGTTCGCCCATAAAACTATTCTGGGTATGCCGGCTCGTACGGTTGGCTTCGTGGTACTGTTCATCGCTTTTGCGATCAAGGTTCCGGTGGTCCCGCTGCATACCTGGCTGCCTGATGCGCACGTCGAGGCGCCTACGCCGGTATCCATCATCCTGGCGGGTATACTGCTCAAAGTAGGCGGGTACGGTATTATCAGGATATGTTTGGGTATTTTCCCCGACATCGCTTCGTCAGGTGCTTACTGGCTGGGCTTGCTTGGTGTTATTTCGATCATTTATGGCGCATTGAACGCTCTTGCCCAGCGCGACCTGAAACGAATGATCGCTTATTCGTCCGTGTCGCACATGGGTTTCGTTCTGTTGGGCGTAGCTTCGCAAACCGCCGAAGGCGTAAGCGGGGCGGTCATGCAAATGGTAAGCCACGGTTTCTTGTCGACCATGCTATTCTTCCTGGTCGGCGTGGTCTATAACCGGGTACACGACCGCGAGATATACAATTTCCGCGGATTGGGCAGCTTAATGCCGAAGTATACGACGTTCACGATGATCGCTTTTTTTGCATCGCTGGGTTTGCCGGGTTTGTCGGCTTTCATGGGGGAGGCGTTTTCATTAACCGGAGCGTTCAAATCGCCCTCTGTCAATGGTTATTTGCCTTATTGGATGGCCATTTGCGGCTCGATAGGCATACTGCTCAGCGCGGGTTATTTCCTGTGGACGCTGCAACGGATGTTTTTTGGTTCGTTGTCGCTTAAGGGCGGCGATACCTGGCGTGTTGCTTTAACCGACCTGAATACAAGAGAAACGGTCGCATTATTGACATTGACAGTTCTAACACTGGCTATAGGCATTATGCCTTCGCTGGTGTTTGGCAAGATCAACGATTCGGTGGTGGGGTTAATACATTTTTTAAACCGAACATGATTTGTGTGAATGACTTCCTCCCCTTTGGTGAGGGGCAAGGGTGAGGCAGATTTTTTGAGCCGCTTTTGTGGAAAAGCGCAAAGTGATGCATCCTGAGTGAAAGCTCCGGACGGAGATATATTCTTTGTATCACTTAAACTCAGAAATCATGACCAGGAAATTAGTATTCGTTGTCGCCCTTTTATTTACGGGCGTAGCAGTTAAAGCGGACGATCAGCACATTGACTCAAAAGTTCAGAAAGTAACCGTGTTTTTAAACGGGGCACAGGTAACGCGCACGGCAATGGTAAACATAAATGCAGGAACCAGCACACTCATCTTCGGGAATATTTCCCCGGGCATCGATGTGCAAAGCATCCAGGTGCATGCCAACGGAGAGTTTACCATTCTTTCGGTAAAGCACGAGATGAATTACCTGAACGAGCAGAGCCGCCAAAAACGTGTCGATGAATTAAGGGCCGACCAGAAAGCTATCCAGGATAAGATCAACATGAAGAATAGCTTTATCTCCATTTATGAGGAGGAAGCCAATATGCTGCGCAAAAATCAAGTGGTGAACGGTGAGAATACCAGCCTCGACATAACGAAATTAAAACAGGCGCTTGAATTTCAGACCACCCAGTTAACCGAGATCAAACAAAAGGAACAGGCTGTAAATGATGAGATCGCCGCCTTGAATAAAGAGCTGGCAAAATACAACCAGCAGATAGCCGATATAACCAAAGGCAGTAGTACGGCTACCAGCGATATCCTGGTCATGGTTTCTTCCAAGACGGCGCTACAAACCACTTTTACCTTAAGCTATGTGGTGCATAACGCGAGCTGGTTCCCCACGTACGATATCCGCGCGAAGAATATCAACAGCCCGATCAGTATATCCTATAAGGCTAACGTATCACAGCAAAGCGGGGAGGATTGGAAGAATATAAAACTCACGCTTTCAACAGGCAACCCAACCGCAAGCGGCAGCAAACCGGAGCTAAATCCGTATTTTCTTACGTTTGGAATGTATTATTCCGGGACGGCCGGATCGATCACCAGGGTAACCGGCCGCGTGATCGGCAGCGATGACAACCAAGCATTGCCGGGCGTTACCGTTAAGGTTAAGGGCACTTCGATAGGGACGGTGACCGATGCTAATGGGAACTATTCTATCCAGGTACCTGGCGGAAACCCGATGCTGAGCTATAGTTATGTAGGCTACCAGGTTGAGGAAAGAAGCGCCAACGCACCGGTGGTAAATGTGAATCTGAAGGCAAGTGCAAACTCGTTGAATGAAGTTGTTGTTACTGGTTATTCGAATGAGTTACAGGGCAGGGTTGCAGGTGTTAGCATCAGAGGGGCCCGAAGTATTCATGAAGACAACACCATTCCGGTGGCGGTCGACAAAATTGAAAACCAAACGAATATTGAGTTTAATATCGCAATACCGTATTGTATTCCCAGCGATGGTAAACAATATACGGTCGATATTAATCAGATCGATTTAAATACCAGTTACCAGTATTCTGTGGTACCCAAGCTAAGCACCGATGTATTCCTGACCGCACAGTTAACTGATTGGAACAAGTATAATTTTCTTTCGGGCGAGGCTAATTTGTTTTTTGAGGGTACTTACATCGGCAAATCGCTTATTAATACAGCCGCTACAACCGATACCCTAAATCTTTCGCTGGGCACGGACAAAAATATTGTTGTAAGCCGCACGGCATTGAAGAGCCTGGCGGAAAAATCGGGCTTCGGTTCGAATAAAAAAGAAACCCGCGACTGGCAGATCGAAGTGAAGAACCGCAAGAGTCAAACCGTCAATTTATTGGTCGAGGACCAGGTGCCGGTTTCACAAAACTCATCGATCGAAGTGGAAACACAGGAATTATCCGGCGGACAGGTGGATAAGAATACAGGTAAAGTTTTATGGGCCTTTGCCCTGAAGCCGGAAGACGATAAAAAAGTCGAACTGAAATACCAGGTTAAATACCCGAAAAATCAATCCGTCATAGTACAATAAATATGCACGATCTGTTACCAACATTGCACAGCCAGTTAGACCAGGTCATCGGGAGCCTGCCATATTTTGTGCCCGAGCTATACTTAACCGTGCTGTTTGTCGCAGTGCTGGTAACAGATCTTATTTTCGGACGAAATTCAGGCTGGATCTGCAGGATACTCGTTATTGTGGGGCTTGTGGTTGTAATCTATAGAGACTTGCAGCAATTGGCGTTCGTGGTTAAAGGGAACCCGTTTTTATTCAACGGCATGCTGCTGCTTACTAAAACCACGCTGGCGTTTAAAGTATTTACCGATCTGTTTGCGGTCATCCTGGTAGCATATTTTGACTGGGACGACAAGCTGCGGTCGCATAATAAAGGTTTGTCCGACCTGTATACGATTACAGTAGCGGTAATATTGGGCCTGCACATTATGACAATGGCGTTTAACCTGTTGTCAATTTACCTTTCCATCGAAATGGTATCCATCGGTTCCTACCTGATGGTGGCCTATCGCGCCGAGAATAAGTGGAGCAGCGAGGCGGGCCTTAAATATGTGCTATTTGGCGCGGCTTCTTCGGCAATGATGCTGTATGGTATTTCATTGCTGTACGGTTTGGGCGGCTCGCTGAATCTGCTTGATATGAGCGCCGGGTTGGCCCAGGCAAACCCTCATATCACATCGCTGGCTTTGATCCTGTTTTTTGTCGGGATAGGATTTAAGTTGTCATTAGTGCCGGTGCATTTTTGGGTGCCCGACATTTACGAGGGCGCTCCCACACCGGTATCCGCCTTCCTATCGACAATTACGAAATTTGCCGCCTTTGGCCTCCTGATCAACTTTCTTTCGCCCTTTACCAATCCCGAATTGTTATGGCGCGCGTTTGATTTTCGCCTGTTCTTTTCGGTCGTAGGTATTGCAACGATGATCGTCGGGAACTTTGCGGCCACCATGCAGCACAATGTAAAGCGCATGCTGGCTTACTCCAGTATAGGGCATACCGGTTTTGCGCTAATGGCGCTCGTGACCTTTACCGGCCAGGGACTGACGGTGCTCACATTCTACCTGGTGGCCTATGCATTGGCCGCCGCAGCCGCATGGATGCTGGCTACTTATTTCGATGACGCAGCGGGGGCCGAAGATATGGCGGCTTATAAAGGACTCGGCTATAAATACCCGCTGGCGGGCATATGTTTCGTTATAGTGCTCATATCTCTTACCGGTTTGCCGCTCACCGCCGGATTCTATGGTAAGTTTCTTACGTTTTCAGCAGTTTACCAGGTATACCAGGACGGCCATAATTTGTGGCTTTTGCTGCTGATGATCACCGGCGCGGTAACTACGGTAGTCTCTTTGTTTTACTATATCAAGATCCCGCTCAATTTATTTCTGCGAAAAACTGAGCGCACCACCGGTTTTGCTGCGGCAAATTCATGGCTCCTTACAATTGTTGCAATAATTACAATATTGGTAGTTTATTTGGGTCTTTTCCCGGATTTTTTGACTAAATATTTATAATTGTCCAAAAAATATAGCTTTTTCGTGAAATAATTTAAGCTAACCACTCATTTTTTAAAGAAATTGGTAATTTCGCTCCGCGATTATAAACTGATTTTCCATAAAAATGAAGCGTTATATCCCATTTCTACTCATTGTAGTTGTTCTTCTTTTGACCTTTATCTTCCCGTCGGTCGATATTGAGAAAACCGTAACCAACCCAAACTTTAATTCGGGCGATATCGCCTGGATGCTCATGTCGACCGCGTTGGTGCTGATCATGACACCGGGTCTTGCCTTTTTTTATGGAGGGATGGTGAACAAGAAGAACGTGATCTCGACCATGCTGCAAAGCGTCATTTGTATGGTGATCATTACCGTTATCTGGGGCATATTTGGTTTCAGCCTGGCGTTTGGCGACAGCATACATGGCATAATAGGCAACCCCGCCACTTATTTTATGATGAAGGGCATGTTGGGCAACGCGACCTGGAAGTCAGCGCCTACCATTCCGCTGCTGCTTTTTGCTATGTACCAGCTGAAATTTGCGATCATTACGCCTGCGCTCATCACCGGCGCATTCGCGGGCCGAATCCGGTTCAATAGCTATATTATTTTCCTTTGCCTGTTTTCTGTCTTCATATTCTCTCCGTTAGCACATGCCACCTGGCATCCCGACGGAATTTTGTCTAAACTCGGGGTACTCGATTTTGCAGGCGGTACGGTAGTTCACATGTCGGCGGGATGGGCCGCACTGGCATCGGCGATTTACCTTAAAGGCCGCAGCGAGCCCGATCATGCGCCGGCGCGGGTTACGTACGTTATTATCGGCACAGGTTTGCTCTGGTTCGGCTGGTTTGGTTTCAACGCCGGTTCGGCTTTTGGCGCCAATCACCTGGCGGTAAACGCGTTGGCGTCAAGCACCACAGCGTCAGCGGCAGCCGGTTTAAGCTGGATATTCTTCGATATGCTGCGGGGCAAAAAGCCTTCGGCTATGGGCACTTGTATCGGCGCGGTTGTCGGCCTGGTGGCTATTACGCCGGCTGCAGGATATGTATCCGTACCGCATTCGCTGGCGATCGGTATCATTTCGGCCGTGGTAAGTAACCTGGTTGTTGAATGGCGCACACGCACTTCTATTGACGATACGCTTGACGTATTCCCCTGCCACGGTGTAGGCGGTATGGTGGGTATGCTGCTTACAGGCGTATTCGCGAATCGGAATGTCAACCCCGGCAACACCACAGGCGACGGCTTATTTTTCGGGCATACGCATTTGTTCTTCGTTCAGTGCATTGCGCTTGTTGTCGCCTCGGTATTTTCCTTTTTCGGTTCGCTGCTTTTATTAAAGATCACCGACATGATAGCGCCGCTGCGTGTATCGACAGAAGAAGAAAAGATAGGCCTGGATATTACCCAGCATGGTGAAAAGCTTTAATTATTTGACGCGATGAGCTCATAATGCCCGGCTTCGTCATTGGTCGGCCGTTCCAGAAATCGTCGTTGGGTACTTTCACAATTCAATTCAGCTTTAATAACCTTCTGGAACAAACGGTCGTCAGCCTGAGATATATACGGCCGGTTCGGCGTTGCTTTTTACTGCTTCAGTGTTACCGTCAGCATATGGTCGAGCAGCACATCGGAGTGTACATTATTATTATCGCCATAACGGCCGATGATCCTGCCGTTTGGATCGATCAGTATCTGGGTCGGCACAAAATGTACCTCAAATTTTTCACTGATGTCGCTGGCGGTACCGGTTTGGTTCAGCAGGTTGCTCCATTGGGCCAAACCGTCTGTTGCTATGGCTGCCTTCCATGTGGCCTGCGTGTTATCGTCCCAGGCTATATTGATCACTTCCAGGCCCTGGCTGAAATACTTTTTATAGCTGGCGGTAATATGCTGGTTCATTTCACGCGAACGGCTGTTCCAGCTTGCCCAAAAATTCAGCAGAACGTATTTGCCGCGGTAGTCGTTCAGCGCTACCGTTTTACCCGATGCATCCGCGAACGAAAAATTCATTGCCTCAGATCCGGGAAGTGTCGCATCGATCTTGTTGATCATGTAACCGAGGTATCGTCCCTCGGGTGTTTGTTTCAAGCGATAGCTTAGATCCAGGTAAATACGGTTGCACGAATCGACGCCCATTTTCTTTATATAATCGAGCATTTTATACACCGTCAGGTACGAATTGGGGTGATTAACGAAATATTGATATTCGATGCGTTTTATCCTTGCTTCGTAGGGTTCAAACTTCGTAGCGAGCACGGCCGCCCGGTATGGATCGGTTTCTTTTTCGTATTGCTCGGCCAGCCGCTGCATTTCGCTGCGAATATCCATCGAGAGGCTGTCCAAACGTTCCAGTTCCTTTTGTGTCTGCGAACCGGCGAGTTTTAAGGTCGACGGTTTTGAGGCATCGCCCGACAGGATAAGCAGGCCCGGTTCCAGGAATAGTTCCCTCGACCGCAGCTCGTAATCCTTAGGCTTTAAAACCTCTTCGGCATTTTT
The DNA here is from genome assembly GCA_035547095.1 of Mucilaginibacter sp. Taxonomy (GTDB): domain Bacteria; phylum Bacteroidota; class Bacteroidia; order Sphingobacteriales; family Sphingobacteriaceae; genus Mucilaginibacter. The sequence goes on from DASZVE010000041.1 coordinate 81,382, forward strand.
AAAAACGATCAGCGCCTTTACGGGGCGGTTTATGGTATCGGTGATAATGAAAAGCCCGTTAAATATAGGCTGGCACTGGAAAAGATTTTCGCCGTGGCTGCTTTCGTAAAAAAGCAATACCGAGTCCATGCGGGTTCCGGTGAGCTTTCCCTTTAGCGTAAACTGATCGATATTGCGGCCTTGTGCGCGCGCCTGCCCGCGTACCATGGGCGGTAACGATAATATCAAGGCAACGCCGACCGCGACGGTCTTTACAAAAAATAGTTGCAATTGCCTGGTCAAGTGATTAGTTTTTAATGTTTTACGGCAGAAATAGTTAAAAGGTTAGTTCTTAACGGTTTGGCGCGAGCGTACCCGGGCACCGGTATAATCAAGGGAACTTATTTGCAAAAAAAAAGGTCTCGTCTATATGATGCCTGTTGGGGCAGCGGGAACGGATACACCGGCGAATTAGCTATCTTAGCCGTATGGCAGCTATTTATAATTTCTGCAGGGTGAATGATCGCCTGGCGTGCGCGGGCCAACCGCTTGAAGGCCAACTGGCATTCGTTGCCGGCGAAGGTTATCAAACTATTATTAACCTGGGGTTGCACGATGGCAAATATTCGTTGGCCGACGAAGCGGCGTCGGTAAAGGCGTTGGGTATGAGTTATTGCCACATCCCGGTACAATTTGATAATCCGCAGTTGGATGAACTGGATGCCTTCATCGCTAAAATGCAACGTCAAACCGATAAAAAAGTGTTGGTGCACTGCGCCGCCAATTACCGCGCATCCTGCTTTACAGGCTTATATCTGCTGGCAACCGGTCAGTTTAATGTTGATGAGATGAATGATTTTATCAGCAATATCTGGCAACCCGATGCGGTATGGCAGCAATTTGTGGAGGATGGCATCGGTCATTTATCCAGGTAACCCGGGTGGGCCTGGGTATAAGTAATATTTAAGCTTCCGGGCTTCTATTGTAACGTCTTGCGGGACGCCATTCTCAAAAAACCTCTAATCTGCGTGCACCAGAACACGCATGAACAATCAGCGTATTTGCGGTGATAAAACCTATCAAAAGTCAATAGATTGCGCACTGTTGCACACTGGGGCGTATTACCTGTTAATCAGGTAATAATAAGGGCGGTGATGAAGAAAAAAAACGCGGAAATTGCGCATCTTTTTTTTTGCGGTTCGCGTATAAGGGTCATAGCGCATAAATAAATCAACAATAAATAAGAATATGACCAAGCCGGAAGATATTTACAAAGAGTACAGGGAGCTGTTGATGAAAAAATCGGACAACAGCATTAACGGGCAGCGATTTGCTTTCACATTCACCAGTGAGAACGAAGGCGCGTTTACCATGACGAATGACGAGAACAGGGACATGATTGGCGGTACTTTTAAATTAAGCATCAATAACGACGGTCTGAATATACTGATGGACTACAAAGGCTTCTACATCACCCAAACCTTGAAGATCGAAAAAACCGGCAAAGGGGTAAGCATTCTGCGCGAACCCAATAGCGGTAAAGTATTTTTGACGGGTCACAAACTGGATTGATAATCCGGTCATTTACTGCCGTTTGTGGAAAGTATTGCGCATGTTTGACGTAGATATTCCACGAACGGCTGTTTTTATCTGCTATTTTTATTATTAGTTAATAATTTAAGTTTCTTGTAATCAGTAACTTACAAACGACGCTTGAAGTTTTATTAATTACGGTGTAATTCTTGCGGCTAAGTCTGCATGAAGCATCTATGCCTATTTTTGTTTCTCGCAACAGCCTCGTTATCAGCCTTTGCGCAGTTTCCATTGGGCAGTAATGAAAAGGAGATCAGGGCTTATTTCGATAAAAACATTCCTTACGCGCAAGCTATCGATTTTACGACGAAACGGGGCTTTAATGCCGTATGCTTCAATAAGGTCAAAGTGGTTGGCGACTACACCTTTTATTTTGACGAAGACGGTAATTGCAATTATTATGTGATCACTTACGACGTCGCCGAACTTCACGATGTTATCAAGCGCCTGGACGGCGAGTATTGTGTGGTAAAAGAAACGTCGTGGGAAGCCGAAGACAATACATTCGATATTACGTTAGTGATGCCCAAAGGCGCTGCGAATTACTTCAGCGTTATTTATTTTAAACCCGTTCCTTCAGGACAGACCTCGCCGCTAAGCATACTGGCCTCCAATTAAGGGTAAAGCGAAAAGGATAAAGGCAAAAGGTTTAAGCAAGGATAATTATTTACTATTCACCTTTTGACCCGTTTGCCGATTATTCATTCAGCATATATTTTGCCACCCCATCGGCCGGTTTCCAGGTGCTTTTGGGTTCGTAATAATGCCACAGCAATGCCGATACTTTTTCTATGAGCACACATGCTTCATTATCGGGTGTCCAGCTCTGGTCCTTGTTGTTGTTGGTGATGACGGAAAACACATAATCGCCGTGAGGGGCGTTCACCAATACGGTCTCCGATCTGGACTCATCCAAAGATCCGTCCTTGCTCGCCGCCTGAACGTATGGCGGTATTTGAGATCGCGACCGGTTGTCCCAATAAATACGCACCAGGTCGCGGTACATGCGTTCGCTGGCAGCAGGGCTTACAGCCTCGCCGTCGCGGATCATGGTAAACAAGCGGCACATTTCGCGCGGGGTGGTTACGCCCCAGCCATACCGGGCCCGGATCTTCTCGCGGCCTTTGACTCTTGAATTGACGCGCATTACTTTAAAGCCGTTCTGCTCCAGCCAATTATTAATGTACTCGCCGGTTACGATCTTTTGCAGCCAGGTGGCGGCAGTATTGTCGCTCATCGTTATCATCAGCATCACCACTTTACTCAATTCGATGGTGTCGCCATCTTTGAACGATCCCAATATATCTTCGCCGGGATATAGCAGCGAGTCGCGGTAAACCAGTTTCTGGTTGTATTGCAGGTCACCCTTCTCGATCTTATCCATTACGCCGCATTGTATACTCGCTTTGATCATGCTGGCAGTAGGGAACAGCGTGTCGGCGTTGATCTCGGCAGTTTTACCCGTTTTCAGGTTGTGCACAAATATTCCGACCTGGCCGTTGAAGCCTTTCACGGCGTCCTGCAGCTCTCGGGTAAGTTTTTTGTCTGTTTGGGCGAAGGCGGTGCAATAAAGGACCGTAAAAAGAAGAAATAGTTTGTATTTCATGATTTAGTGTGTTTAATAAAGACTATGGAGTACATCAAAATTAAAAGTAAATAAATTTCGTAAATTTGGATATGCAAATTCAGGTCGACATCGGTTTTGATGATTTGGTAAGATTAATTAAAAAACTTCCTAAAGACCAGCTTAAAGAGTTAAAAAAAGAAATTGACAAGGCCGGTTATTCTGATAGCCAGGACCTTGAATCATTTTTATTGCAAGCCCCGACTTTTTCTGAAGAACAGCTAAAAGCGATAGCTCAGGCGCGTAAAACCATCAATGAATGGCGGAAAAACTAATCTTGGCTGACACGTCTGTTCTTATAGATTTTTTCAGAAAGACGGATAAATCAAAGTCACGGTTAATATCCTTAATAGCGGAAGGCTACAAATTTTGTATCTGTGTTATAACAGAATATGAGATTTATTCAGGTGCAACTGACGAGCAACTGGATTACTGGAGAAAATTTCTCGAAAAAATCGATGTATTGTCGCTCGACAAGGAAGCGATCGGGCAGGCAGTGGCTATTAATAAAAGCCTGAAGGTTAAAAGCAAGCAAATAGATTTAGCTGATTTGTTTATTGCTGCCATTGCAATAAGCAATGGTCTGCCAATAGCTACATTAAATAAAAAACATTTCGAGCGCGTCGAAAGCCTCCTGCTGGTTGAATAAGCAGTCATTTATCCAGTATCTTTGCCAATCGTATGAAATACCTTCGCTGGTTTTTATTTCCGTTCTCGCTGCTGTACGGATTGGGTGTCATTATTCGTAACTGGTGTTATGATGCGGGAATACTAAAAAGCAGGGAATTCGGTATACCCGTGATCTGCGTGGGTAACCTGGAAGTTGGCGGATCCGGCAAATCGCCGATGACGGAATACCTGGTCGCCCTGTTTAAAGACCACTACAATCTTGCGACCCTTAGCCGCGGATACGGACGGACCACGCAGGGCTTTTTGATCGCTGCCGCCACTGCTACGGCCGCAGAAGTGGGCGACGAGCCGGCGCAATTCAAGCACAAATTCCCCGATGTTACCGTAGCCGTCTGCGAAAGCCGCGTGGCTGGCATCCGGCATTTGCAAAAAGAACATAAGCTGGTGATATTGGACGACGCGTTTCAGCACCGCGCTGTGAAGGCTGGTTTTAATATTCTTCTATTCGATTACGGCAAATTGGATGAACCGCGTTTATTGCTGCCTGCCGGAAACTTTCGCGAACCTTTCAGCGGCAGATGGCGGGCCGATGTACTGGTGGTGAGCAAATGTCCGGCATCCTTGTCCCACCACGAGCGTACAGACGCCATCGAGCGACTGGAACCTTTACCCTGGCAAAACGTTTTCTTTACAACTATTGACTATCTGCCGTTAAGAGATATAAATGGAAAGGCAGCCTCGACGGATATAGATGCTGCCACAACGGTATTCCTGCTGACAGGCATAGCCAATCCCGATCCGTTGCTATCGCATATCAAAGGTTATACGCAGCATGTCGTACACCATAATTATCCTGACCATCATCGCTTCAGCTTAAAAAATATCGCTAAACTTGCCGGAGAATTTAAGGCGTGTAAGTCGCAAAAAAAAGTGATCGTTACAACAGAAAAGGACGAGCAGCGTTTATTGGAACACGGGCTTGAAACGATCGTCGGCAAATTGCCGGTTTTGGTAGCGCCGATAGGCACCAGGTTTTTAGATAATGGTCGGCAGGAGTTTGACCAACTGATTAAAAAACATGTTAGAGAGCATACAGCAAACCACATCATACATTAAAAACCGCATCGGCGATTTTGAGCCCGAAGTAGGCATTATCCTCGGCACCGGGCTGGGCGAGCTGGTATCGGAAATCGAAGTTGAAAAGCAATTGATGTATGCCAATATTCCCGACTTTCCCATCTCGACGCTGGAGTTTCATTCGGGCAAGCTGATATTCGGAACCCTGGCGGGCCAAAAAGTGGTGGCCATGAACGGCAGGCTGCATTATTATGAAGGATACACCATGCAGCAGATCACCTTCCCCGTACGGGTGATGCGGATGCTGGGTATAAAAACGCTTTTTGTATCCAATGCCAGCGGCTCGCTTAACCCGGAGTTCAAAAAGGGCGACCTGATGGTCATCGAAGATCACATTAACCTGCAGCATTCGAACCCGCTGACCGGCAGGAACGATCCCGAATTGGGCCCCCGTTTTCCTGACATGAGCCAGCCCTACAAGCGTGAGCTGATAGCGAAAGCGATTGACATAGCTGTCGAGCATAATATTACCTGCCACAAGGGTGTTTATGTAGCGGTGGCCGGCCCAAACCTGGAAACTAAAGCTGAATACAGGTACCTGCGTATTATTGGCGGCGATGCGGTGGGTATGAGCACGGTACCGGAAGTTATCGTAGCCAATCACATGGGTTTGCCCGTGTTTGCCATATCGGTATTAACGGATGAAGGGTTCCCGGAGGAACTGCTGCCGGTTTCGGTGGAAGAGATCATCGCGGTTGCGCGCGAGTCCGAACCTAAAATGACGCTAATACTCAAACAACTCATTGCCGGTCTTTGATGCATAACTGGTTAAAATATATCCTGGTTTTGCCGCTTGTGATGCTGGCGTGCACTGCATTTGCACAATATCCATCGCCCAACTATCCGAACAGGCAGCAGCCAGCCAACTTTAGCAGGGACACGGCCTCGGCAGGTCAGAATAAAACACTTTCCGGCGACCAGGAAATTGACCAGATCCGGGAACAGCAGGAAAAAAAGCGCGACTCGGTAATCTTTACCTCAAAATTCATCCGGGTAACCAATGAAAAATTGTTAAGCGACAGTACACAGGTTTTTCCGCTTGATACCGGGCTGGCCAATTTTGAAAATTACAGTCCTTTGTACCAGCCGCGCGATCCGAAAATAGGCCTGGGTAACCTCGGGCTGGCGGAGCGCAGCCTGCTTTTTGAACCGCCTAAAACAATCGGCTTCGACGCAGGCGAGCATACGCTCGACGCTTACCTGCTGCTTCCGCAGGACATTCAATACTACAAAGCCAGGGTGCCTTATACCAACCTGCAGCTATATTCCAGCGGGGTTAAAGAGCAGTATTTTAAGGGCACGCTTGCGGAGAATATAAACCCCCAGCTTAACATCGGTCTTAACCTGAACTTTATCGGTTCGCAGGGCTTTTACCCGCTGCAAAATGCGGGCGATCTGAATGCCGCGTTGTTCAGTTGGTACGAATCGAAGAACAAGCGTTATAACCTGCTGGCGAATCTCATCTTCAATAACCTGAAGGCGCCGGAAAACGGTTCTATTCAGAATGACTCGATATTTACTGTGGCGCAGCCCGCGTACTCCACCACGCAGAACCAATCGGTAAGGCTATACAATTCAAGTGATAATGAAAGAAACAATGGGCTTTATATCAAGCAGTTTTATTATATCGGCAAGATAGATACCACGCTGAAAGGCGATAAGTCGAAGATATTGCCTACGCAGCGGGTCGCTTATACCTTTTATTATAACACGAACCAATTCCGTTTCCTGCAAAACGAAGCGGACAGGTACAATGTGTTCCCCGACTACTATTATAGTTCTACCTATTCGCGGGACTCACTTTCGGTGTTTCATCTGCAAAATGGCTTTGCATACAGTTTTTACCTGAGGGGGAAATCCGTGGGTTTTGTCAAGAATGAAATGAAGGTCGACCTGGGCCTGGTGCACGATTTTTACCATTACCAGCAGTTTGTAGGCGATACGGCGATAAACAACACCGTAGGGCGGTATATCCGGGAGGACCGGAAGCAAAACCAGTCGTTCCAGGATATTACCCTGAAAGCTAAGGCGGGTTACCGGTTCAGCGATAAGATCCTGCTGGACGTAGACCTGCAGCAAATAGCCGCCGGTCGAGATTTTGGGAACTTTTTATACGAAGCAAAACTGACGTTAGCCGGCGGGCGTAAAGCAGGGAGGGTGATTTTCGGTGCATATTCGCAAAACAGCTCGCCACCGCTCGTGTACACCGACTGGATATCGAATCATTTTATTTTTCACAACAACTTCAGTAACCAGAAGATCAATAGCGTATCGTTTAATTACATCAATGATGCCCTGCAGCTCGATTTAAAGGCTGAGTATTTCCTGATCTCCGATTACCTGTATTTTACGGCCCAGCCGAACGGCATAGATGCTACGCCAACACAATTGCACGACCCAATAAACCTGTTAAAACTGAGCATAGGCAAAAACCTGACGATCGGCCATGTGCATTTCGATAATTACGTGGTGTACCAGAAGACCGACTATCAATCAACGCTCCGTACGCCGGAGGTTTATACTTACAGCAGCCTGTACTACTCTAAATTCCTGTTCCAGGTGTTGCACAGCACGTTTGGGATTGATGTGCGGTACAATACACCTTACGTGGCGCCATCCTATGCCGTCGGGCTCGGCCAGTTTTATAACAGTAATCCCGGCCTTACTTTCTCATCCTACCCGATGGCCAGCGTATTCTTTAAGGCCACGCTATTCAGGACCAACCTCTTCGTCCAATATGATTATGCCAACCAGGGGCTTCTCAGCAACGGATATTATATGATCAACCGTTACCCGGGTCCGAACCGCTTACTCAAGATCGGTATTTCGTGGACTTTTTATGATTGATCCGGCAGGCTCAGTTTGCAGTGGACAATTATTCTTTTTTGTCTGCCAACTGCCCACAGGCAAATGCAAACTGAATCAAGTTTTTTGCTTCTTCTTTTTTGCAGCAGGGAACAGCACATTATTTAAAATGAGCCGGTAACCGGGTGAATTTGGATGAAGGCTCAGGTCGGTTGGCGGGTCGCCTACCACGTGCTGGTAGTCTTCCGGATCGTGACCGCCATAAAAGGTCCACTGCCCTTTGCCGTACTCGCCGTGAATATAACGGGCTTCATGCCCGGTTTTCATTTCGCCCATGATGGTGACGCCGGGTTTGATCAGGCTCTCGTTGAATGCCGTTGTTAAACCCATAAAGCCTTTGATAACCTTGTCATGGTCCTGCGTAAGCATGCTCGGCACCACATCCCATTTGGCTGAAAAATCGAATAGGGTAAAGAAGTCCTTGTCGCGGTCGACCTGGCGCGTGGTGGTCACGTCGATATTACTGAACTGGTGCGACATGGGGTTCATGTCCAGCGTAAAATTTTGGAAGGCGAAAGTCTGGCTAAAATCCAGCTTGTTTTGGGCATCCGGATCGGCCGCATCGCCGTCGAACATGCTTTCGCAGATGTCGGTATTATGCGCTGCCAGGGCAATGTCGAACGTATCCGTTCCCGAGCACATGGCGAACAAAAAGCCGCCTCCCGCGCAGAAATCGCGTATCCTTTGCGCCACAGCCAGTTTCATCTGCGATACTTTTTTAAAGCCGAGGCGGTGGGCGGTAGCTTCCTGTATGGCTACGTCGTCGTTATACCACTGTGCATACCGGAACGAGCCGTAAAATTTGCTGTATTGCCCGGTAAAGTCCTCGTGGTGCAGGTGCAGCCAGTCGTATTTGGGCAAGTCGCCGCGCAGTACCTCTTCGTCGTAAACCATATCATAAGGTATCTCGGCATATTTCAGCACCAGGGTTACGGCATCGTCCCACGGCAGCTTGTTTTTTGGCGTGTAAACCGCAATTTTGGGTGCTTTCTCCAGCTTTACCAGGTCCATATTCACGGACGGGTCGCTAACTTCGGCGACGATCTCGCTTACTTTGGCATCAGAGAGCACCTCGTAGCTTACTCCGCGTATTTTGCACTCGTCCTCGATTGCTTTGTTATAATGCATCATAAAGCTGCCGCCGCGGTAGTTAAGCAGCCAGTCGACTTCTTCACCATTTTTCAAAGTCCAGTATGCAATGCCGTATGATTTCAGGTGGTCCTTCTGTTCGTCGTCCATCGGGATAAGGATGGAGGAAGCCCTGTTGAGTAAAGGCAGAAGGCAAAAAAAGCAAAACAGAAAGCGGAACAAAACAGGCTTCATACCCAAATGTAACGATTATTCGCCGAAGCTATTATGGTTAATCTCCCTTTGACAGGTTAAGCAGGTCCTTCGATTGTCTCTTTTCTTCGGGAAGTTTCATGAAGTCGGTGTAGGAGGCATTGAGGTAAATCGTAAAGTTAAAATCCGGACTGGTATAAGTTGCTATGTCGGGCGTGTACATACCAATAAAATTCGTCATCTCCTGTCCCTTCAGCGGGATATAATTTTTCAGGTTTTCCGGGCTGAACACCTCGGCGATCTTTTTCTGCATCGCATCATCTTTTTCAAGCTGCGCCTCTTTTTCCCGCTTTTTTTGCGCGCTATGCGAATCGAACACGCTCAGCCTGACACCGCCATCGTAATTGCCCTTGGCATCGGTATGATAAACCAGGGTTTGGCCGCCAAATGGAGAAAGCGTGGGCGCCGGTTTAAGGTTGCCCAGGCGTGTTTGCTGTCCTGTCACGGTCACGCCGTTCAGCATATTCTGCTTCAATGTCAGCTTTATATCGGTATAGTTTAAGTTTTGTACGTAAAGTGTATCGGGTACGTATGAGAATGCAGAAAAGACGATCAAATCTCCAACTTTTGCGGGTATCGAATAAGCCCCCGTCTGGTTGGAAACCGTGGCGAAATTCGTTTTCAGATTACGTATGGTTATCCCCGGTATCGCACTATGCGTGTTAGCCTCATATACGCGGCCCGTCAGGTTATCCTGGGCAAAAGCCGAATGAGCAAGCAGGCAAATACATGCACACAAGAAGAAAAAACGCATCTTACACAAAATCATATCCTCCAAATGTAACGAATTATCGACGCGGTAATTGTTAAAATATGTTATCGCCTTTCAGCTTTTACCTTTCACCTCATAATATTAACTTTGCAGCCTGTTTAATTTTAGAAAATGAGCAAAGCGATAATAAAGACCGCCAAGGGCGACATGACCGTGGAGTTTTACGATAAGGACGCCCCGAACACCGTGGCAAATTTTAAAAAACTGGCTAAAGAAGGGTTTTACGACGGGCTGTCGTTTCACCGCGTTATACCGAATTTTGTTGTACAGGGCGGTTGCCCGTATTCGCGCAATCCTGAAACGGCACACCGCGCAGGCAGCGGCGGTCCGGGTTACCAGATCGATTGCGAGCTGACCGGCGACAATCAATACCACGATCGCGGCGTGCTTTCCATGGCGCATGCCGGGCGCAATACAGGCGGCTCACAGTTCTTTATCTGCCACAGCCGGGCCAATACGGCACACTTAGATCGGAACCACACCTGCTTTGGCAAAGTAGTGGAAAATGTGGATGTGGTCGACGACATCCGCCAGGGTGATAAAATACTGGGGGTTGAAATTATTGAAGAGTAGTTGAGTGGTTGATTAAGAGAGTGGTTGATTAAGTTAAATTCGAACTACTCACTTAATCAACCTAATTAACTTAATCAACTAAACACATGAATCTACGAGGAATAGTTGCAGTAGCCGGGAAGCCGGGCCTGTGGAAAGCCATCGCGCAAAACAAGAACGGCTTTATATTAGAAAGCATCGACGAACACAAAACCAAGCTGGTGGCTAACCTGAACACGGCCAAAATAGCCGCGCTTGATGAAATAACCATTTTTGGTTATGACGAGGATATTAAGCTGACCGACGTGCTGGAGCGCATGAAGACCGTTAAAAGCATTCCCGAGGCGAAAGCTGACAGCCGTGCGCTGCGCGAGCTTTTCCTTGAGGTAGCCCCCGATCACGACACGGAAAAGGTGTATACTTCGGATATGAAAAAGATTGTCGGGTGGTTTAACATATTGAAGGACTTACCCGAGTTCGAAGAAGCTGAACCTGTCGCAGAAGCGACCAACGAACAGGAACAGGCCGGGGAAGCTGTTGCAGAAGAACCGGAGAAGGCCAGGCCCGCAAAGAAAAGCAAGGCCACGGAAGAACCCGCTGCGCCAAAAACAAAGAAGAAATAAAGCGGCGATTTAGTTAGCCTTTAACAATCGGTGTGAGCACAATCTTCGTCCGTAAACTCGGGCTCAAAGGTGCTGTGACGTATGGAAAGGTGTTCCAGTCGGTGCCGCAGATCGTGCTTAATGTTGTCGAATGAAATGCCGCTGTGGGGGTCGATGACCAGGTGGGCCGTCAGCGCATTTTCGGTGGTGCTTAGCGCCCATACGTGCACGTGATGCACATCGAGTATTCCCTTAGCCTTCATGAGCTCGGTTTTTACTTTTTTCAGGTCGACGCCTTTAGGCACCCCATCCATTTCAAGCCGCAGGCTGTCGGAGAGCAGGCTCCAGGTACCCCGAAGGATGACGATCGCCACAACCAGGCTCACCGCGCTGTCGATCCAGTAGAGTTTGGTAAAATAAATAACCACGCCCGATATGACCACCCCAAAAGACACAATGGCATCCACCGCCATGTGCAGGTAAGCGCCCTTAACGTTCAAGTCCTTATCTTTATGCTTAACGAACAGGTAAGCGGTAATACCGTTTATGCCGATGCCTGCCAGCGCTACCCACGCCATCGTTCCGCCCGCCACATTTTCGGGATGGATAAAACGTGCGATGGCTTCGTATCCAATAAACCCGACGGCAATAAAAAGCACCAACGCGTTAAAGAAAGAGACGATGATGGTAGACCGCTTGTAACCGTAAGTATATTCCTGGGTCGAGCCTACCTTGCTTAATTTAAACGCCAGTAATGCCAGCGCCAAACCGGCCACATCGCTCAGGTTGTGCCCCGCATCTGTCAGCAGCGAAAGCGAATGACTCCACAAGCCGGCAACCACCTCAAGCAGCACAAAAACGGAGTTCAGAATGATCCCGATAATAAAAGCGCTGTTCAGGTGATCGAGCTTCGGCGCATGATCATGGTGATGCGCATGGAACAAGCCATGTGAATGATCATGGTCATGCGAATGGCTATGCCCGTGGTCGTGGCCATGTGAATGCCCGTGATCGTGTGAATGCGCGTGTGTATGAGTATGTTCGTGCTCTGCTGACATGCCGCAAAGGTAGACAATTGAGCATAAAGCATAAAGCTAAAAGCAAAAAGCTTTCGGCTTTGGTCTTTCAGTTTTAAGCTTTCAGCTTACTCATGGTGGTACTGTTCCCCTTTAATAATGGTAAAGGCACGATATAGCTGCTCGGTGAAAAACAACCGCACCATCTGGTGCGTCAGCGTCATCTTTGACAGGGAAATTTTGTCATTTGCCCGCTGGTAAACACTTTGGTCGAAGCCGTAAGGGCCGCCAACCACAAAAACCAGGTTGTTAACCGAGCTAAGGGCCTTCTTATCGAGGAATGCCGCAAACTGCTTTGACGAGAGCTCGGTTCCGCGTTCATCGAGCAAGATCACCTGGTCGGCTGGCAGAAGCTTGGGCAGGATCAGGCCGGCTTCCTTTTCTTTTTGCTGGTCGGGCGATAGTCCTTTTGTATTCTTTAACTCTGGTATCTCGATAAAATCGATCCTGGTATAATGCCGGAGCCGGTTCAGGTATTTGCTGATGCCTTCCCTTAACCAGGCCTCTTCCGTTTTACCGACGATCAGTAAGGTTATTTTCATAATATTGCTCAAATGCCCGAAAACATTACAACTTTACAACATTTAGGCCTTACAACAAAAATTAATGGATCAGGATATCATCAGTGATTACCGGAAGAGAGCCGATGCGGCGTCCAAAGAAGCTGCCAAATACAAAGACCTGTCGAACACTTACTCGTTGATGAGGCTGGGCGTTTTTGGCCTGATGATCTTATCTGTGGTAGTTGCCGTCAAACTGGATAATTTCAGCGTTATTGCGATAACGTTTATACTTCTGATACTTTGTTTCGCCTGGCTTGTGTCGCGCCAAAGTGAATTTGAGAAGCAGAAGAATTATTTCGAAAATCTAAGGAAGATCAACGAAAACGAAATTAACAGCATTACATCACATCAGAATATTTATGATAGCGGCGAACAATTTGCTGATGAAAAACATGCCTATACATCCGATTTGGATATCTTCGGTCATTCCTCGTTGTTCCAGTTGGTAAACCGGGCCGCAACGTCCGCGGGGAACCAAAAGCTCAGTGATTGGCTCGATGGCCCCGCTAAAAAGGACGACATCTTATCGCGCCAGCAGGCTGTACAGGAAATTTCGGCCAAAACGGACCGCAAACACGATTTGCAGGCGCGGTTATTATTCGCCGCTAAAGAAAACGCCGATCAACTGCAGCAGTTACTGAAATACTTACACACTCCTTTAGAACTGAAGGGCGAACGATGGCTGATACCTTACATAAAAGCCGCGCCGTTCCTGCTGGCAGCGGCAATTGTAGCCGGCTGCTTTTATCAGCCGCTTTACCTGCTTGCCGTCGTACTCGCCTTCTTAAATATCGCTATTCAAATGCAAAAAGGCAGTTATATTTTAAAGTCAGGTTTTATTGCGGATAAAATTGGCGGACTGCTTGCAAATTACGCTGAAGTATTCAGGATAATAGAAGAGGAATCGTGGGAAAGCGATAAATGCGCGCAACTTTCAAATCATCTTAAGGAAGACGGGACATCTGAGCAGATCAGGGAATTATCAAGCCTGATCAACAAGCTCGGCTATAGCCTGATCATGGTTTTTGGCTTTTTGCTTAATGTATTCTTTTTATGGTCCCTCAAGCAGATCATCGCCATCGAACACTGGAAACGAAATAACAGCAATAGTCTTGAAGATGCCTTTGATGTGCTCGCGGAGTTTGAGGCGCTGATCAGCCTGGCAAGCCTGCATACCAACTACCCCGACTGGTGTTTTCCCGAAATTGCGGAAGGCAGTGGCTATACATTGACGGCCCGGCAAATCGCTCACCCGCTGATCAAGCCCGGAACGCGCGTGGCAAATGATTATGAGTTGGACGACACATTCAGGATAGATATTATAACCGGCTCGAATATGGCCGGAAAAAGCACATTCCTGCGGACGGTGGGTATCAACGCTGTCTTAGCTTTGTGCGGTGCGCCGGTTTGCGCCGAATCGATGAGCGTGTCGGTGATGCATATCATAAGTTATATGCGCATCAAAGATTCGCTGAACGAAAGCACATCGACCTTTAAGGCCGAACTGGATCGCCTGCAAATGTTGCTCGACGCGGTGAATGGCGATGATAAGGTGTTCTTCCTGATCGATGAGATGCTCCGTGGCACCAATTCGGTCGACAAGTATCGCGGTTCGAAAGCGGTGATCGAACAACTGATCGGGAAAAAGGGTGTGGGCCTTGTGGCTACGCACGACCTGCAATTGGCAGAAATGGAAAAACAGCATCCGGATTATATCCGTAATTTTTATTTCGACATACAGGTTAATGAAGGCGAAATGCTGTTCGATTACAAGATCAGGCATGGCGAATGCAAAACCTTCAATGCTTCGCTGCTACTAAAACGGATGGGAATTGACGTAGATAGCAGTCCCACTCGCCTTTGAATCCTCTGGAACCGGGGGATACTTTTAAAGCCCTCCCCGGAGGGGAGGGTTTGGGAGGGCCTTAAAACAAAATGTGCAGATGAGAATCGTCATCTGCACATCTGTAATCTGCATATCTGCACATCAAATTATCGGTTACCACCGCCGCCGCCTGCGCCGCCGCCGGGTGCGCCGCCCATGCCCTGGTCGCCTTGTTTAATATCGTCGTTGTTGATCTTATTCTTCTCGGGGCTGAAAGTTGTTTTACCAAAGCTATACTGGAAGGTAAGGCCAACCGAACGGAACGGGAAAGCGAAAGTGCTGTTCTGCGTAAAACCTTGGCTTGACAAATTGGAGTTGAAATACTTGTATTTAGCAAATGGCTCGAGCACATTGATACCCAACGAAGCCTTTTTTTTCATGAACTGCTGGCGCACGCCCATACCCAATATGCTGAATGAAGGATTAGTGCCCTGTATGGTATGACGCGGCGAGCTGCCGAAAGTGAATACCTGCGCAATAAAGCCGCTCTTCAGGTCCCACTCAGCCATGGCAAAGCCACTGTACTGTACATAGGTGCCATTCTGCGTTTGCTCCCTGAGGAACAGGCCCGATGGATCGGGCTTATAAGTATAAGCGTTGATATTCGCCCTTAATGTCACATTCCTTATCGGGCTTACCGAGCCGAAGAAGCTGGTACCAAGAGAGTTGTTATTTCCAATGTTATACGAGGTAGTCAGGGTGCCGGGCTGTGCGTGAGTCGCATCGACCTGAACAAGGATCGGTGCAGCTATGGTTTCGATCAAACCACTGGTGTGTTTATAATAAACAGACATGTTGAGTACCGACGATTTCACAAAAGTTATATAATCAAATTCCAATGTCTGCGATACTTCGGGCGCCAGGTAAGGGTTACCTTCGGTTTGTGCAAGAATGTTCGTCTTATTATCGTACGGGTTCAGGGAGGTCAGGCCCGGACGTGTAATGCGCTTACTATAGGCCAGCTTAATGGTTTGTGTAGATGACAGCGTCTTCTGTATCGTGAAGCTCGGAATAAAAGTATTGTAGCTATTGCTGAATGGCTTCAGCGTAGTGTCGGAACTGGCTGTTTGAGGCGCGCCGCTGATGTTGGTAACTTCATCCCTTGCACCAAGCATTAAGGTAAAGCCCTTGGGCAATGTAATGGTTAATACACCGTAGCCGGCCGTTACATCCTGGTTGTAGTTATAAATAGCTGAGTTGATATTATCGAAAACGAAGCCATCCGCAGTTCCCGCTGTCGGGTCATAAGCATAAGCATCCTGGGTACCCACTAATCGCCTTAATATTTCCTTGCCGCCGGCTTCAAGTTTGAATACTTTATTAATTGGCAGCGTATAGTCGGTCTGCAGCGTATACTCGTTGTTCAAACCATTGATGTTGGCCTTTGAATTCGGAAGCTGAGCATTATTAAGATAATAGCTGGTAAAGTCCGTTACGGTACGGCTATGGCTCCACTGGGTCGACAGATCGAGCTCTTCACCCTCCTTTTTAAACTTGTGCGTATAATCCAGGTTCCAGTCAAAGCCGCCGAAACTGTTGTGACCTAAAGCATTGCTCGAATAAGCATGAGATACATCGCCCGTTTGGATATCCCATGGGGTTGTATTCAAATTAGTAAATTGCGATTGTGAATTTGCAACCGTATTGAACCCGCCCTGGTTGAGCCTGATATTGGTATGCAAGTCGTTAAAGGCGTTGAATTCATAGTTTGCCGAAACGTTACCAATGGCTCCATAGCGCTTCACATAGTTTGTGCCGTTTGAAGTCGTGCTGGTATGCACCGAATCGTTCGGTTGTATGTCATTATAAAACCCGGTAAGCGACGTTTGCGGCCAGGTATAGTTGCCGCCCGCGTTCATCGACAAGCTGAAACGGTTTTTGTTATAGTTCAGGTTAAAGTTACCGTTGTTCTGGCGCGTGCCGATACCGCCGCTCACCGAGCCGCTGATGCCGCTCATGTTCTTTTGCTTGGTAATGATATTGATGATACCAGCCGAACCTTCCGCATCGTATTTTGCCGACGGCGAAGTGATCACCTCGATACTTTTGATCTGGTCGGCCGGGATGGTTTTCAATACGTCCGACAAGCTGGCCGAGGTTGCACCCGAGGGTTTGCCGTTGATCAGCACACGCACGTTCTGGTCGCCGCGTAGTGATACGTTGCCATTAATATCAACCGCCACCAAAGGCACTTTTTGTAATACGTCGGTCGCGTTGCCGCCGGTTGCCGTCAGGTCTTTTTCTGCATTGTAGACGATCTTATCGATCTTATTTTCGATCAGCGGCGCCTGTGCGGTAACCGAAACGCCTTTAAGGACTTTTGCGCTTGGCGCTACCAATATATTGCCCATATTCTTGTCGGGCTTCGAATTGGTGGTGGTTACACCTCCTACAAATTTTTCCGGATAACCCACGTAAGTAATGCGTATTTTATAATCGCCCGGATGTACACCGTCGATCTTAAACTGTCCTTTATCGTCAGTCAAAACACCGTTGATCGGCGATTTGCCGGTAGCACGAAAAAGTGCAACCGAGGCATAACTCAAAGGCTGCCTGGTCACGGAATCTATCAGCGTACCGGATACCTTGCCGACGATGCTCGATCCGCCGCCGATGCCGAGCTGCGCTTTAGCCGTTATAAAGGATCCTAATATGATGAAAAGTATAAGTATTCGTTTCATTTGTTGTTGTTTTTGCAATTGGAGGCGAAATTAGCCCAAATGTTACAGGCAAAAACACCGTTTTTTGTTAAATCCGCGCAACGTCACCAATTCGTTACATGCATAGTGTGTAACATACAGCGGTCAGGGACATTATTTGTTCTTAATCAATTTGTTAACCGTGTAACAATTGAACAGGGTCAAATTGGACAATTGTAGAGACGCAATATTTTGCGTCTCTACTAAATCACAATATTCACGATCCTGCCTTTTACCACGATGACCTTTTTGGGGGTCTTGCCGTCAAGGTATTTTTGTACGTCAGGACTTTCCAGCACAAACTTTTCAATGTCCGCAGGTTCTAAGGCAAGCGATATATTCAGGTTGAGCTTCATTTTGCCGTTGATAGAAATTGGGTAGGCAAACTCATCCTCAACTAAATACTCAGGATTGAATTTCGGATACGGTGCATTGGATAACGAGCCGGCTTTGTTGCCCAGCAGTTCCCAAAGCTCTTCGCTGATATGCGGTGCATAAGGCGACAGGACGATCACCAGGTCGTGCAGGATAGCGCGCTTGTTGCATTTCAGGTCGGTCAGTTCGTTCACCGCGATCATAAAGCTGGATACCGAAGTATTGAACGAGAACCGCTCGATATCTTCTTCAACCTTGCGGATGATCTTATGCAGCGATTTCAATTCAGCCTTCGACGGCGCTTCATCCGACACGCGGAAATTGAACTGGTCGTCGTGGAACAGCTTCCAGAATTTACGCAGGAATTTGAACACACCTTCTATGCCGTTGGTATTCCAGGGTTTGCTTTGCTCCAGCGGACCGAGGAACATCTCGTACATACGCAGTGTATCGGCGCCGTGGCGGGCGATGATGTCGTCCGGGTTTACCACATTGTATTTGGATTTCGACATCTTTTCGACTTCGACACCGCAATGGTACTTGCCGTTTTCTTGGATAAAGTCTGCATCCTTGTACTCTTCGCGCCAGTTTCTGAACTTTTCGATGTCGAGAATGTCGTTTTCGACAATATTGACATCTACATGTAATTCGGATGTCTTATATTGTTTAATCAGTCCATGCGACACGAATGTGTTTGTTCCACGTCCATCGTTATCAATCAGCCTGTACACAAAATTTGACCGTCCCTGTATATGCCCCTGGTTAATGAGCTTTTTAAACGGCTCTTCTTCAAAAGCCAGTCCCATATCCACCAAAAACTTGTTCCAGAAACGGCTGTACAATAAGTGCCCGGTGGCATGTTCGCTGCCTCCGATATACAGGTCTACATCCTTCCAGTATTCAATAGCTTTTTTGGATGCAAACTCATTATCGTTGTGCGCATCCATATAGCGGTACCAGTACCAGCTCGATCCGGCCCAGCCAGGCATGGTGCTCAATTCATAGTCAAATCCGTGGTAATTCCAGCCGAGAGCACGTCCTAATGGCGGCTCCCCCGTTTCCGTAGGCAAATATTTATCTATCTCCGGAAGTAATAATGGAAGGTCCTTTTCATCGATCAGGTGTGGCAGGTTGTCCTTAAAATAAACCGGTACCGGTTCGCCCCAATAACGCTGGCGACCGAAAATCGCGTCGCGCATGCGGTAATTGACTTTTGCTTTGCCCACGCCTTTTTGCTCCAAAAATTCGATCACTTTAGCTGTGCCTTCCTTGTAGTTCAGGCCGTTCATAAAGTCCGAATTGATGTAACGGCCTTCTTTGGTCGGGTCGGCTTCGGTTTCAATTTTTTGTATGTCGATGATCGGCACGATGGGCAAATCAAAGTGCTTGGCAAACAGGTAATCACGCTGATCGCCCGATGGCACGGCCATTACCGCGCCGGTTCCATATCCTGCTAGTACGTAATCGGCAATGTAAATGGGCACCTTTTCATTATTCACCGGGTTGATCACATAGCTTCCGGTAAACGCCCCCGAAACCGTTTTGGCATCAGCCATACGGTCGAGTTCCGATTTCTTTTTAGTTTGAGCGATATAAGCGTCTATCTCAGCTTTCTGCTCAGGTGTAGTTAACGAGGGAACAAGCTCATGCTCCGGTGCAATGACCATAAAAGTCACACCGAAAATGGTATCGACCCTTGTGGTAAAAACCTCTATGTAGTCTTGGCTCTTGGCTCTTGATTCTTGACGCTCTATCGGGAATTTCACACTCGCCCCTATACTTTTCCCTATCCAGTTCCTTTGCATTTCCTTCAAAGGCTCCGGCCAGTCGATCGTGTCCAGCCCCTGTAGCAGGCGTTCGGCGTAGGCGGTAATACGCATGCTCCACTGCATCATTTTCTTTTGCTCCACGGGGTAACCGCCGCGCTCGCTGAAGCCGTCTTTTACCTCGTCGTTGGCCAATACTGTTCCTAATGCCGGGCACCAGTTAACGGTACTTTCACGCAGGTAGGTGAGGCGGTATTTCAGCAACTCTTGCTGCTGCTGGTGATTGCCCATGGCATTCCATTTAGCCGCAGTAAAGCTCAATATATCTTCATCACAAACAGCATCGATACCGGCAGAACCACTGGTTTCAAAATGCTTAACCAGCTTTTCAATACTTTCCGCCTTATCCGCAGCTTTATTGTACCACGAATTGAACAATTGCATGAAAATCCACTGCGTCCATTTGTAAAAATCGGGCGAGCTGGTGCGAACCTCGCGGCTCCAGTCGAACGAAAAGCCGATCTGGTCTAGCTGGCGGCGATAGGTATTAATGTTGGCTTCCGTGGTGATCGCCGGGTGCTGCCCGGTTTGTATCGCGTACTGCTCGGCCGGCAGGCCAAAACTATCGTAGCCCATGGGGTGCAATACGTTAAAGCCTTTCAGACGTTTATACCTTGCAAAAATATCCGAAGCAATATAACCCAGCGGGTGGCCCACATGCAGCCCGGCACCAGAAGGGTAGGGGAACATATCCAGCACGTAGTATTTGGGTTTGGAACTGTTATTATCAGCCTTAAAGGTCTGATGCCCGGCCCAAAATTGCTGCCACTTGCGCTCTATCTCTTTAAATTGGTAGTCCATCGGCTATACTGCTTTTTTAGAGGTGGCGAAGTTACGAAAAAGCGGCGATTAGTTAACCGCTGAGCAGGGAATAGTTACCCCGGGCGGCGTTCCAATAGTTCACGGCATGGTTATTGGCTTATGAAACCGGTTTTGGCCGACTTATAGCGGGAACTGATAAATTTAACGGATTAGTAATGTGGAAATTACCGCCCGTTGAGGAAAGTTTTCCTATTTTAATCCCACTGCCTGATATTTTTGAAATTATCACAAATCATAAATCTTAACCATTATTGACGAATATGAAAATCAAAGTAAGCCTTATCCTTGTGCTGTTGGCGGGTAGCGTATTTACCTTCACAGGATGTAAAAAATCAAGCACCAATCCGTCGGGCCCGGCCCTGACGCCCAAGCAGGTGACCAGCCAGATCGCATTGAACCTGAACGCCGTTCTATATGACGGTTTTGGGGCGTTTAGCCTTAACAGCGGAATGGGCGCACCCGGCAGCCTGGGCCTGGTACACACCCACGGCCTGAAACTGAGTGACATTACCGATCCGCTTTGCGGAACAAGCGTGGATACGACACTGAACTATTCTGTATCAGAAAACGGTGTACAGGCTTCGGTGAAGGGCAATATCGGCTTCAGCTTCATTTGTAACAGCGGTATTTTGTCGGGTTTTGAAATAAAGGATAACCTGGTGGTAGGCGAGTCGAGCGCAGATTATTCCCTGGCCGTTAAGCTTGCCGAAGACCTTACCCTGGTTAGCCAGAACCCGCAGAACGACAATTCAAACCTGTCACTGAGCGGTACTTTTGGCTACGATGGCACTTATAACTATAAGTCGGGTAATTCGACCCAAAACTTCAGCTATACTTTCAACTCGGTAGTGCTGGATGCCGACGGCCAGATCCTAAGTGGCTCGGCTACGTTTGCAACCAACGGCGGCGGCAAGAACGGCGTGTGGAATTATTCGGGATCGATCAAATTCCTCGGCAATGGCAACGCAACAGTGACGATAAACGGCACGGTGTACAATGTGAATATCGACACCGGCGCAGTTTCGTAATTTTTATACGTTTTATGTTTTTGGACGAGCTTTCCCTGTAAAAAGGGAAAGCTTTTCTATTTTATCAGAACCGGGGAGTTTGCCTGATCCCCTCTTGCGGACTTTCGGACTTCCGCGGACTTGCGGACTAATAGTCGTATACTTGTTAGCGCATGAAGAAACTCTTATCCAATCTCACTTTCCAGGTTATCGTTGCTATTTTGCTGGGAATAGTCGTAGGGATATATTTTAAAGATTTTGGGCCGGCGGCAAAGCTGATCAGCGACAAATTCATCGACCTGATCAAGATGCTCATCGCACCGATCATTTTCCTGACTATGGTTTTGGGCATTGCCGGCATGGGCGATATGCGCAAGGTGGGCCGGGTCGGGGGGAAGGCGATCTTATATTTTGAGATCGTTACAACTTTTGCACTGATCATGGGCGTGAGTGTGGCGAATATCATTAAGCCTGGCAGCGGGCTGGTTGTGCCGCATAGTGCGGATACGGCTAAGTTGCAGACATACCAGAAAGCCGCCTCCGAGATGAAATGGGGCGATTTTTTTGCGCACATTATACCTTCCAATGTGTTTGAGGCTTTTGCGCAGGGCGATATTTTGCAGATCCTGTTTTTTGCCATACTGTTTGGCTACGGCCTCAGCCTGCTGCGCGAAAAAGGCAAACCCGTGGTCGATCTTTTCGATAAACTGAACAAGGTGTTTTTCAACATCATGGACTTTGTGATGCGCGTAGCTCCTATCGGGGCTTTTGCGGGTATAGCCTTTACCGTGGCCACCTATGGCGTTGGCACACTGAGGCCTTTATTATGGCTCATGATCTCGGTATTGCTCACCATGCTCCTGTTCATTTTTGTCGCCCTGTTTATTATTAGCCTTATTTATAAGTTCAGCCTGTGGCACTATCTCAAATTTATAAGCGAGGAGATATTGGTTGTATTGGGAACTTCCTCGTCCGAAACGGTATTGCCGGCTATGATGGAAAAAATGGAAGCCTTCGGCTGTGCCAGGTCGGTGGTGGGACTGGTTATACCGGCCGGTTATTCCTTTAACCTGGACGGAACGACGATCTATCTATCCATCGCGGTCATTTTCCTGGCGCAGGTATTTAATATCCCGCTTTCGCTCGGCCAGCAATTGGTCATCATCGGTATCCTGATGCTTACTTCCAAAGGCGCCGCGGCAGTTACGGGAGGCGGTTTTATAGTACTGACCTCGACCTTAACCGCCATCAAGCTAATTCCCATCGAAGGCATGGCCATTTTATTTGGCGTCGACCGCTTTATGTCCACCGCCAGGGCATTGACGAACATGATCGGCAACGGCATAGCGACGATCGTGGTGGCGAAAAGTGAGAAAGAGTTTAGCCCCGCCTCATCCCAACCTCTTCAACGATAAACAGCGACCTATAATTTCTTCCACCATAAAAGAACCTTAACCTTTTACCTTTTACCTTTCACCTTTCATCTTTCATCTTCCGCCTTTCTCCTTTATCCTTTCACCTTTATCCTTTCACCTTAAAAACAGGCTTTGACATTATCAACAATAACTTTAGCTTTGCGCGTACATTTTCCAATCTATGAGCGTCCTCGTCAATAACGATTCCAAAGTAATAGTCCAGGGTTTTACGGGTAACGAAGGTACCTACCATGCCTCGCAGATGATAGAATACGGCACCAACGTTGTCGGCGGCGTTACGCCCGGCAAAGGCGGCCAGAAGCATCTGAACCTGCCGGTCTTTAATACCGTGCAGGATGCTGTTAAAAACACCGGCGCCAACGTATCCATCATTTTCGTTCCGCCGCCGTTTGCGGCCGACGCCATTATGGAAGCAGCCGAGGCTGGCATTAAGCTGATCGTTTGTATCACCGAGGGCATCCCGACCAAGGACATGATCATGGTAAAGGAATACCTGAAGGGCCGCGATTCGCGACTGATCGGTCCGAACTGCCCGGGTATCATTACCGCGGGCGAAGCCAAGATCGGCATTATGCCGGGCTTCATCTTCCGTAAGGGCCATGTAGGCGTGGTTTCCAAATCAGGAACCCTGACTTACGAAGCTGTAGACCAGGTAGTAAAAGCCGGTTTGGGCATCACAACCGCTATCGGTATCGGTGGCGACCCGATCATCGGCACACCGACCAAAGAAGCGGTTGAATTACTAATGAACGATCCGGACACCCACGGTATTATTATGATAGGTGAAATAGGCGGCGGTATGGAAGCCGAAGCCGCCCGCTGGATAAAAGCCAACGGCAAAAAACCGGTTGTCGGCTTTATTGCCGGTCAGACCGCGCCTGCCGGGCGCCGCATGGGCCACGCGGGAGCCATAGTAGGCGGCGCCGACGATACCGCTGCTGCCAAGATGAAGATCATGGCCGAGTGCGGCATACGCGTGGTGCAGTCGCCTGCCGAGATCGGCGCTGCGATGGCGGAGGAACTATCTAAAAAGAAATAAGAGCCAAGAATCAAGAGCCAAGAATCAAGATAGATCCCGGTCAAGTTGATCGGGATTTTTTATTTGCGCAGCAGGAGTGATGGTGAGCCGCTCGAACCATGAGTCTGTTTTCAATCCTGTCTAACGGCGAAGCCCTCCCGAGCGCCTTTTAAAAGACAAACAACGGCGAAAAATTCAGTAAATCCTGATTCAGACAAATAATCCGTGTCGCTCAATTGCCGCGGGGCTGTTACTTTTGTCTTGACACAAAACTAACCAAAAAGTCAAGTCGTGACCGATGCTTCAGCCCGCTCTGCCGGTTTGCCTTCGGCCGCTTTTGGGGCTCCATCCCCAAAGCTAAACCGTCATTCACGCCTTTACCCCGGCCCGCGCGTTCACGACATTTTAGCCCAACGCTTTTTATAAATCATGTTCATCATTAAAATCCCGTTAATCGTGTTCAAAATGCGTTAGCGATGGAAGCGGATACCGGCCCTGTGCTTAAGGCCTGCGCAGTATAAGCGTACAGCGCGGCCCGCCAGCTGGCGGGAACGCCCAAATTGTCTGAACCCGAATTAAACGAATTAATGAATTGCCAGAATTCTGTGAATTCTTTAATTCTGAAAATTCCGGTTCAGACAATCACCCTCGTAACACACCCCTGCCCCTCTCAAGAGGGGAACCGCGCAATCCCACCGCTCTTTAACGTAATCAACTCAATCCAACCTGGTCAACTTAATCTAACTCAATCCAACTCAATCAACTATTTACACAAATCCTGACATCATTTACCCCAATTTTTCCTAAATTCGCCGCGTTGGGCGGTACATCGGCCCGGCACCCCTTTTTACTTCACCTAAAGATCAGATACAATGGCTTTTGATTTAGATATGATCAAAAAGGTTTACGACCGCTATGGCGCCCGCGTGGCTGCCGCCCGTAAAGCGACCGGCAAACCCCTTACCCTTACCGAAAAGATTTTATACGCTCACCTCAGTGAAGGCGAGGCGCACCGGGCTTACGGTCGCGGCGCGGATTACGTTGACTTTGCCCCCGACCGCGTGGCCATGCAGGATGCTACCGCGCAGATGGCGCTGCTGCAGTTTATGCAGGCGGGCCGCCCGCAGGTGGCTGTGCCGAGTACCGTGCATTGCGACCACCTGATACAGGCCAAAGTTGGCGCTGATGCCGACTTGCAAACCGCGAAAGACGTCAATAAAGAGGTTTACGATTTCCTGGCCTCGGTGTCGGATAAATACGGCATTGGTTTCTGGAAACCGGGTGCGGGCATCATCCACCAGGTGGTGCTGGAAAATTACGCCTTCCCCGGCGGTATGATGATCGGCACCGACTCGCATACGCCGAACGCGGGCGGATTGGGTATGATAGCCATTGGCGTTGGCGGTGCGGATGCCTGCGACGTGATGGCCGGACTGCCCTGGGAGCTTAAATTCCCGAAACTGATCGGCGTGCACCTGACGGGCAAACTTTCGGGTTGGACCAGCGCCAAGGACGTGATCCTGCGCGTGGCCGGTATCCTGACCGTAAAGGGCGGCACGGGCGCTATCGTTGAATATTTCGGCGAAGGCGCGCGCTCGCTTTCAGCGACCGGTAAAGGCACCATCTGCAACATGGGCGCCGAGATAGGTGCAACCACCTCCATATTCGGTTATGACGAAAAGGCAGCCGCTTACCTGAAGGGCACCAAGCGCGAAGATATTGCCGCTTTGGCCGATACCATTAAAGAACACCTGACCGGCGACCCCGAGGTTTATGCTAACCCTTCGGCTTATTTCGACGAAGTGATCGAGATCAACCTGAGCGAACTGGAGCCGCATGTGAACGGTCCGTTTACGCCCGACCTGGCCTGGCCCATTTCCAAATTCGCTACGGCGGTGAAGGAAAACGGCTGGCCCGAAAAGCTGGAAGTAGGTTTGATCGGCTCGTGCACCAACTCCTCTTACGAAGATATTACCCGTTCGGCGTCTATCGCCAAACAGGCCATCGATAAGCACCTGAAAACCAGGGCCGAGTTTACTATTACTCCCGGCTCGGAGCAGGTGCGCTATACCGTTGAACGCGACGGCTACCTGGACACCTTCGCCGAAATGGGCGGCGTGGTGCTGGCCAATGCCTGCGGACCGTGCATCGGTCAGTGGGCGCGCCATACCGACGACCCTTCGCGCAAGAACTCCATCATCACCTCGTTCAACCGCAACTTTGCCAAGCGTAACGACGGCAACCCCAATACGCACGCTTTCGTGGCCTCGCCCGAGATTGTGACCGCGTTTGCGATTGCCGGCGACCTGACCTTTAACCCGCTGACCGACACCCTGACCAACGAGCAGGGCCAGCAGGTGAAGCTGGACGAGCCGCAGGGCATCGAAATGCCGGTACGCGGTTTTGCCGTGGACGATGCCGGTTACCAGGCCCCCGCCGAAGACGGCAGCCGGGTGAATGTAAAGGTTGACCCGAACTCATCGCGCCTGCAGCTGCTCGATCCGTTCCCGGCATGGGAAGGTACCGACCTGCATGGTCTGCGTTTGCTGATCAAAGCCAAAGGCAAGTGCACTACCGACCATATTTCCATGGCGGGGCCGTGGCTGAAGTTCCGCGGGCATTTGGACAATATTTCCAACAATATGCTCATCGGCGCCATCAACTACTTTAACGGCAATGCCGACAGCGTGAAGAACGAGCTGACCGGCGAATATGGTCCCGTGCCGGCCACGCAGCGCGCCTACAAGGCCGCGGGCATAGGCACCGTGGTGGTGGGCGACGAAAACTACGGCGAAGGATCAAGCCGCGAGCATGCCGCCATGGAGCCGCGCCACCTGGGCGTACGCGCCATACTGGTGAAATCGTTCGCGCGGATACACGAGACGAACCTGAAAAAACAGGGTATGCTGGCCATTACCTTTGCCGACCCTGCCGATTACGACAAGGTGCAGGAGGATGATACCATCGATATCAACGGCCTAACCACCTTTGCCCCCGGCAAGCCGCTGACAGTGGTATTGCACCACAAGGATGGCTCTGAGGATTCATTCCAGGTGAACCATACCTATAATGCGCAGCAGATAGAGTGGTTTAAGGCGGGGGGTGCGCTGAATATTATTCGGAGACAAATGGTGTAAGGAGATTTAAGATGAAGGCAGAAAGCATAAAGCGGGATGCCTGAATAAATAAAGACCAAAGTAGGAGCGATTAGCTTCTTGCTTTGGTCTTTTTGCTTTGTGCCTATTTGGATGCTATCAATATTGGCTGCCATATTTAGAGTGGGTTTACTATGACACGCAGGTAAGAGCATCAGCGATTGGTGAGAACTCTAAGGTATTTGAGGCGGGAATATCCCGGGCTGCATGTACAGCGGAATTGGTTTATTTTAGAACTTATTATATTTAAATATTCGGCTCTATGAAGCAACCGTACCAATGACTGAATCGCAGATATTTTTCATATTTTCCATAGTTCTTTTTGTCGCCTGTCATGAAGTACGCAGCTGATAACCCGCGAAAAGCTGTTATGTTATTAGGATCTATGCTTATGAGTTTGAGCAAATATTTTTTTGCTAACTCTGCCTGTTCCACCGCTGCTTCGCGGTCGGTTCGACGACTAGTGAGGTAATGAGCATTTTGAAATTTCCATTCTGCGCAAAGTATCATACAAACGGCAAAACCTTTTATTGCTTCAAATGAGTTTGGATCAATTTCAAGCACTTTTTTGAACGTGTTGCCTGCCTTTTCAATGTTGTTTAGTTGAATGGCCTGCATATTTTGGAGCGGTTTCGAAGCCAATAAAGCAGGGGCAGGCCCTTCACCCCAAGTTGCTACCTGCATGTAGATGTCGCCGGCCTTTATTAAAATCTCTTTATTATTTGAATTGCCTTGCGTGAACTCCTGTACTCGACGATCGGCATCATCGGATAGCGATTTATAATTATACAGCATGTTGTTATCATCTTGTTTCTCTCTATTGTTTCGTTCGATAGCGCCCATTACCGCATTCGATAATGATGTAATCCCGGAGGTTAAATCTTGTGAATTTAAAGTATTTACTTGTTGTTGATCTTGCTGTATTTGGTTCGCGCTCGCATGATGTGTCTCATCATACTTTAGATTTAATTGGGCCTGGCTTTTTTGCAGAGACTGTTGAATGGCATCCGTATTGTTATTTACTGCTGTGCTCGGCCGGTCGTTGTCAGGACTGTTATTAATGTTTTGCCTCAAGTGATTCGAAGTTGAACTATTCTTATTTACGTCTTGCTTTTCACGAATCACCAAATCACCCTCCATGCTAACATACCACTGCCTGGCACGGCTTACTATATTGCGCAATGTTATTAAGTTTTTACCCATCAATATGCCGTTGCCAGCCTGGTAATACTGGATGGTTTGTTGATCGGTATTATTATATTGTGCTTTTATTGAATCTAATTGTTGCGCATATTTTTGTCGCGATCGGGCATCTGCAATTGCATATATTTTGGTCGATGATGATAATAATACGTCGTTAAAGGCACGTCGGGTATTATCCAATTCCGTTTTTTGTGCAATTGCTTTATCCCGGTTTTGTTCAGGACTGATATCATTACTTCCGGGGCCACCGCCTCCCCCGATCCCGCTGGTATTTGTCCTGCTTATAGTTTTGGGTTGGTAAAACTTCACGTCCCTGTATTCAGTAATAACTTGGGAACCTATGAACCAATAACCTATCGGCGCCTCCATTTTTGGTGAATCCAGCTCAACGGTTACCGTTTCGCCCTTAGGTTGACCATCACAATCCAAATAATCAAAAGAAAAACTTACAGTGCCATATTGGATGGAGAAATTGGTATTGGTCCGATAAAAAGAATAACCCAAACAATGGGCGTTCATTTTGAATGATATTTGAACAACGTGGGGTGTTGGGGTCGCATTATCCTGGTAAACAGTTACCCAGGGCGACCAATTGTTTTGTGCATTAGCAGTAAAGCTTGTGATTAATAACAAGCCTAAACAGGCACCTAAATATTTTTTCATCATAAGTCTTTAATATAAATTGGAGACGTGGTCAATATCAAATGTAATGTAGGAGGAACGACATGTTATAAAATTGCTCGTTTCTGATTTGCGTTTAGCGTTTAATTGTGTCTTTTAGAATAGCACCTCACATCAGATTAAATTCTATTTTTTTCAATTTTCTATTTCCTCCTCATAACCTGAAATATAAATTGGGAAATTGCCAGCAAATGATAAATACATACCTTGATCAACCAAAATATTTAGCGTAGAGGATCCATTTATATAAAATACGGCTGGGGGCAATTTGTCTATATTCGTATTTAAGGAAATATTGGCTGTCGAAGGTTGATAAGGCGCCGCACCTCCGCTATACTTGGTTGTGGACGCAAAGGTTATCCACAGCCTTCTACCAGGCTTTCTTGGGGCAACCCGTTGATTATTATCAATTAAAATGTCGAAATATGGAATTTTATTTGAAAGTATTTTTACTGGGTTAGTAACGATAACATTAGAAGCTTGACCTTGGGCGGGTGGGAAATTTTTAACATCCACAGCAATAGGTTGGTTTTCTACCGTTACACGTACCGGCTTTGTGTTCATAACCTGAACTGATCGGCAACCTAAGAACGTGGTTAATGCAACAAGTGGAATGATAAACTTTTTCATGTGACTTTACCGCCTACTCTATATTCCGTTTTCGGCTTTCCCGGATATTGTTGGTTTAATCAAACATAACAAGGCCCTTCTCCAATGTAAATACCCATTTATGGGTAATTTTTTGATTTTAAAGAGATTTATTATTTTTAAAGAGTAATTAATCTTAAAACCTTACACCATAAAACCTTACATACCCCTATATGAAGCTTGAGCTTTTTAACAATGAAGCGAATACGATCTGGAAAAAATTTGCAAGCGCCACAACGGCAGATCAATTGCGTCTTGAACTGGAATTGTATAAGACGCTCCTTAGCTTTTTCCAGGTAGGCGATTATTACTATGTGATCTTTAACATCCCGGCACTCGACCTGGACTTTGCAAGCAAGGAAATTACCAAAGTCTTGGGTTATGAACCATCTGAATTCACGATGCCAAAATTCCTCGAAGTTCTGCATCCTGACGACCAACCTTACCTTTTGAATTTTGAAAAAAAAGTGGGGGAATTTTTAATGGCGTTACCATTGGACAAATTGATGAAATATAAGATCCGGTACGACTTTCGTTTAAAACGGAAAACCGGGGAATATGTTCGAATATTACATCAAAGCGTTGTTGCCGAGCACGATGAACTAGGACGCCTGATTCGTTCTTTCTGTGTACATACCGACATTTCTCATTTAAAGCAGGAAGGGAAACCGGTTTGTTCAATCATTGGCCTCGATGGAGAGCCTTCTTACATCAATATTGATGTAGAAAAGGTATTTGCGATCAGTGATGAATTATTAACCAAGCGTGAGAAACAAATTTTAACGTTGCTGATTGACGGTAAAGCAAGCAAAGAAATTGGCGAAGCGCTGTACATAAGTAAAGAGACTGTCGACCGGCATCGTAAAAATATGATCATGAAAACCGGCCTGAAGAATACCGCTGAATTAATTGGCCAGGCAATAAGGAAAGGGTGGGTATAATTCCACCCGCGCTGCCGCAAGCAACCTTGAAGGCTACCGCAAGCCTCCCGGCTTGTGGTCCGCATGCTAAGTAACGAACTATGTAAGTACGGATTATGATTTAATACCTGGATTCCGGCTCCAACGAAATTGCACTGCATAGCAAGCGGACTATCTCACGTTGGTCCGGATTTGCTGTGCCGGATTTCGCGGATTACAAATTGCCCGGTAATTCAGGGATTTGCAATCTCGGTGTTCAGATTCTCACAGGCACGGGATGCATCAAATTCTTGTCCATATATTCAATATCTTTGGTAAACTGATGATAACATGAATATATTGGTTGCCAAGTCGAAGGCGCTGCAAATGCTTACTGACCGCCTTAGTGAATTAAATGCGATTAACCCTGATAACTACAAGGGCTGGAAGTCAAGAACAAATGCTGAAATAAAATCAATATTTGCTGCGTCTGATGACCGACATTATGAATTTAGCAGGATAGTATTTGATTTAGTTGGGATGAGAAATGTCGAAGTTTTTTTTAAGGGCCAGAATGAAGCCAGTCAACTACTCAAATCATATATCTCATTTATAAAAGATAATATCGCTGAAGCCGTGGTTGAGAAACCGCGCGATTATGAGTTAGAATTTAAGAGGCAAGAGGCTATCTCCCATGAGCTTAAACAGCAAATTAGTCGATATGAAAATCACATGAGAAGAGCCGACGCATCGCTACAATCATGCGATAATGAAATTGCAACTCTAAAATCCAGAATCGAGCAATTAGAAAACAATATATTTCAAACTGAGAATATAAATGCTTTAAGGCTTTGGACATTAGCGGTAAACCTTCCAGGGAAACTGCAATTATCGCTTATTGCATTTCTCATAATCGTTGGTACGGCCGGTTATTACATTGGCAGCATTCTTAAACCTATCTTAAAATAAATCGCTGCCGCAAGCGCCCTTAAACGCTACCGCAAGCGTTCCGGGCTTGTGGTCCGCATGCTAAGTAACGAACTATGCAATTACAGATTATGATTTGAAAACAAGATTTTGATCCTGATCGAAAATTCTGCAGATCAGCAAGCGGACTGCCACAAGCGACGACGCTTGCAGCAGCGGCGGGCTTAACGACATTAGTGTTTTGATTTCTTGAATCTTTTTGTCAACGGATCGTACGGGTTGTAATTCAAATAAGATATTAATTTCAAATCAGATTTAAGATTTTCGTTATTTAATGATCTTGCAAACTCTGCATACCGTTCCGACATAGTTTCTGGAACAACTTCGTGCCAATCATAATCGTAGCCATCAAACGAATTAACAACTGTCGAGCCTTTGTAGTTTATTCCGGTAATTACATTGTATTGTTTATTTGCAGTATCAACAGCAATTTTTTCAACGCTTCTAGTCGCGTAACTGCCTTTTTTTGTAGCAACCTCTTTGTAGACCGTAATCCAAAAGATCACGACGTTTTCATGATTGCCGAAATTTGATACTTGTTGGATATCCTGCTGTAACGTATCTACAAGAAATATTGACCCTTCTTCAGACTTACTAAGAAACATCCACCTAGAATTTTGACAGTTGCCGCGATAGTATATGGCTGAAAAAATAATTAGAAGAATTAGTTTTTTCATTGCGAAGGTTTTGATTATGACAAAGATAACTATTCAGTCTACTTGTTTGATTAATGTGATAAATTATTCTCCCCCCGCTGCCTCAAGCAATTTAAGAACGCTACCGCAAGCCTCCCGGCTTATGTTATGGTTTTGTTTGCAGTTCATCGACGATTGCCCTATCTTCACGGTATGAAACCTTTATCCCTTTTCAAAACAAGGCACTTTTTTCTTGCCGTTTTTTGTTTGCTCTTTGTTTTCAGTTCGTGTCAAAAGAAGTCGGAATTTACATCCGTCAATACCATTACAGCAACCGTGGATGGTGTGGATGTACGTTTTAACAAAGTCGCAACCGCTCATTATGCCAATATTCTTTCGGCTCAATATGCTCCAACGCTGGTCATTAACGGAGCAACGGCTACGACGTCGATCGTTATTACGGTCACTTCGCCCAGGCCGGTTACCGACACTACTTACATTTCGTCCGACACGGGCAACGTGGTGCCTTCCTGCGACATGGTTTACTACCCCGCGCAACCGGAACAGTATTATATTACGAACAATTTCGCGACCGGCTCAACCACGGTAACCATAACATCGATCACCAATAACAACGTAACAGGCACTTTCAGCGGCACGCTGGTATATTTTATAAACGGCGACCCAACGCCGCCTAAAATAATAACGAACGGTAAGTTTAATTTGAAGATCAATTAGTGAGTGGTGAAATAAACCTGGACCGTCATTGCTGTAAAGGTTAGATAATTCGATGACAGAATTATCTAACCTTTACAGCAATGACGGTGGGAGAATATTCGCCCATGTTGGTCCGGATTTGTAGTGCGGCACCCGAGTAATTCAGGGATTGCGATTCCGGTACAAATCCGCTGCTTTTGGAGTCCGGATTATAAATCCGGACTAACGTAGCCTGCCGGCAGGCAGGTCCGGATCATAAATCCGGATTAACGTGGTACTACATTAATACGTCAAAGAACATTTTGGATCCATTATCACAAGGATACTAAGGCAGCCTGGAAAAGTGCCGGGTAAATACAAATTTACCGGACAAGCGTGATAAAAGTGGTGACAGTGTTTTGGTGAATAGTCAATGGTGAATGGGTCTTCCCCCCACGCTGCCGCAATAGCGGCCGTATTTAATCATTCAACCCGGGCGGAATGGTAAAAGCGCATATTTTGATAAGAAATTTTCTTTTTTTGATATTTTGATTTGTGGTATAAAAAAAATTATATTAGAACCTAAATTCCTTATTCACATGAGATTATCGCAATTAACCCTTGTGTTGTTAGCTGTGCTTTTTATTTCGTGCACAGGCACAGGCTCAGGCGCCGGACAACAGGTGCAGAAAAAAATATCCCAATTCGACCGCGCTGGCTTTTCGGATTTCCTGATAGACAAAGACGGCAACTACCATGCGGTTTTCCAGGAGAGTCCCGCAATAGGCAAGCCGACGTTTATTTACTACTCCGTATCGGCAAACAAAGGGGCCAGCTGGAGCAAACCGGTGGCGCTAAGTAATGATCAAACCGGCAACGGCGCCGGGTGCCCGAGGATACTCCAGGATGCCGGGGGAAAGATATACGTGATATGGAAACGGTACGGCAAAACCGGCGGTTACCCTGCGGCAGACGAAATCCTGGACGGTCCCGGCGGATATCGTGTGGGTACGCTGTTTTACAAAGTGCTTAGCGGCGGCGCGTGGAGCAACCAGCTTCAAATAAACGAAAGAGAGGCCCGGCAGGCATCCTGGTTTGCTGCTGTTGCCCCCTCGGGCGGGGTATATGTGTTTTGGTCGCAGTTATACCCGCAGGCCACGCTGGAAGATTGGCATCATAGCGATTATCTTCGCATGGCCGGATTAAACGGAACCGGCATAGTCTATAAAGATCTGAACGCACCGCCAACGCCTCCGCCAGGTCAATACGCATACTTTAACCCGACTGATGGAGCCATAAACCTGGAAGGCTACATAGACCGCGGCGGAAATGTGCACCTGGTTTATGAGGATAACGTTAATGATACGCAGGAACTAAAGTATTTTGATGGCCACGCGCAAAAAGTTGTATATACCTACCCAAAATATAAAGAGGGAAACACATTCGATAACCCCGGACGTTTGCTCGTAGACGAAAAAGGGAATGATCACCTGATATTTTTACCCTGCGAGGCTACGCTGGAGAGCGAGCAGTTATGGGACATTAACCTGGCAACCAATCAAACGAATGTGTTGACGTCCATTGAAAAGCCGAACGTTAAGATAAAAGGTTTCCAGGCAAACCAGGGCCCGAACGGCGCTATGGCCATCACTATTGAGGCGGGCACGGTCGGAGAAACAAATGAAGCATTCGGCATTTATTATGATCGCGGGACCTGGAAGGATGTCGGCCTTACGCGCAACGCATCCAAATCGAAATTCTTTTCCAAGGACTTTGTCGGCGCCGGCGGTTATCTTGCAAATATTTCTCTGTCAACGACCTATAGCAGCACCTTTGCAACCGTGGCCTATGGCGCCGACGGGCGTAAAAATATGCTGATGACTATAAGCGAGCACACGGTTGGAAACGGCGGTTACGGCATCGATAACCCGTTCGTCGTTTATTCGCCGATCGATCAGTGACCGGAATGACGGCCAAATGGTGAATGAGTGAATAGTCAATAGTGAATGGTTTTAGTCTATAGTCTGTGGACTACATCCTGTCTAAAGGCCACAAGCGGCACGCTTGCGGCCAACGATTGGGTTGTAAGTAAGATCAGGGGAATTTTATCCTGTAACAAAAAATGTACGTAACAGGACGGAATATTTTGTTTATACTTACCAACTCAACAATTGAAATAGCCAGGGTCCTTTCGTCCTTTCCGATACTTCCACAATAACTTACTACCAAACATCCAGCGAATGAAGTACTTGTCTATTTTCAAAGACCTGTTTGGGGCTATCGAATGCCCTATCCACCATAAAACGCCTGATATCATAAAGGATGCGGACGGAGAACTTCAGTTGAAATGCTGCTGCACCGAATTCAGGAACGAATGCATGTTCCTCATCGAAAAGGCCTTATCGGTTATGGCTAAAAGCAAATAAAATTCCGATCGACAGCCATTCATGCTGGTAAGTTTCGGAACCTAACATTGACGGCCGTTTTTATCGTTTACAGTTAAAAATAGTTAAATATTTGATTGTCAATTATTTATGGTCTAAAAAGGCCAAAAGGTGTAAACCATGTAAACCCTGTTTGGGGCAGGGTTTGGTTTTGACTGATTGGTTACAGATATTTCCCTTAGATTCGCATGATAGTCCATGATCTATGGACCATTAATCAAACACCTGAAATAACAACCAATATGGGAAACATTGTATTATTTATGCACACATCGCTCGATGGCTTTGCTGCCGGTACCAAAGGTGAAATGAACTGGATACATGTGGATGAAGAGATATTTGATTATGTAGCGGAAAGGATAGCGAAAACCAATACGGCGCTGTATGGCAGGGTGACCTTTGAGATGATGGAAAGCTACTGGCCAACAGCAGGGGATGAGCCCGATGCAAGCAAACATGACAAGGAGCATTCAGCATGGTACAAGCGCGCGCACAAAGTGGTATTGTCCAATACGCTGGATCAATCGGCATTTAGTAATACCACTGTGATCGGCAAGGATTATGCGGCCGCTCTCCGCAAAATAAAGCAGGAAACGCCCGGCGAGATCCTGTTGTTCGGCAGTCCCCGCACAGCGCATGCCCTGCTTGCGGAAAGCCTGGTGGATGAGTGCTGGCTTTTTGTGAACCCGGTATTGCTGGGCGAAGGGGTCCCCGTGTTTAAAGGCATTAAAGAAAGGCAGTCGCTGAAACTGTTGCAAACTCATGTGTTCAGCTCGGGGGTGGTTTGCCTGGGGCATAAGGTAGTGGGTGAATAGCGTGGATTGTCAATAGTGAGTGGTGAATAGACAATAGGTCAATAAACGGTTTTGCAAACGTTAACCATCGACTTCAAAGCTGGTCGTGGTTCTCGTCCACCGTTTTGTGTATTTCCTGCAGATCGATGGGACCCTTCATTTCTTCCAGTTCCGGGTCGGGTTTATGGATGCCTAATTTGCGCTGTATGTCGTGCAGCATTACAAGCACTTTAGTTA
This sequence comes from Mucilaginibacter sp., assembly GCA_035547095.1. Lineage (GTDB taxonomy): Bacteria > Bacteroidota > Bacteroidia > Sphingobacteriales > Sphingobacteriaceae > Mucilaginibacter. The sequence goes on from DASZVE010000041.1 coordinate 117,563, forward strand.
TCTCATGCTCGGCCCTTACGTTCACTTCAAATTCAACCTGCTCGCGTATCTTTTCCAGCCTGCGCTGGTGGTTTTGGGCGGTCAGCACCATCACCGTCAGGATGATGGCGAAAACCGACAGGGATAGCGACAAAATGTTGAAGGGGAACGGATCGAATGGTTTCAAAAACGAAAAGGCGCCCAGGTTCCAGCACAAATAAACGGCAATGATTACCACACAGCCGGCAAGAAATGTCATACTGCCCAGCACATTGGAAAGCCAGAGGCCCAGCCGGTCGCGCCGGGTCTTTTCCGGATCGATCAGGGCCTTGAGGCCGGTGTCCTTCGATGCGCGCTTCTTTTTTTGTGCCATGGCTGTACAACAGCGTTTAGCAATTTATGTTCTTGATAATCTTTATGATACCCGCTGTTTGGGTGAATGGTGAATGGTCAATGGTGAATATTGAATAATATGCTTATTCGATGTCGCTTAGTTAATTAATATACATTCAGATAACTACTCCAAGCGCTAAAGGGCGGCAGAAAATTCGTTTATCAAACAATTTAACAGCATGCTGTAGGCTATTTCTCCACCGGCCTTCGACGCCGTTGGGATCAAATCTAAACTCAACTGCATTCACTATTCACCATTGATTATTGACTCAAAGGCAAGCTGAAATAAAACCTGCTTCCCTGCCCCGGAGTACTTTCAGCATGGATTTCGCCGTCGTTGCCTTTAACAATTTCCATGGCAAGGTACAGGCCGATGCCAAATCCCGCGATGTGCCGGGTTTCGGTAGTTTTAACACGGTAAAAGCGTTCGAACAGGCGGGGAAGATCATCTGCGCTGACCCCGATGCCCTGGTCGGTTACGCTCACGGTGGTTTTGCCTCCGGCGGTGGTGCATGAAACGCGGATGGTGGTGCCGGGAGCGGAGTATTTAGCGGCGTTGTTCAGCAGGTTGTAGATTACCTGGCCTATCTTTTCGCGGTCGGCATTGACGCGGGCGTCGCGGTCGGCATCCACGATAATACGATGGCCGGTGTCTATGCTTTTTGCCTCTTCCGCGGCTTCTCTAACTAATTGGCCGAGGTCGAAGTCCTGGCGGTCCATCGGCATTTTGCCGGTCTCTAGGCGCGAAAGGTTTAAAAAGCCGTTGATCATGGCGGTCATTTTGCGCACCTGTTTCAGCGCATTGTCCAGCGCCGAGGCCATGAACGGATCGTCGTTTTTGGCAGCCTTGTTGCGCAATACCTGTACATAGCCGTTCAGGGAGGTAAGCGGCGTCTTCAGCTCGTGGCTCACCATGCTGATGAAGTCGTTCTTGCGCTGGTCGTTCTCCTTCATTTCGGTAATGTCAACGGTAGCACTGATGTAACCGGCGAAGGCGCCGTCGGTGCGGAATCGCGGTGTGCCCCTGGCCAGCAGCCAACGGTAACCGCCCTGCCTATCGGGCATGCGGAACTCCCATTGAAAAGGTGTTTTTTTGCGAACGGCTTCCGACCACAAAGCGGTGACCCGTTCCCTATCGTCCGCGTGCATGAGGTCGATCCAGCCGTTTTCAAGCAGGTCGGCCATAGTGCGCCCGGCGGCGCGCGTCCAGGCTTCGTTGAAATAAACGGCCGTACCGTTCTCGTCGTTGACGCCGATCATCACATCGGTACCTTCGGCCATGGTGCGGAAACGGGCTTCGCTTTCGGTTATAGCAGTTTCGGCGTTGCGGATATCGGTAATATCGCGCGTGGTGCCGGCAATGGCGATCACCTCGCCGGCGGCGTCCAGCACGGGGGTGAAGATGTAATCGTATATGCGCCGGCCCAGGGTTGCGTGCGGGAACGATACTTCGCCGCGGATGGGCTGCTTCGTAAGCCTGATCTGGTCGATCTCGCGCTCGTGCATTTGCGCGTGCCACTCTTCGTATCCGTTTTCGCGCAGGCCCTTGCCCACGGCCGTATCCCAGGTTTTGCCCCACATCGTCAGCAGCGCCTCGTTGACATAGGTAAAGCGGTACTGCAGGTCGAACACATAGATCAGGTCGGGCGTATTGGAGGTTATCGTTTCATACAGGCGCCTGAGTTCTTCCAGCCGCTCGATGGCTTCCTGCGAGGCTTTTTCGGCGCATTTGCGGGCGGTAATGTCGTTCGCTATGCCGATCCATTCAACTATTTTGCCGTCATCGTCCAGCACCGGCGCTGCACGGCTCGCCACCCACGCCAGGCCGCCGTTGGCGCTGTTCACCTGGTGTTCCAGCTCGAAAATGGACTTGTACTTAATGGCTTTCCGTATAGCCGCTCCGACCCGTTTCCGTTCATGATCGGGGATGTACACCTGCAGCCAGTTGAGGATGGGGGTGTCCGTATCGAGCACCGACCCGCGCCCATCCAGCTCCTGCATCGTGGTCCAATCGGGGTTCATGCGGTACAATATATCGGCTGTAACGGCGATCAGCGCGCTGAAACGCGCTTCGCGTGCAGTAACTGACTGCGGCGGCTGGAACAGGGGTAGTCGGACGGTTTTTTCCATCAGTGGGCGAGATCAATTGTAATACACAATTAGGGCAAGATAGTTTTGCAAATGGTGGAAATAACGGACTTCAACCGGTTAACAAAAAAAGTGCTAAGAGATGCTTCAAAATGGGCCAAAAGTGCTCTGAAATGGCTCACAAGTGCTTCAAAATGGTTCGAAAGTGCTCCATAAAGGCGCCCTTTGACTTCAAATCAGGCGTCCTGCTCGGTATGGGCCTCCTCTGGTTCGATGGGGCCGAAGATCTCTTGCAGCTTTTTGATCTGGCGTTGGCGGTTGAAGAACTCATCCATCAGGTAAGCGGGAATGAAGCCGCCGATCCAAAGGGCAATAACAAACAGGTTGGAGTAGCCCTGCAGCGCGAAAACCAGCCCAACCAGGAAAAAAGCGAAGCCGAACATAGAATAGTAGGTGGCCTGCTTGGTTTTAAGCCGGTAGCCTTTTTCTCTGAAGCCTTGCTTGAACGGCCAGGTTAAAAGAGGTATAAAGATAAAATAGAATAGGTTCTTTTGGGATAGCGACAGGTCGTTGCTGATGTTCTTGCGGATATAGGAATTAAGCTTTTCGATCTGTTTGGACTTGTAGCTTTTGATCTCTTCTTCGGAAATCTTTCGTCCGGCCAACTCCTCGAATGCCACGGAAACAGCCAGCTCGGTATAACCGAATTTATTGTCGATGATCTCCATCAGCTTCTCGGTAGGAAGCGTGGAATACAGGGACTGGAGTTCCTTCTTTGAAACCATTAAATGCTAAGCGGCCGGGTCTATAATTCAGCGGATTATGTCAAATATACACTTACAAAATGGGAAATTCCCAATAAATGTGGATAATTTGATAACTATTTAATCCGATGGGTAATTTTTTGGAGCTTGGGTTTATTTTTTAAACCTAAAAGCACGTTTTGACGGCTTATCGCCAACGTGGTAACCGTCCCTGAAGGGTTGATTTTGCGGATCAGGTTGTTGTTTTCGTCGGCTACATATACGGTCCCCGCGGCATCGACCGCAACGCCCGAGGGTGTATTGAAAGTGGCTGCCGCTCCAACTCCATCGCCTGCGCCCACATTGGCTCGCCCCGCCAGTGTGCTAACCGTGCCCGAAGGAGTTATCTTGCGGATCATGTTATTTCCTGCATCGGCTACATAGACGTTTCCTGCAGCATCGACCGCGATGCCAAACGGCGAATTGAAACTCGCATTGTTGCCGTTGCCATTGGCTGCCCCGGCCGAACCGTTGCCGGCCAAAGTGGTTACCTGTCCGGCGGGAGTGACCTTGCGAATGGTATTGTTGCCGTTGTCGGCCACATATACGTTCCCGGCTGCATCGACAGCAACCGCTTCCGGCAGGTTAAAACGCGCTGCTGTATCCAGCCCGTCGACGGTGCCCGGTACGCCTGCCTTGCCTGCCAGCGTACTTACTGCGCCGGCCGGTGATATTTTGCGTATAATGTGGTTTTCGTAGTCAGCTACGTAAACATTGCCTGTTTTGTCGACTGCTACGCCTAAAGGTGTATTAAAAGATGCGGTATCGGTCCCGTCGGCGGCGCCTGCTAGGCCTGTTCCTGCAAAAGTGCTCACCAAGCCAGCCGGGCTGATCATACGGATTGCGTTATTGCGTGCGTCTGCAACATAAATATTGCCGAGGCTGTCGGCAGCTACGCCGAAAGGTTTGTTGAAGGATGCGGAAGTATCTGCGCCATTTGTAAAGCCTGCAACGCCCGGCGTCCCGGCGAATGTAGTTACTGCTAAAGAGGGGCTGATCTCGCGTATGAGTTCGTTGCCCTGATCGGCCACATAGATATTACCGTATTTATCCAGCGTAAGTCCGAAAGGATGATTGAAGCGTGCCACGGTACCTGCGCCATCCAAATATCCTGCCGAATCGCTCCCGGCAACGATAGTCGTATCGCTGAAATGGGTAGGTGAGATCAGTTCCTTGCCGCAGCCATACACGCCGGTCAGGAAGGCCGCAAACACGACTGCTGCAATGGCTGTAAGTATAAATTTTCTCACTGTGTTTGTTTAAACGCTATCAAAGGTAAAAGGTTAAAGTCGAACGGGCAAAGTTGGGATTAACGTGTGTTTTCAGGAGACTATTATAAGTTAGACTGCAAGCGTTTTTAGTCCGACATTATAGCCCAGCCCAGGCAAATGATCCACCCCACGCCCGTTGCTCCAAAAAACAGGTTGCAAAGGAATATCGCCATTGCATTTTTCTTGTAGCGCGCTATGATGGTAGGCGCGAAATAGAACAGGCTTCCCGCTAATACGGCTAAAATAAGGCCCAATAATCCCATGGTCATTATTGTTTAGGTTTCAGTTCACGCGCCCCGAGGGGTGTTTATTATAGGTAAAGATATAAATTATGGAAATAGCTTATAGTTCATGCTGGCAGGGGTGAGGTGCCTTGCTTGGCTATTTGCGCCAAAGGAAATTTTAGAAAAAGATTTGGAAACTCTCAAAGGGTTTGTCTATTGCAAAACCATTTAAATCATTTAGAGGTGTTATCGGTGAATGGTTACCAATCCGTTGAATATAATTTAGTGTGGCTTCGTTAGGTATGTGTTTTAGTTTATCGTTAACTAAACCATAAATAGAATTTTTATAATTGAACAATTTCATTTCTTTCGCGCTTGTTATAGGTGGGAGTTTCTCATAAGTGATAAATTCTCTTTCACTGAGATCAACTACATTGCTCCAAGATAATCCAAGTAAATTGAATGTTTCTGGATCAGGAACATAGCGGATTCTATTCTTTGAATACAAATAGACACAGCCGTCTTTAGGTGTATGAAAAATCAGTTCTGTTGAATCTGAGTTGGTTAGTTTTTCAGTTATTATCAACAGATTGATCCCTATTAGATTTATCGTAAGAGAGATCAAAATAACTCTAAAATTATCCATTTGCGCTCTGAAAATTAAAAGTCCTACTACGACTAATAACTCTGAAAATAATAAACCAGCGATATTTTTAGTCTTAAAAAGGTGAAATCTTAATCTTCTAAATAATATGCTGATTTTAGGTGATTGAGAAAACTGGAATTGAGTAATTGATGAGATAAACGCTAAAACACCTGTTATCAGCCAAATTGATGACGCGTTCTCTAAATAAAATTTAGAAGATACTAAATTAATAATGCCTGGTAAACCTAATACAGAGATATTTAAAGCGATAAGTTCACCAACTCGTTTCATTAGATTTAAGCAATAGAGCGTGAAATTCCATTAAAGATAATTGAAAAGATAAAAATTTATAATATATGTATTTCCTTTTTATTTAGGACGGATAAGCATAAAACTCGATTGTACTCCAGATACCATCACCTGCATCAACTATTCTAGATATCTTTCTAATAGCTGGTCCACCTCCGTTATCTGATGATTCCAATTTAACATCATCATTGACTTTAAAACCGTCAGTGTTACGGACCATAACTGCTGCCATCATTTTAGGATTTCCTTTACTTTTTATCGTTTTCATACTCTTTTTTTATAAACATTATTGTAAAAAATAGATATTTTGTACTTGAACATTTGTTTTAAATTTAAACCCCTTTGGCGATATTCAATAGTTTTTAGGAAAATATTACATTTGGTATTACCATGGCAAATATTATTTAAAAAGGTGCTTCATTAATATTATGAATAAAGGGCTTTAAAAATTTTTGCCGTTTTTGTCGTAAAAATCAATTGCTTGATTTAAAGCATCTGTATCCGAAATATTATGCTTATCGGATATTTTTATCTCCCAAGCTTTAGTCCGTTGTCCATTGTGTAAGTCTGCTGAGAATCCCTTGAGTTCACGTGGTAAAGAGTCTTGATTTTCTCGGTTTAAATTAAAAAATGCTATGCCATCACCATTAGTTTTGTCAACTATACTTCTTAAATCATACATATAGGATATTTCACCCGCTTCGATATTAATATTCACTGGCTTTGATCGCCAAGAAGTGTGAAACGATTTTTTTTCGTTATAAGACTGTCCTCTTACAAATAATGAAAATATATCTTGTTCATAATGTTCAATTATAAATCTAACATTTCCCGATAATCCAATGTAAAAACCTACCCACGTTCCTTCAAAATATCCTGGGCCAAGAATCTTCTTTCTTAAGAAACGCAGTTTTTTTGTAATCAATAAAAGAAGGGCTGCAATTATTCTATAAAGTGCTAAGGATGTAAGGGAGCCAATAATTATTTTCAGAATTGGATTTATTGCAATAATCGGGTGTAGTTCGAGGTATAATGAGAAGAAAACAAAGGTTGTAATTGAAAGTACTATAGAATGGAATTTGAGCTGGATCTTCGACATAGCAAAAGCTTTTAATGGAATTAATTATTACCTAATTAAGTTTTTGTTGACAACATAATCAACCCGTAAAAACACCCAATTTTTTACACACCTATGCAGAGAATGGCATAATGTGTACGATGCCTTAATACCCGTAACCGATATAATCTTATAAAAGGGGAAAGCATTCGGAAAATTATTTATCAGCATTTACGATAAGCGGGATCATCCCGAAATATATACAAATGGCCTTCATAATGAATATCAGGGAAATAACATCTAAAATCAAAATCGTTAAAAAAGTCGCTAGGGAGATTCCTAATTAGTTCATATTTTGTGATCAAGTCTTCGGTATCTTTTGAGTTATCATGGCTATATGCAGTCCATCTTTTCCCGATGGAAAAACAGTTTACAAAAAGCATAGCAATTTCGTGGTTGGAAAATTGGCCTCTTAAACGTTTAATATAAAATTGCTTATCCGTATCTTGAAGAACTTGTAAATCATTTATGTATGTGACTGTATGGAAAAGGTGACGAAAGTAATTGCCCAAATTGGATTGTAGACCTTGTTCATTCACTCCTTTTATAGTTAGTTCATGAATGAAAATGCTGACAAAATTCATTTCCTTATCCGGATGAATGACATACTTATCAAAGGATATTAGAGATGAAGAAAGTACTCTTAGCGAATTTGATCCAGTACATCCAAAAAAAATAACTTTATAAGACAACTCAATTAGATCAATCTCTGAAAGTTTCTTAACGAGGTTTTTTCTGATTAAATACTCATTAACCTCAATCGAAATTTGATACACTTTTTGGAACTTATCAAAGGCTTCGATAAAAAAGCGCTTGCCGATTACTTCGCCTCGGAAAGTCATAGACGCTACGTTCTCCCGATGGATGCTTAAAAACACAAAAAAGCGATCCTCGATTCGTTGGATTTGTAAATTTTGCTCATTATGCCAAATGTTATTTTGAGCTAAACTCATTTGTCGTCTGGTTTCCCTTAGTTGCTGTTGTTGATTTTGAAATGTTAGAAATACAGCGATAAGAGTTATCGGCGGCACAATTATGTTTACGAGATTGTAAATATTACTCAAAGCAGTAGACGAAAAATCTTCTATTTTATTTAAGAAAAACAATCCCTGTAGAATTAACAGAATTACAACGACTATAAGTATGAAGATTATAGCCGTCCGTAAATTTCTAATCATGACTTATGAAGGTTCGCGGATGAACTCCAAAGATTGCTGGTTTTTGAATCAATTTCAACCCGTGAAAACACCCAATTTTCGTACATGCCCCGCAAATCATTTTCCGGACTTACGCGGACTTTCGGACTCCCTGACTGCGCAGCCACAACAAAAAAAAGCCCGAAGCATCATCTGCTCCAGGCTTCCTGTTAAACAATGTTATATCTTAAGCTTGTTTGGCGCTGATGCCTTCGGCCAGCACTATCACGTGGTTGTTCAGGCATTCCACAACCCCGCCGTGAATAACAAATATTTCTTCCTTGCCGCCGCCATGAACCACAACCTTACCGTCCTCCAGCGTGGAGATGATAGGAGCGTGATTTGACAGTATTTCAAAGCCGCCCATAGTACCCGGCAGGTTCACCGATGATATCTCGCCTTCGTATACTTTTTTATCGGGAGTTAGTATTTCCAGAGTCATAGTGTCAATAGTCAATGGTCAATGGAGAATGGTCAACGGAATCTTTATTCACTATTGACTATTCACCATTCACAAAATTATGCGTTAGCCTCAGCCAATAGCTTCTTGCCTTTTTCTATCGCGTCTTCGATGGTTCCAACCAGGTTAAAGGCGGCTTCGGGATATTCGTCCACTTCGCCGTCCATGATCATGTTAAAACCTTTGATGGTATCCTTAATGTCGACCAGTACGCCTTTCAGGCCGGTAAACTGCTCGGCCACGTGGAAGGGCTGCGACAGGAAACGCTGCACACGGCGCGCGCGCGATACCACCAGCTTATCCTCTTCCGAAAGCTCGTCCATACCGAGGATGGCGATGATGTCCTGCAGCTCTTTGTAACGCTGTAGGATCATCTTTACGCGCTGGGCGGTGTCGTAATGCTCGTTACCCAATACCTGCGGACTTAAGATACGCGAGGTCGAATCCAGCGGATCCACCGCAGGGTAAATACCCAGCTCGGCTATCTTACGCGAAAGTACGGTGGTAGCGTCAAGGTGGGCGAAGGTAGTTGCCGGCGCAGGGTCGGTCAAGTCGTCGGCGGGTACGTAAACGGCCTGTACCGAGGTGATGGAACCGCGCTTGGTTGAAGTGATACGTTCCTGCATGGTACCCATCTCGGTGGCCAGCGTTGGCTGGTAACCTACCGCCGACGGCATACGTCCCAGCAGCGCCGATACTTCGGAACCTGCCTGCGTAAAGCGGAAAATATTATCGATAAAGAACAGGATGTCACGGCCCTTGCCTTCGGCATCACCGTCGCGGAAATATTCAGCGATGGTCAAACCTGATAAAGCCACACGCGCACGCGCACCCGGAGGTTCATTCATCTGGCCGAAAACGAAGGTAGCTTTCGACTCTTTCAGGTCGTCCTTGTTCACCTTCGAAAGGTCCCAGCCGCCTTTTTCCATCGAGTGCATAAACTCCTCGCCGTATTTGATAATGCCCGATTCGATCATTTCGCGCAGCAGGTCATTCCCTTCACGGGTACGCTCGCCCACACCGGCGAATACTGAAAGACCGGAATATGCTTTTGCAATGTTGTTGATCAGCTCCTGGATCAGTACGGTTTTACCAACGCCGGCGCCGCCGAACAGGCCTATCTTACCGCCCTTGGCATAAGGCTCCAGCAGGTCGATAACCTTGATACCGGTAAAAAGCACTTCGCTCTCGGTCGACAGCTGGTCGAACTTGGGCGGTTCGTTATGAATAGGTTTTCCGTTTGTATTGTCAACGTCGCCTAAACCATCTATCGCGCCGCCAACCACGTTAAATACACGGCCCTTGATATCGTCGCCGACAGGCATCCTGATGGCCGATTCCAGGTCGGTTACGGGCATTCCGCGCAGCAAGCCATCAGTCGAGTCCATCGCAATTGCGCGAACGCGGTCCTCTCCCAGGTGTTGCTGAACTTCTAATACGATCTTCTGGCCGTTGTCTTTCGTGATCTCCAGGGCGTCATAGATCTTGGGAAGGTGGCCCTCGTCAGAAAAGCTAACGTCAACTACCGGACCGATGATCTGTGATATTTTTCCAATGTTTGGCATATATAACCGCGTAATTTAAAAGATTTTGTGTGTAAAAATATGTCTAAAAACGATGCTTCTGTTTCGAGCCGCAAAGCTAAAGTTTTTACCTGAATTTAGAAATAGTGTGGGAAATATTTTTGAAGGAGTCCATAGTCCATAGCTCATGGTCCATAGGCAATCATTCAAAACCATCGACTATGGTCTATCGACCATGGACCATTGTAAACTTTCTGTTACGAATTAATAACCAAATTGCTATGTTTACATATTAATTTCAATCAATTAGAACCCCTAAGACGATCATTTTATGAGGAAAATTTTACTATCGGTGCTTGCACTGCTGCCCGTATTATGTTTCGCTCAAGGTTTCCAGGTGAACCTGGAGGGCGAAAAGCAGATAGGAATGGGGCATACCGGGGTAGGTTTGGTGCAGGACGGCGCATCGGCGTTTTTTAACCCCGGCGCAATGGTACAGTTGCCCGACAATTATATCCAGGGCGGCGTCAGTCCGCTGATGTTCAAATCGGCGTTTAACCTGGCCGGTACCACCGCCGTGTACCATACCGCCGATAAGGTGGCCCCGCCCTTTACCTTTTACGCGGCCCTCGGCCCCAAAAATTCGTGGTGGAAGGTAGGCATGGCCGTCTATACGCCCTTCGGCGGTTTAACCGACTGGGGCACTACCTGGCCAGGCAAGTATTCGTCCGAGAGCCTTGACCTGAAGGCCTTCTTTTTTCAGCCGACGGTAAGTATCAAACTTGCCGACTTTGTAAGCATCGGCGGTGGTTTTGTATACAACCACGCTACGGTCGACCTGACACAGGCCATTCCACTGGTTAACAGCGCAGGCCAGGTTGGCCGGGCCGAACTGAAGGGCAACGGCAAAGGTTACGGCTGGAACGGGGGCATTTATTTCAAAACACAATCGGGCATTACCATTGGTATTACCCACCGTTCGCAGGTTGCGACGAACCTGGACAATGGCGACGCCATCTTCCATGTGCCGGCATCGCTGCAGGCAGCGTTCCCGCAGCCCAATACCTTTAATTCGACCATCACCCTGCCGGCTACCAACTCCATCGGCTTCGGTTTTTATCCATGCAAGCAATGGACCCTGGCGCTTGACATTAACCTCGTTGGCTGGGATGTGTATAAAGCGCTGGCGTTCGACTACAAGATCAATACGCCGCAGTTACAGGACACCTATTCGCCGCGCAATTACAACGACGCGGGCAGCCTGCGTATGGGTGCACAATATAAGCCCAACGACAAGCTTGCGCTCCGTTTCGGCGGCGGTGTGGCCAGCGCGGCGGCGCCCGACGGCTACGTGACGCCCGAAGTGCCCGACGCCAGTCGTTACTATCTGACCGGCGGCTTTGGTTATACCATCGCCAATCACCTCGACCTGGACGTTTCGTTCGAGTTCGAGCACCTGTTCGCACGTGCGCAAACCAATATTGCTACGCAGTTATCGGGCACCTTTGTATCGGATGTATACATCCCCGGCCTGTCGCTTGCTTATCACTGGTAACCCCAAAACTGAAGGACAATGAAGAATCTAAGACATTATATCTACATCGTTGCAGGGCTTACCCTATTAGGCTCGTGCAAACCCAATATCACTACGCCGAAGCTGTCGAAAGGCTCGGCCGATTTCTCGCGGTACATCGCCGTAGGCAACTCGCTTACTGCCGGTTATGCCGATGGCGGCCTTTACCTGGCCGGGCAAATGAACTCGTACCCGAGCATCATCGCCAAACAAATGCAGGCGGTGGGCGGTGGGCAGTTTACGCAGCCGCTGTTCAGCGCTGACCAGGCCAACGGTTCGGGTTATTTATCGCTTACCGGCTTCAACGCCGACGGCACGCCCATAACGGCGCCGGTAACCAGCAACCTGGCCATTCGCGGGCAAATAGCCATACCGGGTTTCGGCAATGTAACGCTTTACACCAAGTATACCGGCGATATTAACAATTACGGCGTTCCGGGTATCAAGCTGGAGCAGATCACGTACGCGCCCTATGGCAACCTGAACGGGTATTACGAGCGCCTGCTGCCAAACCCATCGCCCACAAACAACACCGCTTACATCGATTTCGTAACCGCTAAACCCTTTACCTTTTTTTCAAACTGGCTGGGCAATAACGACGCCTTAGGCTATGCCACTTCGGGTGGCGCCGGCGACGTACTAACGGATAAAGCCGTGTTCGGCCAGTTGTACGCGTACGCTATCGGCAGGCTTACCGCCGCCGGCGCCAAAGGCGTGGTAGGCACCATTCCTGATGTTACCTCAATTCCATATTTTAATACGATAACCACGACGGCTATCCTCGCCGGAGTTCAGAAGGCTAACCCTTCAGTGCAGGCAATTTACATAAACGCCCTGGTTTCAGGGAATACCTACGCGCCGCGCGCGGCAACGGCGAAGGATTTGATGGTGCTCACCTTCCCAACCAGCAAGATCGGCCAGCCGGTTTCGACGCCGTATGGTCCGCTGCCTTACGGTTTGACGCCGTATACGCCGATCGATAACCAGTATGTGCTTGACGAAAAGGAAGTCGCTTTAACAGAAGACTACGTCAATTCATATAATGCCACCATCAAGGCTGTCGCCGCAGCGAAAGGCCTGGCCGTATTCGATGCTTATACGTTGCTGAGAAATATTAAGCAGAACGGGTTGGTAGTCGACGGTGTAAGCATAAACTCAAATTACATCAGCGGCGGCCTGTTCTCGCTGGATGGTATACACCTTACGCCGCGCGGTTATGCCATCGTGGCCAACGAGTTCATTAAAGCCATTAACGCTAAATATGGCTCGTCAATACCGGCGGTGAATATTTCGGATTATAACGGGGTTAAATTCCCGTGATTTGAGTCGGGAGTCCTCAGTCTTGAGTCCAAAGTCAAATCCATTCAAGACTTAAGACTCAAGACTGAGGACTATCTTCCCGATATGATCACTGCTTTCCATCAGCGCATGGGCTTTGGCGGCGTCTTGCAAGGGTAAAACGGAATGAATGATGGGCCTGATCTCGCCCGATGCCAGCAGCGGCCAGATATTCGCTTCTAATTTGGTGGCGATTGCGCTTTTAAAATTAGTATCGCGGCTGCGGAGGGTGGAGCCGGTTATGCTCAGCCTTTTGCGCATCACCAGGGACAGGTCGATCTGGGCGTCTTTGCCTTTCATGGTGCTGATCTGTATCAGCCGTCCGTCTTCGGAAAGCGAATGAATATTGTTGGCAAAATACTCGCCGCCGATCATATCCAGTATCATGTTTACACCCTTGCCTTTGGTTAGCTTGTGGATGGCGTCTTTATAATTTTCGGTTTTATAGTTAATGGCTTTGGCCGCGCCGAGCTCTTCGCAAAAGCGGCATTTTTCGTCCGATCCTGCGGTAACGTAAACCGTACTGCCCAGCGCTTTGGCCATTTGCATCGCCGCCACGCCGATGCCGCTTGTTCCGCCGTGGACCAGTAAACTTTCGTGCGCCTTCAGTTGCCCCCGGTCGAACACGTTGCTCCATACGGTAAAAAATGTTTCGGGCAGGGACGCAGCTTCTACAAAGCTTAGGTTGCCGGGTATGCGCAGGCATTGCCCTTCGGGTACGCTGGCGTATTCGGCATACCCGCCGCCGCTTAGCAATGCGCATACTTTGTCGCCGACATTCCAGCGTGAGCCATTGGTGCCAGTCGCTTGGATCACACCGGCTATTTCCAACCCGGGTATATCCTGAGGCGCGCCGGCAGGAGGCGGGTAATTGCCCTTACGCTGGTATACATCGGGCCGATTGACACCGGCGGCCATTACTTTTACCAGGACCTCGTTTTTGGCATATTCGGGTATGGGTCTTTCTTCTAACTTTAGTACTTCGGGTCCGCCGGGATGAGTGATGATGATGGCTTTCATTGGCTAATGTGTCTGGGAGCTGCCCAAAGGTATTAACAATGTGCGTAAGGTGTCACACTGAGGCTCTCGAAGTGTGTGCGTAAAGGCCCTTGCCCGCATTTTTCGAGTGCCTCAACATGACACCCATTTTTTTAGACAGTCATTTAATTAACCCAGCCCATGAAAGTAAGTTTAGAATTTATTCATTTCGCAGACTGTCAACCGGGTTTGCCAGCGCCGCTTTGATGGATTGAAAACTGATTGTTGCCAAAGCGATAACGATCGCCGCGATAGCAGCCGACACCAAAATCCACCATTGGATGGCCAGCCGGTAAGCAAATCCCTCGAGCCACCTATTCATGGCGAACCAGGCCAGCGGCGCAGCGATAACGATGGATATGGTCACTAATTTGATAAAATCCTTCGATAGCATAGCGGTAATGGCATGGACACTCGCGCCCAGCACTTTGCGTATGCCTATTTCTTTGGTGCGTTGCTCGGCGGCATAGGCGGCAAGACTAAAAAGCCCCAAACAGGCAATAACGATAGCCAATACAGTAAACGTAATAAACAAGCCGCCGGTACGGTTCTCGGTTTTATAAGCCGCGTCAAAATCCTGGTCCATAAAGGAGTATTCGAACTGCTGATCAGGCGAAAGCTTGTCCCAAATGTTCTGAACCCGGGCAACGAGCGATTTCATATCCGTGGTATTGGTCCGTACACTCAGGTTGCCGTTGTCGTCGCGCAGCAACATTACTACCGGGGTAATGTTATTCCTGAGCGAGCTGAAATTAAAATCTTTCACCATGCCGATAATGTGGTATTCCTTAACCACATTCTTGCCGTTTACTTCTTCCGGCGCGTATAATTTTTTATCGGTGGGATTATTAAAATAGCCCAGCATCCGTGCGGCCGTTTCGTTTATAACAACATTTGATGAGTCGCCGGCAAACTGATCCGAAAAATTGCGACCTGTCGTTATTTTCATACCCATGGTTTTAATATAGTCCGGATCGACAGGCCATTTTTCGGTATAAAGCGCATTTTTTGCACTCGCGGCTTTGTCCTTAAATATATAATCAGGCTGCCTTGCGATCCCGGTTGGCAGGAAACCGCTTAACGTAGCGCTTTCCACTCCCGAAAGCTGATCTACTTCCTGTTTGAATGTTTTTGGATTTTGAAGTACCTGTACATTCTTGACGATCAGCACCTGGTTGCGGTTAAAGCCGAGGTCTTTGTGCTGGATAAAGTGCAGTTGGTTGTAAATAACCAATGTGCCGATAATAAGAAATATCGAAATGGAAAACTGGAACACTACCAAAAAATTGCGGAAGAAACTGCCTTTAAAGCCGGAAGCAACCTTCCCCTTCAAAACGCTGATGGGCTGAAAAGCCGAAAGGTAAAATGCCGGGTACGAACCGGCCAGTACGCCAACGATCAGTACGATAGCCAGCAGCACTGGCACAAGCGAGGCTGCGATGTTAAGTGAAAGCGAAAGCTCCTTGCCCGAAAGCTGGTTAAACAGTGGTAGCAGCGCCCAGGCGGTCAGTAAGGCTAAAATTGCGGCAACCAGCGTGATCATCACCGATTCGGCCAGGAATTGCCAGATAAGCGACGCACGCGACGAGCCCAGTACTTTTCTTATCCCAACCTCGCGCGCACGATTGGCCGAACGGGCCGTCGAAAGGTTCATGAAATTGATGCAAGCGATCAGCAGCACAAACAAAGCGATAACCGAAAAAATATAGACATAAGTAATGCTGTTATTCGTACCTAATTCATACTGCCGGTTGGATTTGAGGTGAATGTCGGTAAGCGGGGTAATATTGAGTTTGATGTAATTCCCACTCTTCAACAGCTCTTTATAATTCTTCACACCCAGGCGCTGCTGGTACAACAGGTTCAGCTTAGCCTCAAAAGCAGGGATATTGGTCCCTTTTTTTAGCATCACATAAGTATTGTAGTCAAGGCTGTTCCAGTCCTTGTCGTCTTTCCTGTCCTTTTCCGTTCTTGCCAGGAAGAAGTCGAAATCGAAATGCGATTGCTGCGGTATGTTTTTGATGACACCGGTTATGCGGTAATGGACGTTACCATTGGTCTGTGTGAGGTATTGACCCAACACATCGGTCCTGTTAAAATATTTCAGCGCCGCGCGTTCACTGATGACGATGCTGTTCGGATCGTCGAGTGCGTTTTTAGGATTGCCTGCTATCATCGGCAGCGTGAATACGTCAAAAAGACTACTCTCGGCATAAATTGATTTGCTCTCAGGAATATTCTTTGTGCCCTTTTTAAACTGGATATTGGACGCCTGGATCATTTTGGTTGAGTGCTCCACTTCCGGAAAACTACTAAGCATCGTAGCTGCAAGAGGCGCAGGCGCTATAGCGAACGAGTTGGTATTGCCGCCATATTTTACATCGGCATTGATGCGGTATATGCGGTCGGCATTTACATTGTATCTGTCGTAGCTCAATTCGTCGGTGACGTAAAACAGGATCAGCAGGAAAGTTGCCAGTCCTAATGTTAGCCCCAGGATATTGATGATTGTAAAGCTTTTGTTTTTCAAAAGGTTACGGCAAGCGGTTTTAATAAGGTTCCTGACCATAAGCGTGGTTTGATAAGACTAAGCTAATAAACAATAAGCAGGGCAGGTGTTAAATATTGTTAAAGTCAAAATTCCTACGACATACGTAAGGCATATTATTTTTATGCAAATTTGCTTTGTCTCTTTTTCGAGAGATTTAACTTTACCGGTCCCCTGATGGAAAAACGAAAAGTACTGATTACCGGAGCCAGCAAAGGACTGGGTTTAGCCATCGCGAAAAAGTTAGCCGCCGAATACACGCTGATATTACATGCATCGCGCCCGGAAAGTTTTACGGAGCCGATACCGGGCGCTTATATACTTTGTGCCGATCTTTCTGATAGTGCGCAATTGACGGGGTTCTGTAAAAAGCTTAAAAGTGATCATGCTGATGATCTTTACGCCGTGATAAACAATGCCGGGGTTACTTATGATAAACCGCTGCTTTACCAGCCCGAGCGTGAGATCGATGCCATGCTGAACATCAACCTGAAGGCGCCTGTCATGATCTGCAAAACGGTGATGAAAATTTTCACCCAGAAGAAGCACGGCGTCATTATTAACATGAGTTCCTGCGTTGGAGAGAGTGGTAACGCGTTTCAGTCGGTATATGCGGCCACCAAAGCAGGCTTGATAGCGTTATCAAAGTCGCTGGCGCGCGAGGCTTCGGCCATCAGCGGGGAAAACCATATCAGGGTGCTATCAGTTTCCCCTGGATTTATCGAAACTGGTATGACGGCCTCGATCCCCGAAACAGAAAAACAAAAATACCTGGGAATGATACCATCGAACCGCTTCGGAACGGCGGACGATGTGGCTGAAACGATCGCCTTCCTGCTTTCGGATAAGGCTTCGTACATCAACGGTTCCAACATCCAGGTAAACGGCGGCCTATTGTAAACAACCTATCAGACCAATGACGGCAGACAACCTGGTGGGCATCCGGCCCAAAGATTTCTTAACTTACGGCCCTTCGAAGCTACTGGTCGACGAATATCACTGGCATTCGCTCAATGCAGGTATCGTAGCCAGCTATACACCACGGGAAAGGGATGTGGAAGGGCATTTCGATATTTTCAGAGGGGTGGACCAGATCGAATCCTTTGCACAGGCGACGGTGGTGTCGTGCGGCACCTTCCTGGAATGCAAAAAGCAGCGCTGTGAGTCGGCGGAGCTAAACAAGATATATATACCGGCGTTTATAAGCATCGGCGACGTCATTTTCCATAACTATTTGGAAAAGGGTGATACCTTTGTTAACATTGGAAGGATTACTTTCTCCAAGTTCAGGCAGGTTACCTGTGAGGGGAGGATATATAAAGCGCCTCAAGGGCTCGACCTGGATGCCTATTTCGGCGATTTTGATGAGGACAGGCTGGCAGCCTATAATATAAGCAGCGATTTTGTGCTGATAACGGAACTTAACAATATTACCGGCAGGGCATTGAAACGAGAATTGATGAAAAAATAAATTACGCTAATGGAAAGACAAGAAATAGTTGACGGTTTGGTAGATATATTGAAAACGGTCAGAACAATTGACCCGGAAAAGCTGAAGCATATAACAGAGGATACCGATCTGCGGGCCGATCTGAATACGCCTTCTACCGAACTGATCAATATCGCCGCCAAAGCTGAGCACAAGTTCGGCGTCGAGTTTGACGACGACGACATAGACGATTTGGGTTCGAAAATAAAAAATGTCGTCGACCTGGTTTTAAAAGCGAAAGCACGACAAAACGAATAATATGCCTGTACAGGGTAGAAAAGTTGCGGTAGTTGGCATGGGCGGGGTTTTCCCCACCTGTTCTGGTTTGCAGGATTTTAACGATAAGCTCTTTTCCAACCAGAGCCTTATCCGCGAGTGGGACAAGGCTATTGCTTACCAAAAACAATTGCGTTCGGTAGTGTCCGGCTATATCGCTGAGGACGAAATGGACCTGGAAGTAGTTACGGCGCCCTTTGCGGAAAGTTATCCCGAAACCTATATCGATAAATTGGGCAGGATACCCGATGCCAATCTGTCTACCGCCGACCTCGGTAGTATTTGGGCCATGCTCGGCGCGCGTGATGCGGTGAACATGGCCGGATGGTCGGAGGGAGAAGTACAATCCGGACAAACCGGCGTGGTTGTGGGCTCGGGCGGTTCGGGGAATCTCATTCTGCGGGTAGCATGGCACCACTTTTTCGAGGAAGGGCGGAAGTCGCGCATAGCAGGCTCACATACCGTCGACCGCACGATGTTCTACCGCGAAGCCGCCAATATTTCGTGTTTTTTAAAGACGAAGGGTGTTTGCGAAGCCATCGGATCGGCCTGTGCCACAGGCCTGGGAAATATCGGCTATGCCTATCGGCTGATCAAATTCGGTGTGCAGGACCGCGTGATAGCGGGAGGGTTGGAAGGAACATCGCTGGAAACGTTTATCGGTTTTGACGCCATGCAGGTATTGAGCAAAGGTTTCAGCCCCGGAGAAAGCTCACGGCCATTCGATATGAACAGAAACGGGTTTGTATGCTCGTTCGGCTGTGGTATTGTTGCGCTGGAGGAATATGAGATGGCTAAAGCCAGGGGAGCAAAGATACTCGGTGTAATAGACGAATATTTTAATAACTCAGACGGCGACGGCGATATGTTTTACCCGTCGTTCGAAGGACAGCAAAGACTTTGGAAAGGATTGATGACAGATCAGGGATTGAGACCCGACGTCGTCAAAGTTCATGGTACTTCGACACCTGCAGGGGATGCAGTGGAATTGCTAAGCGTAGTGGATGCTTTGGGTGAAGAAGGATATCATATTTCCGCCCCGAAATCGCAATTCGGCCATATGCTGGGTGGTGCCGGAGCGGTAGAGTTTATTACGGCGTTATTGATGCTGGAAAACCAGCGCGTACTGCCATGTTTAAATTCAAATACGCTTAACCCCGAACCCGAAGCATTTCAAAAAGATACTAAATGGTTAGGGCCGGATAAGCCGTTGGCAGCATACCGCGATCTGCTGCCGCTGCAAAGCTTTTCAAAAGAGATCAACCGTGTGGCTTGCCTGAACTATGGTTTCGGCGGTACAAACAGCGCAATATCTGTTTCAAAAGACAATTGATGATAGACAACAAAAACAGGGTTGCCGTAATTTTTGGCGTTCGCAACGAAAGCTCTATCGCCTGGGATATCGCTTTAAAGCTGCATAGTTCCGGCTGCAGGGTAGCGTTGAGCTATGTCGCCGATACGCGCGAAAACGTATTGTTTTTGATGGAACAAAACGGCATGGATAAAACATTATCGGCCGAAGTTGATGTGAGGAGCGATGAACAGGTTGCAAGCTTCCTTGATAAAGTTAAAAATAAGGTTGGGCCAATACATTACATTCTGCATGGTGTCGCATTTGGCAATCAGCAGGTAATGTGCTACAGTCTTCCCGGAAGCAGTGAGTCTGCGCCGTCATACATCGACATTCCTTTCGACGACCTGGTTGACTCGTTCAATATCAGCGCTTATTCACTATTGAGAATATGCCGCGCCGCCCGGCACATGCTCGCGCCTAATGCCTCTATACTGACGTTGACCTACAATGCCTCACAGCGTGTTTTTCCGGGTTATGCCGGGATGGCTATCAATAAGGCAGCATTGGAGAATATCACGTTGTACCTGGCAAGTTATTTCAGGGATATGCAAGTACGGGTGAATGCTATTTCGGCCGGGCTGGTGATGACCACTTCAGCGGGCGCCATAAGCGGTGTACGCAAGCTGCGAAAAATAGGCAAGCACACTGCTCCGCTGGGCAATATCGATGCCGGGGATGTGGGCGACACGGCGCTTTACTATTTCTCCGATCTTTCGAAAAAAGTAACCGGCAACATTCATTTTGTCGACGGCGGTTTAAATATCATGGGCGTAGCATTGGATGGAGAGTAAGCTGTTGCAAACGCTGGAAGAGTTCGTCACCGACGAAAAAATTGCCATCGGCAACGACCTGGTTTATGTGCCCGATTTTGAAAAATCCTGTACCGACTTGTTCAAAAAAAGGGTTTATACCAGCGCTGAAATGATTTATTGCGACCAGTTTGCTGATGCTTTGCTGCGTTATGCTTCTACCTGGGCGGCTAAGGAAGCTATTTATAAAGCGGTGAAGCAACTGGATCCGTCGACGCTGGGCTGGAACCAGGTAGAAGTATTGAGAGAAAGACCCGGCGGCAGACCAGAGGTGATTCTGCACAAGGACCCAAACCGTTTCCGGATCAGCGTAAGCATTTCACATGACGGCGACTATGCCTGGGCGGTTGCCTTCGCGCAAATCAGATCATAATCCATGACCAGTCATTATTTCGAAAATTCGCTGGTCAACCTCCACTATTACCGCTTTGGCAATGGTCCTCAAAAAATGCTTTGTTTCCATGGATATGGCATGCATGGCAAGCAATTCAAAATATTGGAGGATACGCCGCTCGCTTCTAAATATACCTTTTACGGTTTCGATCTTTTCTTCCATAAAGATACCAAACTCAAAGACCAAAGCCTCGAAACTGTAAAAGCCGGCATAACCAAAAAAGCATTTGCCGGTCTGATCCGGGAGTTTTGCGCAGCCGAACAAATCGACCGATTTTCGGTGATGGGTTACTCCATGGGTTCGCATTATGCAACGGTTGTGGTTGAAGAACTCGGGCCCATGGTGGACGAATATATCGTGCTGTCGCCGGCAAGTTTAAGGCCGGGTGCGCTGGTCACCTTTTTCGCCAAAAATAAA
The DNA here is from genome assembly GCA_035547095.1 of Mucilaginibacter sp. GTDB lineage: Bacteria > Bacteroidota > Bacteroidia > Sphingobacteriales > Sphingobacteriaceae > Mucilaginibacter. The sequence continues at coordinate 138,808 of DASZVE010000041.1, forward strand.
ACCGGCAATAAATTGCTGCAAAGCCTCGCCCTAAGCCAAACCGGGCTGATGAACATGCTGAAATGGAGCCGGAGGTTCGGATTTTTGGACGAGGTTGGTTTTACAATACTGAAAAAGGAAATCGAAACGGAAGAGCTGCGGTTTAACTTCTATGCCTGCTTTACGTATCTGCGTTTTTTTGCGACCAACGAAGAACGATTGGTGCAAATGCTTAACCGGCACAACATTAAAAGTATATTTATCTTTGGCAAGCGCGATAAAATGTACCCGCCGCACATCGGGAAGAAACTTATAGCCCGTTTGCCGCAGCCTGGAGTGATCGTGCTGGATGAAACCCACGAGATGATCAACTCAAATTTTGTTACAGCATTATTGGCAGCATTGTTATGATCATTAAAGCAAAACCGCTTCCAGTACCGGTATTTAAATTTCTCGGATTTTTTATATTTCCGATACTGCGGCGCCGCTTTAACAAGGAATTCATTAAATCCGCCGAACTGAAACCGTCCGGCACGCACTCCTACCTGCTCATGTGCAATCATTTCAGTTTTTGGGATGGCTTGTTTGCCCAATACCTGTTTCTTTACGTGCTAAACAAGCAGCAGCCGCTAAAAGCTATGTACGTCATGTCGGTAAAAAAACAGATGGAAATGAAATGGTGGCTGCGTTATATAGGCTCATTTTCGGTCGAACCCGGCAAACGCTCGGTAAGGGAAAGCCTGGAATACGCTGCAGAGGTACTGAACACGCCCGGCAATGTGCTGCTGTATTATCCCCAGGGCAACCTGGAATCGGCCCATATCCGGCACATCGTTTTCCAGGATGGCGTTTACGAGATCATCAAGGGCATCAAGGGCGACTGCCAGTTACTGTGGTGCAGCATATTGATCGAATATTTTGAAAGCCTTAAACCCTCTGTTTATTTTAATTTCCTCGACTGCGGTACCAACCGCGAATTTGATTTTGAAACCTTAAAGAAACAGGTAAACGAGTTTCACAACCAAGCCATAGCGAATAACTTTCGATTTACCGAAGAACGGTAAGTTATTGACCAATCCTTTTTAATCCGTCCTTAGCGTCGTTATCAATGCTCGACTGGTATTCGTGGTCTTTCATGTCGAGCGCCTGGTTGTAATAATAACTCGCCCGTTTGAAATCTTTCCTCTGCTCGAAAATGCGCCCGGTGTTTAACGCGGCGTTCGCGGCATAATAATAGCTGGTCGATTTCCCAAGCCTGATCGCTTCCAGGTAATTCACAATAGCCTCATTGGTTTGGTCGGTTTTATCATATACCCTTCCCAGCCGGTATGCGTATTCGATTCTATCCCTTAAAAGCTTAAAGTCGGCAGGCTTTTTGGTTTTCAGTTGTGCGAATGCCTTATCGTAATATCCGCCGTCGAAGTAGAACCTGGCTTTCAGCAGGGTTAGATCGGGCCTCGCATCGTTGGCCTCGCGCAGCGCCTGCTTATCCTTTTCATCCGAAGTATAGCCTTTGGTGCGAACCAGGTTTAGATAATAATTGTATTTCGCTGCGTCATCGCGCAAAAGGAAAAAATACGCCAGTTTAAGGTACGAGTCTTTTATGTAGTTGACGCCCCTGTAATCCCTGGTGTACTTTAACAGGTAAGTGTCTGCATCGTTGTCCATGCGGTTCAGTTTGGCATTGCCCAGCAGGTAGCTGATCAACGGTATTTCGATATAGCCGGCCGACTGCGGCGCTTTTTGCAGGAAAGCGATGGCCTCATCATTGTGAGCGGTTTTAGCCGCAACGTAACCCTGCAGGTAAGCTTTCAGCAAGCTTTTATCATCCATCGTTTGCAGGTACGACATAAGCGCCGGGTAGCTGCCATAATTGTGCAGCACATCGATATTCATCTGGCACAAAAAAAAGATCACCTCGTTGTTGTAGTAGCTGTATTTGGTTTTCGGCAACTCAGTTCTCAAGCTTTCCAACTGCTTTAGCCCGACCCGGCTATCGCCTTTCATACCCACAAACCGCGATATGCTTTTCAGGTTTGATGGCAGCGAGCCAAAAACCACGTTGATTAAAGCCAGATCTTTTTGGTTGGGCAAAAAAGTGGGATATTTTTCGGCATTATCGTGCAATAACCCGTTGGCGCTTCTCAGGTCCATCGCCGATGAAAAATAGTCGCCGAAACGGCCTTTTAACAAACCCCATTGCATATACACTTCGGCCTGGCAGAAAAGGTAATAAGGCGAGTTTTTATCATTATCTTCCAAAGCTGAGAGACGGTCCGACCGGCGGTCTTTTAACTTTTCGTAGTCGGCTTTAGAGTCAGATGCGAGCAAGCTGAAATAGTCGATGTAATTGTCCAGCAGGATCGTAATACCATTACCCGGATTATGTTGTTTTTCCCTTTGGATAAGCTGTCGGGCCTCAGTCATCCTGAGGCTCAAAATGGCATCGTACGCGTCGACACAGTTGGCGTTAAAATCAAAATTTGCGCTGGCCGATTGCCAAAAGACCCCAAAGACAAGAATAAACAAAAACGATTTTCCAGCCATAGGCGCCAAAGATATTCAAAACATTCGAGTAAGAACGGCGGGTTACCTGTTCCTTTAGGTGTTAAACCTTAGATCGGTCCGATCAGACCTTAAACTTCAGCAAACTGCCAACCTGTCATTCTGGCTGTACAATGATATGACGCCATAGTACAGTTAAACAGCGCCTTAAATTGATTTTTCTGCCAAAACCGCCCTTGGCATAGGCCTTGTTGATATATGAGGGAATAAAACAATTCACAGAAAAGGAAAAATCAATCATATGTCTAAAATAATAGGAATCGACTTAGGAACAACGAACTCTTGCGTGGCTGTAATGGAAGGCAACGAGCCTGTAGTTATTGCCAACAGCGAGGGTAAACGTACTACGCCTTCGGTTGTCGCATTTGTTGACAACGGCGAGCGTAAGGTGGGTGACCCGGCAAAGCGCCAGGCTATAACCAACCCCAAAAAGACCATTTATTCGATCAAGCGCTTCATGGGTAATAAATTCGATGAAGTAAGCAAAGAGATAGCCCGCGTGCCTTACAAGGTAGTGAAGGGTGACAACAACACTCCGCGCGTTGAGATCGACGACCGCAAATATACTCCGCAGGAGATCTCGGCGATGATCCTGCAAAAGATGAAAAAAACCGCCGAAGACTTTTTAGGTACCGAAGTGACAGAAGCAGTTATTACTGTTCCGGCTTACTTTAACGACGCTCAGCGCCAGGCTACCAAAGAGGCCGGTGAAATTGCCGGTTTAACCGTAAAACGTATCATTAACGAACCTACTGCCGCTGCCCTGGCTTATGGCCTGGATAAAGCGCACAAGGATATGAAGATCGTAGTGTTCGACTGCGGCGGCGGTACGCACGACGTATCGGTGCTGGAGTTGGGTGACGGCGTATTCGAAGTAAAATCGACTGACGGTGATACTCACTTGGGTGGTGACGACTTCGACCACGTAATCATCGACTGGCTGGCCGACGAATTTAAAAATGATGAAGGCGTTGACCTGCGTAAGGACCCTATGGCCCTGCAGCGTTTGAAGGATGCTGCCGAGAAGGCGAAGATTGAACTTTCAAGCTCGACTCAGAGCGAGATCAACTTACCGTATATCACCGCTGCCGACGGTATGCCTAAGCACCTGGTAAAAACTTTGACACGTGCCAAATTTGAGCAATTGTCGGACAGTTTGATCAAACGTACTATCGACCCTTGCAAATCAGCTTTGAAGGCTGCCGGATTGAGTATTTCGGATATCGACGAAATCATCCTCGTAGGTGGTTCTACCCGTATCCCCGCAATACAGGAAGCCGTTGAAAAATTCTTCGGCAAGGCTCCTTCTAAAGGTGTAAACCCTGACGAAGTGGTTGCCATAGGCGCTGCCATACAGGGCGGTGTGTTAACCGGCGACGTGAAGGATGTGTTGCTGCTGGACGTTACACCGCTTTCGCTTGGTATCGAAACCATGGGCGGTGTGATGACCAAGTTGATCGAAGCTAATACCACTATCCCGACCAAGAAATCGGAAGTGTTCTCGACCGCTTCAGACAGCCAGCCTTCTGTGGAGATCCACATCCTGCAGGGCGAGCGCCCGATGGCTGCACAAAACCGTACGCTGGGCCGTTTCCACTTAGACGGAATTCCGCCGGCACCACGTGGTGTACCGCAGATCGAGGTATCGTTCGATATCGACGCTAACGGTATCCTGCACGTGTCGGCTAAAGATAAGGCTACAGGTAAGGAACAGAAGATACGTATCGAGGCTTCATCTGGTCTGACCGATGCTGAGATCAAGAAGATGAAGGACGAAGCTGAAGCTAACGCCGAAGCAGACAGGAAAGCCAAAGAGGAAGTTGAAAAACTGAACTCGGCCGATGCGCTGATCTTCACTACCGAAAAGCAACTGAAGGAATACGGCGACAAGATCCCGGCTGACAAAAAATCAGCTATCGAGGACGGCCTGAAGAAGCTAAAGGATGCTTATGCTTCAAAAGATATCGGCACTATCGATACTGCGCAAACCGAATTGAACGCCGCATGGACCGCAGCTTCTGAGGATATGTACAAAGCCTCAGCAGAAGCCGGTCAGCAGGGCGGACAGCCGGGCGCCGGTGATTCCGGAGCCGCCGGCGGCCAGGGTGCCGACCATGTAACGGATGTTGACTTCGAAGAAGTAAAATAATTGATCCATCATATATGACAAAGCCCGTTCTGCATACCAGGACGGGCTTTTCTGTGCAGTTATTATTGAGCTTTACCGTGCCTTTCGGATTGACAGGAACCCCGATTTAACCGGACCTGATTTATTGGTTAGGCCCAGTGTAGTTCCTGTTTGTTTCTCAGAAATGTTATCTGAATCATGGAAGATCCGCGTAGTGCCGACTTCTGTAAGAACCGGGGTCGGATCATCGCCTTTGGACTGCAGATATTTGGTGACCTGCAGGTTTTTAATTCCGCCAGTTTGAATTTCACCGCTAATGACCTTCAGCGCAACATAGCTGACACCGTATGCTACGCCCCTGGATTGTGCAAAAACGGTGAACAGGTTGTTTTTCCCTGAAATAAACGTAGCTGTCGTGTCGGAACCAGTGTCGTTGAAGGGGTCGTTTATGCTGGTGAAATCAAGCCTTACAGTGAAATTCTTGCTATCCTGGTTGCTGAATTTATAGAGGTAGTCGTCAAATGTTTCTCCTGAAAGGCCTTCTGACGAATTATCAAAAGAGCAGACATTGGGGTGCATCATAAAGACGCCGGTAATGTTTGGCGGCGTAGTTCCTTCGTTTATCACTGTGCCATACTGTTTTAGCTTAGCAAGCGTAGAAGAGGAAATGATACTGTTAACGGGTGCCGGCAGCCCCTCATTTTTGTTGTTTTTTTTACATGAAACAACGCACGCGCCAATTACGAGCAGGCCTAAATAAGATTTTACAAGTGCTTTCATTGTGACAGGAAACGGTTACCCGAAAGATAAGCAATTGCCAGGCCGAACCCACAATGAGTTCACAAAAGCCAATGAAAACAAAAAATCCCGCTTTTGGGGCGGGATTTAATATCTCTATCGGGAATTTATGGCCACAAATTCTCGGGATACACCCCGCTTGCCACCAAATCGGAAATGCTTTTTTGTACGATCGGTTTATCCTCTTTATAAGTAACGCCGAACCATTTTGATGCGGTAGGGATCACTTTAAATGAGGCTGTGCCACTTTTGATCAATTCGTCAGCCGCGAGCGGGATAAAGAATTCGGCCTTTGGGTTATTCTCGTTAGCTTCGACAAATTTCACAAACATCGGCTCGCTCTGCTTAAAGATTGCGGGAGTAAAGCCCCAGAAATTCATCGATACACGGGTGTCGTTTGGCAGGGAATGTTCGCCTGAAGCATCTTTATAAGCTACGGAACCATCTTCCTTGAAATACACTTCGGTTCGTTCGTTGATCTCGACCATGTTGCCTTTTTCATCTACCTTACAAACGCCGCGCGAGACCGAGCCATAGTCTGACAAGGTCTTATCGACCTGGTAACCGATGATGGCATATTTATCGTCGGCCACTTCGGTAGTCAGGAATTTAGCCATTTTTTCGAAAGCGTCCCGCCCATAATAATCGTCGGCATTGATCACACAAAAAGGTTCGTGTACCTGGTTACGCGCCGAAAGCACGGCATGCTGCGTACCCCATGGTTTTGCCCTTTCGATGCTTTTGTTGATACCGAAAGGCGTAAGGTCATAGCTCTGGAAAACATAATCGGTCTCAACGCGCCCCTTTAATTTAGGCTCGAAGATCGATTTGAAAGTATCCGCAAATTCCTCGCGGATAATAAAGCTGATCTTGCCAAAACCGGCATTAATGGCGTCATAAATGGAATAATCGATAATGGTTTCGCCATGCGGGCCAAAGCCGTCGACCTGTTTCATGCTTCCGTAGCGGCTGGCCATTCCGGCTGCCAATATCAGTAGGGTAGGTTTCATATTTTCGTTAGGTGTGTGTTTTTGCTTTAATTATATCTCCAAAGACATTTATACCCGAAATGTTTTATAAAAGTTAAGTGAAATAAATTATTTGATATACCTGAAATCCTGTCCGTCCTTCACGCGCAGCAGTACCTCGTAGATAAGGCTTATCACGTTATCCACGTCTTCTTTATGGATCATCTCAACGGTGGTATGCATATAGCGCAGCGGCAGCGAGATCAGGGCCGACGGGACGCCATCGTTGGAATAAGCGAAGGCATCGGTATCCGTACCCGTAGACCTGGATGATGCCTGGCGCTGGAAAGGTATGTCGGCCTTTTGTGCAGTTTCGATCAGCAGTTTATTGACGTTGGTCTGCACCGCAGGAGCGTAAGATACTACCGGACCTTTACCGCAGGCCAGGTCGCCCTGCGCTGTTTTGGTTATCATCGGTGTCTGCGTATCGTGGGTAACGTCGGTTATAATCGCCAGGTTGGGCTTGATATGATGGGCGATCATCTCAGCACCGCGCAGGCCGATTTCTTCCTGTACCGCGTTAACGATGTAAAGGCCAAACGGCAGTTTCTTCTTGTTTTCGTGCAGTAATCGTGCAACTTCGGCTATCATGAAACCGCCGGCGCGATTGTCCAGTGCGCGACCCACGTAGTAGCGGTCGTTTAACACCGTGAATTCGTCTTCGTAGGTGATAACGCAGCCCACATGAACGCCCAATTGTTCAACTTCGTCCTTGGATGTGCAGCCGCAATCAAGGAAAATATTTTTCAGCGTTGGCGGCTCTTCCTTTTCACCCGCGCGGGTATGGATAGCGGGCCAGCCAAATACGGCCTTTACAATGCCTTTATCGGTATGGATGTTCACCCGCTTGGAAGGAGCGATCTGGTGGTCGGAGCCGCCGTTGCGGATTACATAGATCAGTCCGTCATTGGTAATATAATTTACAAACCAGGATATCTCGTCGGCATGAGCCTCGATCACAACTTTGTACTTCGCTTTCGGATTGATGATACCGACAGCCGTACCATAATTATCTACATAATGCTCGTCGATATAAGGCCTGATGTAGTCGAGCCACATCTGTTGGCCGGTCCACTCGAAACCTGTAGGCGAAGGGTTATTGATATATTTTTCGAAGAATGCCAGCGAATTTTTGGTTACCACCGGCACATGTTTTTTATCGGATTTTTCAGCTTTCTTTTTAGACATGGGAGGGCTGCTTTTTATAGTCAGAGGCAAATATAACAAAGCCCGAGAGAAACCTATATGTTAACAAATTTTATCGGAAACATATATTTATTGTTGTTGCTATGTTAACATTGGGTTCATGTGAACGCCCCAACTTTGCGCCGAGTAAATTTAAGATAAGATTAGTTTAGTTGACTGAAAGCCGGCCTGACGCATAGGGCCGGCTTTTTTTTACAGCGGTTTTTCCATAATGTCATAGTTAAACCCATTCTTAGAGAAGGGCTGGTTGACATGCCTAAATCCGGCCTTCAGATAAAATCCGTAAGCCGAATCCCTGGCATTACACCAGATGCGGTGGCCGCCTTCGTTTTTGGAGAAATTCGTAATATAAGTTAACAGTGTGTTCCCGATGCCTTTGCCCTGGTAATCCGGGTCGACCGCCAGCTTGCGGAATTGAAAATCACCCCCACGATCGAACAGGGATACCACCGCCACCAATTTATTGTCTGTAAATGCGCCGAAATGGATGCCATTTTGATCCTCGTCAATTTCCATTTCGTAGAGCTTTTGCGCAGGATAAAGTACCTTTTGACGAAGGTGCCACGTTAATTCAGGACGGATTTGTTCAATACTAATTTCCATAAGGTGAAAGGATAAAGGTTATTTAAATTGACAAGACCTTTCGCCTTTATCCTCACAAAGGAATATTCCCATGCTTCTTTCTCGGGTTATTCACTACCTTATTCTCCAGCATCTTAAAAGCATGGATTAGCTTGATGCGCGTTTCCGCCGGGTCGATCACTTCGTCGATGAAGCCGCGTTCGGCAGCGCGATAGGGGTTGGCGAAAATATCGGAATACGTTTTTTCCATCTCCCGCCATTTAGCTTCTTTGTCGTGTGCTGCCGCGATTTCTTTCTTGAAAATGATCTCAGCCGCGCCTTTGGCGCCCATCACAGCGATCTCGGCCGAGGGCCAGGCGAAGTTCATATCCGCGCCGATATGCTTGGAGTTCATCACATCATAAGCGCCGCCGTAGGCTTTTCGGGTGATGACTGTAATACGCGGCACTGTGGCTTCAGAGAATGCATACAGCAATTTTGCTCCATTGGTAATAATTGCGTTCCACTCCTGGTCGGTTCCGGGTAGAAAACCGGGAACATCTTCAAAAACCAGTAGTGGGATATTAAATGAATCACAGAATCGAACAAAGCGTGCGCCTTTGGTTGAGGAATGAATGTCCAATACACCAGCCAAAAAAGCCGGCTGGTTAGCTACGATGCCGATACTTCTGCCAGCTAATCGCGCAAAACCGACCACGATATTCTCAGCAAAACCCTTATGCACTTCCAGGAACGAATCGGTGTCGATGACATGATTGATCACATCGCGCATATCATAAGGCTGCGAGACATTTTCAGGAAGAATATCATTCAGTTCTGGACGCAGTTCGCTGCCAGCGTCGTATGGAATTGAAGGCGCCCTATCCTCGCAGTTCTGCGGCATATAGCTCAGCAGCCTTTTGATATGCTGAATGGCGTCGATCTCGTTGGCGCAGGCAAAATGCGTCACGCCCGATTTGGTGGCATGGGTAGTCGCTCCGCCCAACTCCTCCGATGTCACCACCTCATGGGTAACCGTTTTAACTACGTTTGGACCGGTTACGAACATATACGAAGTGTTTTCAACCATCAATATGAAATCGGTTATCGCAGGTGAGTAAACCGCACCACCCGCGCACGGACCCATGATCGCTGATATTTGCGGCACCACGCCTGAAGCCATGGTATTCCTGTAAAAAATGTCTGCGTAACCGCCTAGCGAAACCACGCCTTCCTGTATGCGTGCGCCGCCCGAGTCGTTCAAGCCGATCACCGGTGCGCCGTTCTTCATGGCCAGGTCCATGATCTTGCATATCTTTTCGGCATGGGTTTCAGAAAGCGATCCGCCGAAAACCGTAAAGTCCTGTGAGAAAACGTAAACCAGCCGCCCGTTGATGTTGCCGTAGCCCGTCACCACGCCATCGCCGGGGTATTTTTCTTTTTCCATCCCAAAATCGGTCGAGCGATGGGTAACCAGCATCCCGATCTCTTGGAACGAACCTTCATCCAGCAAAAAATGCAATCTTTCCCTGGCTGTCAGTTTTCCTTTTTTATGCTGACTTTCAATCCTGGCGTGACCGCCACCCTGCAGGGCATGTTCGCGTTTTTGCTCTAAAAGCTTAAGTTTTTTATTCACTATAGGTCGGTTTATAATCGGACCGCTAAAAATAGCAATTATCGGATTAAATGCAGGTATACTATATTTGCGCCATGGAGCACAATCACATTACCTATGAAGGTTTGCTGGAAGGCAACAAAGAGTTTATAGCCCGGTCACTGAAGGAAGACCCGGAGTTTTTTGATAAACTGTCGGTGCAAAACCCGCCGGTTTTATGGATAGGCTGCGCGGATAGCCGCGTGCCTGCCAACCAGATCACCAACACCAAACCTGGCGAAATATTTGTTCACCGCAATATTGCCAATATGGTGATCCACACGGATATGAACATGCTCTCGGTGCTGGACTACGCCGTTAATGTGTTGCATGTGCGTCACGTCATCGTTACCGGTCACTATGGTTGCGGCGGTGTGCTGGCGGCAATGAGCGACCAGCAATTTGGCCTGATTGACAACTGGCTGCGCCATATTAAAGACATCTACCGTATTTACGAAGCAGAGCTGGATGCCATAACCGACGAAAAGCAACGGGCCGCCCGTTTAGTAGAGCTGAACGTAATTGAAAACGTGAGTAATCTCTGCAAAACCTCCATCGTACAAAACGCCTGGAAAAACGGCCAGGAGTTGAATGTACACGGATGGGTTTATAGCCTGGCTACCGGTGTAATAACCGATTTGAAAGTAAGCGCCAGCAATACGAATAACCTGGATAAGGTGTTTAAATTTAAATAGCCAGCCCCCTCTAAGTCCCCCCCGCCGGGGGAGACTTTAGGAGCTTAATATTATAAGCCCTCCCTTCCGGGGAGGGTTTGGGTGGGGCTTACTCTTTCGCCATAAACGGATACCTATAATCCTTTGGCGGATCAAATGTTTCCTTAATAGTTCTTGGCGATACCCAGCGCAACAGATTGATCATCGAGCCGGCTTTATCGTTCGTTCCGGAACCTCTCGCACCGCCAAACGGCTGCTGACCCACTACCGCGCCCGTAGGTTTATCGTTGATATAAAAGTTACCCGCAGCATTGCGCAAACGATGACTCATATCGGCAATGGCATTGCGGTCTTGTGCGATGATTGCGCCGGTTAAGGCGTAGATCGAAGTTTTATCGACGATGTCAACCACCTTATCGAAGTCCTTGTCGTCATACACATAAACGGTCAATACCGGGCCGAATAGTTCTTCGCACATGGTAACATAATAAGGATCGTTCACGCGCAGAACGGTTGGCTGAATGAACCAGCCCTTGCTTTTGTCATAATTGCCGCCGGTGATCACTTCAACATTGCTGTCTTTTTTAGCGGCATCGATATATTTTGCCAGCTTATCAAATGATTTTTCATCGATAACGGCGTTGATGAAATTTTCAAAATCTTCAACCGGGCCCATTTTGAATGAGCCGATATCACGCTGCATTCTTTCCTTAATAGCCGGCCATAGCGATTTCGGAATATAAGCCCTTGAGGCAGCTGAGCATTTCTGACCCTGGTACTCGAACGCGCCACGGATCAGTGCAATATTGGCCACATCCACGTCAGCGCTTGGATGAACAAGTACGAAGTCTTTACCGCCGGTTTCGCCGACGATACGCGGATAAGTTTTGTATTTATGGATATTGTTGCCAATGGTTTTCCAGATATTCTGGAAAACCCCAGTCGAACCTGTAAAGTGTATGCCTGCAAAATCAGGGTGCTCAAATATTACGCTTCCGGCAGTAGGGCCGTCAACATACACCAGGTTGATCACGCCATCGGGCAATCCCGCTTCGCGAAACACTTGCATGATCACATTAGCTGCGTAGATCTGCGTATTTGCCGGTTTCCAAACCACTACGTTGCCCATCATCGCCGCGGATGAAGGCAGGTTACCTGCAATAGCCGAGAAGTTAAAGGGTGTCAAAGCAAATACAAAACCTTCCAACGGACGCTGTTCAACACGGTTCCATACACCTTTGCCCGAAATAGGCGGTTGCTGCTGGTATATTTGCGACATATAATGCACATTGAAACGCAGGAAATCGATCAGTTCGCAAGCAGAATCGATCTCGGCCTGGAATGCATTTTTCGATTGTCCCAGCATGGTAGCTGCGTTCACTTTAGCACGGTACGGGCCTGCCAACAACTCGGCCGCTTTGAGGAAGATGGATGCGCGGTGTTCCCAGGGCATTTCCTCCCAACTGGCCTTAGCGGCCAAAGCTGCATCGATAGCGGCCTGAACGTGACTTGCATCACCTTCGTGATAAGTTGCCAATATGTGCTGATGATCGTGTGGGGGGCGAACGGTACCGGTTTTACCCGAGCGAACCTCTTTCCCGCCGATATACATAGGAATATCGATCTGTTTGGAGCGGGCCTCTTCGATGGCTGCTTTGAGCGCTTTACGTTCGGCGCTGCCTGGAGCATAGTTCAAAACAGGCTCGTTTTGCGGCACGGGAACATTAAAAAATCCTTTGAGCATAGGTGTATAATTATTGAGTGGCGCAAAGATAAGGTTAATGTGCGGATGTGCGGATATGCGGATGTGCAAATTACGAGGGGCTGACAGATTTAGCCGGAAGCCCGCATAAGTCGGAAAGTCCGAAAGGAAATACGGTTAAAAAGCTCAACTCTTGCGATTGTTTTACCGGCAAGGACGGTTATATAGCTCATTCCGACCTTAGGCTCTTCACCGGGTTGGCCAGCGCCGCTTTAATAGCCTGGAAACTGATGGTTAACAACGTAATGACGATGGCCGCTATTGCCGATGCGATAAACACTCCCAAACCGATGCTGACGTGGTACGGATATTTTTCGAGCCAATGCTGCAGGAAATAAAGCGCAATAGGGGAGGCGATAACGCAACTGATGATAACCAGCACCACAAAGTCTTTTGACAGCAGCGTCCAAACCTGCGTTATGGATGCGCCCAGCACCTTGCGGATACCGATTTCCTTGGTGCGTTGCTCGGCAACATAAGCGGCCAGCCCGAATAACCCAAGGCAGGATATGAATATAGCTAAGCCAGCGAATATGCCCGCCAGTTTGCCAATTAGTTCCTCCAGGTTAAATTTGGCGGCATACTCGGTATCGGCGAACTTATATTCATAAGGAAAAACGGGGCTATACTTTTCAAATATCTTGCCGATCTTTTCTATTGCGGTATGCGGATCGGCGTTCTTCGACAGGCGATAAGTGAACACACCCCCGCCCGGGTTGTGGAAGAAAAAGGTCGGTTTAGCAGGTTTGTATGGCGAGTCCATCACGGCATCTTTTACCACGCCGATGATCCTTAACGGGTTATTCATAAAATTGATCTTTATAACTTGATCGACAGGATCTTTAAGCCCTATGCGCCTCACCGTGGCCTCGTTAACGATTACATTCAGCGAATCGTTTTTCCAATCGCCGGAGAAATCATGCCCCGCCGCAAAAGTCATCCCCAAAGTTTGGAAGTAATTGTCCGATACGTAAATACCGGCGATATTTACGTTTTCCTCGCCGGCAATTTTTCCAGGCCATCGGACCAATGAAAAGCCGCCGTGCAATTGCGTTACATCCTGGCTGGTCCATGTCACGCGGTCTACAAGTCCTGATGATAACAGGTCATTCCTTAAGGCGTCAATATGCCCGCCAAGGTCTCCGTTCAGATCGGTCATCACGAGCCCGTCGGGGTTATACCCGGCTGAACGGTTTTTAGCATACTGTATCTGCTGGTAAACGATCACTGTACTGATGATCAATGCAACCGAGCAGGTAAATTGCACCACCACCAATATCTTGCGGGGTAATGCTGCGGCTTTGCCTATGTGCAGCGTCCCTTTCAGCACGTTGACAGGATTGAAAGACGATAGATAAAACGCAGGCCTGCTCCCTGCCGCTAAGCCGGTGAGCAGTACAAAAGCGATCATGATACACCAAAAACTTATGTTATTGTATGGAATACGGATATACGAGCCGGTTAACGCATTAAATGAAGGAAGGGCCAGTTGTACAAATAGTATGCACAACAGGAATGATATAAAAGTGATCATGACTGACTCGAGCAAGAACTGGTAAACGAGGTTAATACGAGTCGAGCCGACAGCCTTGCGGACGCCGACTTCCCTCGCCCGCCGTTCGGACCGCGCTGTGGAAAGGTTCATGAAGTTGATACAGGCTATTGCTAATACCAATATGCCGATAATACTAAACAGGCTAACATAGTCCACGAAACCCCCGGCTACCTTGCCGTTCCTGAATTCGTTATACAAATGCCAGTCCTTTAATGGATGCAGGAAGACCTCAGGTTTGGATGCGCGCATTTCCGGGCTTCTTTTATCGACGATATCCCTGATCTTTGGCGCAATTTGCGCATAACTTACGCCCGGCTCAAGCGCCACGTAAGCGGAAAAGAAATTGACGGTCCATTTCATGCCCATTTCTTTCCAGTATCCCCCTTCCGTATCGAAGCGCGTAAGATAATTGAACTGCAACGTGGCATTTTTCGGGATGTCCTTAATAACGCCCGTAACTTTTTTGTCCTGCGAATTTTCGACGCGCACGATTTTGCCCATTGGGTCGGCATCACCAAACAGAGCTTTAGCGACCGATTCGGTCAGCACCATAGAATTGATATCCTTTAAGGCTGAATTAGCGTTGCCTTTCGCAAATGGATATTGAAAGATCTTAAAGAAATCCATGCCGACCGCGCCTCCGCTCAGGTACAGCTTTTTATCACCTGCCATAACGCCGTGTTTCGCGTTGAGGTTATCATAAGATTCGGCCACGTACTTTATGCCGGGTATTTCCTCCCGCAAAACTTTAATCAAAGGCAGCGCGATAGCTGCTTGGGTAGTTGTGCCGCTATGTTGCGAAGTCAGGTTCATTTCTACCTGGTACGCTTGCTGGTAGTTGGGCAGGAAACGGTCGTACGAACATTGATCGTACACCCATAACCCTATGAGCAGGGCAACGGCCATACCGGCGGCAAGTCCGACGATATTGAGCGCACTATAGACCTTGTTGTGAAGCGTGTTGCGCCAGGCAATCTTCAAATAATTACGAAACATACGGATGCGAATTAATTCCCCACGAGACCATACCGGGGTAATTTTGTGGTCCGAAATTATCGCTGCAGCGCCATAAACAGGATTCAAATCATGATTTGGGCGCCCTTTTTTCAGCTCGTTCTTATATTCCGCAGCGCTTATGCCCATAATTTGTTTGAAAGCGCGGTTAAAAGTGCTTTTGGAGTTGAACCCGCAATCGTATGCAATACCCAAAAGCGTTATCCGGTCGTACGCGGGGTCCTTCATTTTCCGGGCGACATCCTGTATCCGGAATTCATTCACAAAGTCGTTGAAATTTTTTCGCAGCCCGGTATTAATGATCCTCGACAATTCATGGATCGAAATGCCAAATTCTTTGGACAAGGAGGTCAAGGTCAATTCAGCATCCAAATAAAATTTATTGACTTTCATTTGGCGCCGAAGCCAATAGCCCCGTTGTATCAGCTTTTCAGGTGAGAAAGTATTTGAGTCTCTTTCTCGTAATTGGCGTTTCCATTTTTTGGACTTTAAAAATGCTTTGACCTTAATTCCGAAGATCGTTGCTCCACAAAGAATGTACAGCCAATAAGTAATAGGGGTGCCCAACCGGTTTTGGTAATAATGATCCGCTGCAGTACATAGCGGCCACAGCCCCCATAACAGGCCAAGGATTAACAAAGGACGTTTCAGCTTTTTTAATTCAGCACGGGACCACTCACCGGGTTGCTGGTGGGAGATTTGTATAACCCTGTAAGCACGATACAACGCAAAGGCCGTCCCGGCGCATAAAATTGCCAGGAAAACCACGTCGTAACCATTAAGGGTGAAAGTCAGCTTGCTCAATTGTCAATTCCCGCTCAAATCATTTCGAATATCATTCGAATGTAACAAATGCTTAAGATAGGGATTATTGCGATTAATAAGAAAAGCGCGCCTTTGCTGGTCTTGTGACCGGCAAACTGACGGCTCACAGCGCACCTTGTTGCTGACAATAGAACAAGGTGCCAGTGCAAATTATATTTATTCCGAGCGTAAACTCTTCACCGGGTTGGCCAGCGCCGCTTTGATTGCCTTAATGCTCACGGTGACCAGCGCGATAGCAAAGGTGATCGCAGCCGCCAGGCCAAATATCCACCAACTAAGTGTGGTTTTATAGGCAAAGCCTTGGAGCCATTTATTCATAGCGTAGTAGCCGGCAGGGAGGGCAATCAGCGTAGAGATCAGCACGGGTTTTAACAGGTCGCGCGATAGCAGCACAACAATTGATCGCACGGATGAGCCAAGCACCTTGCGCACGCCGATCTCCTTAAAGCGCTTTGCGGCGGCAAACGACGCCAGGCCGAACAGCCCGAGGCAGGCCACGAATATGGCCAGGCCGGCAAAAACGGTTAAAATGGTTTGCTGGCGGATGTCGGTTTCGTACAACTTGCCAAACTGCTGGTCGAGGAACCGGTATTCAAAGGGGTACGCGCCTGCCTGACGCATGTATTCCGCACGGGAAGCATCGATGCCAGCCTGTACATGCACGGCGCGCAGTTTTATTGCGATGACGCGGCGGTCGGGAGCTGGCGAGATCACCAGCGGCGCCATGCTTTGTTTCAGCGAAAGGAAGTTAAAGTCCTCCACCACTCCTACGACGTAGCGGCGCAGGCTGTCGCGGAAGGTATTTTTTATCCATTTGCCAAGCGCCTGCTGAGGTGTCCAGCCCAGTTTGGCGGCGGCCGTGCGGTTCAGCAGCACTGCCTTCAGCGTATCGCTGGGAAATTGCACGGAAAAATTGCGCCCCGCGATAATTTTAAGACCAAAGGTCGGTACAAACTGAAAATCGGCGTATTCGGTATTGGCGCTCCAATTGGTGCTCTGCCCCTCCACATCAAAAAGCTGCGTGTCAAAAAAACCGCCGGGTTCGCCCGACATCAGCGACACGGACTTGACCTGGCCTGAGTTTTGCAGGTCGTTTTTAAAGGCTCGCATGTGATTGAAAATATCAGTATTGTCAATACGAACCAGCAGTGTTTGATCCTTGTCATAACCCAGTTGTTTGTTTTTTACATAGCTCATTTGGCGGCTGATGATCAGGGTACCCACGATAAGGAGGATAGAAATACTGAACTGAACGACTACTAGAGCATTGCGGAACATGGTGCCACCCTTGCCCAGCTTCAGCTTGCCTTTCAGCGCCTGTATCGGCGAAAATGCCGACATAAAGAACGCGGGGTAGCTGCCCGCGAGAAATCCCACTACCAAAATAACACCGCCGAGGAACAGGTAAACCGGCCAGTTGGTCCACGGTACGGTTAAGGTATAGCCTAACAACTGGTTATACCAGGGCATGGCCAGGAGCAGAAGCCCGACTGCCAGCGCGCATGAAATGGTGCAGATCAGCACCGATTCACCGATAAACTGCCCGACCAGGTTATTGCGCAGCGCACCCAGCACTTTACGCAGTCCAACTTCTTTCGAGCGGTCAACCGCGCGAATGGTAGATAGGTTCATGAAGTTGATGCAGGCGATCAGCAGAATAAAGGCGGCAATGGAAATAAAAATGTAAACCACCGTCTTGTCGCCATGCCTGATATCAGCGCCGTCGAACGTTATGTTTTCAAAATAAACGTCCTTCAGCGGCACCAGGGATAGCGTCACTTTATAGCCGTATTTGGTGGCGGCATCAGCCAGGTATTTATTGACGAACTGCGGCAGGCGGCGCTGAACGCTTTGCGCCGAAGCATTTTTGTCAAGCAGTACGTAAGTGAACAGCCCGTTGCTGATCCACTGGCCCGTGGTCGGGGTGGTTTTGGGTGTCTGAATCGGTATGACCACATCGAAAGTAAGATGCGAGTTGGACGGAACATCTTTGGCAATACCGGTTACTTTCAGCGGCAGGGTCTTATCCATCAGGATCGTTTTGCCCATGGCATCGTCAATCGTGCCGAAATACTTTTTGGCGGTAGTCTCGGTGAGCACCACATCGTTGGGTTGTTTCAATACAGTAGCCGCATTGCCCCTGAGCAGCGGAAAAGAAAACAGGCTGAAAAAGTCGGAATCGACATCGACCACATGCATCTCGTGGAAGGATTTGTCATTGGCTTTGACCAGGTCGTCGTTCGGGTTCACGCGCACGGCTTTAATGATCTCACCTTTGAAGTCGTTGAGCAGCGCCGGTCCATACGGCCATGAAAGGTAGGAGACGGACGACTCCTTCCCGTTCGCATTGAACCCGCGTGTTACACGGTAAATCCGGTCGCCGTTTTTATGAAAACGGTCAAAACTGAACTCGTTCATGATAAACAGGAAGATCATCATGCAAACGGCAATGCCGATGGATAAGCCCAGGATATTGATAAAGGAAAATACTTTGTTCTTTTCGATATTGCGCCAGGCGATCTTTAAATAATTGCGAAACATGTAATTGCGGTTTAATTTCTCCTCAGACCACTTTTGCGTGGTTTCATGGTTCGAAATTATAGCCGCAAATCCGGAATGGTATCTCAAATTATAAGATGGGAGTTCTTTTTTGTATTCCGCAGGGCTTTTGCCCGTCATCTGTTTGAATATGCGGTGAAAGGTGCTGTTTGAATTGAAGCCGGAATCATAGGCGATGCCCAGCAATGTAAGGTTGGCATAAACAGGGTCATGCATTTTACGGATCACTTCCCGGATTCGGTATTCATTGATAAAATCATTAAAGCTTTTTTTGAGCCCGGCATTGATTATCCGCGACAATTCATGCGCGGTCATACCCAGCTTTTCGGCGAGGGATGTGAGGCTGAGTTCCGGGTCCTGGTAATAGCGGTTGGCTTCTATTTCTTTTTTTAGCCATGCGCCTCTTCCTCTTAGTTCAACCGGAGGCAATGGTTTTGGAACAAGGGCTGTTTGAATCGTTGGCCGTGCTTGCGGTCTCAAGAAAGCTGCAGCCGCAGTCCAGATAATCATCACCGCGAAAAAAATATACATTGAGCCATAAACAGGTAAGCCTGATTCCGATATGATCCATAAAACCCAAAGCAGAGCGGCGGCGCCCAGCAAACGCCGCAACCATCGGAACTCCAATAACGACCGGTCCATTAGCACCGGCTGCAAACCTTTATAAAACTTTTGTATGAGCCGGTCGGCTAAATACAAATAAGTCATAACCGAAGCAAAAATCAGTATTTGCAAGATCGGGGCAGGTGCCACGATAAATGCCAAAGGACTCAAATGCAGCAGATCCCTCCATTTGAATTTGTGTTCCCGCTGCGTGATCTTCAGTACATAAAAATAAAGTAATGGCCCTACGGCTAACAGCATCTGCGCAGGCAGGTTAATATGCAATATCCGCAGCATCCACAAGGTCATCGCCAACAGGGCCAACGCGAGAAAACGGTTGGCATTCCGGTTGATGCTTCTGACAGACCATAGGAACAGGCAAAATACCCACCCGGTAAATATCATCCCGAAAATGATCAGGTCATAAGGCGTGATATGGAGGGTGTAGGGTGTCAATGCTTATTCACTTCTTAAACTTTTCACCGGATTGGCCAGCGCCGCTTTTATCGCCTGGAAACTGATGGTGAACAACGTAATGGCGATAGCCGCTATTGCCGACACGATAAACACGCCCAAACCGATACTGACGTGGTAAGGATATTTTTCGAGCCAATTTTTTAGGAAATAGAGCGCTACAGGCGAGGCGACTACACAACTAATCAGCACCAGCATCACGAAATCGCGAGATAGCAGCATCCATACCTGTGCTATAGATGCACCCAGTACTTTGCGTATGCCGATCTCTTTGGTGCGCTGTTCGGCAACATAAGCGGCCAGGCCGAATAACCCAAGGCAAGATATAAAAATGGCTAACCCGGCAAATACGCCCGCCAATTTTCCAATGAGTACTTCCAGGTTGAATTTGTGCTCATATTCATCGTTCACAAACTTGTACTCGTAAGGATAGGCCGGATTATATTTGTCAAATATCTTGCCTATCTTTTCTATCGCAGTGTGTGGATCAACATTTTTTGATAAGCGATAGTTGACCACAAAGCCATAAGGATTGTGACCGAAAACAGCTGGTTCCACAGGCTTATAGGGCGAATCCATTAAAGCATCCTTCACCACGCCGATGATCCGTACCGGGTTGTTGCCGAAATTGATCGTTATGATTTGATTGATCGGGTCTTTAAGACCGATGCGTTCGACGGTTGCTTGGTTAACGATCACGTTCAGCGTATCGCTTTTCCAATCGCCGGTGAAATCGTGCCCGGCGGCAAACGTCATGCCCAACGTCTTGAAATATCCATCCGATACCCATATACCGCCGATATTCACGCTTTCTTCTCCGGCAGTTTTACCCGGCCATTTGTCCAGTGAAAAATGGCTGTATACCTGTGTTGCAGGTGACGTGGATGAGGCTACATTCTCCACCAGGCCCGACGAAAGCAGGTCGTTTTTTAGCGCATCGTAATGCTGGGAAAGGTCGCTGTTCATGTCGGTCATCACCAGCCTGTCGGCGCTATAGCCTGTGGGCCGGCTTTTTACAAATTGGATTTGCTGATAAACAATTACAGTACTTATGATCAAAGCAATGGAACAGGTAAACTGTGCTACCACCAATATTTTCCGGGGCAGCGACGCGGCTTTACCTACCTGTAAAGTCCCCTTAAGCACTTTAACCGGGCTGAACGACGAAAGGTAGAACGCCGGCCTGCTGCCGGCTATCAAACCGGTGAAGAGCACAAAAACGATCATGATGCTCCAAAAGCCAGCATCGCCATAAGGAACACGGATGAAGGAACTGGTGAGCGCATTGAACGAAGGCAATGCCAACTGGACAAAAAGCAAACCCAGCAAAAAGGATATGAAAGTCACCAGAACGGATTCGAGTAAAAATTGGTAAACCAGGTCCATACGCGCCGAGCCGATTGCTTTACGAACACCAACTTCCCTCGCCCGTTTTTCGGACCGCGCTGTTGAAAGGTTCATGAAATTGATACAGGCTATAGCCAGCACCAATATGCCGATGATGCTGAACAGGCGCACATAATCGATAAAGCCTCCAGCCACTTTCCCGTTCTTAAAATCATTGTACAAATGCCAGTCCTTTAAAGGATGCAGGAACACAGCGGGCTTTAATGACCGCATCTCCGGGCTTCTTTTATTGACAATATCCCTGATCCGGGGTTCGATTTGCGCGGATGTGACACCCGGCTCCAATACAACATAGGCATTGAATGAATTGTAGGTCCAGTGGGTTCTGCCATCCCTTATCCATCCCTGGGTCGCCTCACTATAAGCAAAAGGAACCAGGTAATTGAATTGCATCGTCGCGTTTTTAGGTATATCCCGTATAACGCCTGTCACCTTCATGTTCTGTGCATTATCAAAGCGTATTAGCTTTCCCATCGGATCGGCATCGCCAAATAATGCTTTGGCAGTTGATTCGGTTACAACGATGGAATAAATATCCGTCAAAGCCGAGTTGGCATTCCCTTTAACAAACGGGTATTGAAATATCTTAAAGAAATCCGCCCCGACGGATCCTCCGCCCAGGTACAGTTTTTTGTCGCCCACCAACAAGCCGTGGTTCATTAAGCCTATCGCGTCAGATTCAGCTACATATTTTATTCCGGGGATCTCTTTCCGTAAAACTTCAGTAAGCGGAAGCGCTATGGCGGTTTGCGTAGTTGTGCCGCTGTGCTGCGAGGTAAG
The DNA here is from genome assembly GCA_035547095.1 of Mucilaginibacter sp. GTDB lineage: Bacteria > Bacteroidota > Bacteroidia > Sphingobacteriales > Sphingobacteriaceae > Mucilaginibacter. Next base: position 160,380 of record DASZVE010000041.1, read on the forward strand.
GTTCATTTCAACCTGGTACAATTGCTTGTAATTGGGCATAAAACGGTCGTAGGAATATTGGTTGTACACCCATAACCCTATGAGCAGGGCAACAGCCATACCGGTAGCCAGGCCGGTAATATTGAGCACGCTGTAAACTTTGTTGTGTAAGAGATTGCGCCAGGCGATCTTTAAATAATTACGAAACATACGATTGCGATTTAATTTTTCACAAGACCATTCCGGGATGGCATTGTGACGCCAAATTATGGCTGTGGGCCTGTAAACAGGTTCCAAATCATGATTCGGTCTCTCTTTTTGCAAATCGCTCTTATATTCCGCGGGGCTTTTCCCTGTAAACTGTTTGAAGGCGCGGTGAAATGTCGTTTTTGAGTTGAAGCCGCAATCGTACGCGATACCCAAAAGCGTTATCCGGTCGTATGCCGGGTCTTTCATTTTTCGGGCGACATCCTGTATCCGGAATTCATTAACAAAGTCGTTGAAATTTTTTCGCAGACCTGTATTGATAATCTTCGATAACTCATGGATTGAAATTCCGAGTTCTTTGGCTAATGAGTTTAAGGTCAGATCGGCATCGAGGTATAGTTTGTTTACCTTCATTTGATGCCGCAGCCAATAACCACGTTGTATCAGCTTGTCGTTTGACGATGGCGGATCCTTGCGGGCGGGTTTTTGGTCTGGCCGGACACGGCTCTTCATATATAAGAATGCGAGCGGGCCAACGGAAAACAGGAACTGTAACGCTGCCCACATCCATCGCGGGAAATATTTTGTTAATTGCAGATCGACGCAGATCGTCCTGAGCAACCACAAAGCCATCACAAACACGACAAGGCTAAGCAGGCGATCAGTTTCCCGGCGTGTCTTTTTGAACCATAGCCGGACACTGAAAGCCAGCCCGGTAAAGGCTGCCGCCAAGAGTGTCAGGTCAAATATTTCGATATGAAATTCGTGATGGATCAAATCAATACCGGCGCTCAATACGCGTTCCAATTTAATAATTATCTTATGGTCAGCCTGTTATAAAAAATTGACATTTGACTGTTGTAACGGTACCGGACGGCAGGTGTACGTTTTTTTCAGTTCAGCACCTTCAGGCGGGTAATAACGATGTAATGAAATTCAGCAAAAACACCTGTATCGGGCTTGTAGTTGATACTTACGCCGATCGGAAGCTTGCTGCTTTCGGACAAACCTAATTGAGTGAGCGTTTGCCGGCTGTGGTAAAAAGGCCGTGGATTTTTGGAAGTGTCGTTGTTTATGGTTAACAAAAGTCCCCCGCATGCCGGCGACGCGCACTCACGCATGTCATACCCGGTTATCGAAGCCATAGCCTGGTATGGGCCGACGCGCTTTTTTTGCATCCCAGCACTAAAACGGCGGCGAGCAGGAGCAATACTTTTCTCATCACGACAATTTTATACCCAATACGCCTGATTATGGGCGAATGCTACAGCTTAAATTGCTGATAGTAAGTTCGATAAAAATTGGTTAGCTTTAATGATGTTTTTAGCCGGATCGATCGTTAACTTAATTTTTTTATACCATGTACATTGTTCGCGACATTATGTATCTCAAGTTCGGGCATTTCAGAGATGCCAGGCTGCTGATGGAGGATGCCATGAAAGCCGGTTTTATGCCCGAAACAGTAAAAGGGCGTATCCTGTCTGATTTTACCGGCGACGCTTACCGCATGATCCTTGAACAAAGCTTTAATAGTCTCGGCGAGTATGAGCAGCTCCTGCAACAAACCATGAGCCAGGCGAAGTGGAAAGGCTGGTACGAGCAGCTCAAACAGCATGTCGACCATTCGCACCGCGAGATATTACGGGAGGTAATGTAACACCGGCGGAGGGAAAATTATCGACCGTAAGTCATAAATTCCGACCCCGTTAACCGGCAGCGCTTTGCTATGCCAAAATCGCTACTTTAGCGGTATGACCATCCGCCCAGCTGTTGCCGGCGACATACCCGGCATTATGAAACTGATAACCGAAGTTGTACCCGTTATGAGGGCCTCGGGCAATTTTCAATGGGACGATACCTATCCCAATGCTGCGGTATTTGAAGAAGATATTGCCCTGGGGCAGCTTTGGGTAGCCGATAACGACGGCGACATTGCCGGCGTAAGCGCCATTACGACCGAGCAGTATCCCGAGTATGCCGATGTTGGGCTCGATATTAGTGAAACGGCTATAGTAACCCACCGCCTGGCGGTGAGTCCGCGCTACCAGGGGCAGGGCATAGCGGTAAAACTGATGCAGCAAGCCGAAGACGTAGCCATAAGCCGGGGCATAAAGGCGTTAAGGGTTGATACAAATACCGCCAACCAGGCAACGCAAAAGCTGTTTCCAAAAGCAGGCTATCGTTTCGCCGGCGAGATGGGCCTCCACTTCAGACCCGGATTAAGATTTTACTGCTACGAGAAGAGGCTGGATTGATTTTCGTAGCGGGCCAGGGTGTAATATACTGTGGCGCACGCGCATAATTGACGCAGGCAACATTAAAATTTTTTTCGTCATATTTTACTCTGTCTCTTGCATTTATAAAAAAAAGCTGTAGCTTTATAACCCCGCTTATGGAAATGAACGCCCTACAGCCTTTGATCAGGAACTTCAGTGTCGGCAACTGGATGCAGACGCTGGTGTTTTATGCCATACTGTTGCTAATGGTATTGGTGATCCTGGCGCAGTTGGACCTGCTGCCGGCAAAGCTTATAAGACGCGAATCGTAACGAAACCGACCAATTAAAAACTTAAAAAAAGAAGCCCGGCTGCGAGATTGCCGGGCTTCTTTTTTTATAAGATACTACTTCCTTTGCGGTGGTTTTTTAGTGGTATCTTTTTTCATTCTTTTTTCCTTCTTGGTGGTGTCCTGCTGCATTTTTGGATAAGCCACCGAAGCAAACGCCCCTAAAGAGAACGCTGATAGTATCAGCGCTGCCATCAGTTTTTTCATAGTTTTTTCCTTTTTAAGTTAATCAAAAGAACAATTACAAATGCAACACGATAATTTTACTAATGTTTTGTTAAAATAATTAATTTGAAAGAAATTTTTATTGTGCGGTTGACAATTAAAAACGGCCCTGCCGAAACGACGTGCATATCGTCCCTGTAAAATTCTTATTGTGCTTCGGGCTATTCTCTTGCCGATTTTATACATTTACCTATTACTACAAAACCAACCGAAATGAAAAAAATTCTCATTGCATCTGCCTTGATGCTCGCCTGCGGCAGCGTTATCGCCCAAACTACCAACGAGCTAACCTCTAAAGAACAAAAAGAAGGCTGGAAATTATTATTCGACGGAAAGACCACTACCGGCTGGCATAATTACCTGAAACCATCGGCCGGACCGGCATGGAGCGTTACTGACGGTGTACTTTCACTTAACCCATCAGTAAAGGATGGTCGCGGCGATATTGTTACCGACGGAGAGTATGAGAATTTTGAACTGGCCATCGACTGGAATATATCCGACGAAGGCAATAGCGGTATTATGTTCCTGGTGCACGAGGATAAGGCATTCGACAACACTTACGTTACCGGACCGGAATATCAACTGCTTGACGACAAAAAAGCTGAAGACAATAAACAGGCTAATCACCTGGCAGGATCGCTTTACGATATTATCGCACCTTCAAAGGAAGCTGAGAAGCCAGCCGGCCAGTGGAACCACACCGTGATCCGCCTGAAAGACGGCGAACTTACCTTTTGGCTCAACGGCGTACAAACGGTAAAGACACACCTTTGGGATGCCAACTGGGCCGAATTAGTGGCTAAAAGCAAGTTTAAAGGTTGGAAGGGCTTTGCCGAGTTTCACAAGGGCCATATATCGTTGCAGGACCACGGCTATAAAATATCATTCCGTAATATCAAAATACACCAGCTATAGGTATTTTTCAGCGCAGCCTTTTATTAACTGGTTGTAACCCTTGCCCTTTTTAAGCGTATAAACCTGCAAAGGTGTTGTACGCGCCTTTTAGATTAAATTGGTAAGGGGCCAATCATTCATTGCGTTGAAAAAGATCTTATTTATTCTGTTTGCTGCCGCCGTAATTGCTGGTTGCCAGAAGGATACAAGTACCACGGTTAATATCACATCAAGCGATATCGCCGCGATCAATAACCAACTCAAGGGCGCCTGGGTGTTCCCGGTGCAAACTATGAGCATTGTCGATTCCGCCGGCAAACAGCTTGCGGCGAATCAGTACCGTACCGGCCCTGCGTTTCATTTCGATGGCGGCTCACACGTGATCATGATGTCGACCCTGACCATAAACAAGTCGGGTATCTATACCCTTTCGGCTAATAAGGGTTATATCTACCTGAATATTACTTTTTCGGATGCTACGGTGGCGAAATATCAAATATTGCAAGCCGATGGCAGCACATTAAAACTCAGCTCGTTGCAGCCGACCGCCTATTTGAACGGCGGAAACGTTGTCGCGGCAAACTGCCTGACGAACATTTCGCTCCAAAAGCAAAACAATGCTGATTTGACCGCCAGCCTGGTGCGCGTTAAGGTTATAAGCGATTCGAGTTTCAATGCAGGGGTTTACGTTACACACAACGTTGCCTTCCCGGCTGACACCCCGACGACCCTCGGAACAACAGTGCAAAATACCACCGGCTCGTTTACGTACTCTTTTGTCGGCCACAGCGGCGATGTGCTTAAAGTGGACGTTATTGGAAGCATACCTAAAACAACCTTCTGTGCCTATTATAACGGCATGCCGATAGACGGCAAACTGGATACCAACTACAACGAAATTGTAACCGGTAGCGGCTGGCGTATACCTTAAGAAAAGTTCATAGTTTTTAGTTCATAGTAGGTTCATAGCCTGCGGTCCTTCAACGGATCGCAGGCTAATGATCATTTTAACAATATTGTAACTTCTTTTGGGACAGTGCGTACAAAAGTTTAAGGAGTGCCGCAAGGCCCCGGAGTAAAAAGCTTTCAATTTGGATTTATGGGTATGATAAACGTTTTTTATTTGTTCGTTGCGGTTGGAGTTATCGCTATTTTTTTGATCCTGCAATACGAAAAGCAGAACCGTAAAAAGGTAAACGCCATTTTGCGCGCCAATAAAAATGTGCCCCCTTTGTTCATGCTGCGGTCGGCGGAACTGAAAGTGAATGCCATCAGGGCAGCCATTAATACGCCGGGTTCGCCGGTCGCCGACCACGACGAGGTTAGAAAAGCCGTCAAACAGCAGCTCGACCATCTGATAAACGATTATACAGGCCGTAATATCACCCTGGCTACCTACTATTCCAAGTTGGGCGCTTTGCTGATCAGCGTAAACGAGCTGAAAGGACTGCCCGCCGAGGTCGAGGCTTAAAGATTAGGTCTGTTTCCTGGCATTTAACTCTGCTGCAATACCGCTTTTTTTTAATTTTTAATTATGGCTGCTTTGTTTATTATTGCACAAAAACAAGCATGTCTGACGACGGGATAGTAAAGCGCCTTAAGGTAATAGTTAAAGAGCATGGCGGACAGCTTGCCCTGGCCAACGCCATTGGCGTCGATCAGGGTTTCATCAGCAAGGTGATCAACAAAAAGCAGGACGTAAGTTATTACCTTATCCGTAAGCTTTGTTTCCAGCTTAAATATTCGCCCGAATGGCTTATTATCGGTACGGGAGAAAAGAAGCTTGATAAGCAGGATTCAGCCAAGCTCATTACCGAGATACAGATGCTGCGTACGGAAGTGGACATTCTGCATGCCCGGATGCGCGTGTACGAAATGGAGATGAGGGAACTGAGGGCTCAGTTTGGCGGTTTAGAACCGAAAGCAGCCGGGTAGTCCTGGAGTAACCTGCGGCCCTGTGTACCAAATATGGATAATCATAGGAAAAGCTTCAAATGTCGGTTTAATGGAATACAAACCTGGTAACCGGGCAATTTCAACCCTGCAGCATAATCAACAAATCATATTCAATTATCGCTGATGATGGCCTGTTTTTTACGCCGCTTGTTTACGCTGTGGGCTCTCAAAAAATTGTACGTCACACAAAACCCCATATACTGTGTGCTGCGGCTGCTGTTCGTGCCATCGATAAACACGTAACCCTGCAACACTGCCACCGTCAGATTTGCCGAAATATTAAAATTGATGCTGTTACATATTTCGGTCATTAAGCCCTGCTTGGCGCCGAAAATATAACCTCCGCCAAGGCACAGGCCTTCGGAAAACCGTCCTTTCGAAAAAATATTGATCGTCGGCCTGAATTCAATAAATCTTGAGGTATCAACACTATTTGAATAGGAGCTAAGTTGCCCGAAAGCGAGGCCGATATCAAATATCCCATACGTGCGCCCGAATTCAAAAGACGGTGCAAAACGTTTGGCAAACCCGCCTTTGGTATTGACGAAAGCATTGGTCGTACCCGAAAGATAGAAATAACGCGGTTCCTTATTTTCTTTCGAGGTGTCCTTTTCGATCACGGTGTCTTTGCCGGCTTTTTTGCCGCTGCCATGATGGATAAGCGCCTTTGAGCCGATCGGGACCGCCGGATTGCTTTGTCCAAAAATGGTAACAGCGTTAAAAAGCAAGATCGCGATAAATAATTGTTTCATAGGTTGTACAGGGGCAAAATTTGTAATTAGACAGGCAAGATGGCAATTTGTTTGCCGGCCTGCTTCAGGCATACTTAGATGTGACGGTCGTTTATCGGTTTAAACACATAAATGGTTCGTTTGTCGAATTAAATTCATTTTTTAAGGTAGTATTTTGAATTAAATTCTTAATTATATTAAATTTACTGAATGATAACTGAAGCTGAATTTGCATTAGACAAGACCGACCTGCACATTTTACGCCTGATGCAGGACAACGCGCGCATCAGCAATGCCGATATGGCGCGTGAGTTGGGCATGGCGCCGTCGGGCGTGCTGGAGCGGGTAAAAAAACTGGAACAAAAGGGCGTGATACAACAATATACCGCCCACATAAATCCAGCGGCGCTACAGCAAAAAATGCTGGCGTTTATTTTTATGAAGGCTGCCGACGGGCCCGGCTGCAACGATACAGCCAGGCAGCTGGCACAAATATCCGAGGTGCAGGAAGTACACCACATTGCCGGTGAAGACTGCTACCTGGTAAAGGTGCGCACTTATGATTCATCGACACTGATGAACCTGATGCGCAGCAAGTTCAGCAAAATACCCAACCTGCTCAGCACGCGAACAACCATAGTGCTCGAGACGGTAAAAGAACAACAACAATTGGTTATACCCGAAAATTAAACCGTTATGTCGCCAAACTCCAACAAAACCGCCCCAACCCTGATGGTAGTAATAGCATTCGCTACCGTCTACCTGGTATGGGGATCGACCTATTTTTTTATTCGTATGGCTATACACGGGCTGCCGGCGCTGCTGATGGGCGCTATGCGCTTTTTTACCGCCGGCCTGCTGGTTTTGCTTTGGTGTGTGGCAAAGGGCGAGAAAATTTTTATTAAGAAAAGCCTCATCAATTCGGCTATCGTGGGCCTGTTGCTGCTGCTGGTAGGCAATGGCATCGTAATATGGGTGGAGCAGGTACTGCCGAGCGCCATGGTCGCCATATTAGTATCGGCCGCGCCGATCTGGTTTGTTCTGCTCGACAAGCCCAACTGGAACAACAATTTTCGCAGCCGGTCGACCGTAACGGGGCTTATCATCGGCTTTGCCGGCGTTATCCTGTTATTTGGCGAGCAGCTGGAAGGAATGTTTAGCGGGGGCAATGTGGGCATTAAACTTTTATACATGACCTTATTGATCATCGGTTCGATTTCATGGTCGGCCGGATCGCTATATTCCAAACACCACCCGAGTGAAGGATCGGCAGCAGTAAATGTCGCCTGGCAGATGATCATCGCGGGTATAGCTTTTGTACCCGGTAGCCTGTTAAATCATGAACTTACGGGCCTGCATTTAGCCGAAGTACCGGCACGGTCGTGGTTTGCGCTGGGCTACCTCATCCTGTTCGGCTCGATAGCGGCTTTCAGCGCTTATGTATGGCTTCTCCAGGTCAGACCAGCAACGCAGGTAAGCACTTATGCCTACGTAAATCCGGTAATAGCGGTAATATTGGGTACCCTTTTCGCCAATGAACATATTTCATTGTTACAAATCGGCGGATTGGCTATCATCCTTATCAGCGTGCTGCTCATCAATCTGAGCAAATACCGCAGCAAACGTCAGGCGGCTAATGACCACGAACCCAAAAAGGATGAAATACCAGGCATCGATGCCGGGCACGTGCAGGATGCGCTGTGCGTGGCCAGCAGGGTGCGGTAAATAAATTCTTATTGTAAATTCATCTTCGCATACGCAGGCTGCCTGTTAGCAATCTGTTCAATGATTTGCGGCTGCAGCGGTTTGCTCAGGAACGACCGCACGAAGGGGTAGCGATTGGCCTTTTCCATATCCTGCACCCGTACCGACGATGTAAGTACATACACGCCGATGTTCTTGCTCAGGTCGCGCTGCATTTCCATCATATCTTCCAGGAACTGCCAGCCATCGTAACCGGGCATGTTCAGGTCGAGGAAGATCACGTCCGGCAGCTTATCCGGTTCATCATGATGTTCGGCGATATATTCAGTTACGAGAGAGGAGTATGTGGTAAAGGTGGTTGTTTCAAAATAATTCCTGCCGTGCAGCAGATGCTTCATTACAAAGTGATCGACAGGATCGTCGTCAATAACAACAAGTTTGCTCATTTCGGTGGCGGGTTTGATTACATCATATAAAACAGTTAACCGGCACTTTGTTTTGCATTAATTTATAATTATTGAATTTTCTTTTAACACCTGTTGAATGTCATGTGCAGATAGCAAAGATTTGCGAAAACTATGAGTACAGATAATCCAGGACGCCGCTCGTCAACTGCTTCCTGATCTCGCTGATGGCCTTAAGCACATGCTGCCGGTAGACGTTGCGGTCAAAGCATCCCGGCTCGCTTAAACCCGACCGGGCCTCGGCCTCGAGGCAGCAGAGCAATGTTTCTTTTGACGATGAATTAAGGGCACATCGCTGGTAAACGTAGTGGTAAGCCATATCGGCGTCGTGCATGGTTTGAAAACTGGCCAGCATAAAAAGCTCTTTGTATTTATCCAATTTGTATTTTTCCAGGTCAAGCTCTTCGTCCAATTTCCTGAAATATTCCGCCGCCTTATGCAATGCTCTGTGAGGTTTTAAGTTAAATGTAGCCATTAGATGTTGATGAATCATTAGGTTTGATACAAACTTAAGGCATCTCTCAATACAAAAAAACCCGTGTTTTCACGGTATTTTTATTTTTAAGAAAAAATTTGATGCAGTGTTAAAAAGTCAGTAGCGCTGGTTTAACCAAAAGGATAATCATTTTAACACCGTTACAGACTCTGGTATTCAGATCATATTTTTAGGTGACCGGCGTCATGGCATGCCGGTTGTGATCGCGTTACTTTTACTCATTGGAAATGACTATACAGCAATGAAGTGATTGGAACGGTCTATGATGAAAAGAGTATTGATTATTGGTGATGATAAAGATACCCTGGAGGAGTTGACCTATTTGTCCCACAAATTGCAACTGCAGGTATTTAATTCGCTGGGCGGGATTCCCGTAGAGGAAGTGCGCATGCTTGCACCAGATGTTGTGCTAATGGACTGTTTCTTGTTCGACGGCAGCGGTACCGATCTTTGCCTGAAAATAAAGTTTTCGCCATTTACCAAAAACATACCAGTTGTAATGTTCTCCGAAAGTTCCAATGGCAAAAAGCTCGCGGAAAAATGCAGTGCGGATGCTTACCTGCATAAGCCTTTTGACATTAACGATCTGCTTGCCCGGGTTAACGAATTAGTGTGCTGAATGTTAAACGCTAATACGTTAAATGATTATTTATTCGGATATTAGTTTTAAACTTCAACAAATGTCCCCGGTCATGACTCCAAAGCTCGGAATCGCATTTACCCTGATAGGCGCACTGCTGTTAGTATTGTCGATATTCACCTATACCAGAAAGGAAAAAGTGGCTGATATAGGCCCGTTCCACGTATCTGTTGAAAAGAAACAACCAACGGACTGGATGCCCTATGTTGGCGGACTGCTGTTTATCGGCGGTATTGTGCTTATAGTAACGTCAAAAAGATCAAATTAACAACACCGGCACCGGCTCCAACTATTCCACAGGTATGATCACCGCAGGTACAGTTGCTGACTCATACCAGTAGTTCATAGCTTTAATTTTGCGGGCCATACGTTTTACGAACAGGTAATTGGTCGCGCCGCTGATGACAGCTCCTACAACCGGCACCAGCCGTGCGGCGGTTTTAGGCCCTATGCGCAGCAATGCATTTTCGGCGCTTCTTTCAAGCAGGCCTTTGGTAACGGCTATACCGGCCTCAACCTGTAATGCTGTGGCCATAATGGACATAAATTCATCAAAACTTACGGTATAGCTTCCCCGGTGATAATAAATGATAGCGAGCGCTACCCTGATCTGCTGGGTGACAACGTTAGCCAGGTCGATGGGAATGCCGATCGACATGGTTAAAGCACCGCCACCGCCGGATATGGCCCCGGTTACAACCGAAAGCCGGGCACAATGCTCGATAAATCCGTTAAGCCCCATTTTATCCACTCCCTGCCTGACGCCCAGTTGGTCGACGCGCGAAAATAGTTTCCTCACACCATCCTGCGACCAGTTGTCGAACCCCGAACGGAGGTTTGCGATCATATTTTTTGCTATATCCATAATGCAAATCTGTTAAGAGAATAACAGTCGCCAGGTTGTTTTGTTGTGCCCGGACGCTCACTCGAGCGTTGTTTTTATTGTTGCCTAAAAATCAATAGTTTAGTATCTATCAAACTTAACCTGTTATGAGACACCTGATCTGGCCGGTATTGCTCGTTTTGCTGGCGTCATGCAAACGTGCGGAAAAGAGCAGCAGCGACATAATCGCCGGAAAGATCGACAGCCTGTATTCAAAAACGCTTGGTGAAGAGCGTAAGATTTGGGTATATCTGCCTGCCGGCTATACCGATGCCGGCAATAAACAGATATATCCGGTAATATACCTGCTGGACGGCGACGCGCATTTTCCGTCGGTGACAGGCATGATACAACAACTGAGCGAGGTGAACGGAAATACAATTTGTCCTGATATGATCGTCGTCGGGATACCCAATACCGATCGGACACGCGACTTAACGCCCACAAAGTCGCTTTTTAATCCCGATGGCAGCAGGGCCAGGGATTTTGGAACATCGGGAGGAGGCGAAAAATTTGAAGCTTTTATCCAAAATGAATTAATGCGGCACATTGATTCAACTTACCGGACGGCGCCTTACAAGATGCTTATCGGCCATTCTTTTGGCGGCCTTACCGCTATGAACATCCTGCTGAACCATACAAATATGTTTAATTCGTATGTCGCTATCGACCCCAGCATGTGGTGGGATAAACACAAACTGCTGGACCAGGCGCGCGAAACGCTAAAGCAATCGAAATTTGCCGGGAGGTCGTTATACCTGGCTATCGCCAATACGATGCCCGATGGCATGGATACCTTGCAGGTAAGGCTCGACACTACCGGCGCTACCAATCATATACGTAGTATCCTGGCGCTGAAGGATCTGCTAACGCATAACAACGGCGACGGCCTCAAATGGGATTATAAGTATTATAAGGATGACAATCACGGCTCGGTACCGCTGATAGCCGAGTATGACGCCCTGCACTTCCTGTTTGGGTTTTACAAAATGCCTCGTAGTTTGTCGGATAAGCTGTTCGACAGTAAGGCGAAATTCGATCCTGCATCGGCTTTCAGTAGCCATTACGCTGAAATATCAGATCATATGGGATATAAAATATTGCCGCCGGAAAGTTTAATGAACCAATTGGCGTATTATTATATGCAAAGCGGCTTAACCGACAGAGCGTACTCCCTGTTTGCCCTGAATGTTGCGAACTATCCGCAAAGCGCCAATGTATACGACAGTATGGGCGATTACTACGACAGCCAGAAGAACAAGGATAAAGCCATCGAGTACTACAACAAAGCCCTTAAGCTTGACAATAATCCTGGCACAAAAAAGAAACTTGATAAGCTGCAATCAGCCAAATGATATTAGGGCCTCATCGCCATCAGCAGGGGAGTGGGGTCGTAATATTCGCGCTGAACCGCTATTTTGCCGGCATCGTTAAATTCATCAGATAACAATAGCTCCAGGACGGCGACTTTTTTAGTCTTTTTGTTCGTCATGGTAAGCAGCCAGTGCGATTGAACCACGAAAACCGGTTTGCGATAATATTCATAACCTTCAGGTTGACCTATAAGAGTCATTTTAACGTTCTGCCAGTTGTTGATGATATCTAACCATCCTTTTTTTGCCTCCTCTATCAGTTGCCCTTTTGCCGGAAGATTCTTAACAAGGCGAGAAGTGTCGGGATTGTAACGTGTCATTCCATAAAAATGAGCGGTATCGGCATAAAGCTGTGCCATATCGTCGGGGTTTACTTGACCATATTGGCTCGCAAATCTTTTTACAACAATTATATAAGGATGTTCGGAATATATGGTCCCGCTCCTGACCATTTGCTGCGCAAACGCAGTGCTGGACAAGAACGCGACCAGGACCAATAGCTTTTTCATGCCGAAATTTAACACCATTTGTGTATTAAATAAAGATACTGATTACTTTTTAATACTCTGACGTCACGTGCCTGCCCAAAACCCCGATGACTGTTAGAATGCCGAAGTAATAAAAATTTATTATCAACTTAATATACCAATTAGTATATTTACCTGAGTTTGAATATGGGCAAGGCCGAGCGTACACGAAAATTCATTACCGAAAAAACAGCGCCGTTGTTTAACCGGAAGGGTTATGCAGGCACGTCAATGTCGGATATGACTGAGACCACTGGGTTGACCAAAGGTTCGATCTATGGTAATTTTCAAGATAAAGACGAGGTTGCGCTGGCCGCGTTCGACCATAACATGTCGCGGCTGATCGAAGAAGTAAGGCAGATACAATTGACCGAACGTTCAGCTACAGGTAAACTAAACGCTTTCATACAGGTCTATCGCAATGGTTTGCATTCGCCGGTGCTGGGTGATGGCTGCCCGATCATCAATATGGGCGCCGAAGCGGATGATACCCATCCGCAGCTAAAGAACCGGGTAAATGATGCGCTCGCCCGCTGGCATAAAAGTATTTCGGCTATCATCCAGCAAGGCAAAGCACAGGGCGAGTTCAGGGCCGATGCCGATTCCGCAGCTTTTGCGTCGCTAATGATCGCCATGATAGAAGGCGGGTTTACCTTATCAAAAATATCGGGTGACACTACTTATCTTATCCAAAGCCTCGGTCAGCTGGAAATGCTGATCGCCTCGAAACTCCGGAAGTAACTTGCTTTCACAAAAATTCATCCTTTATGGGGGGACAGAAAACAAAAAAGAGAAAGTTTGGGGCTTTCTCTCTTCTTCTCAATAATTAACTGAACTCATAATTAAACCATAAAGAACGAGGTGTGTGTTAGATTGATAATATGAATCTGTTACAAATATATAATCTATCGGATTACCAGATTAATATTTTTTTAGTAATTTATATTAATTTTTTCAACAAATGGGATAAAAAACACGATTTTTCAAAGCTGAATTGTGGATAATTACTATCCGAACAGGTTACTGCTCAGGTAACGATCGCCACGGTCGCAGCAGATGAAGACAATTACACCTTCCCTTAGTTCGGACGCGAGTTTAATGGCTGCATGGGCTGCGCCTCCGCTGCTCATACCCGCGAATATCCCCTCGACCTTCGCCAGTTTGCGGGCCATTTGAGTGGCTTCTTCCTGGGTTACATCCCGCACTTCATCAACGCGCGCGGGTTCGAATATTTTTGGCAGGTAAGCTTCCGGCCAGCGGCGTATGCCTGGGATGGACGAGCCTTCGGTAGGCTGGCAGCCAACAATGCGGACATTTGGATTTTGCTCTTTAAAGTATCTTGAACAGCCCATAATTGTGCCGGTGGTGCCCATTGCGCTTACAAAATGGGTTATTTTCCCTGCCGTGTCACGCCATATTTCAGGTCCGGTAGTTTTCACGTGGGCCTTATAGTTATCGGGGTTTGCAAACTGGTTCAGAATAAAGTATTCGCCGGTGGCGGCTTTTGCCTCGGCATAGTCGCGGCAGGCCTCGATGCCATCGAGCAAGACAACTTTCGCGCCAAAAGCCTCCATAGTTAGCGTGCGCTCGCGCGTGGAGCTGGCCGGCATTACTAGTTCTATCTCCAGGCCGAACAGGCAGGCTATCATAGCCAGCGCAATGCCCGTATTACCGCTGGTAGCTTCAATCAGTTTTGTGCCAGGTTTAATGTCGCCGCGATCGAGCGCGCTGCGTATCATATTCAGCGAAGCCCGGTCCTTTACACTGCCTCCGGGGTTATTACCCTCCAATTTGGCATATATGGTTACGTTGGGGTTAGGGTTTAATTTTTTTAGTTCAACCATAGGCGTATTGCCTATCAGATCAATTATTCCAGCCATGTTTTCTTAGTTAGTTGTATTAGTTGCAGTAGTGGTAATGGTTATAAAAAGTTGTAATAGTCATATTGGTTGAAATAATATTGAAATTATTACGCCAATACAACCAGTTCAACTAATACAACCTTGTGGTCATTCTTTTATTTTCTCTTTCAGCAGGCTCACCTCGTGCGTATGGTAAACCTTTGAGAATGGCGGCACGCTTTTGGTGAGCCATACGTTGCCGCCAATGATACTTCCCTCGCCGATGATGGTTTTGCCGCCCAATATGGTCGCACCGGCATAAATCACCGCGTGATCTTCTACTGTCGGGTGACGTTTCGCATGCATGGGCTTTTTAACCACGCTCAATGCGCCCAGGGTAACGCCCTGGTATATCTTTACATGCCGGCCAATTTTGCAGGTTTCACCAATTACCACGCCGGTGCCATGGTCTATATAGAAATGATCGGCTATTTCGGCCGCGGGGTGTATGTCGATACCAGTACTGGAGTGTGCATATTCCGTCAATATACGCGGAATGATCGGTATGCCCAGTTTATAAAGTTCGTGTGCGATCCTGTAAAACGTTACTGCAAAAAATCCCGGATAGGCGCGTATCACTTCAAATTCGCTTTTAGCAGCAGGGTCGCCGGCAAACGTAGCCTGAACGTCGGTGTTCAGTATCCGGTAAAGGTCGGGCAGTCCGTCAAAAAATGTTTTAGCAAGCTCTTTGTTTTCCGCGTGTGTGCCGCGCGTTGCATCCAGCAGGGCACAAAGCTCGTCCTCGAGCCGCGCGAATTCCGATTCGAGCTGATCGACGAAGGTGTATAGTTTATTCGATTGTTCGGGGTAAAGCAAGCGTATAACCTGCAATGCCCAGGCGGCTATTTCTTTGTTGGCAGGTATGGACGCAGTAATCTGTTGTTTATGCAGGATATGCTTTAAAAATTCCCTGTCGGTCATAGTGGTTTCCTTCTCGCGTTGCTCCATGAGCAAAGGTTTTACAAGGGTAATTAAAAGATTAATTTATCAAGTCGGGTTAACGTAAAAAAGCAATGACAAAGACCCGGGCCCGCGGTTCTGTCGCCCGTACAAAAGTAGGACGTTTTTCCAAAAAACGCCTCAAAGGTTTTGGGTTTACTCATCGTGATCGGCTGGTATGGTTCGTATCTCGCGCTTAACGTTTTAATACATGATAAAGTTACAAAAAATATGCTCATTTTGAATTAAATAACGACAAAAAAATACTTTGAAAGAAGTATTCCGTTGTTATCCGAATATTTTGAAATAACAAGCTGCATTGCCGACTCTCTATAAAGAGATAAGACTGCCAAAATGTTTTTCGTCGTGCGCAAAACCTGCTGACATAGGGCTGTCATAAGGCGTGTGTTAATTTGAGGCATAAACTTAAAAACACAACGTCATGGACATCATCAAAATTCTTTCTAAGGAAATGGAGAATGAAGCGGCCACCACCCGCAAAATGCTGGCACGCATACCCGAAGACAAATACGATTGGCAGCCGCACCCCAAAAGTATGACTATCCGCCGCCTGGCAACCCATATTGCCGATATCGGGTCGTGGGTACAAATGGCGGTTTGCGACGACGAACTGGATTTTGCGACCAGCACGCACCGTGAACCTGAGATAAATGACAACACCGCCTTGCTCGACTTTTTTGAAAAGTCGTACTCCGCGGGCAAGGCAGCGCTTGACAATGCCATACTTGAAGAACTTGAAAAACCCTGGACCATGCGTAACGGCGAGCAGGTATACTTCACACAAAGCAAATTTGAAGTGATACGCGCGTCATTCTGCCAGATAGTACATCACCGCGCACAATTAGGGGTATACCTGCGCCTGCTGGACGTTGCTATCCCAGGCAGCTATGGTCCCAGCGCAGATGAGATGGAAATGCAAAGCGAAACTGAGCCCGCGCTCTGATACGTAAAACCCGCAGAAAAATACCGTGTTTTTCACGGTATCTTTTTATTTTTTTATATATTAATTTAGTTCGGTCTAATTAACCGACGATGGAATACTGGGATTTTTATATATCAGGAATATGGAAGCAGAAGCTGTACACCGGCGATTATATTAGTGATGTATTCCTGCACAGTGCAGCCGGTGGTTTTGGCAAAGGCGTAAAAACGAGCAGCGCGGACGTGATCGACCTGTTGAAAAAAGGCGCAAGGATAACAACGATAACCTGGAATTACCACCTGATGCAATGGCGCTATGGCGCAAGGGTGGAGTATATTGAAACTGGTGAGGGCGTTATGCTTCGCACCGAACCGGGCGCCGCTACTTTCGACGACCTCGAAAGCGCTATACAAATGCAGTACATACTTGACGAGCAGATTGTCATAAGTCACTGATCTTATAAAATACTAA
The DNA here is from genome assembly GCA_035547095.1 of Mucilaginibacter sp. GTDB lineage: Bacteria > Bacteroidota > Bacteroidia > Sphingobacteriales > Sphingobacteriaceae > Mucilaginibacter. The sequence continues at coordinate 177,281 of DASZVE010000041.1, forward strand.
CATGAGGGAAATGCTGCCTGCCCGGCAAATGGGTTGCCGGGCGGCGGTTTTTTGTTTCCGGAGGCCGGGGGCAGAAAATGAATCAAAAAGTACTGACATCTGATTTCAGACATCCGACTTCTGACCTTGTCAATATTCCACCATTTCTTCATCCACGTAGCACCACAGCCACCGTTCGCCCGGTTCGGCTGAAGCCACTACCGGGTGGCCTGTGGCATGGGCGTGTTTGGAGGCATGCCGGTTCGGTGAACTGTCGCAGCACAGCGTAATACCACACTCCTGGCAGGTACGCAGGTGAACCCAACTGCTGCCGGATTTGATACATTCTTCGCATACGTAATCCTTGGCATGCTTCAGCTGTTTTATGGCAAGCAAGTGTTTGCAGATCTGGTCTTCCATGGTGATGAATAATTAATAAATAAAATTATGTCATTTCCGACGAAGTGAGAAATTCTGAAACATTGCTCCGCTTTTCGAATAACGAATCCGGAGTTTCAAAGTGGCTTCATCATTCCATGCCGGCAATCATTATACCTCGGCCAAATACTTGTGCACAAAGCTTATGGCCATGGAGCCTTCGCCTACGGCCGATGCCACGCGGTTCATGGCGCCTGCGCGAACGTCGCCTGCGGCAAAAACACCCGGGCAACTGGTTTCCAGCAGGTACGGGTCGCGTTTCAGCTTCCATATTTTTTTAAAATCGTCGTAGGCGGCGAGGTTGCGACCGGTTTCGATAAATTCCTTGTCGTTTTTGATGATATCGAGTTTGATCCAATCCGTGTAAGGCCTGGCGCCGATAAAAATGTACATGGCGCTGGCATCATGCGTCGTTTTTTCCTGGGTTTTAACGTTTATCAGCACCACTTTTTCCAGACATTCGATACCCGCGGCCTCGCAAACCTCGGTATCGGGCAATACTTCGATATTGGGCGCCTGGCCGATCTGGTTGATCAGGTAGGCGGACATAGTGGCCGAAAGGTCTTCTCTGCGGATAACGATGTGCACTTTCCTGGCAAATTTGGAAAGGTACATGGCCGCCTGCCCGGCTGAATTGCCACCGCCGATGACGAACACGTCCTTGCCTTTGCAGGCGCTTGCCTCGGTCATTGCCGAGCCGTAATAAATGCCCGCGCCAGTGAATTTTTCGACGCCTTTTACCTCCAGCTTCCGGTAATCCACGCCGGTAGTGACCACAATAGAACGGCTGATGATCTCCGGTCCGTCATCCAGCACGATGGTTTTGTAACCGTCTTTTTGCCGGATGTCTCTTACCACGTGCGGCGACAAAAATTCGGCCCCCAGCCTGGTTGCCTGGCTGATGGCTCGGCGGGTAAGGTCGGCGCCGCTAAGCCCCGCAGGAAAACCGAGATAGTTTTCGATACGCGAGCTGGTACCGGCCTGCCCGCCGGGCGCGCGGCGCTCGATAAGCAGGGTTTTTAATCCTTCCGATGACCCGTAAACCGCAGCGGCAAGCCCGGCCGGCCCTGCGCCGATGATCACTACGTCATATATTTCATTTTTGATCTGCGGGCTCAAACCGGTTTTTTCTGCGATCTGCCTGATCGTGGGCTTTGCCGCGCAGGTGCCATCGTCGTAAATGATTAGCGGCAGGGCGTCGGCACTCAATTTATTGGCCTCAAGCAAAGTTTTGGCTTCGGGATCATTTTCAAAATCATACCAGCGGTAGGGGATGAGGTTGCCAGCCAGGAAGTCCTTGATCTCGTGCGATTTGGGCGAGAACTGGTAACCTATCAGTTTGATCCCTTTAAAATCGGGCGTGTAATCGCCTTGCCAGTCGTCCAGCAGGTCGTTTATAACCGGGTATAATTTTTCCTCGGGCGGGTTCCAGGGCTTCATCAGGTAATAGTCCAGTTGTACGTCGTTGATGGCTTTTATAGCCGCCTCGGTATCCGAATAAGCCGTTAGCAGCACCCTTTTGGCCACAGGAAACACTTTGATGGCCTGCCGCAGAAAATCGACACCTTCCATTTCGGGCATGCGCTGGTCGACCAGGAACATGGCCACGGTATCGCCCGTATTCTTCAGGTCGGTAAGCAGGTCGAGCGCTTCTTTGGCCGATGTGGTGCTGATGATCTTGTAGTCGGCATTATACTCGGCCTTTATGTCGCGGCCTATGGCACGCAGCACCTGTGGATCGTCGTCGATAGAAAATATGATGGGTTTATTCATTGTTGTTTTGGATTACACCGATTTTTGAAAGTGATTATACCGATTGAGTATGATTATGATTACACTGATTTAACCGTCAATCGGGAAGCAAACGGTAAACTCCGTACACCCGGGTTCTGATTTAACCTTGATCGAGCCGCCATGCTGCTGGTAAACAATGCGCTGAACCACTTCCAACCCCAGGCCGGTGCCTTTGCCAATCTCTTTTGTCGTAAAGAACGGTTCAAAGATACGCGGCTGTACATCGGCAGGAATGCCGGGCCCGTCGTCAATCACACTCACCTGTACAAATTCCCGGTCCTTGCTGGTTCGAACCGTCAACGTGCCTTTGCCATTACCTTCCATGGCATCCAGTGCGTTGTCGATCAGGTTGGTCCAAACCTGGTTTAATTCGCCTATAAAAGCTTTCACCGGGGGCAATGTTTCATCAAACTCTTCCACCAGCGTAATATTGCCCTTCTTCAGCTTGTAGCCCAGCATTGTTATTGTATTACGTATGCCTATGTGTATGTCGGCGTATTGTTTATCGGGGGCACGGTCCATGTGAGTGAACGTTTTTACCGAACTGACCAAATCGGCTATGCGTTTGGACGATTCGCTGATGTCCTGCACCATTTTTTCGGTAACGAGTACATTACTGATCCAGTTGAGCACGGGCGAAAGGTACTGTTTTGGGATGTGATCGCTGAAATCGTGTACGTCAGTGGAGCAAATATTAAAGTCGACGAAATTGCCGGATATATCCATGCCATTGTCTACGTTCAACTTATCGAGCAGGTCGCTCAGTTCGTCCTCCATCTCGGTGCGCTGGCGCAGCGTCAGTTTCATTTCCCTTCGCTCGGAAAGCACGCGGAATAATTTGTCGGCTACAGCATCTACCTGCTCAGGCTCCATGCGTATGGCAATAACCGATTTAAAGTCGTGCGGCTGCAGTTGCAGGTGCTTGAGCAACGATTCCGAATCGCGCACAATGGCCGAGGCAGGGTTGTTCAGCTCGTGAGCCAAACCCGCCGACAGCTTGCCAAGCGCCATCATTTTTTCGTTCTGCTGCTGGAGCGTAGTAAAGTTGCGCACACGGTTGGTCATCACATGTACCAGCGCCTGCGTTAGTTCGAACTGCGTTTTGATCATGTCGTTAATCTTCGCGGTGTCGAACGACATGATCTGCGTTTCGCCAACGGCCTGGCTGTCGACGGTGGCCACTTTCCCCCTTGAAAAAGGGAGGTAACCGGTTATGCTTCCGGGACCTGACGAAGATATCTCGCGTGTATTGCCATTTTGCGTCATGAGCAGGCGCAAACCCCCGCTAATGATAAAATGCGGCCCGGCTATAGGCTGCCCCTTCACCGTGAGCGGATCGCCGGCGGCAAGCATACGGCATTCGCTGCGGTCGATGAGCCATTGCAGCTGGTCATCGGGAACATCCTTCAGGTCTTCGAAGGTTTTTAGCAGGGCGGGAGTGCATTCGATCATGTGATAAAATTAGGTAAATTGATGCGAGCGGTAAAAGTATTTATCCCGATTTCGATTAAATTTGAGCATACGACATTCGGAAAAAATATAAGGAATAATGAAACAGAAAATATCGCTGGTGCTGTCGGGCGGCGGCGCCAGGGGCATGGCGCATATTGGCGTTATCGAGGAATTGGAAAGCCACGGCTTCGAGATAGCCGCTATTGCAGGCACATCTATGGGTGCGCTGGTCGGCGGTGTATATGCGCTTGGCAAAATGGAGGTGTATAAGCAATGGCTGTGTTCGTTGGATAAGATGAAAGTATTCAGTATGGTTGACTTTACGCTCAGCGGGGAAGGGCTGCTGCGGGGCGACCGTATCTTTCATACCATGCACGAACTGATGGAGGATAAGCATATCGAGGAACTGGCCATACCCTTCGCGGCTGTTTCGGCGGATATTCTGAACCGCAGGGAGGTGGTTTTTAACAAAGGCAGTGTTATGAACGCGATCCGGGCATCGATTGCTATCCCGACAGTTTTTACGCCGGTACGCACTGAAGACGGGCTGCTGGTGGATGGCGGCGTAGTTAATAACCTGCCTATCGATCATGTGCAGCGCAGTGCCGGCGATATACTGGTTGTGGTAGATGTGAATGCGCTCGTTCCGGTTGAAGAGCCGGAGCTGCACTCCGAAGTGCGCGAGCAGAGGCATTCGCGTTACCGTCAGAAGATACAGGAATTTTACGATCACCTGTTCCACCTGCATCCCGGCAATCACGAGCATAAGTTCAATTATTTCGATGTGATCAATAAAACTATCAACCTGATCACTTATCATAGCAGCGAGGCCTTATTACAGAAATATACACCCGACATCCTGGTCAGGGTGTCGCATGAGAGCTGCGGCACCTATGATTTTTATAAGGCCGAGGAAGTGATCGAAATGGGCCGCTGCTCGGCGGCGAAGAGCCTGGCGGCGTATAAGAGCAAGGGAAAAACGGTTGTCCAGGAATAGTGGATTATTCCTTACTCAGATCTGTCATGAATTGAACAAACTTCTCATCGTCGTATTTGGCGCGGTTCTGTTCCTTAAAAGCTATTTCGCCTTTTTTGTTGATCACGAAAGTGATTGGTATCATATCCGGCCAAAAGTCGCCGGCATATTTTGTCGGACCGTACACAGGCAGCAGGTAGCCGCGATGCTGCAGCATGGCTGACGACCGCGGCAAGTTGTTGTCGACGTCGACTGTGATGAATACGATGTCGGGGTTGTCTTTCAGCTTGCGGTACAGGTTATCGACAGATGGCAGCTCGGCCAGGCATGGCGGACACCAAACGGCCCAAAAGTTTACAAACACCACTTTGCCCTTCAATTGTGAAATATCTGTTGCAGCTCCATTTATATTCTGAACATGAAGTGAGGGTCCTGGCTCGAGGTTGTGGCCCGGATTTACCGGCGGCACGTGTGGTTTGTAAAAGCCTGCCCATAGAAAAGCCATGATAACCCAGCTTTTTACCCGCGGGCTCAACAGGTAGGCAATGATGAACAGGATCATCAGCGCCGAAAGCATCTTGTCGTAAGGCAGTCTTTTCAAATTCACGATCAAATATACCCGAATTTTAAACTTTGTTGCGCAGGCAGCGCCAAACAGGGATTGCGGCAGCCGCGCCCGCGGCAGGCGCAGTAAGGTATATCCATAACGATGCAAGATGGCCCGACACAACGGCTGGGGCCAACGATCGGGCCGGATTCATCGACGCGCCGCAAATGGGTCCGGCAAACATGGCTTCAAGACCAACTACGGCGCCTATGGCCAGGCCCGCGAACATACCCTGTTCCTTGCTGCCATGCGCCACATTGACGATAACCAGCATTAGGAAGAAAGTGAGGATGAATTCCAGTATAAACGATTGCATTGCGCTGCCGGCGGGCAACGTCGCGCCAAGATACTCGTTTGCCGGGAATAGCAGTTTGAGTACGGCGCTTGCGGCGATGGCCCCGGCAAACTGACTGACCATATATGGCGCAATTTCGCGGTAGGGAAACTTGCCGCCGATAGCGAAAGCTATGCTGACTGCGGGATTGAGGTGCGCACCGGAAATTTCGCCGAATGTATAGATCATGCTCATTACAATTAGCCCGAATGTGATCGCTATGCCCGCATGCGTCACGGCGCCATGTGTCTGCTGATCGATAATGATGGCGCCGGTACCGGCAAATACCAGCCCGAATGTGCCCAGGAACTCAGCCAGATACTTTTTCATGCTTATTGCTGAGCCAAAAATTACCGTCCTTGGCATCTTCGATAAAGGATAAGATCGTCGCTTTTATCTCATCCCTTACCTCCCTGGTTTTTGCTAGCTTTTCTTCGTCAGTGCCTGTAAACGAAGAGGGATCGGCAAACGACCATCCCAAACGTTTTACCACGCCCGGAAAAATCGGACACGATTCTGCACTTGAGGCGTCGCAAACGGTAATTACGGCATTATACCTCCGTCCCTGCCTGAACAGATCAAAAACGCTCTTCGTTTCATTTTTACTGATGTCGATACCGGTCTCCTGCATCGCCTTTACCACTACCGGATTAAGCGTACCCGGCTCCAGGCCCGCGCTTTCGGCATGAAATGCATCGCTGCCGAGTTGATTTAAAAAAGCTTCAGCAACCTGGCTCCTGGCCGAGTTGTGAATGCAAACGAACAAAACATCTCTGATCATAACATGAGGTTTAATGGGTGATAATTGCTTTTAATGGGTCAAATGTGTTTCCACGAACGCTTTGCAATAGCCCTTGATCATATCGCGTACGAGCCTGAATTCATCCATTATGTCTTCCGGATTACCCTTGGCTTTGGCCGGGTCGGGAAAGTTTTGGTGGAAACGCTGAAAATTTCCCGGCAGGTAGGGGCAGTTCTCATTGGCGTTATCGCACACGGTTATCACGTAGTCGAAGGGTATACCAGCATATTCGTTCACGATGTTCGACGTGTGGCCGGATATATCGATGCCGTCTTCGGCCATCACTTGTATAGCTTTAGGGTTTACGCCGTGCGTTTCGATACCGGCGCTGTAAATTTTTGCTCTATCACCGGCATAATGCCTTAAATAGCCTTCAGCCATCTGGCTGCGGCAGCTGTTGCCGGTGCAGAGTACTAATATATTTTTCATTTTAAAGTTTTTTTCATCACGGCAGCCGATTGAGGGCACACGTAACTAAATTCTGATGACTTTTGAATTTTTGCGGAGTCCTGGGGCAGATCAGATGCCGGGGGCTTTTCAGCCCGGGTATTCCCCTCACACTATCGCTATAATTTATGGCGTTTAGTATTTCCATCGTTTAACTGCAGCAATCGCCCGAACAGCAAGTTTTATCTATAGGCTTCTCCGCATAAACCGTGATGCTGAATATGCCTGTCTGGCCTGCCCTGTACGCCTTTAATTCGTTTTCGCCCAGGTAGTTTGAAAGGATATCATCCGGTATGGTAATGGGTTTCTCTTTTTGTACGGTTACGTTGTTAAAGCCGTTGGCCCTGATCAGCTCAAGATATACATCTTTTTGCACCGCGCCCGAAATGCAGCCGGCGTACATTTCCGCAGCGTTTTTTAACTGGTGAGGCAGATCGCCGACCAAAACCACGTCCGAAATACTGAAGTGCCCGCCAGGCTTGAGTACGCGGTATATTTCTTTAAAAACGGCATATTTATCCGGTACCAGGTTCAGCACGCAGTTACTGATCACTACGTCGGCCACATCCGACGTTACCGGTATTTTTTCAATATCCCCAAACCGGAACTCGACGTTATTGAACGCTAATTTTTCGGCATTCATCCGCGCCTTGCTGATCATCGCTTCGGTAAAATCGATCCCGATCACCTTGCCGGTTTCGCCGGTTTCATTCCGTGCCACAAAGCAGTCGTTCCCGGCGCCCGAGCCCAGGTCGATCACGACATCGCCTTTTTTGATCATGGCGAATTGAGTAGGCAAACCGCAGCCCAGGCCCAGGTCGGCATCCTCGACATAGCCCCCTAATTTAGCATAGTCGTCGCTCATGATATTGTAAACCTCGGTCGAGCAGCAACCCGAACCACAGCAGCTTGCCTGGTTGGTTTCCTTGTCCTGCAAGGCTATCTCGCTGTATTTTTGCTTTACCTGCTCTTTAAGCTGGTCGTTTGTTAATGTGTTCATTGTAATATTGCGATTAATATAAATAAATTTTTTTAACAACATTTTGCCTGGCCTGTATAGGCCGACATAAACCCGTTCAATTGCCTTTTCAAAAGTTCCCATGCGGCCGGCTCGATGCAGTAACAGGTGCTTACGCCTTCAATAGTTCCCTGTATCAAGCCTGCGTTCTTAAGTTCCTTCAGGTGCTGTGATATAGTCGCTTGCGCCAAACCCAGTTCGTCGACCAGGCTGCCGCAAACACACGCATCGGTCTTGATCAGGTGCTGCAAAATGGCGATGCGCGCCGGATGCGCCATCGCTTTCAGCATGACAGCCAGGTGATTCTGCTCGGCGGTAAATATTTCAGTTTTAGTTGCTCCCATAATCAATCGCAATATTACGATTAATATAATAAAGTCAAGAATTTTTATAAAATTTTTTAATCGAACGAACGTGGATATTACCTGGTAGTTTTTACAGTTGCCTTCTTTCCTGAAAGCAGCCGCGCCGCGATCAGTTCTTTAACCACCAGCAATACCGTCATCAGGTAGATGTTGTACAGGTGCGACGTGTCTTCGATGTTGGTCTTGGATACTTTGCTGTAATATAGGATAAGTATCAAAATGCTCAGGGGCAGCAATAGATAATCGGCCAGCATGGAATATAATAGTTGTTTCATCCGGCCTTTTTCATACAATCCCAGTACAAAATTGTTAACGAAATAGCAAAAAAGCGTGTAAATGGCGAGCAGCGCCCCGAGTTCGGCTGTATAACTCGTCGGCGCGACATAATATACTTTAGTCAGGTGCTTTACAAGAAACGGCAGCCAGAACTTATTTGCTGAATAGATCAGTAGTCCGAAAAACAGGCTTAGGCCGATAAGGTGGAGCAGGTATTTAAGTACGCTGGATACTGCCGTATTGCTCTTCAAAGTCTTTTGCATCCTCAAACATAACGATTTGCCCATAATTTCAAGATAAGGGCTAAGAAATTTGTAAAAAATAGCGACGGGCCGGTCTGTACTTCGGATAATGAAAATAAAATATTGCTTTTGCCGCAATTAACCAACCTTTGGTCGCTTTGCGGCGTATAAAAGCGCAGAAAAACACCCTTTAATTAATTATACTGTTTGTGGAGTTAACTGAATCTGCGGAATTATTGAAGCTGATCATTGAGGGTACCAACGCGGGTATATGGGACTGGGATTTTGAGAGTGGCGAGGTATTCTGGTCGGAAAACTTTTATGGCTTACTCGGTTATGAGCAGGGCGACATCCCTGCCAGGATCGAAACCTTTTACGAATTGCTTCATCCGGAAGACAAGATGCCTGTGGCACAGGCGCTTAATGCCCACCTGAAATATGGCGAACCTTACCGTATTGTAGCTCGACTGAAAACCAAACAGGATAAATATAAATATTTTGAATGCACCGGCAAGGCGGTGTTTGAAGGCCGTAAACCTATTCGCATGGCCGGCTGCAATATTGACATCCACGAGCGCAAAGTGCTGGAAAATAAGCTTGCCGAGAGCGAATACCTGCTGTCTGAAGCGGGCCGACTGGCACGCATGGGCGGATGGGAATATAACCTGTTAACGAATAAAAATATTTGGTCAAAGACGGTTTATGATATTTACGAATTGCCTTACGACCACAGCCTTGAATTTGACAACCCGTACGGCCATTTTTTGCCGCCTTACGATGAGATACTGAAAAATGCTGTCGAGGAAACTGTGGCCCATGGCATTATCTGGGACCTGGAACTGCAGTTACTGACGGAGACCGGCAAGGTAATGTGGGTACGGTCGTACGGCGAGCCGGTATATGGCCGGGACGGTGCGGTAGAGAAGCTGCGCGGCGTATTTATGGATATTGAGAAATATAAGGCTAACGAGATAGCGTTGAACAATTCCATCGACGTGATGACGCAAAGCAACCTGCAGCTAAAGAATTTTACGCACATCCTGTCGCACAATATTCGTAACCACGCCAATAATATCTCACTGCTGACCTCGTTCGTCGACACGGATGGGCTGGATGAAGAGAATGCGGACCTGATTCAGCGGATCGTAAAAGTTTCGCAGGGGCTCAACGTGACGCTGGACGATCTTTCTGAAGCGATACGTATCCAGGAATCGGAACTGATATCTGATACGCTGAAATTCGAAGAGGTGATCAACGGTGTGCTCGATGTGTTGGGAACCGACCTGGAAGCCAATGAAGCTACGGTGAATAAAGAGCTGTGGGCAGAGCAGGTAATCTTTCCGCGCCTGTACCTGGAAAGCATCATCATGAACCTGGTGACCAATGCTGTAAAATACCGCAAGCCCGATGTGCCGCCGGTCATTACGCTGCGCACTTATACCAACCATGCCGGGTGTGTGGTATTGGAATGCCAGGACAACGGGATAGGGATCGACCTGGAAATTCACGGCAAAAAGATATTCGGCTTGTATAAAACCTTCAACGACCGCAAGGACGCGCACGGCGTGGGCCTTTTCCTGAGTAAAACCCAGGTGGAATCACAGGGCGGACAGATCAGCGTAGAAAGCGAACCCAATCTGGGCAGTACCTTCAGGGTGACGTTTAAGGCACGGAACTGAAAACCCGGTCTTCAATCGTCGTCGGTTACTATATTTCCGTGATAATCGGTTTTAAAATTGATGACTTTTACGGCCTGGTTGTCCTTACCGTAAATGACGACAGAATATTTAGCGCCTAAAGCCAGGTTAAGCACGTAATTTTTGTTCAGCCCGAAACCTTCGGCTACTATGTAGCCAGGGTTTGGCCGGTTAAAGTAAATGGTATAATTACCCTTTTGGTCGCCGTAATTCAAAAATGATACCTCCTTGTTGTTTCCGTCTATAACCACCCGGTGAAAAGGGCCGTTGCGCGATACGATAGCTTTGTTATCCTTGTCGATGTAATAGGGCTCCCTGTTTACACAGGAAAATAAGCCCAGTAACAACAATAAGGCAAAGGCTTGTATGATCTTTCGCATTGTCCGAAAAACTTTTTCCCAATATACATTATCGTCTCTTTTTTTGCGAAATCAAAAACAAATATTAGATTGCGTCAAACCGACACATTAATTATTCCGATTTATGGGAAAGCAAGCCAAAATTGCCATTTGCGCCCTGCTGCTGGCAGCGCCTGTTTTATTGTATTCATTCATTGCAAAAAAGGATACTGTTCGTGCCTTGTCCGAGGCTAAAACCGAAGCCGGAAAGGTATCAGGTGTGTTGAATAGCTCGGGCGACATAACATCTTTTAAAGGCATTCCCTTTGCCGCCCCGCCGGTTGGCGACCTGCGCTGGAAGGCCCCGCAGCCGGTTAAGCACTGGGATGGCGTAAAGAAGTGCGACGCGTTCGGCCCCAGCCCGATGCAGGCAAAGCCGACGCCTTTTATGGTTTACACTTCCGAGTTTTTGATACCCGAGCAGCCTATCAGCGAGGATTGCCTGTACCTGAACGTTTGGACGGGAGCCAAGAACAATTCCGAAAAACGCGGCGTTTTTGTTTATATCTACGGCGGCGGATTTACCAGCGGAGGCAGCGCCTGCGCAATTTACGATGGTGAAGCGATGGCAAAAAAGGGGATCATCTTTGTATCGATCAACTATAGGGTAGGAGTGTTTGGATTCTATGCGAACCCCGAGCTGACCAAAGAATCGAACGGCATGGCTTCAGGCAATTACGGCCTGCTCGACCAGGTAGCAGCATTGAAGTGGGTAAAGAACAATATCGCAGCCTTTGGCGGCGACCCAGATAACGTGACCATCTGCGGCCAATCGGCCGGGTCAATGAGCGTGAACGCCCTGGTGGCCTCGCCGCTGGCCAAGGGATTGTTCAATAAAGCGATAGCTGAGAGTGGCTCGCTGACCGTAAAAAACCCTGCCATACCCGCTACTACGCTGCAGTCGGCGGAAGAGCAAGGGACAAAGCTGGCTGACAAGGTCGGCGCAAAATCGCTGGCCGATTTGCGCGCGATACCGGCCGAAGAGGTGTTAAAGAAGTTCCAGGGACGTTTTTCGCCGATCGTCGACGGTTATGTATTGCCTGAAAGCATTCCCGATATTTTTGCGCAGAACAAACAAAACCATGTACCGCTGATCACCGGGTGGAACGGCGACGAGTCGTTTGTAATGGGCTTTAAGAACAGTGCCGATTACCGGAAACAAGTTGCAAAAGAATATGGGGCCGACAGCGCCGCATTCCTGAAATACTTCCCCGGCAACACCGATGAAGAGGCCGCCCGTTCGCAAATTTTGATCAGTCGAAACCAGATATTTGCGCTTTCGGGTTATAACTGGGCCAATATGCAGAGCCAATATTCCGATTCGCCCGTATATGTGTACAATTTCGACCGCAAAGTGCCCGCCACCGGCGAATATGTAAAGTGGGGTGCATTCCACACCGCCGAGGTACCCTACGTAATGGACAATCTGAAAACCCTGCAAAACCGCCCGCTGGAACCGGTTGATTATAAGCTATCGGATATGATGTGCGATTACTGGGTTAACTTTGTAAAGACCGGTAACCCCAATGGCAAAGGCCTGCGCCAATGGCCGAAATACAACACTACGGATAACCAGGTAATGGTATTTGATGCGACCTCCAAAGTGGAAAAAGTACCCGGCAAAGGTGGATTAGATTTTATGTTGAGCAAAGCAGAGGGCAAATAACTCAGCCTAATCCGCTATTTTTGTGCGGCTATGATCCGCACGCTTTCTATAGAGAACTTCGTTCAGCTTGACGCTGCAATTCCCGTTATTGACGTGCGCACGCCTGCCGAATTTGCGCAGGGACATATCGTGGGGGCATATAATATCCCGCTTTTCAGCAACGAGGAAAGGGTTCAGGTCGGCACCACTTACAAGCAGCAAGGCCGCGAACAGGCTATTTTGCTGGGTTTCGACCTGACTGGTCCCAAGTGGTCCGGCTTTATCAAACAGGCGCTGGAGATAGCCCCGGGCAAAAAGATAGCCCTGCATTGCTGGCGCGGGGGTATGCGCAGCGGGGCCATGGCCTGGGCGCTCAATTTGTATGGCTTTGACGTTTTCCTGCTCGAAGGCGGTTACAAGAAGTACCGCCGCTGGGTGCTGGATCGGTTCGATGAGAAATATAACCTGCTTCTCCTCGGCGGGATGACCGGATCGGGCAAAACGCAGATCCTGCACGAACTGCAGAAAGCCGGCGAGCAAGTGATCGACCTGGAAGAGCTGGCGCAGCACCAAGGATCGTCATACGGTACCATGAACAAGCTCATTCAGCCCACGCAGGAGCAATTTGAGAACACTTTGGCTACAAAATTGAACCATTTTGGTGCAGAAAAGAGCATTTGGCTGGAGGATGAGAGCATAACCATCGGCAAACGCTTTATCCCGAACGGATTGTGGAACCAGATGCGCACCGCACAGGTGATCGCCATAAACGTTCCGCTTGAAAGCCGGGTCGAATTCCTTGTGAAGGAATACGGCAGTCTGGACAAAGACTTCCTGGCCGAATGCACGCAGCGGATATGGAAACGCCTCGGGCCGGAGCAAACTAAGAATGCTATACAGGCCATTCATGAAAACCGCATGGCGGATTTCATCCGGATTGTACTGGTTTATTACGACAAAACCTACCGTGCCGGTTTGAGCAAGCGTTCGCCCGAAACTGTTTACGAGTTGGTTGCTACAGGAAACGACCCCACGAGGAACGCGATAGAGGTATTGGCCCTAGTCCCCAAATTGACGGCTATACCGTCGCCTATTCAATAAGATGCTATTAGAAGACATAAAACTAACCCAATACTCGCACGGTGCGGGCTGCGGCTGTAAGATCAGCCCGGCGGTGCTGGACAAGATGCTGCACAGCCCCATCAGCTACCAGCCCGATGCAAGGCTCCTGGTGGGCAACGATAAGCGCGATGATGCTGCGGTTTACGACCTGGGAAACGGAACCGCACTGATCTCGACCACCGACTTCTTCATGCCGATCGTGGATGATGCGTACGATTTTGGCCGCGTGGCCTCGGCTAATGCTATCAGCGATGTGTATGCCATGGGCGGAAAGCCCGTGCTGGCTATCGCGATCTTGGGCTGGCCGGTGGATAAGCTACCGCCTGAAACCGCTCAGAAAGTACTGGAAGGCGCACGGGCCGTTTGCGCCGAAGCAGGCATCAGTCTTGCCGGCGGACACAGCATTGATTGTCCCGAACCGGTGTTTGGCCTGGCGGTAAACGGGCTGGTCGGCATCAGCAACCTTAAGCAAAACTCAACGGCAACAGCAGGCTGCCGGTTGTATCTTACCAAGGCACTTGGGGTGGGCATTTTGACCACCGCGCAAAAGAAAGGTATTTTACAAACCGAACATGCCTCGCTGGCTTTCGACAGCATGGTGAAGCTGAACAGCATCGGCGAAAAGTTGGGCAAGCTGGACTACATAAAAGCCATGACCGACGTTACCGGTTTTGGCTTGCTGGGACACCTCGCCGAAATGTGCGAAGGCTCGGGCTTGCAAGCTGTTGTAAAGTTTGACAAGGTTCCGAAGATCGACGTCATCGATGAATACCTGAACCAGGGCAGCATCCCCGGCGGCACCAGCCGCAACTGGGCGAGCTATGGGCACAAGATCGGCCAGCTTTCTGATCGTCAAAAACATATCCTGGCCGATCCTCAAACCAGCGGCGGTTTATTGGTCGCCGTTGAGCACAGTTTTGAAGAGGAGTTTGAGATATTATTGCATGAGCATAATTTCCCCCGCAAAAACATCGTCGCTTTCGGCTGGTTAGAGGAGAGAAATGGTGGCCAATTGATCAACGTGGTTTGATAGAAACAAAAATAGCGACGCTTTATGCGGCGCTATAGTTTTGTTAGTTAAAAAATACGCTTATAGCAATCAGTTATTGCCGCCGCTATGATGCCCGCCATCGTTGCTGCCATCATGGTGGTGCTCGCCGAATTCAGCATGCCCGCAGTCGCCAAGGTTAGCTACTATCTTATTGTATATCGACGAGTTGGAGCTGCTGCTTACGACGATCGTGCCGTTTGTCAGCTGGGCCGAATCAATGTCACTTGCCGAAATGCCGTTTAACAACAGGTTCAGGTGCATGGTAACCAGCGTCGAAAAATCTGTGGTACTATTAACCGTAATATTCTCCGCTTCGGCTTTGATAGTCACATTATCGTTCAGGTCGAATTCAAAAGGGACCACAGTGCCGCCGCTGTTGGTAAATGTTCCTTTTAATTTTAAAGGAAGCGCGCTCGTGTCGGCTGTTTTCTGAAACTCGACTCTAACTTCAATCTCTTTATACGTGCCGGTATCCAGGTTTACATTGACAATTGAAGGGCTGATAGCAAACAGGTCGACATTGCTGAGATTTTTTGAAGTGATCTCTGTTTCAACGCCATTCTTTTTGGCTTCGAGCTTAAATTTGGCAATGTTCGCAATGCCGCTCGTAAACGTCAGACCGGTTACGCCCGGCGACACCGAATTGAGCGATAAGTGATTGTTTCCACCAGGGGACGCAGCCAGCGTGGTTGAAGCGTTATCAGCCTTTAGCTGAAATGACATTTGAGGATTAGCCGATGCAGGGTTGATGCTGTTTTTCTTGCAGGCTGTCAGCGCCAATACAGCGCCTGCGATCATGATAGTTGCGGCAAAATTTCTTAGTTTCATTTTCTTAGAGGATTTAATTTGTAACAAGTATTTTACACTAATACATGTTGTCACATCCAAAGGTTGCCTCGGACAACAAAAAAATTTCGCGTGAGGTAAATATTGTTGTGCAGATGTTGAAATTTTTGGCGAAACAGGAGCCTCAAGCCAACAGTATTAGTTAAAATTGCCCCGTTTTATGACTTGCAGATTTTTACTTCCACAAAAACCATATACAGCATTTCTTTGCCTGGCTTTCGTGCTTTTTTGCGGCGACGTTTTTGGACAGGTAAAAAAGAGCCATCATCATGCCGCAAAACCCGCCGAAAGTTCGCAATCAGCGCCGAAATTTAAGTTCCGGACAGTGATCATCGACGCGGGGCATGGCGGCAAAGACCCGGGCGCCCATGGGGCCTATTCCAAAGAAAAGAACATCACGCTGGCCATCGCCAAAAAATTGCGCACCGCGCTTACGGAACAAATGCCATCGCTGAATGTGGTGATGACGCGCACCACCGACAATTTTGTTGAGCTGCACCGGCGGGACGAGATAGCCAGCGAAAACAAGGGCAACCTGTTCATTTCTATCCACTGCAATGCATCGCCCGAAAGGGTAAGCAGCGAACGTGGTGTTTTGCTGCTGGTATACGGTTTTCACCGCAATGGCGAACAATTGGAGGCCATTCGCGAGAATGCGTCGATCTATATCGAAAAAGACTATCGGGCACAATATAACGGTTATGGCGAGAATAGCGCGGTGAACGCTATCGTACTGCGCGCGTTCCAGCAAAAATTCCGCAAACAGTGTATTCTCTTCGCCGACCTGGTGAATAACGAGTTCAAAAAGGAAGACGGCCGCCACAGCCTTGGTGTAAAGGAACAGGGGGTGTTGGTTCTGCAGCAAAGCGCGATGCCTGCGGTTTTGGTCGAAACCGGGTTTATCAATAACCCGAAAGACGAGGCTTACCTGAATTCGGCCGAAGGGCAATCGGAGATCGTGCAATCTATCATTAGGGCTATAAGGAAGTATAAGGCGGGGTTAGAGGAAAAATGATGTGCAGATATGCGGATGTACCCCTGTGCAGATGACGCAGTTAATTGAGCACTACCTTCGCAAAAGATTTCTTGCCGACTTCCGGACTTATGCGGGCCTTCGAACTAAAAAGTCCCGTAACTTTATCTAAAATCTTTCGGTCTCATATCTCACATCTCAAATCTCCTATCTAACTTTATACAAATATTTCCGCCATGAAGAAACATCCTTTTTCCCGCCGCGATTTTTTACGCACCGCCTCGGTTGGCGCCGGTGCTTTGGCTTTTGGCAATGTGCTATCTGCATTCGCGGCAAAGCCGGACAAAAAATTAGGTATCGCCCTGGTTGGCCTGGGAAACTACAGCACATACCAGCTTGCCCCGGCATTGCAGCAGACCAAAAATTGCTACCTGGCAGGCATTGTAACCGGCCACCCGGCTAAAGCGGAGAAATGGAAGCATCAGTACAATATTCCTGATAAGAATATCTATAACTACCAGACATACGACCAAATCAAAAACAACCCTGATATCGACATTATATACGTCGTGCTGCCGGTATTTATGCACAAGGAGTATACCATCCGCGCAGCGCAGGCCGGCAAGCACGTGATCTGCGAAAAGCCGATGTCGCTGAACGCCAAAGACTGTGAAGAGATGATAGCCGCCTGCAAACAGGCCGATCGCCTGCTTTCCATCGGTTACCGGCTGCATTTTGAGCCGCACAACATGGAAGTGATGCGGTTGGGGCAAAAGAAAGTTTATGGCAAAGTAACGTCGCTCGATACCGGCAACGGTTTTACGTACCGGGGCGACCCCAACGCCTGGCGGCTGAAAAAGGCCATGGCGGGTGGTGGCGGCCTGATGGATATGGGCATTTATTCGATTCAGGCTTCGAGGTATACGTTGGGGCAGGAGCCGGTAGCCATAAAAGCAAGACAAGAAAAAACACGGCCCGACTTTTTCAAAGAAGTTGATGAGACCATATATTGGGAAATGGAATTCCCGGGCGGACTTATAACCACCGGCAAGTCGAGCTATAACCACGACTGGAGCTACCTGGATGTGGTTGCCGAGCACGGCAAATTTGGTCTTGGGCCTGCATTTGGTTACGGCGAGGTTGATGGATATACCGCTGCAGGACCAATGGACCTGCCCCAGGTGATACACCAGGCTGTTCAAATGGACGACTTCGCGCAGTGCGTTTGGCAGAACAAACAGTCGCGCGTGCCCGGCGAAGAAGGCCTGAAAGATATGAAGGTGGTCGACGCGATCTACCGCAGTTTGGATTCAGGCAAAAAGGAAAAAATTGTTTGATGCAAACAGTGACGGAGATCATTTCTCTTTTTAGTTTTTGTAGGTACATTTGATCGGTGAAAGTTATCGCATCCATATTGATCTTTTATTTCGGCGCGCTGATGGCGCAGCCGTTTGCCAATATGGGGATAGGCGTCAAAAATCAGCCTGATAACTGCCATCCGGGTATGTGCTGTAAGGAAAAGCAGCACAAAGACCAACCGCCCGTTAAACAACAAAGTACCTCCTGTAACCGCGGTTTGTGCAACCCATTCGTGCCCTGTGGTATTTCCATTGTATACAAGGTTCAGCCGCACAGTTTTGAAAACCTT
Organism: Mucilaginibacter sp.; assembly: GCA_035547095.1. Taxonomy (GTDB): domain Bacteria; phylum Bacteroidota; class Bacteroidia; order Sphingobacteriales; family Sphingobacteriaceae; genus Mucilaginibacter. The sequence continues at coordinate 195,391 of DASZVE010000041.1, forward strand.
GCTTTTGAAGTGTCAAAAAATCAGAAACCGGCAATGAACGATCATATTACCTCCGATTACCTATCCGATTGCTGGCGGCCGCCCGCACCGTTATCCTGAGCCCATTAGTGTACCTGGAAACAACAGGATAATAATTTAAAAACTTTAACATTCAATAAAATGAAAAAAATAAGCTTGGGCGTACTGGTCTTTTTATTGGCCGGCGCCACCGCATTTGCCAACGGACCCGTTGCAAAAAAAGATACCACCCAAAAACAGGAATGCACGGGCCAGTGCAGAAAAATGATCAAAACCGGCACTTGTAAGGACAAAAAAACTTGTTCGGACATGAACAGTTGCCGCGAGAAATGCTCGTAAGTATTTGACCGAATAATAAGAAAGCTCCCATAAACGGGAGCTTTCTTTGTTAGTAGACTATGCTTTATTTTACGGCTTTCAGCGTCTCTTTAGTTACCCCGCACTCAAGCATTTCCTTACCGTAATAAGGGTTTTTGATCGTTGCCGATTCACTTATCCAGCTTTTTTTAACCATCGGGCAATATTGCTGGTAAAGGACGGTGTCGTTGTCTTTAAAAACTCTCAGCACAGCATATAAGTTAGCCGACAGACTGCCAAAATGTTCGCGCTGGTGGGCTATCTCGCCCGATTCGCTGATATGGTCGCCATCGTAACGCAGCTTCTCGGCATATTTCTGCCAGGCTGCCTTTTGTTTGGCGTCCATCTGGTCGGCGGGTACGTCTTTCAGCGCAACGGTAAATTGTTTGGCTGCGTCGTTCGCGGCTTTACTATTGTCGGCAGCGAGCGCATTTTTGATATCTAGGTAGCTTTTCAGTGCCGCATTAAAGGACGACTTCAAGTCGGCGGCGCGGGCAAACTGGTGGGTTGTTGCCGTCAAAATGAGCAACGCACACAAATATTTTATGGTTTTCATACCGGATATTTTATAAGGTAAAGATAAGGCTAATTCTGCTATTTTTGCGGCCATGCAAACGGAAGACGCTTCACTGAAAAACAAATTCGACAGTATTATTTTCGACCTCGACGGCACCCTGTGGGACTCCACCGGCAACGTGGCTTTAGCCTGGGAAAGGGCGCGGCAGCAGGTTGACTATGTAGATACACCTGTGACGGTCGAAAGCGTACGTGCTGTAACGGGCATGGCGTATGACCTGATCTTCGAAATGCTGCTGCCGGATATGGACGCGGAGAAACGGAATTATTTTAAAGCGATCTGCGCCAAAAGCGAGATCGATACGCTGGACGAACTGGGCGGCGATCTATATCCTGGACTAACGGACACCATTCAATACCTTGCATCGAAATACAGGCTCTATATCGTAAGCAATTGCCAGAACGGTTATATAGAAACTTTTTTGAGCCATTGCCCTGTGGCTGAATATTTCTCGGGACATCAGTGTTACGGAACCAAAGGCCGGCCCAAGGCCGAAAATATCAGGGACATTGTGAATGACCATAGCCTTGCCGCACCGGTCTACATCGGCGATACCACCGGCGACCGCGACTCGGCGACCAAAGCGGGCGTGCCGTTCATTTATGCTTCGTACGGGTTTGGAAAAGTTGAGGAAGGCATGATCGCGACGATAGGAGAGTTTGGGGAGCTGCAGGAGTTGTTGTAGACTACGCCATCACCACGGGGTTTTTCACCTCTTTATCAAAATTTTCCATCATCAATACCGCCGCGCCGATCAGCTCGGCGTCGAAACCCAGGTCGGAGATGATCAATTCTGTACTTTCGGCCAGGCGGGGTATGCAGTATTTGTTCAGCGCTTGTTGTATGGGCGCCAGCAATATTTTGCCTGCGCGCGCGCCGCGACCGCTAAGCACGATGGCCTTCGGGTTCATGATATGGATAAGAATTGCCAGCGCCTTGCCTATTTTATAGCCCGCGTCGGTAAGCAATTCGATAGCGAATTGGTCGCCGTTGGATGCCGCTTCCATTATGGCGTCGCCCAGCGCTTTTGACGGGCTGTCATCAGCAAATTTTAAACTGGTTATCCGACCTTTTTTAATGCCTTCTATCGCCTTTTCGGCCACTACCAGCATAGAGGCGGCGCTTTCCAAGCAGCCCCGTTTACCGCAAACACATAGCGTGTCATCGTCGGAAAGCGGAATGTGACTTAGTTCGCCCGCAAGGCCGTTGTGGCCTCTATAAATTTCGCCTTTAACGATCATCCCCAGGCCGATACCCCAACCCAGGTTAACCACCATTACATCTTTTTGCGACTTGGCAATACCGAACTTTTGCTCGGCGAGCGCGATGAGGCTCGAATCGTTATCGATATAAACCGGCAGCTCAGTTTGTTCGCGCAGGTAACTGACGAGGCTCTTGCCGCCTGCATCGAGATAGGTGTAGTTGATGCCTTCGATCACATTCACGAAACCGGGCATCCCTATACCTATGCCTGCTATCTTATCCCTTGATACGGGTGCTTTGCCGATGTATTTGTTGATGCTTTTTACGAGCGTATCCAGCGCCATGGAATTGTTCAGCAGCTTCAGGTCGATCGACAGCGCATCGGCAACCGGCTGATTAAAAAGGTCGAGCAATTGTATCCGGGTGCTCAATTGGTCCATTGCCACAGCCAGGATATACATCGCGTCGGGCTTAACGGAATAAAGCAGCGGCCTGCGTCCCCCGCTTGACGGCGCATAACCCTGCTCGACCACAAAACCCTCCTCGATCAGCTCGTTCAAAGCCTTCGCGATCGACGGAATGCTCCTGTCGAACAATACGCTTAATTCAGCACACGAAAGCGCCTTGTCAAAATAGAGGCGCTTAATGATCATATTCTTTAGGTGCGTGCTTTTCACGCTGCGGGGCTTGATCTCCATCAAAAATTCAGGTTACGGAAGCTGCGGCTGGCAACTTTTTAAATTATTTATAAAAGTAGTAAATAGGATTTAAAGTGCAAGAGCGATTCAGGGAAATAGAATTTAAAAGTTACGCTTGTTCTTTGAGTCGAAGCGGATGCTTGTTTTGCACTATGAATCCCTAACCAAAGCGTTAATTCGTACTCGAATATTCGCTATTGTTTATTTCCTCAATAATTTAAAGGCGTGCCCTTCCCATTCACCGGCCAGGAAGCCGGGTATGCACCAAAGCATGCACAGCGGCTCGATAGCGCGGGCAGCCTCAACCGCACCCATATCCTCGGTGTCAAAACCAAAAAGCGTATTGATCTCCGTAACCTGCTTTTTAGCATCGGCGTTATTGCCGCAAATGAACATGGTAGGCCTGGCGCCGCCGAAATCCGGGTTGATCATCAGGCCGGCGCCTACACTGTTGTAAGCCTTTACAAAATGAGCGTTGGGGTGCGCTTTTTGCAGCACTTCCATCAGCGACTGGTTGATCGAAGTAAAAAACCTGAGTACGCCGTTTTCCGGGGGCGCCGACTCGATGGGGTTGGTCGCGTCGATGATCGTTTTGCCGTCCAGGTCGGTCGAATCCGCCATGTCCAGTACGTTTAACGCCGCATCGCCTTTTACGGCCAGTACCAGCAGGTCGCCGAAATCTGCAGCCTCCGCGAACGAGGAAACATTAAGTTTTTCGCCCTGCTGCGAGCGCCACTCGTCCAGTTTGTCGGGATGGCCGGTGCCTAAACAAACGCTGTATCCGTATTTAAGGAAACCTTCGGCGAGTGTTTGCCCTACGTCGCCCGAACCTAATATGCCAATGTTTGTCATAATATTTCCCGATAAATAGTTGTGTAACAATAAAGTTGGCTAAAATGGTTTACATTTATATTAAAAGCCGGTAAAATTTACTTTATGAAGAGGTTTGGAATCGTATTAACTATAATGCTGAGTTTTGGTTTTGCTGCTAAGGCACAAAAGCCGTTAAAATTTTCAAAGATCCCTTTCCCGTTGTCGTGGGAGAACAAGCCTTTGAGCTACCATATTTCGGATGCAGCGATTACTATCGAGGCCGGCGAAAAGACCGACATGTTCCGCGATCCGAACGTTACGTATAATACCGATAACGCGCCCAAACTGTTTTTTACGCCCGACAATAATTTTATCCTGACGGCCTGCATCGAACATCATTTTGTTTATAAATGGGATGGCGGCGCTATCGTGCTGAAGGCCGATAACCTGCACTGGATCAAGTTCTGTTTTGAAAAGGACTATACCGGTCAGCACCGCGTGGTTAGCGTGGTGACCAATGATATTTCGGATGACTGCAATTCGGCGCCCATTAACGGCGACAAGGTTTATTACAAGATATGTAAGGCCGATAATGTGATCACGCTTTATTACGGATCGGACGGCAAGCACTGGTTTTTGATCAGGCATTTGCAATTCAATGCTAAAGGGCCGCTATACCTGGGCTTTATGGCGCAATCACCTACGGGAAAGAAAAATACGGTGGCTTTTACAGATATCATTTATTCAAACCGGAAGATCAAAGATCCGTACGCAGGGGAGTAATATTTGTCACCTCAGCTATATGCGGCCGTTTGGATTGCTCGAGAAACTCCTTTACTAATGCCCGGTTTTATTGGAACAATTGCGCAATTGTTCCAATTGGGATAAACATTCGCCCGCTGTCGGGCAGACTGATAAAACCATATTTCAAATAAAAATTCTTCGCATTCTCGTCAATAGGATCAACAACCACCGCCATGGAGCCTACGCTGCTTATAGCGGTATCATAACTTCGTTTTAACGCATCTACCAATAAAAGTTCGCCGATCCCCTTTCTTTGATAATTCTTGTCGACGGCTAATCTGCCTAAAAGCGTCACCGGAAGATGAGCATAGGCCGGAGGAAGTTTTTTGAGCACATCTTCGGGTATTTGTTTGCGCGGCAACGCATCGTTTGATAAGGTGTAATAACCTTTTATTTCGAAATCCTCGCCGGGTAATATAAACACCGCCGTTAATTTGCGTTTAACATCTTGTTTGGCCTGGTGATGAAGATAGTTATCTAATGGTTCAATTCCGCAGCGAAACTTTTGCTTGTTAAATGCGCTGTTTAATAAGGTGGAGAGGTAATTATTTGCCATCTAAATTTCGCCGGTAGTTTTTTAAAGCATTCTTTAGTTTTTCGTTTGGTTTTGGCGGATCAATAACGCTTTCAAAAAAAATATCCCTGTCTTTTATAGAGGCGATTATGGCGTGATGCTGCTCGATAATGGCGTTAGCCTTTTCCTGGGCCGAGGAGATCAAAAAGTCGGTAAGCGTACGGTAGCCCGCCAGGCCGGCGGCCTTTTCAAACAATGCCTTTTGTGATTCGGGAATACGGGCATCAAAGCGCGTTTTGAGCTCTTTCGTTTTTAACTCTTTTTCCATAACTATCAAATGTACGGATATTTTACGTACATACGAATATAATTCAAATTAATTTTTCTTTCGGACTTTCCGACTTCCGACTTTCGGACTACTTCACCACCTTAAACTCCTGCTTCAGCTTAATATCCGCTGACGAAGTCCCAATCATCACCTGGAATTTACCAGGCTCGACCGTCCAGTTCATATTCTTGTCCAAAATAGCCAGGTCGTCCGGGTGCAGGGTGAATTCGACAGTCTTCTTTTCGCCCGGATTTAGACTTACACGTTCAAAACCGCGCAGATCGTAGTCATAAACAGTTACATCACTCAATTCCTGCTTGAGGTAAAGCTCGACCACATCGTCACCCTTGCGCTGACCGGTATTGGTTACATCAACCGAAACATGAATATCGCCCTGCTGGTGTTCCTGCTGCGGGCTTACCTGCAAATTGCTATAATCAAAGGTCGTATAGCTCAAACCGTAACCGAAAGGGTAAAGCGGACCGTTCACGTAGGTATGCCCCCAGCCGTTCCGTCCGCCCTGGTCATCCTGCGATCCGGGTTTGAAAGGGAAATTGAATTCGATCTGACCGACGGTTTTTGGAAAGGTGATCGGCAACTTGCCGCCGGGATTGTAATCGCCGAACAGCGTTTCTGCTACCACTTTGCCGCTCTCGGGGCCGGGAAACCATGCTTCCAGTATAGCGGGCACATATTTGTTTTCCCAATTGATGGTCTCCGGTTGCCCGTTGATCATCACCATCACCATGGGTTTGCCCGTAGCCTGCAAAGCTTGTATCAGCTTCAGCTGTCTGCCAGGCAGGTTCAAACCGCTGCGCGACAGGCTCTCACCAACCTGGTTCTCGCTTTCGCCGACGACGGCGATAACCAGGTCCGATTGTTTAGCTAACGCAACTGCCGAATCTATGCCCGCCTGCTCCCGTGCGGTTAAGGGCGTTTCCAGTATCTCGCTTTCGGGCCAGTTAGCGTCAATCACCTCGCAACCTTTGGCATAGCTTACTTTAGCCTCATTGCCGACGTAATTAGTTACACCTTCCAGGACGCTGGTAACCGGGTTGTGTGAAGGGCCGTAGCGGCTGGTGGCGTAGCTTTTTGCTGCCGCCAGCGGACCGGTGACCAGGATATTTTTGTATTTACTTTTATCCAGCGGAAGCAGGTTATTTTCATTTTTCAGCAGCACCATGCTTTCGCGGTTCATCTGCAGGCCGATGGCCGATGCCTGCGCATTATGCACGATCTTATCGGCTGCTTTTGGATCTTCCACGTAGGGGTGGTCGAATAGGCCGAGTTCAAACTTCACCCTCAAAACGTCGGCTACGCGACTGTCCAGCAGCTTCATGGAAACTTTACCTTCTTTTACCAGTTCGCGCATTGGTATAATATAAGTCTGCGGCATGGTAAAGTTGGTGCGCACATTCAGCCCGGCTTCAATAGCCTCGCGTACGGCATCCTGTATGGAAGCCGCCACGTGATGCTTGCTGTACAGGTATTCAACTGCTTCGCTGTCAGATACCACGTATCCAGTAAATCCAAACTGGTGCCGCAGCAATTCGGTCAGGAAAAAATAGCTGCCGGTTATGGGCTCGCCGTTCCAGTCGTTATAACTGCTCATTACGCCCATGGCATGAGCCTCCTGTATCACCCGGCGGAAGGGGTAGAGGTATATCTCATATAATTCTCGCGGCGCCACGTGCGGGTCGGTACGGTCCGAGCCATCCCGGCCGCCTTTGGGCACGCTGTAAACTGCAAAGTGTTTTAAAGTTGAAGCCACGCCCTGTTCCTGTATGCCCAGGCACATTTGCTTACCCAGTTCGGCATTCAAAAACGGGTCCTCGCCATAGGTTTCTTCCACGCGGCCCCAGCGCTGGTCGCGGGCCACGTCCAGTATCGGCGCATAAACGTTGGTATAACCCAGCGCTTTTGCCTCCCGGCCGACTACGTCGCCCGCCTGGCGCACCAGGGCTTTATCCCACGTACTGCCGATGCCGATCGGTGCGGGCAGCGGCGTCGCGCGGTCGTGGTTGAGGCCATGTATGCCTTCGTTAGTAAAGTCGACAGGTATCCCCATGCGCGTTTGTTCCACAAACCAGCGTTGTATGGTATTGATCGCTGCCGCGTGCTTACTATAAGGGTAGGAGTATTGCGTAGGTGCGGCATCAGTGTGCGACGTAAGGTTGTTCAACTCTTCGTCGATATTGGCGATGCCATCCTTCCAAACCTCGTTCTTCCACGACCCGGCCGGCATTTCTTCCTTCAGCACCCTTTTATAACCGTAAAGCGTGGCCAGCTGGCATGTTTTTTCCTCGACGGTCATTTGGCTCAGCAGGTCGGCAATACGTTTTTCGATGGGTTGCGATGGATCTTCGAACACATCCATCTTGCCGTTCTTGTTAAAATCGATCCAGCCTTTGTGGTAAATGTTTTTTTGCTGGGCGGGAGAATAAAGTGGCAGTAATAGCAGCAGCGGTAATAGTTTTTTCATTGGGAGATATATAGGTTATCTCCAAATATAAAGATTACCTGCATTCGTTTGAAGCGAACGATATCTGCCAAAACAAATCAACAGGCTAAGCGCTTATTATACAAAAGCTTAACTTATGAAAAGCACCGCACACATTAAAGGTCATCCTATCCACCCTATACTGGTTGGGTTCCCTATCGCATTTTTTACCGGAACACTAATATTCGACGCATTGGGAGTTATCAATATGGATAGTGGCTTTTGGCAGACGGGAAAATACCTGGAAATAGCCGGTATCATTGCCGCCGTAATAACCGCCATACCCGGCACTATCGATTATTTCTTCACTGTTCCGCCTAAGAGCTCGGCCAGTTCTCGTGGGGCTAAACACGGATTGCTGAATGTTGGCCTGTTGGTCATTTTTATCATTGCATTTATTATCCAAACCAATGACACGTCGTGGGCGCCGGTACTTCTTGAAGCGATTGGCTTCATTTTGCTTTTGTTTTCGGGCTGGCTTGGCGGTACGCTGGTATACCGCAACCAGATCGGCGTAGACCCTCGTTATGCCGAGGCAGGCAAATGGAAGGAAGCCCGCTTCAGCCAATCGTCCGGTTTAATCGAAGTAGCTGCCACGGATGAGTTGGAAACTGACCAAATGAAGTTGCTACATGTTGGTAACAAGCGCATCGTACTAGGTAAAACTGAAAAAGGTTATGTCGCTTTTTCCGACCATTGTTCGCATAAAGGCGGTTCGCTGGCAGGTGGTATGATGATCTGCGGAACGGTGCAGTGTCCCTGGCACGGGTCGCAGTTTGACGTACATACCGGTGTTTGCAGCGCCGGACCGGCCAAAGAACAGATCCCAACTTACCAGGTAACCGTCAAAGAGGGCAAAGTATTTTTGAAGTTGTGAGTTCGGCGGTTTGTGGCCGAATATCCCAAACATTGCAAAACCAAACCGGATATGGGCAAAGCCTGTATTCGCTTCAAAAAAATGGACGATATTCCTTATGCACTTAGCGGGCAACTTGTTTAAAAGCGCACCGTACAACATGATATTTGCGAATCCGCTGTAAACCGTAAAAACCAGTAGCCGGAAGAGGTGTTGTTTATTTTACGCCTGTCTATGTACATCATCAGAACTGCCGTTAAATATCTCACAATCGCTTTTTTGTTGGTATGCCTGTGGCAAACCAGGGTTCTCGCTGTGCAAAATGCCGATCGCATTTGCGGCAAATGGATGTCGGAAGAAAAAAACTTAATGGTGGAAGTATACCGGAGCGGAAACGAGTTCAGGGCCAGGATCATCTGGTTCAAAGGTGAGCCAGGCCACCCGATGCAGGGTTGGCTGGACACTAAAAACCCCAACCCCGCGCTGCGTAAACGCAAAGTGCTGGGGATGGAAATATTGCACGGCCTTAAGTATGAGCGGGACAGCGATTCGTGGGAGGACGGCATCGTATATGATTCCATGCACGGGCACGAATGGAATGCCGCGGCTTACATCGACGGGCATGGCTTATTGCGGGTGCGCGGTTACTGGCACTTTAAGATATTTGGTAAAACGCTGGTGTTTCATCGGGTATAAAAGTGCCTGGTTTAGGAGCGCTTTCAATAACAATTCCCTTGATGCCCAGCGTTGATCAACACGCGATAGGAGGGATCTGGTTATTACCCGCTGGATTGTTGTGTTTTTCCCAATCCTCCAGGTCGATCAGGCCGGGCCGGGTGTGGTAGTGCTCGTCGCTATTGGGGCATTTTACGATGTAGTCGCCATCTTCTGTGCGAACAATAACTGGCTGGGCGCCACAATACATGCAGGGCACGCTGGTTACCGATCGGGGTATGACTATATCGCCGGGCATATTGATAATACGTTGCAAATGGACAAAAATTGTCTTGCCCCTGGGTCTGACAGGCTTATCATACCACGCAATTATCGTACCACCGCGACGAAGCCCGACAACAGGGGGGAGCCATCCTGAAGGTTGATAATGTAATAATAAGTGCCGGTGGGCACCGGCGAGTTTTTATAGGTTCCGTCCCAGGGTTTTGGATATCCTTTTGACTGGAAGATCAGGCTGCCATACCGGGTGTAGATCGAAACCAGGCATTGCGGGTAACTGGTAAGTGCGCCGATATCCCAAAAGTCGTTTATGCCGTCGCCGTTGGGCGTAAAGGTGTTGGGTATGGTTACCGTGATCGGCGGAGGCGTGATGGTCAGCGTACCGTAATTGTATTTGATGGCGTAGTTGCTGTCGGCCGCGCCGGATACGATGATAGTATACTCGCCCGGCGCCGATGTCGTTGTTGCCAGGGTGCTGGCGATGGCTGGCGACGTTAAGTTGGCCGGACCTTCGCCGTTTACAAAGCTATGGTAGGTGAATGTGAATACTGGGTTTGGCGCGCCGAAGGCCCTGGTTTTGTCGTCGGCCGTAATAGTAAGCGGCGCCGGGTTAACCGTGCTGACCGGTATAACTGCTTCGATCGGCTCCGCGCCGTTGGTGCTTAGCACGATGCTGGCAGTATAGGTACCAACCGGCGTGGTGGCTGCCAGCCTGACGTAGACTGTAGCCGATGTCAAATTGCCTGCCGCGCCGACCGTGGTGGTGGGCCCGAAAGTGTGGCCATCAGCGCTGATCTCAAACCCGGGCGGAGGCGTGGCCAATATCCCTTGTTTGAGGTTTGTACCCGACACGGTAAAACTGGTCGACGCCGACGGCGTGCCATAAGTGGTAACCAGCGGCGAAAGCGCTCCGGATGCGGTAACCGATGGCAGTACTGGTTGGGTAACCGTGATAGTAAAAGTTACAGGCGTGCCCATACAGCCCGGGCCGCTGGTCAAGAAATTATGCATCGATTCGATAAGTGTGCCCACCGGGATCCTGGTTATTTCGGCGCCGGTTTGTGTGTCGAATACTGAAAGGTGTGCCGGGAAATTATTGTTTCCCGGGTCGCCGGGATATACCATATATACCCTGCTGCCATCCGGGCTTACGTCTATGCCCCAGTCCCCGCCGATCCCGTCGCCCCATTGCCCGGTCACGGTATTTGTTGACGTACTGATCACGGTTATTTTTCCTATACCTTCATTTGCTTCGTAAACCTCCTTACCGTCAGGGCTTGCAACAATGTTCCAGGGCGTGCCGCCTATCGGGTAAGTACCGGTTACCTTATTGGTAGCGGTATTAATTACCGCAACATCGCCGTTAACATGGTTGGCCAAATAGACCTTGCTTCCATCAGGCGTTATGGTTATTCCATAATAGCTTATGCCTACGGGGATATCCGTGACCAGCGAGCCGCTGGCGGTATTGACGACAGAAACAACCGAGCCATCCTGCCCATAGGTTATATATAATTTACTACCGTCTGGCGATATCGAAATACGCGACGGATACTGATCTATATTGATAGTTGACTTAATAGCATTAGTTGCTGCATCGATCACCGAAATAGAGCTTTCACCGCTGTTGAGCACATACACCGTTTTGCTGTCTGGGCTTACTGCCGCATCGTCAGGTAACATGCCGACAGGTATGGTGGTAATCACCGTGTTCGTGGCTGTATTTATTACGGAAATAGTAGAACTGTTAGTATTGACAGCATATACCCTGGCGCCATCCGGGCTGGTTACGGCTGTAGATGGATTAGTGCCCACAGGGATAGTTGCCACTACTTTATTTGTTTCAAGATCGACGACGTCGACAACACTTTTGTTAAAATCAGCCATGTATGCCGAGCTGCCGGGAAGTTTTGGGGTGACGGTAATAGTGGCCGTCAGTGTCCCGGTCCCGCTATTTACGGCATTGAATGCCGGTATATTACCGGTTCCGCTTGCCGGCAAACCGATGGCCGGATTATCATTTGTCCAACTGTAAAAGGCGGCATTGCCCGTAAAATTTACTGCCGCAGTCTGAGTGCCGGTAACAACTGATTGATTGCCAACCTGGTTTACCAAAGGCGGCGCATTTACGGTACCCGTTATCGGCACAACCTGGCTTATGGTTCCGGACGTCAGCGTGATATTGCCCGAAATACTCCCCACAGGCGCCGATGCCGCCGACCGGATGTAGATTACGGTGCTGCTGAGCGTGCCGGCGGTGGGGACGAGTGCCAGGCTGCTCCCGAAACCGGTACCGGGAGTAAGGGATATTTCGAAATTAACAGGCGCCGTTACCGTAACGTTCGACGTAAGTTTGCTGCCCGAGACCGTAAGCTCATCCACGTCAGGGCTTACCGAGGCCGAACCAGGGCAAGCCGAAATCGAACCTGTTATGGGACTCGTGGTAATAGCTGGCAGATTCGACGATGGGTTGACCGTTATGGTAAACGTTATAGGTGCATTAGAGCAGCCTGTGCTGGCGGTAATAAAATCGCCATAGGACACTGGGTTTCTGTCCACGCGGACTGTCGTTATTATTCCGCCGGTAGCGGCATCGACAACCACCACATCGCCTCCGGAAAAATTGCTGACATAGATACGGCTGCCATCGGGAGTGACAGATAAACCGTCCGGATTTGTAGCCACTAAAGTCATAACGCTGGTCACTATATTAGTCTGGGTATTTATTTTCGAGAGCGATGCAGAATTGGAGTTTGTCACATACAGCGCGCTTCCATCCGGGCTTAGCGCAGCTTCAACCGGGTTTGTTCCTACGGGAACAGTCGCAGTTACCATATTGGCAGCGGTATTGATCACCGATACGCTATTGCCATTAAAGTTTACTACATACAGCTTGCTGCCGTCAGTGCTTATTACCATTCCAAATGGCGCCAGACCCACGGGTATAGTGGCGATGATAGCGTTAGTGGCCGTGTTGATAACGGAGACAGTATTGTCTACGCTGTTTCCAACGTAAAGGCGGCTGCCGTCGGGACTTATCGAAAGCCCGCGCGGGCCGGAACCTGTCTTGATAGTTGCAACTACGGAATTGGTCGCAGTGCTGATAACAGAAACATTGGCCGCACTCTGATTGGCCACGTAGACCTTCGAGCCGTCGTTGTTTACAATGACTCCTTCCGGTCCGTTTCCAACATTGATGGTTCCGATTACCGAGCGAGTAGCTGTATTGATGACCGAAACATTATTCGATGTTTGATTGGTAACATAGACTCTTGCATTATCGGGGCTTAAGGCTACTCCCCAGGGGTTGATACCAACAGCGAAGTTAGCCACAACGCTGTTCTGAGCAGTAGCAATCACCGAGACGGTATTTCCGCCACTATTGCATATATAGGCGAAGGAGGTCGGTACAGGGGCGACAGTAATGGTAGCGGTAACCGGAGTGTTGCCGGGATTTGCAGCTTTGAAAGATGCGATGTTGCCTGTCCCGCTCCCGGTAAGACCTATCGAGGGATTATTATTGACCCATTGGTAAGAATCGGCCGTGCCGGTGAAATTGATGGCGGGCACGGCATCGCCGTTGTTATAAACCTGGTTAGGTACCTTGTCGACTGTCTGGAGAAAATTGACAAAACCTGTTACAGCCACGTTCTGATTGGGTACGCCGGGCGTCGATAAAACCACATTTCCTGAAATGCCGCCAATAACCTTCGAAGCAGCTGCGCGAACATACACCATAGTGTTTGCAACGTTGCCTCCGGATTCGGGTATCATAACCGATGGACCATAGCCGCTGCCCGAAGCCAGCGATATTTCGAAGCCGGTCGGCGCGGTTGCCGTTATACCATTTGTCAGGCCGCTGCCGGTAACCGTAAATTGTTCGATATGCGGGCTTACCGAAGGGGTATTGACGCAGGTGGAGGCATAACCGCTGATGGGGCCTGTTGTTATGGTTGGTGTAGCAGAAGATGGGTTGACAGTGATGGTAAAAGTGGTGGGAGCGCCGGTGCAGCCGGTGCCAGCGGAAATGAAATTGCCATATTCACCAGGTTGCGAACCGACAGGAATTGTGGCTATGACCTGGTTGGTTTTTGTGTCGATTACAGCAACATTATTGGATGAATTATTAGACACGTATACTAGGCTGCCGTCGGGAGTCACTGAAACTCCAAATGGATACTGGTGGGTTAAAGGAATAGTAGCTGTAACCATATTTGTTGCAGTATTTATCACAGAAATGCTGCCGGTAAGGAAATTTGCTACATATAAAAAGCTTCCGTCAGGGCTTATTGCGACAGTCTCAGGCTGGTTTTCAACGGGAATAGTTGTGAGAATTTTATAAGTAACGGTGCTTATAACATATACATAACCTAAGTATTCGTTCAATACATATAACTTGCCACCATCCTTGCTAACAACTGCCGCATTCGCAAATTGACTTGTTAAATAAAATGAATTGATCACCGTATTGGTTGCCGTATTAATAACTGTGACAATTCCATCGATTCGATCAGTCACATACAGTCGACTTCCATCAGGTGAGATAGCCATACCGGTTGGGGTTGGACTCATACCGGATGTGATAGTGAAAATTACTTTATTTGTTACAGTACTTATCACCGAAATAGATGGATCAAGATTATTCGCAACATATAGTTTCGTGCCGTCCGGGCTTAACACCTCATTGATCGGATCTTTGCCAACAGGTATGATTGCGGTAACCGAATTACTGGACGCGTCAACCACGGAAACGGTATTTGAAATTTGATTTGAAACATAAATTAAGCTGCCAGCGGCATTTACAGCTACCGAAAACGGTGCTTTACCTACCGGGATCGTAGTTGTCACCGTGTTGGTTCTGGTATCGATAACAGAAATATTATTTGCGCCATCATTTAAGACATATGCGTATGGTATTGACATAGGCGTAACTGTCACCGTCGCCGTAACAGGCCTACTCCCGGTATTGATAGCGTTAAAAGATGGGATATTACCACTACCACTTGCCGCCAGTCCTATACCGGGCGTATTGTTAGTCCAGGTATAAGTGTTTGCAGTCCCGGCAAAAAACACGCCCGTTGTTGCGGTGCCGTTTGTAAAAGTTTGATTCGACACCTTGGTTACGGTTGGCAAAGCATTGACGACACCGCTTACTGTCACGTCTTGGTTGGTCGCGCCCTGTGAGGAAAGAACAACATTGCCTGATATATTACCCGACGCCGAAGCCGCCGATCGTACATAAACCGTTGTGTTTACCGCTTTACCCCCGGTTTGTGGTATGGTGACGCTAATCCCGTATCCGCTGCCTGATGAGAGCGATACCTCAAAACCTGTCGGAGCGGTCGCGGTAACACCTGCGGTTAAACCTGTTCCTGAAACGGCAAATTGCTGAATGTTCGGGCTTGCCGACGGAGTTCCTGCACAGGATGTGATAGTTCCGGAAACAGGTCCTGCTGTAATGGTTGGTGTAACCGACGAGGGGTTTACGGTGATGGTGAAGGTGATGGGGGAGCAGCTCGACTTTCCAGTAATAAAATTTCCGAGCGCAAAAGGACCGAGACCTACCCCGATTGTGGCCGTGACAGTGTTTGTTGAAGCATCGATGACGGAGACACTTTTAGAACCCGAGTTGACCACAAAGATCTTACTTCCGTCCGGGGTGACCGATATTCCGAAGGGACCTGAGCCGACGGGCACCGTTGCAATAACCGCACCCGACGTTGCGCTGATCACCGAAACAGAGTTGCTGTTGCCGTTGGCGGCATATATTTTGCTACCGTCGGGGCTTGTGGCCACCCCGCCCGGGGCCAGACCGACACTAATGGTGTTAACAACCGTGTTGGTGGCCGTATTGATAACAGTTACCGAATTACCCCAATAGCTGGTCGCATATAATCTATTGCCATCGGGACTGATAGTTATTCCCTGGGTTACATTCGACACCGGAATTTCCGATTCAACTTTGTAGGTTGACGTATTGATCACCGAAATAGAATCGGTATTCGAATTTGCCAGGTAAAGCTTACTGCCATCGGGGCTCGGTACTACGCCATACGGATAATTGCCTGCCTTAAATGTGCCGGTAACGGTGTTGGTAGCCGTATTTATTACCGAAAAACTTGCAATTGCCCAGTCCGTTGTATAAACTTTGCTTCCATCGGGGCTTACGCATATCCCGGTTGGATTTGATCCCGCCGGCAGTGCGACGGTTGATATGACCTGGTTGGTAGCAGCGTTGATAACAGATACGCTCCCTTCTTCCTGGTTAGCAATGTATACCCTGTTGCCATTCGGGCTGGTAGCCACACCAATAGGGGTGTTACCAACTGATATCGTTGTAACTACTTTATTTGTTCCAGGATCAATAACGGAAACGCTCTGGGACGAGCTGTTTGTAATGTAGGCAAACGATGGCGAGGACGATGCCACCGGCGTAGCAGTTATAGTTGCAGTAACCGGGTTGCTACTCGTATTAACAGCCTTAAAGGAAGATATATTGCCCGTTCCGCTTGCAGCGAGACCTATAGCTGGGTTATCATTGGCCCATTTATAAGTACAGCTCCCTGAGGGAAAGTTAACCGCCGTAGTAGGATTACCATTGGTAACAGTTTGATTGCTTTGTGCCCCGGCCTTGCAAAAACAGAACGCAAAAAAAATAATAACTGTCAGGGGCAAAAACCGGTTCATCACTAAAGCTTAGGTGCCATCATCAGCGGCAAGCGAATGTAATATTAGCAAAAAAACATCAATAGCGCGTGATGTTTCCAATATTCGCTACGTACTAGTTATTGCATGAATTGCCCGCAATACGGAAAAAAGTAAAATGCGCCGGAATAATGGCGGTGCTGTCTTTAAAACCTTTAATGGCAAAAATGCCGATATAGCGTGGCTGTATGTCAAAATCCTGGCTCACTACTTCGTTGAAGGCTGAATTTTCGGTAAGCCCGCCGGAATAGAGGAACCTGAACCTGCTGCCGTGTTTTTCGATACGCAGCGCCGAACGTTGCAGCATTTTGGCCTGGTCGGGATATTTTTTCAGGCTATCGGCGAAAGCGATGGTTTTGTGCGCTATTTCTTCGGGTTTATTAAAGCCCTTTCCAAGCGACGTGATCGCCTGCACCAGTATTTCTTTCGGTTTGCTGAAGCCGCCGAAATAATCGTTATAAGCAATTGAAAGCCGGATGCTTTTACCGGTGAGCGTAGTGTCTTCCAGCAGCAAGATACCGGCCTGCTGCCACTCTTCGCTCGGAATGAAACCGCCCAGGTGTACCTCTGCCGTAAAACAATCGAACGGGATTTTTCTTAAAAGCAGATTTTTGATGCCCTGCCGGTTGGACGGGTCGGGCCAGTTGTCGCCCTTCAGCGTGTACAGGGTAAGCTGTCCCGGCGTCGACGATCGCTTGTTCCAGTAAGTGCCGTCGGGGGCTTGTACAAACCAACCTTTGGCCTCGAGCGAGGCCGGCGCGAGATGATGAAAATTATCCGAAAACACCGGCGCCATATAGTTACTGTAGTAGTAAAGGCAGTAGCCAAACACTATAAACATGGCCAGCGTGGTGATCGCCAGGATCGCTACTTTGACCTGGTTGACCGTTTCGGGCGGTGCCTGGCCGAATTCTTCGAGGTACATGAACCACCACGGAAAATGATACTCTTCGGCCTTCCTTTTAAGTTCGGTTGTATACGGTGCGCCAAGCACGTACCTGGCAAGCGTATCCAGCGTGGCGACCGAAGGATTTTCGCTCTTTGCCGATTGGCTGCCCATCACGAACAGCGAATAATTTTTGACGCTTTTCCAGCCGATGGAAAGTCCTGTCTGATCGAGCACCCTGCTGCAAAACAACCTGCTTTCCGTTTCGGACATCACGTCCTCCATAGCCCTGCCGAAGCATTTCGAATATGCCTCGCCGAACAAAACTTTGAATGCCGATGTGTCGCTTTCAGTCATTTAGATCCCCGGGTAATACAATTACGCCACATTTCCGCAGCAGTTACGCCCGAAAAATATGCGCCTAAAGATATTTACAAAAAGCCAAACAAAGCGGCTTGTTCAACATATGGCAATCGTAAATTTTAAAAGAAAAACGCAAGCGTTATCATTAATTCTCATCTCGTTTTCGGCCCTGGCCTGCGCACAAACCCTGCAGTTGCATTTTGATCCCAGGCATAGCCTCGACCCGAAGCACAATCCACAAAACTTCCCGACCATCTACTTTGAATATTTTAAATCGATGGATACCCTGGGCTCTTTTTTCATCAAGACCGAGGACGACCTCCAGGGCGCTAACCACAACGCGGGCAAATTTTATACCCAGGTATCGCGCTCGTTTAAGCTTTGGCACCCAAAGATATATGCACAACTACAGTATAGCGGCGGCATGGGCATCGCCGAGCCTGGCTCATACGGCTATTATATCACCAACGCCTTTTCACTTGGAGCGGTTTATCCCTTTCAATGGGAGGGCGGCTGGTTCAGCACTTCGCTGTCCTACGCTTACAATGCCTTTAAACGGCCGAGCAACGATGTATTATATTCACTTTACTGGGGCCATGGTTTCTGGAACTACAAATTCGAGTTCAGCGGCGACATTAACCTGTACACGCTTAACCGCAACCTGGGCGATGCTTATACCGCCGGTTTAAAGGGTAAACAGGTCAGCTTTTTTGGCGAGCCGCAAATTTGGTTTAAGATACACAACGGCTTTGCATTAGGTTCCAAGATCAATATGTACTACCATGTGCTCATAGCCGATAACCTGCTGCAGGTATACCCCACCATTGCAGCGCGGTTCAAGTTCAATTAAACAATTTCACGTTCAGTATGTTATATTTTTATATCTGCTATAAAAAAACACGTTATGAAAAAGTACATCATAAGGCTGATAGCCGTGCTGATATTTGCATCGGCTGTTTCGAGCTGTACGGTTGAATACCGTGAGCGACATCATCATTGGGATCATGATCACTACCGCGATCATGACGACCACGATCACGAATACCACGACTATCACTAATTAAATGAGCCATAGTTAAAATCCCGCGCCGAGCGGGATTTTTTGTTTGTCGCCTGTGGCGGCAAGCGTAATGTGCAGCATGCTGCGATATTTTTACCGTGACCGTCATCATTTTCCGCTGCGGGCAAAAGAGATACATTTATCTCTATCTTCTTTTAAATGAGTAGTTATGAAACGTCTAAGCTTAAAAGCGATGGCCTTTTTGCTGGCCATAACATTATCGGCATCGGGCTGCGATGTATGGGATTCGATATTTCGTCCGAATTACAACGAGCACCACAAACGAGATCGTGACCGCGACCATAAAGGCGATCACGGCCACAAGGGCGACAGGGATCCTGACAGTAGGGACGATCATTGACACGCGCAAGCGCCGAAGTATTACCTTGATTCCCGTGAATTGAAAAACATGCCCCTAAACGAGAGACACTCCGCTTCTCCGGTCAGTATCGCCCAATTTCCAAATCACTAATCACCAACCACCAACCACTAATCACTGCGCCCTCGTCACCAGCACCCAATCCACCAGTACTTTGGCTTTACCGGCCTTGATCTTGTCGACCGTGGCTTGCGATATGCCGAAATAAGGCGAGGTGATCTTGTTGACGCCGTTGGGGTATCCGCCGCCCAACGCAAAGTTCAGGATAATGAATTTAGGATTGTCAAAGGCCCAGCGGCCGTATTTTTCCACCATCGCTTTGGTTACGGTGTAGGTAACCACGCCGTCGGTTTTAAAAACCATTTTATCAGGTGTCCAGTCGACCGAATAGACGTGCCACTGCTCCACGTTTTCGTTATGCGGGAAGTGGTAACGGTAGGCGAGGGGCGTATTGCCGAAATAATTAGGACCGTGCATGGCATTACTGATCCAGCTTGAATCGCCTACGGTTTCCATCATGTCAATCTCGCCGCAGTCGGGCCAGTTGCCGTTACCCAGCGCCCAGAAGGCGGGCCACATACCGGCGCCCGAGGCTATTTTCATCCGGCACGAAGCCGTCCCGTAAGTAAATTGCATTTTATGGCTGGTATTGATCCGGCCCGACAGGAAATCGTACTTTTTGCCCTCCTTGCTGGTATAGCCGGGGTGCCACAGCGCTTTGATAACCAGCGCGCCGTTGCGGGCGCCTTCCGCGGCGCGGCCCTTTACCAGGTAAAGCACCGACGACGAATCGACATAAGCCTGCTGCTCGTCGTTTACCGTATTGCCGGTCACCTCCACCTTCCACTTGCTGCGGTCGAGGCTGTTTTCGTTAAAGTCTTCAAAAAATACGGTGTCGTGTTTGGTTTGGGCATGGGATAGCGGTGTTAGCGCCAGGCCCGTCAGAAGCAGGAGGGCATTTTTTAGCATAGCAGATTATCTGAGTTTGTACAAATAAGTAAAATAAGTTTGGTAATAAAAATAATTTACCGAACCGCTGACGGGAAAGCCATCAGCATTATAGGTGTAGGTGTATTTATAGCCGTTCTTATCGCTCACATTGTTGATGAGCGTAGTGGGGTTGTTCAGGAAGATGATATACATCAGGAACAGGTTATTGCGCGATGTGGACGAAAGCGGGTTTTTCATCGTATCGTACTCGTAGGCGCCGTCGTTGACGATATTGATCGAACCGTCGGCGTTATACGACTCGGTTAACACAATATTCCCCCGGTTATCGTACGCGTAAGTTTCAGATCCCGAATGCTTTGAAGCGATCCGCGATACCTGGTGATCGCCGTTGAACGTAATGTACGAGGTATCGGCAATGACGCGTGACGGCGCGTAAAAAAAATAGCCGGTGGTATCGGGGCCGTAGAAAAAGTCGTACTGGGTGACCGGGTTGCCGTTATTGTCGAGCTTCTGGCCGTGCAATACCCGGTTCTGGCCGTCAAAGGCGGTAATCCTAAACGTGAGTTTATGCGGCGCTATTCCGTCGGTAACAGAAATAACCCGGTCGTGGTCGTCATAGGTAAAATAAGTGGTGTCCAAACCGCCGCCGTTCTCTCGGGTATCGGTTATGGCGCGGTCGAGCAGGTATATCTTCGAATTTTGAGAGTCTTTCCGGCAACCGAAGGCGAGCATCGCCGTCAGCATCCACCCATAACTAATGATCCTTTTCACTCTTCAGATTTTTGTAACCGGTTTTGCAAAGAAAAAGCTCGTTTAAGATAGAGATATTTTCGGGAATAAAAAGCGATTTTACATTTTAATTACCCCCGCTTTTATAACTTGCATGCAAACAAACGCCGTTTTAATGCACAGTGGCTTTTTTTTCAGGATTTTTTTATTCATCACGATTGTCAGCCTGTTGCTCGACTGGTACGTGTTCAGCGGGTTAAAAACGTTCACGGCCGGCTGGCATTCGCGCCGGTTGCGGCTCGGGGTGTTGTGGGGATATCTTACGGTCTCGATCGGCGTCATCTTAGTATTCTTTTTGGGTATAGGCAGTTTCAGTACCGCCCGGGGCATGCGGCCTTTTCACGAGTGGGTGCTGAGCCTTTTCCTGGTGTTGTTTATTTCCAAGCTTATTTTTTGTATCATTTTGTTTGTGGGCGACCTTGGCCGGTTCTTTTATGGCATAGGGGACAACCTTATTCACAAGCGGAAAAAGGGTGATCCTTTTTTCCCCGCCAGGCGAAAGTTTATCAGCGACATTGCGGTGGCCGCCGCTTCGGTTTCGGTCGGCGGCTTTTTATATGGGATGACCCGAGGCAAGTACGATTTCAGGCTTCACCGCGAAACGTTCTATTTTGACGATCTTCCCGAAGCTTTCGACGGGTTTACCATTACGCAGGTGTCGGATATTCACTCGGGCAGCTTTGACAACGACGAGGGCGTGAGGAAAGGCATCGAACTGGCCAAAGCGCAGAAAAGCGACCTGTTTGTATTTACCGGCGACCTGGTGAACAACGCCGCCTGGGAAATAGAGCCGTATATCGAACAGTTCAGGCAGCTTAAAGCGCCGCATGGACAGTTTTCTATATTGGGCAACCACGATTACGGCGACTATGTTCATTGGGACACACCCGAAGCGAAGGCCGCCAACCTTGAAAAAGTAAAGCAGCAGCATCAGAAGCTGGAATACCGGCTATTACTTAATGAAAACGCAGAGATTGAAAAAAACGGGCAAAAGATAAGCCTTATCGGCGTGCAGAACTGGGGCAGGGGCTTTATACAGTTGGGCGACCTTGACCAGGCGCTGCAGGGAGTCGGCAAGGATGCTTTCAAGATACTGCTATCGCACGACCCTACGCATTGGGAAGAAAAAGTGCGTTATCATCCCACCAAAATACACCTTACGCTGGCCGGTCATACACACGGCGCGCAATTCGGCGTCGAAACGGCCGGCCTGCGCTGGAGCCCCGTGCAATACCG
>DASZVE010000042.1:0-8111 GCA_035547095.1 Mucilaginibacter sp.
ACAATCTCGTTTTTTTAAGTGAATTAACAAATGCCAGATAGTCTGAGTTTTGTTTTGGGTTAAATGAAGCTACTGAAAACAGATATTTTGAATATTTACGCTAAATTGCAATAATGAAATTTTTAAACCTGAAAGCAAGCAAATTTTTCTTATACATTTATTTTTTATTACCCTCGGCTGCCCTGGCACAGACTTTAGGGCCGGGCGGTACCAATACCAACGGAAGCAGTTCGAGCGCAATACCGACGGCAGTTCCCTTTTTGCTGATCTCGCCCGACTCGCGTTCGGGAGCTATGGGAGATGCAGGGGTTGCGACCTCGCCCGATGTCAATGCGAGCTTCTGGAACCCTGCTAAGCTTGCCTTCCTGAACGGTGATAACGATTTTTCTCTTTCATATAGTCCATGGCTGCGCAATTTGGTACCGGATGTGAGCCTTTCCTATTTGAGCTATGCGCACCAGGTCGACGACAGGAATACCATCGGCGCTTCGCTTCGTTACTTTAACCTGGGATCGATTACGCTGACCGACCAGAATCAAAATGATGAAGGCACCTATACACCAAACGAATTTTCGGTCGATTGTTCATTAGCGCGTAAATTTGGCGATGGTTTTTCACTGGGCTTAACCTTGCGCTATATACACTCAAGCCTTGCCAACGGTGCTTTCCTTTCGGGCCAGCAGATTAAGGCAGGCAACGCCGGCGCTGCCGATGTATCGCTGTACTACACGAAGCAATTGCAGGAGTTTGGTAATGACGCCATATTTTCGATCGGGTCCAATATTTCAAATATTGGTACCAAGATCAGTTATACCGATAACGGTACGAAGTATTTCCTGCCAACCAACTGGAAATTGGGGGCGGCCAATACCTTTAAGCTCGATGAGTTTAACGAGCTAACCTTTACGGTCGACCTGAATAAGCTGCTTGTGCCCACACCGCCTATCGTAGACAGCCAGGGCAATATAATAAAGGGTCAAAGCGACAACATTTCAGTACCGGCAGGCATTTTTGCTTCTTTTACCGACGCGCCAAATGGCTTAAGCGAGGAAATGCAGGAGATCAGTATTTCGCCGGGTATTGAATACTGGTATAATCACGCTTTTGCATTAAGGGCCGGCTATTTTTACCAGAACCCTAATAAAGGCGGTTTGCATTATTTTACAATCGGCACAGGTTTCAGGTACGATATTTATGCATTCGATTTCTCTTATATAGCTGCCAGCCAGCAAAACAGCCCATTAGCCAATACCCTTCGTTTTACAATAATGGCTAACTTTGGTGCGACCAAGAGACAATAATGACTAAAATAAGAGTAGGTTTTGGCTTTGACGTTCATCAGCTAAAGGCCGGGCACCCCTTTATTCTGGGTGGTGTTATCCTCGATCATCATTCAGGGGCTTTCGGCCATTCGGATGCCGACGTATTGCTTCATTCCATTTGCGATGCGCTCCTCGGCGCGGCAAACCTGCGTGATATCGGGTATCATTTCCCCAATACAGACGAACGATGGAAAGGTATCAGCAGCCTCGTGCTTTTGCAGCAAGTTGTTCGCCTGCTGAATGAGAACGGCTGGGGCGTCGGTAATATCGATGCGATGGTTTGTCTCGAGGAGCCGAAAATTAACCCGCACGTTCCGGCAATGAAGGCCAATATAGCTAAGGCAGCGGGGATTACCGACGAAGACATTTCGGTAAAGGCTACTACAAATGAAAAGCTCGGCTTTGTTGGCCGGCAGGAAGGTGTCGTCGCTTACGCAGTTTGCCTGATAGAAAAGACGCCGGCTTAAGATCCTGCTTTTGGTTTGAGCTTTACGTTGCCTGTGCGTTTCAGCACGCCCCAGCCGCTCAACTCGCCCTTTAACGCCTTGCGGATCGATTTGAACAAAACGTAATACATCAATTGGCGCCAGATAAACCGCTGGGGGATGATGTATAACAGTTTGCCATATTTTTCTTTTTCCATCCTGAAGGCCATAATGGACACAAGAAAATCAATGAGCACAAAGGCCACGTAATAGATAAGAATTTTTAATGGCTTATCCCCAAATAAACCGATGACCATCATCAGGTCGGCCAGTGGCGAGAAAAGCGGCAGGATGATCTGGAATATCAGGATATTGGGCATGCCCACCATGCCAAAAAATTTGTATTTACCGTTAAAAAGTGCGTCCCTGTTCTTCCAAAAACTTTGGATGACGCCAAAACTCCAGCGGAAACGCTGTTTTAATAAAGCATTCAAGGTTTCAGGGGCTTCCGTATAAGCTACCGCTTCGGCGCAGTTACGGATAATGTATCCTTGCTTTAATATTCGCATGGTCAGATCGCAGTCTTCTGCCAGCGTATCTGATGTAAATCCCCCGGCTTTAAAAATGGCCGACTTGCGAAAAGCTCCGATCGCCCCCGGCACAACGGTAATGCTGTTGATCAGATCGAAAGCCCGGCGGTCCATATTCTGGGCGGTTATGTATTCAATAGACTGCCAGATGGTAATGAAGTTATTTTCGTTGCCCACCTTCACGGTACCTGCCACCGCACCTATTTCCTTATCGGTAAAATAAGTCATCAAGTGATAGATCGCGTCTTTATTGAGTTGTGTATCAGCATCTATGCAGACTGCGTAATCGTAGTTTGCATGGCTTATGCCAAAATTCAGTGCTGATGCCTTTCCGCCGTTAGGCTTCGTCAGCACCTTTACAACCGGATCATCGTTGTATAAAGAGCTTACCAGCTCGTAGGTTTTGTCTTTGGATCCGTCGTCAACGAAAATGATCTCAAATTTCGGATATTCAAGTTGCAAAAGGCTTTGAATGGTCTTTACGGCTGTAATTTCCTCGTTGTAAGCAGGAACGATAATGCTCACCGGCGGGAGGTCTTCGGCTTTTAGCAACAGGCCTTTTTCTTTTTTATCCTCAAGATATTGCCTTAATGCCAATATCCCAATCAATACGATACGCCCTATCGCCAGAAATATGGCCGACAGGAACAAGTAAAGCATAAACCAATTGCCGTAGAAAAATCCCTGGATAAAAATATCATACAGCGTACCCATCACGCCACTGTTGGCATCGTCTCTGATAGGCGGCATCAGCTCCGCCCTGGTCTTGCCCAGCACATCGGCTATCGTTGTAAACTTATAGCCGTGACTTTTAAAGAAGTGTATGATGACAGGCAATGCTTTTACCGTCTCTTCGCGTGTATCTCCGCCCGCGTCATGAAGCAGGAGCATCGACCCGTTGTCTTTTTGCCTGATAGTACGCGCTATGATGCTGTCGGCGGTTACCCCTGGCTGCCAATCCCAGGGATCGATCGATTCGCCGATTGTGATATAGCTTTGTTTCCGGCTTTCGGCCACAGGTATTACTTCTGCCAAGGTTTGCGGCTCTGCATCAGCGTTAAAAGGCGGCCTGAACAAGATGGTGCTTCTGCCCGTTACGGATTCGATAAGCTTACGCGTTGCATTCAACTCAAGGTTAACGCGCTGTATACTGATAGCCGAAATATCGGGGTGAAAGAAGGTATGGTTACCTATTTCATAGCCTTCCTCGTATTCCCTCCGGAGAATGGACACATTTTTCTCCGCCATCGAGCCGACCACGAAGAACGCAGCAGGTACATGTTCCCGCTTTAAAATATCAAGGATGCGTGGTGTGTAATCCGGGTCGGGGCCGTCATCAAAAGTCAGTACAATTTTGCCCGGAGCGTAGCCGTAACGCCTGATAACATACTTGGTCGGCAACTTGATGTAGCGCTGGTTAGTGATGGTGTAATGCACGGTATCCATGCTAACGTCGATTTGCCCTGTCGTCGGGGTGGTTACCAGGTCAAGTACCTCGCCGTCGCCCGCGTAATCGATGCGGTTATTTAAACCCACGGTTTGCAGTCTTTTAATATCGACCCCTGTCTTTCTTAGCGAATCGATCGACAAGTTCTTCTGGAAAAACGACCATAGCCTGGGGTCTTCCGCACCCAGGCGCCAAAGGGCCACGCCGCCGGTCGCCCAGTCGTCGGCCATTCGGATAATATTGAAATTGGTAGCAGCATCTGTAAAATAAACCGTATGCTCCAGGCTGTCAAGGTCGTAATAAGTATAATGCAGATTAGCCGAAACGGGGTCGTAGGTGATCGGGCTATGGTTTTCCTGCGCGAAGCTTATGGCTTGCTGGTAGCTGATCGGCTTGCCAGTGCTGCTTTCGGGCCAGTCATACCCGCCGCCCTCGACAGTAAGGATCACCTTTTCGCTGGGAATTTTCGAACAAACGCTATCAAGCACTTCTTCAACCCAGCGCTGGTTTGACAAGTCGCCGGGATTGCTATCGTCGGTATGCTCGTCAATGGCCATTACAAAAAGATAGTCGTTGTAATGCTGTAACTTGGTTACATCATACTGATCATCCTCCGGCCAGGCGCTGCTCGCGACCAGGTAGCCCAGCGGGTGCAGTGTTTCATAAAACTCCCTCTCAAGGGCCACGAAATTCTTATCGTAACGATCTGTAATATTTTCCAATTCAAGGTGCACTCCCTGGAAATGGTACTTAGCCAGTTGCGTAACTACGCTATTAATAAACGTGGCGCGGAGTTCTTTACTTTTAATGATCCGGTAAATATCCTTCGTATCAAAGCCGCCATGCGTAGCGTCGTAATTGATATAGTTGGTAAGCGATATTAATACGGGTTTTTTGTATTTTTTATCCAGGTTGATAAGGCCGGTGTCGATTTTGGCCGTTATCGTGTCGGCATTTGGTGTAACCGTAAATCCCTCACTCACCACCATATCCAGCCTGGCAATGTGATCGACCAGGGACGTGTAGGCCTGCGGTTCCCATGCGCGGTAGAAACCGGCATTAATTCGATCTTTATTGTTCGGATGTTTAAGCTGGTGTTGTTTTAACCGGCGTCGCAGTACGCCTATTTTTTCCGTATCAAGTTTAAAGGCCCTGAATTTGGTCGAACGTTTTAACTGCTCAAGTTCTTCCTTCGACAGCTTTTTGGGAGCGGGATTTAAATTTGGCAGCGTTGGGTACTGCTTGGACGTAACCGTTACCGCCGCGGCCACAACAGCCGCAGCCAAAACAATCAAAATAATACGGCTAAGCCATTTAAAGCGCACCCATCTGCCTGGCGTCTCAGCTTGAAAAACCTGTTTTTGGGCCATTAGAATCTAATATTCTATAAAAATATAATTGGTTTGGGTTTCCGATGAAGCTATTTACCTGTTTTAGATGGCTCTATGTTTGAAAAGTCGATCCCGCACTTGCAGTTCTCGCCGCAGCTTTTTTTAGTGGTCAGGCTTTTGTACCCCTTCCAGCCCAAATAAACAAGCGCTGCAACAAAAAGCAATATCACCGCAATTATCTGAACATTCATGTCGCAAAGCTAATACATTTAATACTTTATATACGAATATACAAGCGTATTAGTATAAGGTTTTACTTTCGCATGAAGGCTACAGTGCCACCCACCCAGTCAAAGTCCTTGTTATAGCGTACCCCTATCATTTTTCCCTTGCTCAGCCGTGCAAGGTTTATGGCAAGCGTAGGTTTAGAATCGCCGTCCGGCCAAAGGTATAGCAGCCGTATTTCGACCTTCACTCCGCCATCCGGCGACTGTAAAACCGGTTCATAGTTTACTTTTTCCTGCAATATCCAGTTTTCAGGGTCTTTGATATTTTCGATGTTTTCGCGTTTTACATCGATGATAACACCCTGGCCGGCAAATGAGAAGAGCGGCTTCAATACATAATTTTCAAGGTCGTCAGGAACAGTACGCAATTCATTCAAAAAAGCCGTTTTTGGAACGTAATCGCCTTTTAAAAAAGGCATCGTAAACTTACTGATGCGATAGAACCAATTTGGATGGGTTACCCATTCCACATCCAGTGGTTTGCGTATGTCAACCACCTTGTCGAAAATATTCGGGTCGTTTTCTATCTCGTCAAATATCAGCCGGTTATAAATGCGCTTAATGGGTTTATAACTGCCCCGATGTTCATAAAACAGTTTTCCGTTTTGCTCGATCAGCTCATCCAATGCTATTACCGGTATGCCAAGATAATGACTCGTTATCTGGAAATCGACGGCCGTTTTTTGCTCATGGGCGTTCACGTCCATCAAAACCACTTCTTCGGGGTGATAGGGACCGACTATGGTTTTCCTGAGCAGGTCAAGGTATTTCGACCTGTTGAGGCGGTTGAAATAGATCGTCCATTCGTCAAAAATATCGAACACATTCCAGTAGGCTTCACTTAAATAAACCTGGAAGCCATACAATGACGGAAAACCCTGTAGCTCGATCAGCTTAGGTACGATATTGCCAGATGCGTCTTTGCACACGCCAAAATCAAGTGCTATAAAATGCGGATGGTCATTCTCATTAGCGACATTCCATTTTTCAGGAATTGCCCTTTGGGTTAATTCTTTAAAATCAGGCTGAAGGATGACATTGATAACATCTTCGCCAGCGGCCAATAACTTATCGCGGAAATCATTAGTCAGGAAAACGGGTGTTTCGGCAACCCGGAATTCGATCGGCTTTTTCAGCCCCGCATTCAGAGACCGTAAAAAATGCTGATACTTTTCAGGAGTAAAGTTATTGTTATATGCTTTCCGGGCTGATGGGTCCATGGCTTAAACTGTTTACGCTTCTTGCCAGCTCAAAACCGCCTGGTCGAGAAAATTTGGTATAATGGTTGCCTGTGTGTGCGCTATTTTATCCGGGTCGTCTAAGCGTTCAAGCATTTCGTTGTATTTGGCTACGCCGTGCTCGTTCACTACTTCATGCTTCTTTTCTTCCTTGCTCAGCCAGTTCTTCATGCCCTGCGCGTCGGCTTCAGGATGGAATTGTGTTGAAATAAAGTATTCGCTGAAACGTATCGCCATCATCGCACGCGGCAGGTCGATATGCGGTCTTTCCTTTTCAATAGCCAGCAATTGCATGCCCAACTCTTCAAAGCGTCTGTGATTTGGATTGATGACCTGCCAGCTGCGAGAGTCGACGGTGTAGAATGGATCGTTCATGTTGTCAAAGACCTGGTCTGTTCGTCCGTCCGTTGTTAAATGAACAGGCAGAACACCGAACGACGGCGAGCGACGCAGGTTAATGTCCCCCAGGCCATATTTGCGGCACATGAGCTGGAACGAGTGGCATACAAAGAAAGCGTGCTTCTTTTGCGCGGTGTTCGACAGGTTATGATCCTCCAGCTTATCGATCAGCTTAAAATATTTCTTTTCCCATTCGGTACCTTCTGTGTCCAACGGGCTGCCGGGGCCGCCGCTTATGATGTAAATATCAAAATCATCATATTCGGGCACTTCGCACCTGCGGCGTACATCAAAAATGGCGTAGTCCAGGTTTAGTTGGTATTTTGCTCTGTATCTCTTCAACACATCCTGGAAACCGCGCATGCCCTCGTTGGCTATGCCGTCATACAGATCTAATATGGCTACTTTTATTCCTGGCTTATCTACCATCATTTCATTTTTGAGATGTGAGATATGAGACGTGAAATATGAGATAAAGTGAAACGACCTAAATCCCAATACTCACATCTCATATCACACATCTATTCTATATTCCTTTTAAAGTCTGCGTAGTAATGTAATCCACCACGTCGGCAAAGTTATTATTTTGCTCGTAAACGGCTAATTGCCGGTCGGCGCCGGTGCCATGCTCCAATATTTTGTGTACATATTGCAGGTCATCGCGGCAACCGAGCTCGTCAACCACATCGTCTACAAAATCAAGCAATTCAAGTACCAAAGAGCGCGTATTCACCTCCATTTCCTTGCCAAAATCGATCATTTTCCCGTCGATGCCATACCGCGCAGCGCGCCATTTGTTCTCGTTGATCAATGCCCGGTTATACGTAATAAAAGCCATGTTTTGCTGGCGTAGCTTGTACAGCTTAGCGCATAGGGCCTGGAACAGCGCCACGAAAGCCATCGTCTCGTCGATCAGCATGGGGCAATCGCATATCCTGAATTCGATCGTCTCGAAAAATGGGTGTACGCGTATGTCCCACCATATTTTTTTGGCGTTATCGATGCAGTTGGTTTTAACCAGGAGCTTAATGTAGCGGTCGTATTCCTCGATGCTGCTGAAATAGTCGGGAAT
>DASZVE010000043.1:0-98729 GCA_035547095.1 Mucilaginibacter sp.
ATAAATCTTTTATGATCTACCAGGATACCTGGGAAAAAGATTTTTACCCAAACGGGGGTATCAAAAGGGACAAGTCCACAGTAAAACATATCGAAAGGATCAAAGCGTATTATCCCGGCGGGCAGTTAAAGACCATCCAAACCAAAACATACCGCGACGAGTATTATGATAACGGATCGAAAAAGATCACCTACCGGTGGAAAAAGAAAAGGGACGACAGGCGGAGCGGAGCATTTATCATCACAAAAACGGAATATGATGAAACCGGCGCGGCAGCCGGCAGAATGGTCTATGAGTACTGGTATAGCGATCCTATAGCCCAGCCAAGGATGAGTATTCAGCAGTCGGACTGGATCGACAGCTTCGAAAAATTTGAAGCAGGTAAAAAAGTGCTCTCGGTCGAAGACATGGATACCAAAGACTTCCTGAAAAAATACCCGGACGACACGGATGAGGAATAGCGGGACCAGGACTGAGCGACCCAGGGATAAATTGTATTTCATCCAAATTTTGTGTATATTTATAGTTAAGCCTGTTCCTTGAAATCAGCCGCCGGCCGGCGAAATACTGCTTTAAAAAAAGTAAAAAATGGCTCAATTTTTCACTTAGTCTGCTGCAAATTAGCCACCTGCACTAAACGCAGCGGCTCAAAAGTGTTCCTAAAAAGCTCCGAAGTGCTCCAAATGGGTTCAAAAGCGCTCCAAAACGGTGCAAATGTGGTACATTTTGGGCCATAGTCCATGGCTGTAAACAAAAAAGCCGCCTTCAATCAAGGCAGCTTTCTTTAGAATATATGATGAACTTTTACAAGTGCTTACAGGGTTACCATATCGTCGCCGGCGGGGATATTGGCGCTGTCGCTTTCGTTAGCGGCAACCAGGCTATACTTGTTCACGCTGCTGGTTACGTCGCGGTTCAGGGTCAATTCCTGGGTAGTACCGCTCAGGTTGGCTTTAGCGCGGTCGGCTACGGTAACTTTGGCGCTGAAGGCGTCGAGGTTTAAATTAGCCGAGGCGTTGTTGTGCAGCGTAACATCCAGGTCGATCTGCGAGAACCTGCCAACCGATTTTACTTCGGCGTTATCATAAGCGGTGATGGCGCGCAGGTCGGATGCCTTTACCCATACCACTAATTTTTGCGGAGCGTATGACGAGATGCGCAGTACGCCGTTGCGGCTTTGCACCAGGGCGCTTTCTGAATAGTAGCGGTTGTAAACCTTTACCTGGTCGTTGTCGTCGTTCGATACGAACAGCTCGACGTTGCCATGTACTTCGATCTTGCTGATGCGGGTAACGTCGGTAAGCACGGTGCTTACTTCGTCGTTTTTGGCAGCGCTTTTGTCGGCTGCGATGCTTTTTGTCCCTGCGCCAATAACCAGGGCTGCGATAGTTGCGAGTGTTAAAATTGCAGTTTTCATATCTTTAATCTTTTGATCGTCTGTTGTTTATATTTTCTTGTTTTTAAATACATCCATAAGACGTATCCCCCGAAATAACGTTACACCGCAAACCCGACTATTAGATGTATGGCAGGTTTTCTTCGGCGAACGGCCATTTTGTGTCGGTGAAAAATCGAGCAATTGACGGGCGGCATCGGGTGATTGGCCCCCCTATGTCTACTTTTTGACTGGGATGGCAATGCCGAAATGATATCCCTTGCCCTTTTGGGAATCCATTTGCCAGGTAGCGTTATGCATTTGCAGACGGCTGACAATATTGTTCAATCCCATGCCTTTCCTGGCAACACCCGGGGCCACCCCTTTACCATCGTCCCGGTAGTCTATCAGCAACAGATCGTCCCTGGTATCAAAATTCAAAGTAATGAGCCCTGCCTCGGCATGTTTGATGGTATTGCTGATCAGTTCCTGCAATACCCTGAAGACTGCCAGCGACAGGTCTTTGTCCCATTGGTTCGAACGGACGCTTTCGGTATAAGTGAACTCAACCCGCGGCTTGCCCGATCTGTTCAGGTTTTCGCATAATTCCTCTACCACTTCCCACAAGTCGAGCACAGGCAGGTATTGCGGTGAAAGGCTGTGCGCTACGTTCCGCACATTTTCTATGATCCTGTCTATCAGCACAACCCGTGCATCATCCTGCCCGGCGGTCTGATCTTCGTGTTTCCTCAGCAATATCCTTAATACGGCCAGGGAGCCCCCTACATCATCGTGCAGGTTTTGGCCGATTCGCCTGCGGTCGTCTTCCTGCGACAGGATGACCGAGTGCAGCAGATCTTTCTGATACTGGGTTTCGGCCTCGGCCAGTTTGCGCTTTTGGCGCAGCAGTTTGTTTTGCGCGCGGATTTGCAGAAGAATAAAGGATACAATAAGCATAAATACCCCGCAGATGCTGATGAGCAGCAAAATGAAGAGGTTATCGCTGGTTTTTGGCATATAAAAAACCGACAGCAAATAAGAGGTACATTATCATCACAAGGGTGGCGTGGATGGCACCGAGAATGAAATAAAGGTTTAAGCTGGCATGCTCATAAACAATGTTCAGAAACGCAAAATGGAATAATGAGCTTCCAAAATAGACAAGCAATCCTGAAACCATCCAGTTTAGCGGATCGTTTGTCCACGAAGTTTGGTCGTCTGGTTCGTTCCGTTTAAAAAAATAAGTGATGCATAGCCCGATGATAATCAACGCTGCTATCGGCCTGGGGTATGAATTATATTTGTAAATACTTTGAAAAAAAATGAAGTTAAGTATAGCTAAAAGTGGAAATAGGAATATCAACATCCTGATCAATTTTCGAATCAGGATTTCAGTAATTATCGTTTGAAAAAAGCCCATCATGAAAAGAAATTCAATTATTGTATAAAAATGCAACAAGGGTAGATTATTGACATGGTAAGCTCCGATAATTTCCTCAACCACATCAATAATTCCGGCAAATACTAAATAAAAGAAAATTACCTTTAAGTAATTACGTTTATACCCTATAATCAATCCTATACTTATTGGAAGAATCACAGAAGTGGGTACCACAACACCTTCATATATGTATTTCATGGAAATTTATCTCCTATTGCTAGGAGCCGGAAACTGGAACGTATAATTCACTTTGAACGTCGCAGTAAGCAGGACATGGCGTTGTAAAATCATAAATTGATGTATCATTAGGGTTTGACGGAAGCCCGGTAATTATCAGGTCGGCATGATGCTTATATTTATCCGCATAAAAAACCGGCACTGCCATGCCCCGCAGGTCAGTTATATTGGCCGGCCCGGGGTTGTCTTCGCCGGCTAGCCCGAAATACAGCCTGATACCTTTAAGGTCTTTCTCCGGATATTTTGCTATGATATCATTAATGTCGTCAAAAGAGATCATGATAGCGCGGGGTATGGTTAGCGGATTACCGTTATAGCTTGGCAGGTTAGTTATAGCGTTTAGCCACCTGGTGACCCTGATCTTCGCAAGTTCGAGGCTTATGGCACCGGATTCTTTTGGGGTGCTGTCCTGGATAGTACTTGTTTCTTCCATAAATTTTTAAGTTAAAAAGTGATTAAAGTCTTGAGGAAATGGTTGATTTATTGTTATTGAAAAAAGTAAGTGCATAACACACTTTCTATAGCTGTGTCAAGTATCTCCGAAGCAATGTCATAGTTCCTGTCGGCTAAACTGCGATATTTGTTTGCAGTACGCGCCCAGCCTTTATTGTTGCTGTTTCCATAAAAGTGATAATGATAAAGATGTGACAAACACACCATTCGACACGATTACAAGTGGTGTGTTTGAGCTGTTTTCAGCTATAAATCTAACTTGCTTGCAGTATATTTACGCACCGTTTTTTAACGGTATTTTTTATAGTGTTTTCACGTACACCTATTTTTGTATACTATTATATTTTCTTGCTTGCCCATGCCCCACGCGATCAGGTTAGCCATCGTCGACGACCAAAAGATATTCCGCCAGAGCTTATCCGCGCTGTTATTATCAAACCCAAACTATGAGCTGGTAGCCGGGGCCGAAAGCGGTACCGATTACCTGGCGCAACTGTCGCAAATGGAGCAATTGCCCGATATAACTATACTGGACATGGAAATGCCTGGCATTAACGGCATGGAGCTTTATAAAATATTGCACGACCAATACCCCGCGGTAAGAACGTTGGTATTATCCATCCATTCCAATGAAAGGCTGATAGCCAAAATGATCGAGCTGGGTGCCAGCGGTTATTTGGTAAAAAACTGCGACAAAAGCGAATTATTTACCGCCATCAACTCCGTATATCATTCGGGCTTCTATATCAACCTGCGCGTAATGCAGGCCATCCAAAAAGCATCTCATTACAAAAACCGTCCCGTTAAGGACATTCACGGCAATAACATCGACGTTTCAAAACGTGAGGCCGAGATCCTTAAAATGATCTGCGGCGAACTGAACGCTACCGAGATAGCGGAAAAGCTGTTTATCAGCAGCCGCACCGTGGACGGGCACAAGGCTAACCTTTTGCTTAAAACCGGCTGTAAAAATACCGCCGGATTGGTGGTATTCGCCATCCGGAACGGCATTTTCGAGATCTGAAACCTTTCTTCTTTACTGCTTTAGCAGGTAAAAATACCTGCTTTACCCGGTATTAATACGTCTTTCTGCAACCCGGTAATTCTGCTCTCAAATCCGGGCCATGCTTCCTCTTTCTTTGAATTGTCGAACCCGAAAGCGCTTTCAACCTACGACAAAGGCGGATACCGAAAAGCCTGGACAGAGTAGGTACACATGATTCAACACTTAAAAAAATGGCAAATACTTATACTGTCACAGTTACACTGGACGATTACACTTTAGGCAAGTTAAAGGCCGGCGGCTATTCGTTACAAGTCTTCAAAGGTGTAAAAGGCAACCCCAATACTGGTCAGCCCACCCTTTGGTTTGCGGTAACGGAATTTAGCTCTTCGGTTAAATTAACCTGGACCGAGCAATACGGCGGTTATGTAGACAATCAAACTCTTGCTAACGGAGTAGTTGTGGACATTAGCAGCGCAAAACCGATGGATCTGGGCAATTTAATGACCCTGAATGCTGACGGAAGCACAACTGTAACCGCGAACGGCCAAGCTGGCCAGATAGATATTGTAAGCTTGCAGAACGACGAATGGCTGTGCGGCATGACCCAGTCGTTAAATGGCAATGCACCCACCGCTATTTGTGCATTTCCGTTATACGGCAACCAGGGCGATCTGATGGAGCCATATGAAACCGTAGTGCTTATGTTCGATTCGGCACAGGTTGCTACCGGCACTGTAGTGGAAGAGGCAGTTTCCGCTTCCGTAAGCATCCTGCTGTCAGGCAGCAGTCCTACGGCAACGGTTGCATACGACATGAATACGAGTTGGGCTAATACAAACAACGATCCGTATGTAACCATTAACCCAATGAATTTGGCGCTTGCACCAGTACTCATAGTGCCGCGTTCCTGACCTCACAGGCGCCGGTTAAGCCGGCGCCATTTCAAACTGCAATCATGGCGACCTACACTGTTTTTATAACCCTTAGTGATTCAACCTTACAAAGCTTGTATGCCGGTAAATTTTGGCTTAGGGTATATAAAGGGATAACTGCAAGCGCCCCGGTTGTTAATACGGTTTGGTATACAACTAATGTTTTTTCATCTACTGTTCAAATACAATGGACAGACGATTATTACGGGTTTATATATCCCGGTGTGCCTTTAACGAAAGGCACAATGATCAGCTCCGGGCCATTAAATGCCATACAACCCGGTAACGTATTGTCCATAGGCCCTGCAGGGAGCACAAGTATTTCAACAATTGGAGGCAATGCTAACGCACTCACATTTGTAAATAACAGCAGCAACATTCGCATTTGCGGTGCCGCACAACCTGTAAACGGAAACCCGCGGCTTTATACTGCCATGCAAATGATGGGATCAGGAACAAACGTGGCGGCCCCCAAAGAACTTCTTTTACTGGTGTTTGAAACGGGGGAATTTGATGCAGGCAGGATAGTAACCAGAACGCTCAATTCGTCTTTGCAAATCAATATGATGAGCAGCACTCCTGTAACCATTGCTTTTGACTATCAAAATTCATGGGATACAAACGGGGATCCAAATGCAACGATACTTCCCAATTCCATAAGTATCACCGGTCAGTTGTGGTCCCAGTATAACAACTATATAAAATAGAACCGGCCTGCAAATCATTAATCATCTCATTTAACAATTAAAGCTATGAAACTCGTAACATGGAACATGCAAGGCTCAAGCCATAGCACCGAAAATAAATGGAACACCGGCGTAATGAATTTTTTTGGGAACGGCGCTGACATCTGCTGCCTGCAGGAATGTGGTGCAGTACCCGCTTCGGCCCGTCTCATCAACCCCAACTATAATGGCGTAGTCAACCTGCAATATTATACCTGGGGCACCAACCGGACAAACAAACATATCTTATTTTACCAGTCCGACCCTAATGGCAATCGTTGCAATCTTGCTATCGTATCAACTACACCGCCTGTCGGAGGTGGGTTGGTAATGCCCGGTGTTGCACCTGTATGGAGGCCGGCGCTGGGCTTTCAAATAAATCCCGCTAATTATGTTTTCTCGTTACATGCCATTAGCCCGAATGGGCCCGACGCCGCAAATTTGCTTGCCGCGATAAACAACACGGTGGGTGCTCCAGGCAACTTCTGGGTAGCCGCAGGCGACTATAACCGCGCTCCTTCAACACTATTGACCCCTTTTACCGTTTGCCCGCCCAACAACAATACTTATTCTGTTACTGCGCCAACCGCAAAACTCGACTATTGTTCAAAAAACTTTGGGGTACCGGTAACAGGTATAGTGCAGGGCCTGATCCTATCTGATCATTACCCGATGTATTTTACAATTTGACAGGTGCGCAGGGAGGAAGCCGAAAAGCCCGGAAAGAGTAGTAAAAACTATAAAGATTAAAAAAAATGCCAAACACTTATGAAGTTTCCATTTCATTGGACAACGAAACAATACAACAATTATATGCAGGCGGTTATTCGCTGCAAATTTTTAAAGGGGCTAAAAGCAGTCAGAACAACGCACTCATTGCTCTTTGGACAACGGTTAAAGAATTTGCAAATACAATCATGTTAAACTGGTCAGTTCCTTACGGCATATTCTACGGCGAGCAAACAACGATCAAAAACGGCGTGATTGAAGTTTACAACACCCAGGCCGCACCATTAGGCAGCGTGATCACAATACTCCAGGACGGCACTGCAAATGTTGTTCCGGGCGCCGGTGATTCATTTACCATCCAAAATGAGTTATCTGGTTTCTCTGAATATTCGTGCGGCCTGATACAATCGATAAATAGCGGCAAGCCGGTACCAACCTGTATAATCTCGTCACCCATAGCTGCAAATAATGTTATAGGTCCCCTGGAAACGCTGGTATTAACATTTAGTAAGGCAAATACCCAGGCCGGTACAATTGTGGAGCAAACAACTACGCCGTCCGTAACCATTATGCTATCGAACAAGGTGAACGCCGTTTCCCTCGGCTTTGATATAAATGACGGCTGGAGCAATAATAATAACAGTCCAAATATTACAATTAACCCGTTAGATATAATCCTTGCACAGTCGCTGATAGTCCCCGTAAACTAGGATGATTGAAATATGCTTATTTACAAATAATACTTCTCCCCATCCGATTTGATCTTGCCCGCGTCGAGCAGCAGGCGTATGGTTTCGATGCGGTCTTTTTCGGTGCCGGCCTGCACGCGGGTTACCAGTTCGCCGGTATCCATGTCTTCGGCGCTTAGAAGCTGTACGATCTCGGCGGTAATATCGTCCACGGTTTCAGAAAGGTTCCTTTTGCGTTTTTCTTCCAGGCAAACATCGCATATACCGCATTTGGGCGCATGGTCTTCGCCGAAATA
This sequence comes from Mucilaginibacter sp., assembly GCA_035547095.1. Classification (GTDB taxonomy): domain Bacteria; phylum Bacteroidota; class Bacteroidia; order Sphingobacteriales; family Sphingobacteriaceae; genus Mucilaginibacter. Next base: position 7,884 of record DASZVE010000043.1, read on the forward strand.
GGCCAGCAGCATCTGGCTACGGCATTTTTTGTGTTCGGCATAAAGAAATACAGCCTCCATTTTCCGGGTATAAACCATTTTGCGCTCGTCGATATAGCGCTTATTGATGACCAGTTCCTTGTTATCGCGCCGGGGCTGGATAAAGGTAACCTGCGGCTGATCGGTTTGCTGCAAATAATTGAGGACGCCCATTTGCTGCAGTTGCTTCAGCCCTTCGATCACCTGCTGAACACTCAAATTGCTTCGTTTCGCCAAATCGAACTCTCGCAAACGAACATAATTCTCGAATGAGCCGCCGTACGAGCGCAGGATGGTCTTGATAAAAGGGTCCCAGGCTTCATTAGCTATCTGGAAACGGTACAGTTCCTCGTTCGACACCTCGAATTTAAACCGCGACGGCAGGAAAACGCTTTCGGTAAAGGCCAGGTATTCGTCCTGCTCCAAAAACTTCAGTGCATTGATGGTCCTGGTTGGGTCGAGCTTATAACGCGAGCAGAATTCGCCCAGGTCGAGGTCGAAGCTCAACCCCTGCCCTGTTCCGTAGGCCAGGTGAAAATGACTGCCAAGCAAGTGATAAACCTGTTTGATCTCATTGACTGATGGGAATGCCGAAAGCAGTTTCCTCTCATTTTTCAGGCGGTCGGCTGGCGTGTGAAGCAGCACCGCGTACGACTTATGGCCATCGCGTCCTGCCCTGCCTGCCTCCTGGTAATAGGCCTCCAGGCTTTCGGGCATATCCTTGTGGATCACAAAACGCACATCAGGCTTATCGATACCCATGCCGAAGGCGTTGGTCGCCACGATGATGCGCGTGCGGTTGTTTTGCCAGTCTTCCTGGCGTGACGAACGCTGCTCCATAGCCAGGCCGGCATGATAAAAATCGGCCTTAAAACCATTTTCATTGTAAAATTTGGCGATCTCGGCAGTTTCCTTCCGGCTGCGCACATACACAATGCCGCTGCCTTTGACACCCCGGGGAACATCCAGCAGTTTTCGAAATTTATTCTCGTCGTGCTGAACCACATAACTGATATTCTTCCGTTCAAAACTTTGCTGAAAGACGTTGGGCTCGTTAAATAATAACTCTTGCTGGATGTCTTCCTTCACGTCATCGGTCGCCGTGGCGGTAAGCGCAAGTACAGGCACTCGGGGGTGTAATTGCCGCAGATCGGCGATATGCAGGTATGGAGGCCTGAAGTCGTAACCCCACTGTGATATGCAATGCGCCTCATCGACCGCAATGAGATTGACATTCATATAGCTGATGCGCTCGCGAACCAATTCGGACAACAACCTTTCGGGCGAGAGGTACAAAAATTTTACCGGGCCGTAAACGCAGTTGTCCAGGGCGATATCTATCTCGCGCTTGCTCATGCCCGACACGATGGCAACGGCTTCAATGCCTTTGGCCTTTAGGTTTTCTACCTGGTCCTTCATCAGGGCGATGAGCGGGGACACGACAACGCATATACCCTCCTTAACCAAGGCCGGTACCTGGAAACAGATGGATTTGCCACCGCCGGTGGGCAGCAAAGCCAGCGTGTCACGGCCCAGCAAAACCGACTGGATGATCTCTTCCTGTAAAGGCCGGAAGGAATCGTAGTTCCAATAGTGTTTAAGGATTTGATGGATCGTCATTTTTTATTTCGGGTTTCGAATTTACAATTTCGAATTTGCTAATCAGCTATATGATAATTTCGAAATTGAACATTCGAAATTCGAAATCCGTCAATATTTCTAACTTCGCGGCATTAACCACCAGATGACTATGAAGCATTTACTCGTTGCGTTTGTATTCACCTTAACCTCACAACTACTTTTCGCTCAAAAATGGAACGTGGAAAACCCTCCCGGCCCGTCAAAAAAAGTGACCATCACTACGGATGAAGGCACCTGGATGGACCTGGATGTGAGTCCCGACGGGCAGAATATCGTGTTTGATCTGTTAGGTGATATCTACAGCATCCCCATCAAGGGCGGCAGGGCTACTTCGCTGGCAACGGGCAAAGCCTGGGAGATACAACCACGCTACAGCCCCGACGGCAAGATGATAGCCTATACCAGCGACCGGGACGGCGGCGACAACATCTGGGTGATGAACAGCGACGGCACAAACAAGCATCCGATCACCAAAGAAAACTTCAGGCTGCTGAACAACCCGTACTGGACGCCCGATGGCCAATACATTGTGGCCCGCAAGCATTTTACCGGAACGCGCTCGCTTGGGGCCGGCGAAATGTGGATGTACAACATCAACGGCGGCGACGGTATACAGCTTACTAAACGCAAGAACGATCAGCAGGATGCGGGTGAACCTATCGTTTCGCCTGATGGAAAATATGTTTACTGGAGCGAGGACGTAACGCCGGGACCGGATTTTGAATACAATAAAGATCCTTACAAAGGTATTTATGCTATTAAACGGCTGAACCGCGAAACCGGTAAGATCGAAGAAGTTACGGGCGGCGCAGGCGGTGCATGTCGTCCGCAGATATCGCCCGACGGCAAATTGCTGGCTTTTGTAAAACGCGTGCGACTGAAGTCGGTGCTTTACCTGCGCAACATCGCTACCGGCGAAGAATGGCCGGTGTACGACGATCTTTCCAAAGACCAGCAGGAAACCTGGGCCATATTTGGGGTTTATCCCAATTTTAACTGGACGCCGGATAGTAAGAACATTATATTCTATGCGAAAGGCAAGATATGGAACCTGGATATCACAACCCTTAACGCAACACAAATACCTTTCGAAGTAACTACAACGCAAACCATTACCGACGCGCTGCATTTTCCGCAAAAAGTTTTCCAGGAAGAATTCCCGGTGAGAATGATCAGGCAGTTAACTACCTCACCCGATGGTAAACGCGTGGCCTTTAATGCAGCGGGCCATATTTACATTAAAGCCTTACCGGACAGCGTGCCGGTCCGTATCGATAGCACAGCCGATATGGAGTACGAACCTGATTTCAGTCCCGATGGCAAGTCGTTGATCTACGTCGACTGGAATGATGAACTGAAAGGCTTTATCAATCGTATCGACCTGACGACGCATATCGTTACGCGCCTTACGGCAGATCGCGGCTTCTATTATTCGCCCAAGTTCTCCAACAAAGGCGATAAGATCGTTTATCGTAAGGGAGAAGGCAATGAGGTATTGGGCTTCTCTTTTGGTACCGACCCGGGTATTTACATGGTGCCTTCTACAGGCGGCAAACCGAAAATGGTTATCGATAACGGAATCCATCCGCAATTTTCGTCCGACGATTCTAAAATATACTACCAAAGTTCGGATGGCGAGAATAAAATCTTCCGCGTGATGGACACAACCGGCGCCAACCAGCGCACATTGTATACCTCAAAATACACTACGCAGTTCGCGCCGAGTCCGGACGGTAAATGGATGGCATTTACTGAATTATTCAATTGCTACATAACACCAATGGTAAGCACCGGCAGCCCGCAGAACCTGTCGGCATCGAATAAAGCAATCCCATTAAACAAACTGACCCGCGACGCAGGCACTTACCTGCATTGGAGCAAGGACAGCCAAAAGCTGATGTGGACGCTGGGACCGAAATACTTTGTACGGGATATACAAAATGCTTATCCATTTACAGATGGGGCAAAAGACAGGACGCCCGCTGTTGATACACTCGGTATTGACATCGGCCTGAAGCTGAAAACCGATGTACCCGACGGGAAGATTGCCTTTAAAAATGCGCGCATTATCACAATGAAAGGCGATGAGGTGATCCAGAACGGAACCATCGTCATCGACAGGAACAAAATCGCCGCGATAGGAAAAGCGGATGACGTGCAGATACCGGCGGATGCATTGGTTTACGACGCAACCGGCAAAACCATTATGCCCGGCATCGTTGATGTACACGCCCACCTGCACCCCAGCCCCGACGGCATATCGCCGCAGCAGGACTGGAATTATTATGCCAACCTGGCGTACGGCGTTACTACCGCGCACGATCCGTCGAGCAATACCGAGATGGTATTTAGCCAATCGGAAATGCTGAAGGCCGGCGTGATGGTCGGTCCGAGAGTTTACTCGACCGGCACCATCCTGTACGGCGCCGATGGCGATTTTAAAGCGGTGATCAACAGCCTGGACGATGCGCGATCAAACATACGCCGTTTGAAGGACGTAGGCGCATTCTCGGTTAAAAGCTATAACCAGCCCCGCCGTGAACAACGGCAGCAGATCATAGCAGCCGCCCGTGAACTGCAAATGGAAGTGGTTCCCGAAGGCGGTTCCACATTCTTTACCGATATGAACATGATACTGGACGGGCATACCGGTATCGAGCACAACATTCCGGTAGTTCCGGTCTACAAGGACGTAAAAGCGCTATGGAATGCCAGCAAGTCGGGCTATACCCCTACCCTTATCGTTTGCTATGGCGGCCAGTTCGGCGAGAATTACTGGTACGACCGGACCGATGTATGGAAGAATGAGCATCTGCTTAGTTTCACGCCGCAATACCTGGTGGATGCGCGGTCGCGGAGGCGGACCACCTCTGAATATGGCGACTACGGTCATATCGAGGTTTCGAAATACGTAAAGCAAATCGCCGACGGGGGTACTAAAGTAAATCTTGGCTCCCACGGGCAATTACAAGGCCTGGGCGCACACTGGGAACTATGGATGCTGGCCCAGGGCGGCATGACGCCCCTGCAGGCCATACGCTGCGCCACCATTAACGGGGCATCGTACCTGGGAATGGAAAAGGAAATCGGATCGCTCGAGCAGGGCAAACTGGCCGATTTGATCGTGCTGAACGACAACCCGCTGGAGGATATTCGCAATAGTCAAAAGATCAAGTATGTAATGGTAAACGGCCGTTTGTACGATGCAGACTCGATGAACGAGATCGGCAATCGCCTGAAGCCCCGATTACGGTTCTGGTGGCAGCTAAACCATGGCGAAGCACTGAATTTGCCCGTGGGCAGCAACGAAACATGGACTTTCACCAGCCAGGACGGAGATTAAGCCCCTCCTAAATCCTACCCTGTAGGGAAGGCTTATAAAGCCCCTCTCTACCGGAGAGGGGTTTGGGGTGAGGCTAACCACTTATAAAACGCCGGGAAATCGCCGTTCCATTGTTTCTCGTTGTGCTGGGCGCCCTTAACGACCACCTCGGGCGAGTTTCGCTCGCTTACACCTTTTGACCTGACGATGTCGGCCATCTTCTGCATGTCGGGCACCATGCTGCCGCTTTCAGCGCCGCCGCAGACGAAGTAAAACCGCGATTTGCTGTTCGTATGCTGTTCCGCATATTGATAAATGGCCGGCGCTATCCAGAAAGCAGGCGAAAAAATGCCGCCGTTACCAAACACGCCGGGATATTTTAATACCGCATACATCGATATTAATCCGCCCATCGAGCTGCCGGCTATCGTGGTGTTCTTAGCATCGGTTTTTGTACGGTAATGTGAGTCGATGTAGGGCTTAAGGGTCTTCACAAGAAAATCGACGTAAGCGTCACCTTCTCCTTTGCCGTATTTTGAATCATAGGGGTCGTACTCCGAAATACGGTACTGGCCGCCGTGATCGATTCCAACGACGATACACTCGTCTTTTGCGGGGAGTTTTTCCATTATTTCGTCAATTCCCCATTCGCCGTAGCCCGAAGTGTAAGCATCGAACAAGTTTTGACCGTCGTGCATGTAAACGACAGGATATTTCTTACGTGATGACTGATAATCCTTCGGGAGATATATCCATACTCTCCGTTGCCTGCCAAGCTGCGGCATATCAAAGTTTTCGCTAATAATATGGACATTGGCGCTGGCGGTATGCTTCTTCTCTACCGGCTTGAAATTGTCCTGCCAAGCAGCTATGTTGATCTTGATGGTTGTATCGGCGGATAGGTCAAAAGTCCGGTTTTCAACTGGTTTGCCCGAAGCATCGCACTCTACCGTTTGCCAGTTGCCTCGCGTTACTTTAAAGCTATATGAGCCTTTGGGCAAGCTCTTTAAAACCTCGTATTTGCCTGAGTCGTTTTTTTCAAACTCCCATGCCTTATCGGCCGGGTTCCAGCCGTTAAAATCGCCGGCCAGGAATAGCGTTACGCCGGGGTCTTTGGAAGGTGGTATTTTGCCGATTTTAAAGTCGATCTTTTGCTGACCGAACGCTAAAAAATTCTGTCCGAAAAGCAAAAACACGCAGAAAAAAGATTTTTTTATCATTATAAATTGTCGTTTTTACAGTTATTTTTCCGGGAACGTTCCCGGGAACGTTTGCATTAAAGTAAAATTATCAATTGTGTAATTTTTACACTTTGGCAAGAACAAAAACCTCATTATTTCAAAAATAAAGGCCAAAAATTGCAAGATTTTAAGAAAAAAACGCACCATTGATTTTTTCTTTGAAGTTAAAAAGTTATTGCAATTATAGTCGAAAATTATCTTTTATATAAAATTTGCATTTATTACTTCTTGGTGTAAATTAGTCACACGCAGTTTAAGCTAAGTTAACAAACCAATTTACGACCGGCATATTATGCCGTTTTTAATTCACACACACAAGTAAAAATATGAGAAAAAACTACTCAAAAAAGTACGTGCTTCTCTGTGCATTCCTGATGATGTCCATCGTGGCTTTTGCACAAAAGGGGAGCATAAACGGTACCGTGGTTGACGAAACCAATCAACCCCTGCCCGGCGCCTCGGTTAGCATCGACGGAACCACCCTCGGTTCGGTAACCGACGCCAACGGCAACTACACGATCACCAATGTAAACGCGGGCAATTATACGCTGACCGCAAAATTTGTCGGCTATGTTGCATCCAAGCAAACCATTACCGTAGGCAGCTCCGTAATTACTGTAAATTTCGGATTGAAACCAGAAAGTACTAATCTGAACGAAGTGGTAGTTATCGGTTATGGCTCTGTAAAAAGCAAAGACATTACCGGGGCGGTCAATGTTGTAACATCCAAGGACTTCAACCAGGGGGCGATTACTACCCCTGAACAATTGATCCAGGGCAAAGTAGCAGGCGTGTCGATTACCTCTAACAGCGGAGCACCCGGCGCCGGAAGTACGATAACAATCCGTGGCGGCGCCTCCATCAATGGCAGCAATGCGCCTCTGATCGTTGTCGACGGTGTGCCCTTGAGCTCGGCTGGTATCAATGGTGCGGCAAACCCGCTCGATCTGATCAATCCGAACGATATCGAATCGTACACGGTATTAAAAGATGCTTCGGCCGCCGCAATTTATGGCAACAGGGCATCAAATGGCGTTCTCCTGATCACAACCAAAAAGGGACAAGCGGGCAAGCCGGTTATCAATTTTAATACACAGTTTTCGGTTAATACGCTCCCAAAAGAAGCACCCGTTTTGTCACCTTCACAATTCCGTGCTTATGTGAACGCAAACGACACCACGTCAGCAGGCATTTATAAACAATTCTTGGGCAGCGCGAACACCGACTGGCAGAAACAAATCTATCAAACTTCTTTAAGCAACGATAATAACCTGAGCATCTCGGGTGCTCTTGCTAAAAATAAACTGCCATACCGTGTTGCCGTTGGCTATACCGATAATAACGGCATTTTGAGGACTACCTCGATGGACAGGTATTCGGGTACTGTTAACCTTAATCCGAGCCTGTTAAAAGATCATTTGAAGATCAACTTCAATTTTATCGGTTCTGAGGTGAAGAACCGTTTTGCCAATAACCAAAATGGCATTATAGGTGATGCGGTAAGCTTCAACCCTACTGTTCCGGTTACTTCTTCGGATGCCTTATATGCGCCTTATGGCGGCTATTGGCAATGGACTGACAATACTTCACAGAATGGCTTGAAGGCGCTCGCTCCGCTTAATCCGATGGGCCTGCTCAATCAGGCGGATGATGAAAGCACGGCTTACAGGGCAATAAGCAACCTGACGCTGGATTATAAGATTCATTTCTTCCCCGATCTGCATGCCAACATAAACCTTGCGTATGATGGATCAAAAAGCTCCGGCAATACGATAATCCCAGCAGACGCAGCGTCGAACTATAAGACGGTTTCGCAAAACGGCGTATTATACAGCGGCAGCAACAGTCCATATAGTGAGACCTTACAGAATAAACTGTTTGAGGGTTATTTTAGCTATAATAAGGACATAAAAAGCATAAACAGCCACGTAGATGCAGTTGCCGGTTATTCTATTCAAGATTTTGTTGAGAAACCATCAAACGGCCTTTTTGACGTAAATGGCTTGTATTATAACTCGAAATTTTCCGACGGCACAGTAAATCTTTCGTCGGCCTCGAACTATAATAATTATGAATACCTGATCAACGAATATATCCTGACATCGTTCTACGGCAGGGTAAATTACAACTACGCCGGCAAATATTATTTGACCGGATCTATCCGAAGTGATAATTCGACCAAGTTCGCACCGGGTACGCGTACTGGTGTGTTCCCATCCGCAGCCCTGGCCTGGAAGATCAATAATGAGGATTTCCTGAAAAGCAGCAATGTTATATCGAATTTAAAACTACGTGTCGAATATGGTGTAACCGGTAATCAGGAAGGCATTGGCGATTATGATTATCTGTCGGCATACAGCCTGAGCAATAGCACAGCCCAATATGCTTTCGGCAATACCTATTATCAATTGTATCGCCCGGGCGCGTTCTACCCCGGCAGAACATGGGAAACCACCGCTTCAACCAACGTAGGTTTAGATTATGGCTTCTTTAACGACCGCATCTCGGGTAGTATTGATTATTATTACAATAAAACCAAGAACCTGCTCGTGCTGATCAACCAGCCTGCCGGTGCCAACTTCGGTAACCAGATAGTTGGTAACGTTGGCAACATGGAGAACGATGGTCTGGAATTTAATATTACCGGCCATATCATCGACTCCAAGGATATTGCCTGGACCGCTAATTTTAACATTGCATTCAACCATAACAATATCACTAACCTGACCGCGCAGCCGAATCCGAATTTCCCTGGCATACAGGTGGGGAACATATCGGGTGGCACAGGCAATTATATCGAGATCGACCAGCCGGGAGCCGCCAGGAACTCGTTCTATGTTTATCAGCAGGTTTACGGAGCTAATGGCAAGCCTATCGATGGCGTGTTCGTTGACCGCAATGGAGATGGTATCATCAATAACCAGGACCTTTATAAAGACCACAGCCCCGACCCGAAACAAATACTCGGCCTTAGCTCTGACTTCCGTTATAAAAAATGGATGATCGGTTTCGTGGCTCGCGCCAACCTGGGCAACTATGCCTATAACAACGTTGCCTCAAGCAGCGGCATACAACGTAATATCCTGAACCCGCTGGGTATTATCAACAACGGCTCCAGCGACGTACTGACGAGTGGCCTGACCGGCAACGGCAGTAACGATCTCCTCTCGGACTATTATATCCAGAACGCGTCATTCCTCAGGATGGATGATATCCATATAGGCTATAACTTCGGTCAAGTATTTAATGGACATGGTACCTTGAGGATTACTGCTAATGTGCAGAACGCTTTTATTATTACTGATTATAAAGGCGTGGACCCCGAATTTACATACACCGGCACGGGAAGTTTCTCGCTGCCCGCCGGCGTCGACAACAATATTTATCCGCGGCCCAGGATCTATACGCTTGGTTTGAACTTGAGCCTTAAATAATCAAACGGATCATTAAGAAAAGCACTTAATAAAATGAAAAGAAATGCACTAAAAACATTACTGATCACAGGATTAATATCCTTTGGGTTAGTATCGTGCGAAAAGAATAAAATCGTTTCGCCGAATTACGAGGTCACCTCGCAGCAGGTATTCAGTACCCCTCAAGGCTATACCCAAGCCATGGCCAAGGTATACGGAGCCTTTGCTTTGACCGGTAACCAGGGCCCCGCAGGCAGCGGCGACGTACAGGGAATCGATGAAGGCACCTCCGACTTTTTCCGCTTACTGTGGTACGCACAGGAATTGCCTACCGACGAAGCCGTGATCGGCTGGGGCGACCCGGGCGTTCCCGACCTGCACCAGATGAGCTGGTCGTCGTCGAACGTTATCCTGCTTGGCTTGTACGAACGCTGCATGTACCAGATAACCCTGGCGAACAACTTTATACAGCAATCAAGCGACGCTGAGCTGTCAAGTCATGGCATCAGCGGCGCCGATGCAGATAATATCCGTCATTACAGGGCCGAAGCACGCTTTTTGCGGGCCTACCAGTATTCGGTATTGATGGACCTGTTCGCGAACCCACCGTTTGTTACAGAAAACACCAAAATCGGTTCGGTAATACCTCCGCAGACAGATCGTAAAACACTCTTCAATTATGTTGAGAGTGAGCTCAAAGCTATCGACCCGCTGATGGTAGCACCGATGAAAAATCAATACGGCCGTGCTGACCAGGCTGCTGTTTGGGCATTGCTTGCACGCATTTATCTGAACGCCCAGGTTTATACCGGAACTGCCCACTGGGACGATGCGATAACCTATTCGAGCAAAGTAATTAATGCCGGTTATTCGCTTATCTCCAATTACGATAACCTTTTCCTGGCCGATAATAACAACAATACCACCGAAAACATTTTTTCAATAGAATACGACGGTAATAAAATACAGGGCTACGGTGGTACAACATTTATGACCCACGCCTCGGTAGGCGGCTCGATGCCGACATCCGACTTTGGCATCAGCGGGGGATGGGCAGGTATACGCACAACAAGCGCCCTCGTTAACTTATTCCCCGCGAATACTTCAAACGCATTCCCTAACAACGGCAATCCGGACACCCGCGCGGAGTTCTGGACTCAGGGACAAAGCAAAGACATTAACGATGTTACCAACTTTGCGCAAGGCTATGGAGTAACCAAATGGAGAAACGTAACCGTATCGGGAGGACAAGGCTCGAACGTCAATTTCTCCGACGTTGACGAACCTTTGTTCCGGCTACCCGAAATGTACCTGATCTATGCAGAGGCCGTATTACGCGGCGGCAATGGCGGCAGCGCTAATACCGCCTTGGGTTACATTAACGCTATTCGCACACGCGCCTATGGAGGCAGCACCGCAGGCAACATTACTTCCGGCGAACTTACCCTGCAGTTCATACTTGACGAACGGGCACGCGAACTGTACTGGGAAGGCTTCCGCAGGACTGACCTGATCCGTTACGGCTTGTTTACTACAGCCAATTACCTGTGGCCGTTTAAAGGAGGCGTAAAGACCGGCACCAGCGTTGCTGATTTCCGTAATATTTACCCGATACCGGACAATGACCGCGCAGTAAACCCTAATTTGAAACAAAACCCGGGTTATTGATAAGAAATTATATGGCTTATTTTAGTGATAGGTGTAAATTAAAAAAGAAATGAAAACAGTATTAACAAAATCTTTAGCACTCGGCAGCATAGCACTGCTGGCGCTGGCGTCGTGTAAAAAGAACGACGTCATCGTAAAAACGAACGGTGGCACGGCCGGAACGCTTTCGGCTAATACCACCACGTTGCCGCTGGACAAAACCAGGCTGAACGATACCACCAAGGTGATCAATTTCAGCTTTTCAAAAGCAGCCTTTGGTTTTAGTGCTGCCTTTACCAATACCCTGCAGATCGATCCGCAGGGCGACAACTGGGCCAACCCCACTTCAGTTACCTTAGGCAACCATGTTTATTCACAAGGTTATTCTACTAACGACTTCAATGCACTTGTATTGAAACTTAACCTGCCCGCAGGCGTTGCATCGCAGGTTAACGTGCGGCTGCAGTCGAGCCTTGGCGGCGCGGCAAAACCGCTTTATTCCAATGTGATCAGCCTTACCGTTACGCCATTCAACCTTACGTCGTGGCTGTACATTACAGGCGCTTTCTCGGGCTGGCAAAACCCGGGCCCGCAGGAAGACAGCCTCGTTTCTGTTACCGGAAATGGAGTTTATACAGGTATTATCAATTTCACCGCTGGCAACAACCAGTTCCTGATACTGCCTGCTAAAAACTGGAACCATAAGTACGCTACTAACGATGCGCAGGGCAGCACAAGCGCAACCGTAACTTACGATGCGCCGAATAACCTGTATGCACCGTCGACAGCGGGCCAGTACATAGTTACATTTAACTCGAATACCGGCACAATTTCATTTGCCCTTGCTGACTATTACACCATTATCGGCTCAGCTACACCCGGTGGTAACTGGTCGACAGATTTACCGCTGAAATATATTAACGACGGCAGTAATAACTGGACTGGTACGTTTAGTTTGCTTGCAGGTCAATTCAAGTTCAGGCAAGATGGCCAATGGAGCAATAGCTGGGGAATTCCGCAGGCAGGAACAGAAGGCGCGGGAGTTGCTAATACGTTAAATGATACGAAAAACGATAATATTAACGTTACGGCCGGAACCCATACTGTTTCGATCGTTATGCCCGCTACTGCACAAGGCTCAGGCAGCCCTCCGGTAACAACCACCTATTCATTACAATAAAATATTATACAGAGAGTTGATTGATTGAAGCCCGCTTCCGGTGTAACCGGGGCGGGTTTTTTGCTTTGTCTTGAACTATGATTAGAATGATTTTTTGACTGACTATGATTGATATTAGGCTATTAACATCATAGTCTTCATTTAATCATCCAATCATAATTAAAAAGGAGCGTTTTTTGCTTTCGCACGGTTTCCTAATAATTAAAACAAAAGCATCTTTTTATTGGTTGACATATTATTGATAATTAGCCATATTATCAGCCCTGATTAAACCGTCATTTAACCGTTTAACTAACACGTCTTTTCATGAAAGCTTTAAAAAATATTGCGATCGCAGCCTTATCCGCGGGAATAATAACTGTACTGATTGCCATAAGCAGCTGATAAAAAGATATCCCTAGCAACCCAGCCCCTGCAACAGCAAGTCGAACACAATGAAGATTTTGAATGTTAACTGCATATCAGGCGAAATAAAAAGACCTCCGAAGCTCGTAACTCCGGAGGTCTTTTATTTTATACCGTCTTGGCTATCGGCTATGGACCATAGCCTATCGACTCTTTATATCCACATAGTCCCTGTTCACTACGCCGGCATAGATCTGGCGCGGGCGGCCGATGGGTTCTTTATGCTCCTTCATCTCTTTCCACTGTGCTATCCAGCCCGGCAGGCGTCCTAAGGCAAACAGTACGGTAAACATATCTGTCGGGAATCCTAATGCTCGGTAGATGATGCCGGAGTAAAAGTCTACATTGGGATATAACTTGCGTTCGATGAAATAATTGTCCTTCAACGCATGCTCTTCCAGGCGCTTGGCTATGTCAAGCACTTCGTCGTCTATCCCCAATTTCTCCAATATATCGTCGCAGGCTTTTTTAATGATCCTGGCGCGCGGGTCAAAATTTTTGTATACGCGGTGACCGAAACCCATCAGGCGGAAAGGATCGTTTTTATCCTTGGCCTTTTTGATCCACTTGTCAGTGTCTCCCCCATCCTCTTTGATGCGCTCCAGCATTTCGATCACCTCCTGGTTGGCTCCGCCATGCAGCGGGCCCCACAAGGCCGAGATACCAGCAGATACCGAGGCATAAATATTTGACTGCGATGAGCCAACGATCCTTACGGTCGAGGTGGAACAGTTTTGTTCGTGATCGGCATGTAATATGAGCAACTTGTTCATAGCGCTCACCACCACCGGGTCAATCTGCACCTCTTCCGTACGCTGCCCAAAGGTCATGTGCAGGAAGTTGGTCACGTAATCGTACTTGTTTTTCGGGTATATGTATGGATGCCCCAATGACTTCTTATATATCCAGGAAACGATAGTGGCCATTTTTCCCAGCATTTTTATGATGCTCAGGTCGAGCTCTTCTTCGGTTTGATTGGGCTTTAACGATTCGGGATAAAATGCCGACAGTGAGCAAACCAGCGACGACAATTGGCCCATTGGATGCGCCTTTGAAGGGAAACCATCAAAAAACTTCTTCATATCCTCGTGCACCAGCGTATGCCTGCTGATATGATATTGGAAATCGGCGAGTTGTTGTTCAGTCGGGAGGTTGCCGTAAATCAGCAAATAAGCAACTTCAATAAAGCTTGAATTTGCGGCTAACTGCTCGATAGGATAACCGCGATACTTTAATATACCGCGTTCTCCGTCGAGAAAAGTGATCGAACTTTGCGTAGCGCCGGTATTCTTGTAACCTACATCCAGCGTTACATAACCGGTTTGTTCCCTAAGCTTGGAAATATCGATGGCTTTTTCACCCTCGGTACCTTCCACTACTGGGAAATCGTATGTTGAGTCACCTATTTTAATTTGAGCTGTTTCCGACATAGAAGTGCATTTTTAGACGAAGCAAATGTAAATAAATCCAGCTATTATAAACGGTGTTTATATATAGCAAATGTAAAAATGTGGTTGGAGTCGGACGGCTGATCGGGCTGGCCCGGCTGAAAAAGTTGGCATAGGTTTGGCAAAATATAACCTAATCCCCCGCTAAACTCGCTCGACTTAATTAACCCATAATTAATTGGATCGTATAGCCTCAACGGGATCGAGCCGCGCTGCCGAAAATGCCGGGAATATGCCGGCGATGACTCCGATTACCGTGGATGTGATGATACCAACGAGAATATTTTTCAGGTTCAGCACTACCTCGATGTCAAAGGCGCTTTTTACAAGCAGGGTTCCCATGTGCACCATACCGAGGCCGATAAGACCACCCAATAAACACAATATAATAGCTTCGATAAGAAATTGCAGCAGTATAAAATAGTTCTTCGCACCCAGCGATTTCTGGATACCGATAATATTCGTTCGCTCTTTTACCGACACGAACATAATATTCGCTATACCAAACCCGCCTACCAGCAATGAAAAGATACCGATGATCCATCCGGCTGTATTCAATACGCCAAATACCTTATCTAATTGATTCGAGATCAGCGAAGCCCGGTTCAGCGAGAAGTTATCTTCCTGGTACGGCTGCAGGCGGCGTATCGATCGCATCAGCCCGCGCAATTCGCTCTCAACGTCCAGGTCGGTCAGCCCCGGCTTGCCCAATACAACAATGGTAGGCTGGTAATTATCGTTTTGAACGTCGATCAGGTTACGGGCAAAATTCAAAGGCAAAAGCACCACCTTGTCGTCCGAATTGCCAAATATATCTTTGCCTTCCTTTGAAAAAACCCCAACAATGGTAACATACCGGCCCATCACTTTTATCCTTTTTCCGAGACTATTCCCTTGCGGAAAAAGATTGTCGGCAATATCATAACCGATCATCGCAACAGGCGCTCCCGTCTGCGATTCAATGTCGGTAAAATAGCGGCCCGCCGCGAAATCAAAATTCCAGGTTTTATTATGGTCGTGCGACACGGCGCTTACTTGCGCTCCTTCTATGGTACGGCTCTCGTATTTTATCGTGCGATTATCGATATTGATCTCGTATGATACGGCTGCGGCTGTCTGGCTTCGGCGCCGCAGCTCATCAAAATCATGCAATTTAGGATCGGGACGCTGCAAATATTTCCACCAAGGGAAATCTTCCCCGCCAATCCATGGCCATTTTTGAACATACACGGTATTGCCGCCAAGCTTGTTAACGCTCTTCTGGAGGTTCGCCCGCAGCGTATCTACAGCCGAAAGAACTGCGATGACTGTAAAAATACCGATAGTGACGCCGAGCAGCGACAACAGCGTGCGCAATTTGTTCTGCCTCAGGGCATCAAATGCGAACAGTACACTCTCGCGGCAAAGTTTTAAAAACAGCATATAAATATGATTGCACCGATTTTTTTAAAGATTACAACGATGGTTAAATCCAAACTCTCAAAATGATGTTATTCATTAGACGACGGAGTGAAGATTAAGTTACAAGCATGCGAATTTTTACTCATAATGTAGTAGTTGCAATTCTTATAAAAAAATCGGCGCAAAACGCAAATTTATGCGTACATTTGCGCCCTAAAATTCGTTTCTTTTAATATGAAATTATCTCAATTTAAATTTAACCTGCCTGATTCGCTAATTGCACACACACCAGCCTCTACCCGCGATGAATCGCGCCTGATGGTTCTACATAGAGATTCGGGCAAGATTGAGCATAAAGTATTTAAAGACATACTGGACTATTTTGATGATAAGGATGTAATGATCCTGAACAATACCAAGGTGTTTCCCGCCCGTATGTACGGTAATAAGGAAAAGACCGGCGCCACCATCGAAGTATTTTTGCTGAGGGAACTGAATAAGGAGCTGCGTTTATGGGACGTTTTAGTCGACCCGGCGCGTAAGATCCGCGTAGGCAACAAACTGTATTTTGGCGACGACGACCTGCTGATAGCCGAAGTTGTGGATAACACCACCTCGCGCGGGCGCACCATCCGTTTCCTTTTCGACGGCACGGACGAGGAGTTCAGGAGAAACGTAGAAATATTAGGCGAAACACCGCTGCCCAAATACATCAAGCGCAAAGCTACTCCCGAAGATAAAGAACGCTACCAAACCATATTCGCGAAACACGAAGGCGCTGTGGCCGCCCCTACTGCCGGCCTGCATTTTAGCCGCGAGCTGATGAAGCGCCTGGAACTGAAAGGCGTCGAGTTTGCAGAAGTTACCCTGCACGTAGGCCTGGGAACATTCCGCCCGGTTGAGGTGGAAGACCTGACCAAGCATAAAATGGATTCGGAGCAATTCATCATCGAACAAAGCCAGGCTGACATCGTAAACCGCGGCATCGAACGGAAAAGCCGCATTTGTGCGGTAGGCACTACCAGTATGCGCGCTATCGAATCGGCTGTATCGGCAAGCAAAACGCTGAAGGCCGCCAATGACTGGACCAGCAAATTCATTTTCCCTCCGTACGATTTCAGCATTGCCAATTGCATGGTGACCAACTTCCATACGCCCGAATCGACCCTGCTGATGATGATTTGTGCTTTTGGAGGTTATGAACAGGTAATGCACGCCTACGAAGTGGCCGTAAAGGAAAAATACCGCTTTTACAGTTACGGCGATGCCATGCTGATGATTTAAAATAGATTTGAGATATTAGATTTGAGATTTGAGAGGTTCAAATCTCACAATTATATTCATGAGCGCCATCGATCTCACATCTCACATCTCAAATCTTACATCTAAATACTACGCTGTCATCGTGGCCGGCGGATCGGGTAAAAGGATGCATTCGGCGGTACCAAAGCAATTCCTGCTGCTCAACGGCATTCCCGTCCTGATGCATACCATCAACGTATTTCATTCCAGCCGGACAAATCCCAACATAATCGTTGTACTTCATCCCGAAAGCCACGATTATTGGAAGAAACTTTGCGCAGAACATGATTTCACGATACCACACCGGTTGGTTAGCGGCGGGGATAATCGTTTTCATTCCGTCCAGAAGGGCATCGCACTGATCGATGATGATCACTCCATCGTAGCTGTACACGATGCGGTGCGCCCACTGGTTACGCGCGAGATCATCGACGAATCGTACGAGTGCGCCGAAAAGTACGGCAATGCCATCGTTGCCATTAAAAGCCGCGATTCCGTTCGCCAGATCAAAGACAACCGGTCCGTTAGTCTCAACCGGGACGAGATCTACCTGATACAAACGCCGCAGACTTTCCAAACCGAACAACTAAAACAGGCCTACCTGCAGCCCTACGAACAGCATTTTACCGACGATGCCAGCGTAGTGGAACAAATTGGCGTCAATATCAACCTGATAAACGGCACCTACCAGAATATCAAGATCACTTACCCCGAAGATATTGCTATCGCCGAATTCCTGTTAAAAAAAGCCGAACAACAGTAAGCAGTTTGCAGCGGGCAGTTCACAGTGGCTTTTTAGTGACTGCAAACCGTGAACCGCCAACTGCAAACCGTACCCGATCACGCCCGCCTGATAACGCCAAGCAGCAGGGCTATGATCGCTATTACCAGTAAGATGTGAATCACTCCGCCTGCATTGTAGGCAAAAAATCCGATCGCCCATCCTATTACCAGGATCACCGCGATGATGTAAAGTAAACTTCTCATAGAAAATGTTTTTTTGTCAGATGTTAAATACCTAAACCAAAAACATTCCAAAAAGTTCTGAAAATAAGAAGCCCCGCCACGACGGTTGTCGGGCGGGGCTTCTTTTATCGGCTTATTATGTTAGTATTCGTCCTCGTTAAAAAAGAAATCGTCTTTAGTAGGGTAATCGGGCCATATTTCCTCGATGTTTTCATACGGCTCACCATCATCTTCCAGGGCCTGCAGGTTTTCAATAACCTCAACCGGCGCGCCGGAACGGATTGCGTAGTCGATCAGTTCATCTTTGGTTGCCGGCCATGGTGCATCCTCAAGGTGCGATGCTAGTTCAAGTGTCCAATACATATATTAAAGCGTTTAAGTTATTCCTTAATTTTAAAATTTTGGCAAAAGTATAATATTTTTAAATTGATTATCAAATAATTTTTTCCTATTAACTCACACCCTCGGTATCCACTGATTCTCAGGAATTTTGTGGTCGTGCCCTATCTTCCTGGCCAGGGTAAAAAGGTAATCGCTCAGCCTGTTCAGATAGATGATCACCTTCTCATCCACCGCGCTTTCCCCGGCCAAATGCACGGTTAGTCGCTCCGCACGGCGGCATACACAGCGCGCAATGTGGCAAAACGATACCGCATTATTTCCTCCCGGCAAAATAAAATGGCGCAGTTGCGGTAATACATTGTCCATGGCGTCTATTTCTTTTTCCAGCAAGCCGATATCTTCCTGGTGCAGATCAGGAATTACCATTTTTGACTTTTCCGGATCCGATGCCAGCGACGAACCGATGGTAAACAAACGGTCCTGCACCTGTTTCAGTATTTCCTTGTCGTGATTTGCTATATCCTGGTCTCGCACCAGGCCTATATACGAGTTTAGCTCGTCAACAGTTCCATAACTTTCTATGCGCAAATGATGTTTGGGCACCCGGGCACCCCCTATCAGCGAGGTGTGGCCCTTATCGCCGGTTTTGGTGTATATCTTCATTTTGATTTCGGATTTCGGATTTCGAATTTCGGATTTTTTCCCATTTCTTTTAGCTATATGCAGTAAAACTGTTCCATATTATTAATGTTATTAATTTTGACATGAGAATTCCTGTAACATGGAATATGATCTAATGAAAACGATCCCTTTAAACAGACTGTTCCTTGCTTTTTTACCGCTGCTCGTTCTTTTAAGTTTAGAATGCGGCGGATCGGGCAGTACCGCTGCCAACAGCCAGCGCGTGCGTGTAAGCAGCTTCTTTAGCGAAAAACAATTTAACGACCTGTTCCCGCTCCGCGATAAATTTTACACCTACAGCGCTTTTATGAAAGCCGTCGATGAGCTTGGCCATGTCAAAATAAAAGTGGTGAGACGGGCGGCATCCGTCTACCAGATCACCAGGACGGATAAGCGTACCGGCAAACCGCTAATCGTGCGCCAGGACGGGGACTGGAACGAAGATTGGGCCAAAAAGAAACCTGATAGCACCTATTACGTCGACTACGGTAATTTCTGTACAGAGAAAGACCTGGCTACCGACAAAAAAGAGCTGGCTGCCTTCCTGGCTAATATCGCCCACGAAACCCGCCACGGCGAGAACGGCAAATATAACGACGGCCTGATGTACCTGCACGAAGCTAATACCTTACTACCTTACATCGCCGACAACGATAATTACCCGCCAACAACCGGTAAAAAATATTACGGCCGCGGCCCTGTGCAATTAAGCTACAACGGTAACTACGGCTATGCTTCCGATTGCATTTTTGGCAATAAATCCGTTCTGCTCGACAACCCTGATCTCGTTTCGACCGACCCGGTGGTCGCTTTTGAGACCGCTATTTATTTCTGGATGACGCCGCAAACCTACAAACCCTCGGCGCATGATGTAATGATAGGCAAGTGGCAGCCCAATGCCGATGACAAGGCCAAAAATCGCAAGCCCGGCTTTGGTATGACGATCAACATCATCAACGGCGCGGTAGAATGCGGGCAGGGCGAAAATGTTTTCAGCATGAACGACCGCATTGGCTTTTACCAGTACTTCCTCAAAAAATTCGGCGTAAGCGACCCGAACTGCGCCTGCTCGTGCGGGAGTATGGTGGCGTATAAGTGATGAGTGAATTTACTTATCTTGGTATAAAATTTTATCTTGCATGAAACGCTTATCATTAATCTGCCTTTTCATTTATTGCTTTTTATCTGGTTTAGGTCAAACAGAAATTCAAGAATTCAAGCAAAATATTCTGAATGAAAAAGGGCCATATCCTTATGGAAAACTGATAAACAAAGAATTCAAAAACGAACTGATCAACAATGACTTTTCACAGCTTTTTACTCGTGTGGAAAACTCAATTGTTTATGGTTTTATAGGCGATAATTTCCAGCGAATCCGAATAAAATTAATTTCTGTTACAAAGGATCTGACGTCCCAGGACACTTATCATTTTTATGGGAAATCAATGGTCAAAGGAAATGTTGATGAGTTTAACGGGACTATAAAAATAACGAATATTCGAAAATTTAAAGCGTTACGACACGGATGTGAAGATGAATATAAATATAAAGGGCAAAAAGGTGAATTTATTCTGTTAGGTAGCTACGTTTTCAAAGAAAATCCTAAACAAAATCATTCAGGGGTCTTTAAGGGCACTTTTTGTTCCAATTTTTTTATAAATAAGAACAATCTGATAAAATATAATGATATAGAGAACTGCTCAGATAGTTATACAAATAATCAGTTTGTCGGGCAATGGGCTTCTTATGACGGCAAACTTACCCAACGCTGCAATTGGGGTGACTATAGAATACCCAATTCCGGGGATCTGAACATAGGCGCTGGAGAATTTTCGCCTAACGACAAATACCTAAAGTATGGCTGGCAAAGCCGGAGAGATACATTCATAGATTCGAATAAAGTGAAGGGCGTCGCTGTTGAGAATGCCAAATGGTGGGAATAATACCCTTTTCAGTAAAAATCCTGCCAAATCCTTTAAATCCCAAAATCGTGTCTTATTATTGTATATGCACTATCCCTTTGATACCGTCGGCCTGACTTCAGAGCAGATCGACCTATTCCAGGAAACATACGAAGCACTACGGGCGAAATTCGAAATTGAGCCGACGGGCGAAATTGATTTTCACCTGGATACTTTTGAGGTTTTCAGGGGATGGACGGACGTTAGTGCCCGGGGATCGTTCGTCATCAAAAATGCCCGCAGCAATTGCTATGTGCTGTTTATCGAGGTACATAAAAAAATAACAAATTTTCGGTCTGTGCCGCCCACCCAAGATTATTACGAATATCAAATCTGGGCGCTGGCCTATGTAAAAAAAGATTTCGGCAGGGTGCTGATACGCCCGGAAACTTTAGCCGATAAATTGATCGAACTGGTGCATCCTGTCGAGCTGGATTTTGACGACGACAAAGCTTTCAGCGATACCTTTTATGTGCTGGTGAACGACCGCTGGAAAGCGGACATAGCCATGGACCGTAATTTCCGCAATGTGGTAATGGATATGCGGCATGAGGATGTAGTGTTCGAGGTGATCGACCACACGCTGATCATCGGTCATAACAAACCCGTATCGCCGGATGCGTCCATTCAGTTAGCCGATTTTGTAGTGCGGGTAGCCTCTTTATGCTGATCAGGCCGGCTCGGTATGCCGTTCCACTTTCTGGATATTGGTGTTCGGATAGTCGTTCTCGATCAGCCCGTCGCGCATACGCACAATACGGTGGGCATGCAGCGCGATATCCTCTTCGTGGGTTACTAATATAATGGTATTGCCTTTCGCATGGATATCTTCGAGCAGGCCCATGATCTCGATGGAGGTTTTAGTATCCAGGTTACCCGTAGGTTCGTCGGCCAAAATAATTGCAGGATCGTTAATGAGCGCCCTCGCCACCGCCACGCGCTGCCGCTGACCACCCGAAAGTTCGTTCGGTTTGTGATCTATACGATTACCCAAGCCTACATTTTCGAGCGCACGCTTTGCCCGGCCCAGCCTGTTTTCTTTATTAACACCGGCATAAATAAGCGGCAGCGCCACATTATCCAGCGCAGTATTCCGGGGAAGCAAATTAAAGGTTTGGAAAACGAAGCCAATTTCTTTATTACGAACCTCGGCCAACTCATTGTCGGTCATGTTGCTTACGTTGATACCATTCAGGATATATTCCCCTTTGGTGGGAGTGTCCAGGCAGCCCAGGATATTCATCAGGGTCGATTTGCCGGAGCCGGAAGGCCCCATCAGCGCCACAAATTCGCCTTTGTTTATAGTTAAGCTTACTGATTTCAACGCATGAATAGTTTCTGCGCCGATCACATATTTTCGCCCGATATCTTTAAGGGTTATAAGTGGCTCCATCCGATTTTTGTTTGCTTTGACTGAACAAGCGTGTAATTTGTTACAGGCTTGTAGTCCGAAAGTCGAATGTTAGTCCGAAAGTCCGCATAAGTCCGAAAGTCCGAAAGAAAAATTGGGTTAAGCTCTGGCATTATTTACTCAGAATTTAAAAATATTTTGTTCCCTGAAGCCCCAACCCGATCCGGATTTGTCTTCCCGACTTGCGCGGACTTTCGGACTTCCGGACTACTTTTCAATCACCTTTGCTACCAGGAAGTATTTATCGTCGTGCTTTGGAGCATTTTGCAATGCTTCTTCCCGGGTAATCTCCTGCTTCACTTCATCCTCGCGCAGCACATTGATCTCGTCGGTCATGTACACCAATGGTTCAACGCCGGTGGTATCTACCTCGTTCAACTTGGCCATAAAGTCCAGTATCTTGCCCATATCGCCCATTAGTGTTTCCTTTTCCTGTTCGGAAAGCTCAAGCCTGGCCAGGTGGGCAATCTTATCAACGGTCTCTTTATCTATGGTCATTGCGTCTTATTAATTGGCGCGAAATCAAATTATCGCATGGTCACCAGGCGTTCCGATGGAACGCGACTGTTATGTCTATTTTTCTACCGGGCATCTGTTAAGCAATTCGCTTAATCGACTCACCCGGTCATTGCTTCGCTCGACCACCCTCTCTACTTCGTAAAGAGGGTTTTAAAAGCCCTCTTTGTGCGCAGCAAAGAGAGGGCCGACCAGCGCAGCGGCGTCGGGGTGAGTTAACGCGGACTATGCCCTAACCGGCAATTCCTGTTAACACATTTCGCACAAAAATATAAAAAATCCTTACTTTCGCGCCAATATGGAAACTGTCGTTAGCGGTATCCGGTCGACCGGGAAACTGCATTTAGGGAACTATTACGGGGCGATACAAAACTTCGTAAAAATGCAGCATGAGTACAATTGCTATTTTTTTATTGCCGATCTGCATTCGCTCACCACGCACCCTACTCCGTCCGACCTGCACGGAAACGTAAGGCAGGTTTTGGTTGAATACCTGGCCGCGGGCCTCGATCCGGAAAGAACAACCTTATATGTGCAATCGGACGTACCCGAGGTTGCCGAATTGTACCTGTACCTGAATATGAACGCCTACCTGGGCGAACTGGAACGCAGTACATCTTTTAAAGACAAGGTCCGCGCGCAGCCGGATAATGTTAATGCCGGACTACTTACCTACCCGGTGCTGATGGCCGCCGATATCATTATTCACCGTGCGACCAAAGTGCCTGTAGGCAAGGACCAGGAGCAGCATTTAGAGATGGCGCGTACGTTTGCGAACCGTTTCAACCGCATGTACAAACACGACTATTTCCCCGAGCCTTATGCGTTTAATTTCAGTCACAAACTGGTGAAAATACCCGGCCTGGATGGCAAAGGGAAAATGGGCAAATCGGAAGGTGAAGGCAATGCTGTTTACCTGTCGGACGAACCCGAAGTGATCCGCAAAAAGGTAATGCGCGCCGTAACCGACAGCGGCCCGACGATGGATAACCAGCCCAAGCCGCAGGAAATACAAAACCTTTTCGACCTGATGAAAGTAGTGTCGTCGGAGGACACTTACCTGCACTTCGACCACCTGTACAATACCTGCCAGATCCGTTACGGCGACCTGAAAAAACAGTTAGCCGAAGATATGATCGCGGCAACCGCGCCCATCCGCGAAAAAATAAAATCTATAGCCTCGGATGCGCCTTATTTGCGCCAGGTTGCCCGCCACGGCGCCATCAAAGCACGTGAAAGCGCATCAAAGACCATACGCGAGGTGAGAGAGATCATCGGGTTCAGGAGTTTCTGATTTTTTGAGTCCATAGACCATAGTCGATAGTCCATGGCAAGATTAGCTATGGACCATGGTCTATCGACTATGGACAAATAAGCATTTTGACTTTTAACTTTTGAATTTTAACTTTAGCAAATGCACATAGCTATTGTAGGCAACATCGGCGCCGGCAAAACAACCCTAACCGAATTATTAACAAAAAATTACGGATGGTCGCCGCTGTACGAGGCGGTGGACAATAACCCCTACCTGGAGGATTTTTACAGCGATATGAAACGCTGGAGCTTTAACCTGCAGATATATTTCCTCAACAGCCGTTTTAAGCAGATTATGGATATCCAGAAGAACGGCAGGAATATTATACAGGACCGCACGATTTATGAGGATGCCCATATTTTCGCCGAGAACCTGCACGATATGGGGCTGATGACCACACGTGATTATGAGAACTACCGCGCTATTTTTGATAATATCACCTCGTTCATCAAACCGCCCGACCTGCTGGTCTACCTGCGCGCTTCGGTGCCTACACTCGTGAATAATATCCACCGCCGCGGACGTGAATACGAGATCGGTATACGGCTCGATTATTTATCTAAGCTGAACGACAAGTACGAAAAATGGATCAAAGGCTATAAACTGGGTAAATTGCTGATACTGGATAAGGACAAGCTCGATTTTGCCAATAATACCGAAGATATGTCCACCATCATCGAGAAGATCGAGCGGGAAATAAACGGATTATTTTAGTTGTACGTTATACGTATTACGTTGTACGTTTTTAAAGCAGTATTCAACGTAAAACGTCTAAACTAAAACGTCTAACCTCACCAACATGCAAATCCTCGGTATCATCCCCGCCCGCTATGCATCAACCCGCTTCCCGGGTAAACCGCTGGTTGATATCGCCGGCAAAAGCATGATCCACCGTGTTTATGAGCAATCCAAAAAATGTCATCTATTAACTGATGTGGTGGTTGCGACGGATGATGAACGCATTTACGAACACGTAGCAGGTTTTGGCGGCAAGGCGGTAATGACTTCGCCCGACCACCAAAGCGGCACCGACCGCTGCGCTGAAGTAGCCGAAAAAAATCCGGAATTCGACATCATCATCAACATCCAGGGTGACGAGCCTTATATCAATCCTGAACAGATCAGCAATGTGGCTTTATGCTTCGATGAACCTGGAACGCAATTGGCTACCCTGGTCAAAAAAGTGCAGAACAACGAGGAGTTGTTCAATCCCAATTCACCTAAGGTCATTATCAATAAAAACTCCGAAGCTATTTATTTTTCCCGCTCGCCCCTGCCCCACATCCGCGGACAGGAGCAGGAAAACTGGCTGCGGCACTTTACTTATTATAAGCATATCGGCATTTACGGCTACCGCGCCGACGTGCTCGCTCAAATAACAAAACTCCCTGTTTCCCCGCTCGAAAAAGCCGAAAGCCTGGAGCAACTGCGCTGGATAGAACATGGTTACCGCATCAAGGTTGCTGAGACTGAGCTGGAAACATTTGCCATCGATACACCAGAAGATTTGGCAAAATTGAAGTTTTAGCCTTACTTTTGCCCCGAACCTACAATCATCACGATGAAAATTAACCGCGCTATTTTTATTGCCCTTATTTTATTAAGTATTCCTTTTTGCAGCGTCTTCGCCCAAAATCCTTCGTTCAACTATGTGTTGACTACCAATGGTGACACCATTAAATGCAATTTCAAAAAGCCTTTTATGGGAATGTTGAGATATCAACCGCTCGGGTCAGATAAATTCATAAAAATCACAACCGATAAGATCAAGGAATATTATAACACAAAAGATTCAGCAACGGTCGTCGCAACATTTTTACCTGATCAAGCCTATCCTGAGTTTGTTAATTTGCTTGAACGGGGCACGATCAATATGTATGAGAAAATCGTGGTTACTTACAACAAATATGGAACTACAACGACATACTATTGGTATGTCAATAAAGGCTTTGACGCGCTAAAGGAGCTAAAAGCCACCACGATTTTCACCGACGGAAGCCGCAAGGAACGGAAGAAAATGTTCGGCGACCTGATCGCCGATAATGAGCCTTTGAAAGCGCAATTTGAAGCTGATAATGATTTCAGTCTAAAACGTTTGCAATACTATGTGCACGAGTATAATCGGTATAAGACCGGCGAAGTAAAGGGGTCAAGATAGTAGATCGTTACCCGTAACCCCGCATTTTCAACATTGCATTTCCTTTTCAACATTTGTGACTGCCTTCGTCGCAGTTCCGAAATTTTTGTTACTTTTGTATCCCGTACACAAACATTTCGGAGCAAGTGTAAAAGCCTGCTCCATCAATAACTGATCATCATGACCAAATACATTTTTGTGACGGGCGGCGTTACTTCGTCGTTAGGGAAAGGCATTATTTCAGCCTCGTTAGCAAAGCTTCTTCAGTCCCGCGGGTATCGCGTAACCATCCAAAAATTCGACCCCTATATCAATATCGATCCGGGTACGTTGAATCCTTATGAGCATGGTGAATGTTATGTAACCGAAGACGGCGCCGAGACCGACCTTGACCTTGGACACTACGAGCGTTTCCTGAACGCCCCTACCTCACAGGCGAATAATATCACCACAGGGCGTATTTACCAGAACGTGATCAACCTGGAGCGCGAAGGTGCTTTCCTGGGCAAGACCGTACAGGTAGTACCGCATATTACCGACGAGATCAAAAGGAACATCCGCATACTGGGCGAAAGCGGCAATTATGATATCGTGATCACCGAGATCGGCGGTACTGTTGGCGACATTGAATCGCTGCCCTTCGTGGAAGCCGTGCGCCAGTTCAGGTGGGAGATCGGCCCAAGCAATTCATTGGTTATCCACCTCACGCTAATACCGTTTTTGGCTGCGGCGGGCGAATTAAAGACCAAGCCTACCCAGCACTCGGTAAAAACGCTGCTCGAGTATGGTATCCAGCCGGATATTTTGGTTTGCCGTACCGAACATCATATCAACCAGGACATCCGAAAGAAGATAGCCCTTTTCTGTAACGTGAACATCAATGCGGTTATCGAATCTATCGACGCCTCGACGATCTATGATGTTCCGCTGCTGATGCTGAAGGAGCAACTGGATAAAACCGTATTGACCAAGCTGCGCCTGTCGCACAAAAACGAGCCCGACCTCGAAAGCTGGAAGGAGTTTCTCGGCCGGCTTAAAAACCCGACCTCGGAGGTGCGCATCGGCCTGGTGGGTAAATATGTGGAGTTGCCGGATGCTTATAAATCCATTAACGAAGCTTTCATACACGCAGGGGCGAAAAATGAATGTAAAGTAAGGGTTACTTATATCCCGTCGGAGCAGTTAACGCCGGAAAACGCGGTAGAGCGTTTAAAAGGCTTGCACGGCGTGCTGGTTGCCCCGGGTTTTGGCGAACGCGGCTTTGAAGGCAAAATAGAAGCCATCAAATATGTGCGCGAGAATAACATTCCCTTCTTCGGGATATGCCTTGGTATGCAGTGCGCGGTGGTAGAGTTCGGTCGCAATGTTTTGGGCCTGACCAATGCCAACAGTACCGAAATGAACGAGTATACCCCCTACCCGGTGATAGCCATGATGGAAGAGCAGAAAAATATAAAGAACAAAGGCGGCACCATGCGCTTGGGTGCATACGCCTGCGATATAAAAAAAGGCACAAGAGCTTACGGGATTTATGGCAAATCGCATATTTCTGAACGCCACCGCCACCGCTTCGAATTTAACAACGAGTACCTGAAACAATATGAAGAAGCCGGTATGGTACCATCGGGTATCAACCCCGATAATAACCTGGTCGAGATCATCGAGCTCAAAAAACACCCGTTTTTTATCGGAGGACAGTTTCACCCCGAATTAAAATCAACAGTTGCTAATCCTCACCCACTTTTTGTTAACTTTGTCGCCGCTTCGCTGGATTATGCTCGCAAAAAGTGACGAAGTACGATAACAAACAATGGATAAGAATACATACACAGGTTTTTTCCTGATCATTTTAATCATCCTCGGATCTTATTTCCTGTTAAAGCCCTCTAGTGCCGAACTTAAAAAGGAGCAGCTTCTGCAGGATTCAATAAAAAAAGCAAAAGAGCTTAAACAAACGTCGGACCTTAAAAACGTTAAGTTCGACAGTACGAAGAAAACCGCAATAGTCGATTCTGCAATTCTTAAGAGCCCCTTCGGCGCCGCGACAGTTGGCTCGGACGAGTTCGTTATGCTGGAGAACCAGGAGCTTCGCGTAAAACTGAGCACCAAAGGCGGTCGTGTTTATTCGGTTGAACTGAAAAATTATAAAACGTCCGACCATAAGCCGCTGATACTGTTCGACGGCGATAAAAACGCATTCGGGCTCAACTTCCGGGCAGGCGATAAGGGTATCAATACCAACGACCTTTACTTTAAGCCCAGCACGCAAAATTTGACCGTGGCCGCAAAGGATTCAGGCTCGGTAACTATGCGTCTCAGCTACAGTCCGACCCAATATATCGACTACATTTATACGCTTAAGGGCACCGGCTTTAAACTCGGTTTGACCATAAAACCAGTCGGTCTCGACCAGGTAATGACCAACAGCAATACGCTGAACATTAACTGGCAGGCCAATATGCGCAAGCAGGAAATGGACCTGGAGCAGGAAAGACGTTACAGTACCATCTACGATCTGAACACCAATGATGATTTAGATTACCTGAGCGCCAATAAAGACGACCATGCCGAAGTAACCGACAAAAAACTGGTTTGGGTATCATTCCAGGCGCACTTTTTTTCAGGGGTGATCATTGCCGACAAGGGATTCAACAAATCGAACCTCAATATCAGCACCGATCCGGCTGATAGCCTGCACAGCAAGCAGATGAGCGCGAACCTCAATATCGATAGGAAAGTCGACGGATCATGCCCGCTCACATTCTATTTCGGCCCGAACAAATTTGATGTCCTAAAAGCACAGGGTTATGACCTGCAGAAGCAGATCTATATGGGCTGGGCGATTTTCGCATGGATCAACAGGATCGCTGTGCTTCCGGTATTTAACTTACTGGTTAAATTCACGACGAATTACGGCTTAATTATTATAGGGTTAACCCTGATATTAAAGATCGTGCTGTCGCCGCTTACCTACAAATCGTACCTGTCAATGGCCAAAATGAGAATATTAAAGCCTGAGATGGACGAGATCAAAGCCAAAGTAGGCGAAGATAACCCGACGCTGCTGCAGCAGGAATACATGAAATTGTATAAAAAGGCCGGCGTAAACCCGCTTGGAGGATGTCTGCCGCTCGTGATACAGATGCCTATCGTATTCGCCTTTTTCCGCTTTTTCCCAAGCTTATTTGAGCTACGGGGACAAAGCTTTTTGTGGATGCACGACCTGTCCACCTATGACCCAGTAATCACGTTCCATGCACATATACCGTTCCTCGGCAATCACATTAGTTTGATGTGTTTGCTGATGACCGCCTCGACTTTGATCTATACCTATTTCAACAACCAGATATCAGGCGCAACAGGCCAGATGAAATATATCGGGTACATTACTCCTGTCATCTTCCTCGGCGCCCTGAACAGCTATCCGTCCGGTCTGAACTTCTATTACTTCCTGGCCAACATGTTCACCTTCGGCCAGCAATATGTTATCCGGCTGATGGTCGACGATAAAAAAATCCACGCCCAGATACAGGAGAACAAAAAGAAACCGGAAGACAAGAAAAAGAAATCGGGTTTCCAGGCACGTATGGAGGAAATGGTACGCCAGCAGCAGCAAGCGCAGGCGAAGAAGAAGAAGTGATTTTTTGTGATTGGTGACCTGTGATTAGTGGTTGGCCTAATCCGCGATAATATTGATGCCTCGGCTATGCTGGGGCATTAGTTCTTTAAAATTATCCTGCAAATCACTAATCACAAATTAACTAATCACTAACTTTGAAAAATGTACGCCATTGTCGATATCGAGACCACCGGGGGGCATGCCAATGCGAACGGGATAACAGAGGTAGCGATATGCCTGCACGATGGTAAAAAGATAACGCAGCGTTATAATACGCTGGTTAATCCAAAACGCGACATCCCGGTTTATATCCGTGCGCTGACGGGCATCAGCAACGAAATGGTGAAGGACGCGCCGCCTTTTGAAGACGTGGCCGCCGATATTTACCACCTGCTTCACGGCAGGATATTCGTGGCGCATAATGTCAATTTCGACTATTCGTTTATACGCCATCACCTTTCCATGGCCGGCTACGATCTTCAGTGCAAAAAGCTGTGCACGGTAAGATTGGGGCGTAAAATAATGCCGGGGCTACCCTCTTATAGTCTTGGAAAGCTTTGTCATTTCCTGGGCATCGATAACGAAAGCCGCCACCGCGCGTCGGGCGATGCCGAGGCCACCGCCACGTTGTTTTCGCTTTTATTGCAAAGCGATACAAGCAATCATATCCAGGACGCGCTGAAGCAACGTTCCAAAGAGCAGGTATTGCCCCCTAATCTGCCCAAAGAGGATATCGACCGGCTTCCGTATACACCCGGCGTTTATTATTTCCACGACGAAAAGGGAAAAGTGATCTATGTGGGTAAGGCCCGGAACATCAAGCAGCGCGTTTGCAGTCATTTTACGGGGAACAACACCGGTTCGCAGCGCCAGGAGTTCCTTAGAAATATCCATCACATCTCTTTCCAGGACTGCGGCAACGAACTGGCCGCCTTTGTTATGGAAGCCATCGAGATAAAACGCCTCTGGCCGAAATATAACCGTTCGTTAAAGCGTTACGAACACGCCTACGGCATCTATGCTTTTGAGGACCAGCGCGGCTATATGCGCCTGGCGGTCGATAAGCGCAGGCGGATGACCACTCCGCTGTATACCTGCAACTCCCTGCTGGACGGGCGTAATATCCTGACGCGCCTGATCGATGATTTTGAGCTTTGCCCTAAACTGTGCTTCATACAAACCAACACCGGCGCCTGTACGGGTGCGATGGAACACCTTTGCGCTTGCGAGGGCATTGAAAACCCCGAAGATTACAACCGAAAAGTACAATGGGCCATCGATCAGCTAAGGGACAATTTACCCACCTTCGCTATACGCGACGAGGGCCGCAATTACGAAGAACATAGCTGCATACTTATCGAAAAAGGCCAGTTTTACGGCATGGGCTACGTCTCGCAGGACCTCAGCGTCGACGGGCTCGATCAGCTTAAAACTTTACTGACACCATATCCCGGTAACGATTACATCAGGAACATGGTATCGAATTATGCGATGAAGTATCCGGAAAGAATGGTGGTGTTTGGGGATAATTAGGAGATTCGTTTATTCTGAAAAATGAAGTCTATGCAAATTATCTATCGCATCCTTATCTCCTTGCCTAGCAGCTTTTCTATACCAGGTTATCGCGTCACCAGGGCTTTTAGTGACCCCTTTACCTTGCTCGTACATCAATCCAAGATTGGTTTCAGCGGAAGGATTCCCTGCTTGGGCTGCCTTAGTATACCACTCGACTGCCTTCTGATAATCTCTTAAAGTGCCTTTCCCACTTCCAAAAAGCCATCCAAGATTGTTCTCTGCTGATGAGTTCCCAAGTTCTGCACTCTTCAAATAATATTCGATTGCCTTACGGAAATCCAATTTTGTGCCTTTTCCATTCGATTTCATATACGCCAAGTCAAACCAAACCTCTGGATCATTAATTTCTCTTGACTTATACAGTAAATTATAAGCAATATCATAGTCACCATTGTCAAATCTTCTCTTCCCGACTTTAGCTAATCCAATCAACATCGGCTTTACCGAGCTATCCGGCGTAAACGGCTTGTCTTTGTCGATACTATTAATTACCATCAATTGTTTAGCTGGTTTTCTAATTTTAATACTATCTGTTTTTATTCGTGTAACTGCATTGCTTGCCTTGGGAATATTAGCTGTGTTATTTTTGTCGCTGTTAGCCTGTAGAATTCGTTGGGTTACGTTGGTTGGCCGATGGGCCTTTGGAACGGCTCCATTGGTACTTGGATAAAGGCTTGAAAATATAACTTTTGCAATGATAACAATGGTTATTGTCAAAAATCCGAATAGTATTTTCTTTTTTACAGGAGTCTTCGTCGTTTCTAGCGTGACGTAGTTTGGAGTGTATGGTATCAATTCAACGTTCGAATCAAAATCGACTGATTTATTTTTATTGATACAATCTCTAATTTTGTCAGCAATCCATGGGTCCTTTTTAAGCGAATACGCTTTCTCATATTTATCAAACGCAGCATTTATGTCATCTTTTAACCAAAATAACATATCACCTTGTTTAACTAATTCTTTAACTTTTAAATTTTGCTCAAATTCTAAGTGTTCCTTTTTTAACTGTTCATTTTCTGGATATCTTGATTCCAAAACGAGATACTCGTTTCTAGCCCCAATATAATCGCCCTGTTCATACAAGTGTTTGGGTCTTTTTAATAGGTCATCCAAAGAAAAAGACAGGTTTGTACTGATAAAAAACTTTTCCGGTAGTATATTTAACTTTGATTTATAGCTAGGGAGTGGCAGTCCTAATTCTTCTAATTTAGTCCTCGTGAATTTATAAAGATCGGCTAAAGATAGCATTGTATTTGTATTGGGAAGTCCTTTTTTAAGAATTTCAAGCAAGGCACCCGTAAAATACGTATATTCAGACTCAGGATTAAAATAAGACGATTCTTCGCCGGACGTCGAGCTTAGTATATAAATTCCTAAGACATCTTCAAATTCGAATTGGGTATTGTTAATTTGCTGCGCAGCTAAACCACTTTGGCAAGCATCGATTATGACAATTTTTTGGGAGGCATTTGAATTTTTGAGCATTCTTTCAATGAAAGAAAAAGGAATGTCGTTATGCAATTCATTATCAATGTTCCAAGTATCTTTAGCAATTAAGCTAAGTTGTCCTTTACCAAGATTTTGCCCGTGTCCTGTGTAATAAATTATTATTGTTTCAATATCATCTTTCTTACAAATATTATTTAACTCATTTTTTATTACGACGCTGTTTTCGTTTTCGATGCGAATTATATTTTGTATTGGTAGTCCCAGCAATCTTTTGTCAATTAAAACTTTAAAAATGCCATCTACATTATTGCTGACAGGTGGAATAGAATTAAAGCTTAATTTATCATCATATTCTCTGATGCCTGATATTATTGCATAAGTCTTTTGGGGCTTGATGGTATATTCTTTATTGCTGAAGCCTTTCTGAGTGCCTAAACTGTCGATAAAATATCCATTCCTGATGCCATTTTCCTCATTTATTACGACCGCTTCCCAACTTGCAGCCATACCGATGTTGTTAGGATCTTTAACTTCCTTTTGACTATCATCATCCGCAAAATTTTTTTTAATTAAATCAATTATTTGCTTAAGCAACTGCTCAAATGCCATGCTTGATGACATTTCAATAACACCGGTAATAGTCGCAAGTATGATTGTTTCCAATAATGAATCACCCATCTCACGATCTTTTCCAGCGGGAGAAAGTGGATATTCAATATCAATTTTATTTAACCCATCAATGGAACGTATTTCGTCACGTAACTGGGTTAGTTGCCGAATTGTTAATGGAGAAAGTAATTGTATTTCTAATAACCTTTTTGGACGCATTAATTTTAGTATAAAATTTGGGCCAATTTCATTGATTATATTTTAATACTCGGCAGTGTTTTAACGGTATTTTGTAGGTGTTTTAACGGTCATACAGATTAAAAGAATTGTCATAATCAAGTCGCAATCGGCGCTGGACATTCCAATTAAGCAAGAAAAGTTATAGAACTGGAAAGTTCGGTAACTTCCAAATACCGGAAAATAGTAGACAAATAAGTAGTGATATAGCGTGACTATAGATCAGATCACCCGCGCTTTTTTAAGCTCAACCTCCATCTGTTGCTGAACTTTTAAAGCTTCGGCCCTTGCCGCCTCTGCAAAATCTTCGCCGTTCGAGGCATAGATGATAGCCCTGGAACTATTGACTATAAGGCCGCAATCTTTTGTCATACCATACTTACAAACTTCTTCCAGGCTTCCACCCTGCGCGCCGATACCCGGAACAAGCAAAAAGTTCTCGGGAGCGTATTTGCGGATATTGGTAAACTCCGTGCTTTTGGTGGCTCCCACTACATACATCAGCCTATCGGGTCCCGCCCAGGTATTGGCTTTTTGGATCACGGTTTCGTAAAGCGTGCCGCCGTTTACATCGAGGTATTGAAAATCTTTGCTGCCTGCCGAAGAAGTAAGCGCCAGCAATATCACCCACTTGCCCTCATAGGCCAGGAAAGGGGTAACGCTGTCGTGCCCCATATAAGGCGCAACAGTTATAGCGTCGAAATCCATGCCGGCAGCGTCTTTGTCAAAGAATGTCTTGGCATACATTCCGGATGTATTGCCGATATCGCCGCGCTTGGCGTCTATGATGCCCAGGCATTCCTCAGGCAGGTAGTCGCTGGTTTTAATCAAACTCTGAAGTCCTTTAATTCCATGTCTTTCATAAAAAGCCGCATTGGGTTTATAGGCAATGCACAGGTCGCGCGTGGCATCGATAATACGTTTGTTAAACTCGAATATAGGATCGGGATAGTTCTTCAGGAAAGCCGGTATTTTTTCAATATCGGTATCGAGCCCTATGCAAAGGAACGATCTCTTTTGTTTGATCTGCTCGATGAGCTGCTGACGCGAAAGCATTTATGAGGATAGTTTTCGGCACAAAAAAACCAAAAAATCAGCGAAGTGTTATAATGCTGGTTAAATTTTTCAAAATTTTGTTTTGTGAATATTATTAAGTAACATTGCAGCGTTATCCTTTGAATTTTTCTTGCACTAAAGAAACAATTTAAAAATCCACAAGCCATAATTTTTAAATGTTGCCGTAAGCAAAGCTGCAGGATAATTTCTCTCAAATAAAGTATTTTCCTTTTGAACTATTATTTATCTCATGTTTGATACCACAGAATTGAACGACAAACTCGTTTCGGAGTTGCGTGACATTGCCAAAGGTTTGGGTATAGCCGATGCAGAAGAACTGCGAAAAGCCCAGCTGATAAGCAGGATAGTCGAGCAGCAGCAATTGATCGATGCCGCCCGGGCGCAGCAAGCTGCCGTTAATGATAATTACGCACCATTTATAGCCCCTGAAGAAAAACCGCAAGGCGGTGAAAGGACCAGGAAGAGAACACGCGTACAAAAGGGCGAACCAAAACCTAAAGTTGAAGTACCCCTTGACGATACCAGCCTTTTTGATATGCCGGACGACGAAGCTCCCGAAGCGGATGCAGAAGCCGACGACGATAACGGCTATGTAGCACCGGCTGTAGCCGAATCCGATCCTCCGGCAGCAAAAGCCGAAGAAGACCCGGCGGTTGAAAGCAAACCGGTCAAATTTGAGCGCCGTTTTAATAATAACCAAAACCCGCAAAAAGCACAGGAACCGCCGATCAACCTTGATTTTGACAATGTGATTGTCAACGAGGGCGTATTGGAAATTATGCCCGATGGCTACGGTTTCCTCAGGTCATCTGATTATAACTACCTTACTTCGCCCGACGATATTTACGTTTCACAGTCGCAAATAAAACTGTTCGGCCTTAAAACAGGTGATACCGTGCGCGGCAGCATACGTCCTCCAAAAGAAGGCGAAAAATATTTCCCGCTGGTACGCGTCGAGGCTATCAACGGCCGGGTACCCGCCGAAGTGCGCGACCGCGTTCCCTTCGATCACCTGACGCCGCTTTTCCCATCCGAAAGGCTGGAATTGTTCACCGATATGAGCAATAATTCAACCCGTATTATGGACCTGTTCTCACCTATCGGCAAAGGGCAGCGCGGCTTGATCGTCGCCCAGCCTAAAACGGGTAAAACCATGCTGCTGAAGGATGTGGCCAACGCCATCGCCAAAAACCACCCGGAAGTTTACCTGATCATCCTGCTGATCGATGAGCGCCCGGAGGAAGTGACCGATATGGCCCGCAGCGTACGGGCCGAAGTGGTTTCATCGACATTCGACGAGCCCGCCGAGCGCCACGTAAAAATTGCCAACATCGTACTGGAAAAAGCCAAACGTATGGTGGAGTGCGGACACGACGTTGTGATCCTGCTCGACTCCATTACACGCCTGGCGCGCGCCTACAACACCGTAGCCCCGGCTTCGGGTAAGATCCTGTCGGGTGGTGTAGATGCCAATGCTTTACATAAACCCAAACGCTTCTTTGGCGCTGCCCGTAACATCGAAGACGGCGGTTCATTGACGATTATTGCTACCGCCCTTACTGAAACCGGTTCGAAGATGGACGAGGTGATCTTCGAGGAATTTAAAGGCACAGGTAACATGGAGTTGCAGCTCGACCGCAAACTGTCGAACAAACGTATATTCCCGGCTATCGATATTACCGCTTCGAGCACCCGCCGCGAGGACCTGCTGCTCGACCGCGATACACTGCAGCGCGTTTGGATATTGCGCAACCACCTGGCCGATATGAACTCGCAGGAAGCAATGGAGTTTTTGCAGAGCCAGATGAGAGGTACAAAAACAAACGAAGAATTCCTTATATCGATGAATTCTTAATGCATTTGAAGTTATGAAGTTGTAATCTTATTTATAACTTCATAATTTCTCCATAAATGTGGTATATCTTCGTGCAAAATGAAGAAACGAATTCGTAAACACCTTCCCAATGCTATTACTTGTGCTAACCTGTTTAGCGGCTGTGTCGGGATAGTTTTTACCTTCCAGGAAAACCTGATCTTTGCCGCATACGCTTTGTTCCTGGCCGCTATTTTTGATTTCTTCGATGGGTTTGCGTCACGCGTATTGCGGTCGTTTTCAGGAATTGGAAAAGACCTCGATTCGCTGGCCGACATGGTAAGTTTTGGCTTTCTGCCTTCGGCTATACTTTACGAATTGTTTCTTCAGTCGCATCAAATACCCCACGTGGGCTTTTATCTTAATTTTGCGGCCTTCCTCATTGCCGTTTTTTCGGGGCTTCGGCTGGCTAAATTCAACGTAGATACGCGACAGGCCGAAAGCTTTATCGGCTTACCCACCCCCACGAATGCGATCCTCATCGCATCGCTGCCGTTTATCCTGAATCGTCATCCGGCATTTGCACCCTATATCTTAAACCAGTATGCATTGATCGGCTTTACCCTGGTTATGTGCGCCTTGCTGGTTTCCGAAATACCTTTGATGTCGCTGAAATTTAAGAATACCGACTTTAACCGGAACATCTACCGTTATTTATTGCTGCTATTCTCGGCTATATTGATACTATTTCTTAATTTTACCGCCATTCCGGTGATTGTATTTATATACATCGCCCTGTCCATAATTCAATTTAAATTTGCCCATGACAAAGTTTCTGGCTGAGATAGACGTAATGCCCAAGAAAGAGATATTAGACCCGCAGGGAAAAGCTGTAACCGGCAGCATGAAAAACCTGGGCCTTACCGAAATCCACAATGTACGTATCGGGAAGCATATCTCGCTGGAGATTGAAGCAGATAACGAGGAAACAGCGCAAGCTAAGGTTGAACAAGCCTGTAAAAGCCTGTTAGCCAACCTGATAATGGAAAGTTACAGCTTTAAAATTCAGAAAGCTTAAAGTTCGGATTCCTTTTCGGCCCTCACCCGCGTAAGTGTCTGCATATTGGCATTGATCAGTTCGCTTGCACGGCTGAATTTTGACCGGACCAGTTCAGCATCGCCCGGGCCCGCCTTGCACAATTGCTCGAGCTCCTGTAAAAGTTCCTGCGAATTCAACATCCCGAAAAAGCCCATCGACGGTTTTAGTTTATGTGCCGACGCGGCCGCGGCCGGCCAATCCTGCAATTGGATAGCGGTCTGAATATTATTCAATAGGTCAGGCGCCTGTTGTAAAAGCATATCGATGGATTCGATGATAAATTCGTTGCTTCCGTCAGCAATTTCGTAAAGAAAGGTAAGATCAAGATCCTCGTTGGGCGTACTATCTGCCATTGGGAATATTATTATAAATATCCAAAATTATAACTTTTTTACGTGTAAGTTGTCATTAAGTTCATTTTTAAGCTGAACTATGGTTTTGTGAAAAACAGGATGCACCAGCTCGGGCGCTATCTCGCTTAATGGTTCCAGCGTAAACCTGCGTTTGTGCAATTCCGGATGGGGTATTTCGAGTCGCGGCAGCGAAATAATATCGGAATCATAAAATAAAATATCTATGTCAATGATTCGCGAGCCCCATTTTTCCACGCGCTTTCTGCCCATAAGCAATTCAATATCCAATATTTTCTGAAGCAGCAGTTCCGGCGGCAGGGCTGTGTCGATCTGTACAACCTGGTTCAGGTAGTCGGGCTCGTCTGTTTTTCCCCACGCCTGCGTTTCATAAAACGACGACTGTTTTACAATGGTTCCTACCTCTTTTTCAAGCAGTTGAACGGCTTTTTGCAGATGTGTGCGCCTGTTGCCTAAGTTTGCTCCCAGCAGTAAAAAAACATCGTTCATTGTTGTAACAAACATTATAGACAACGCTCTTATTATTAATAGCGTGCGGAATTGCTAATTTTGCATAGTTAAAGATTAATATTATTTAATGAAACAATTCTTCAAATTTGTTTTCGCCACGATGGTGGGAATTATACTCTCGACGATCATCCTGGTGGTAATCGTCGTTGCCATTATAGTTGCTGCGAGCGGCGAAAAACATGTGGAGATTGAGCCTGATTCAGTCCTTCATATTTCGTTCAATAACCAAATACCCGAACGTACCCCTAACAATCCGCTGGCGAGCCTCAGTTTTCTCGGCATCGAAGGTGAAAAAGTCATCGGGCTGAATGATATCCTGGCCAATATCAGGCGGGCGAAAACGGATAAAAATATTCGTGGTATCTTTCTCGACGAAAGCTATATGCTTTCGGGCCAGGCAACCACCGAGGAGATCCGCAATGCGCTGATCGATTTTAAACAATCCGGCAAATTTATCATTGCTTACTCGGAAGTCTACACGCAGAATTTTTACTACCTCGCATCCGTAGCCGATGAGATTTATATAAACCCTAAGGGAATATTTGAATTCAGGGGCTTCAGCTCGCAAATCACTTTTCTTAAAGGCACGCTCGATAAATTAGGTATACAGGTACAGGTTTTAAGGGTGGGTACTTATAAAAGCGCCGTCGAACCGTTTATCCTGACAAAAATGAGCGATGCCAACCGCGCACAGGTTACCTCGTACGTAGGATCGCTTTACGACCATTTCCTGTCGGGGATCAGCGAAAGCAGGAAAGTGGAGAAGGGGGTGCTGTTTAATATCGCCAATAACCTGAGCATTCAATTTCCTGAAGACGCGCAAAAATACAAGCTCGTCGACGGTCTTAAATATCGCGACCAAGTTCTCGACGAATTGAAAGAGCGTACCGGCATAGCGAAAAAATCCAGCCTGCATACGGTCGAGCTTGCCGATTATACCGGCAGCGGCGACAAGCCTGAGAAAAAAGACAATAAAAATCATATCGCCATTATTTATGCTTCGGGTGAGATAGCCGGCGGCGACGGCGATGACAACAGCATCGGTTCCGACAGGATATCGGCTGCGCTGCGCAAGGCGAGACTCGACGATAACGTTAAGGCCGTTGTATTGCGCGTCAATTCACCGGGCGGCAGCTCTATCGCGTCCGATGTAATATGGCGCGAAGTAATGCTCACCAAAAAGGTTAAACCCATGATCGTATCCATGGGCGATTATGCAGCGTCGGGCGGTTACTACATTTCGTGCGCGGCAGACTCCATTTTTGCGCAACCGAACACTATTACCGGCTCCATAGGGATATTTGCTATCATTCCCAATATGCAGAAGCTATTTAATGATAAGCTTGGGCTGACCTTCGACGGGGTAAAAACGGGTAAGTATGCCGACCTGGGAGATGTAAGCAGGCCGCTGTCATCCGAAGAAAAGGCTATCCTGCAAAATAGCGTAAACCGGGGTTACGATGAATTTACCAGGGCGGTTGCAGACGGCCGCCATAAAACGCAGGCTTATATCAACAGCATAGGCCAGGGCCGGGTTTGGACCGGCGAACAGGCCATTAAAATAGGATTGGTCGACCGCCTCGGTAACATCCGCGACGCTATACGCAGCGCAGCTAAGATGGCCAATATTAAAACCTACCAGTTAGACGCCTATCCCGAACAGAAAAGCATTTTTGCAAGGTTTGGCGGCATGAACGACCAGATGAAGACGCGTTATTTAAAATCTGAACTCGGCGAAAATTACCGTTACTACGAGCAAATTAAAGACGTGACGCAATTAATGCGTACCCCCCAGGCCCGTATGCCTTACGATATTGTGATCCGGTAGCCTTTGGTTCATGGCCGATTGTCCGCAATTTTCATAAATCCGGCCGTTTAAGGATCATCCTTATTTGCCATGAACCGTTCCCTATAAACTATTTTAGTATTTTTGCAGGCTGATGTCAATGGAAAATAAACCAATAGCCCGCACGCTTCGCCTTTTATCCCAGCTCATGGAGCTTCATGACGAGAACCCTTTTAAGATCAAGTCATTGGCCAATGCTGCATTTAAAGTAGATAAGCTTCCCTTTAAAGTTGCGGGTAAAAGCCTGGCCGACCTGGAAAAGATCGATGGGATTGGTAAAAGCACCGGCGCCAAGATCATCGAGCTGCTCGAAACCGGGCACATTACCGAAATGAACAAGCTGCTGGAGGTTACACCCGAAGGTATAGTTGAAATGCTGGGCATTAAAGGAATTGGCCCCAAAAAGGTTGCGATCATCTGGCACGATCTCGGTATTGAGAATGTTGGTGAACTATATTATGCCTGCAACGAGAACAGGCTGATCGAGGCCAAAGGCTTCGGCCTGAAGACGCAGGAAGAGATCGTGAAAGTGATCGAATTCAGGATGGCCAGCAATGGCAAGTTCCTGTACGCCCGGGTGGAGCAGGAAGCCAACGAGTTGTTCCAGAGAATAAAGAACATTATACCCGACGCCCTGCTGAATTTTACCGGCGAATACCGACGCCGTTGCGAGGTCATTACCGAACTTACCCTTCTTGCCGGTACCGATTACCAGGATGCCGACATAACCATATTGAGCAACGCGGGTATATTGAATGATCCCGGTGTAGATGGCCAGCATCTGCGCGGCGAAATGGCAAACGGCCTGCTGGTCGACATCGAGTTAACTTCTTTGAAATTATTTTATAGCAGGTTATTCAAGCGTACCGGGACGCCCGAGCATGTACAGGCAGTAACATCGCGCATCGTGGGCAGTATCGATCACACCGAAAGTGAAGAGGTGATCTACAAAAAAGCGGGACTTGAGTGGATGCCCCCGGAGCTTCGCGAAGGCGATGCATTTATTGAAAAAGCTGCGAAAAATACGCTTCCGCATCTGATCACCTACCAGGACCTGAAAGGTACACTGCACAACCATAGCACATGGAGCGACGGGGTAAACAGCGTCGAAGAGATGGCTCTTTACTGCCGGGATGAACTGAAGCTGCAGTATTTGGGTATGTGCGACCACAGCCGCAGCGCTTTCTATGCCAAAGGTTTAAGCATCGAGCGGGTGTTACAGCAGCATGAAGAAATCGACCACCTGAACAAAAAGTTAAACGGCTTCCATATTTTTAAAGGGATCGAGTCGGACATTTTGAACGACGGCTCGCTGGATTACCCGGATGAGATATTGGCTAAATTTGATTTTATCGTTGCTTCGGTACACTCCAATCTTAAAATGGATAAGGATAAAGCAACCAATCGCGTTATCAAAGCCGTCGAAAATCCATACACCACGATACTGGGGCATCCCACCGGCCGGTTGCTGTTGAGCCGCAACGGCTACGAGCTCGACTTTAAAAAGGTGATAGACGCTTGTGCCGCCAACAATGTCGTTATTGAAGTGAACGCCAACCCGCTAAGGCTCGACCTGGACTGGCGATGGCATCAATACGCCCTCGAAAAAGGCGTGAAGTTATCTATCAACCCGGATGCGCACAGGAACGAAGGTTTTCTTGATATGCACTATGGCGTGCTTGCTGCCCGGAAAGGCGGGTTAAGTAAAGAAATGTGCCTCAATGCCTTTACATTAGAGGATATTAAAAAAGTATTCGGATCGAAAAAGAAATAAAGTGATAACCGGCAAATGTTAATCGATAAAGTTCGCCATATAACCAAAAATCAAAATCAGCCCACTGTATTGGTCATCGGCGACCTGATGATCGATCACTACGTATGGGGCGATGCGACAAGATTATCGCCGGAAGCGCCGGTGCCGATCGTTAACGTAAAAAATGAATCAACCACGCTTGGCGGAGCGGCCAACGTAGCACAAAACCTGGTCGCATTAGGCGCT
Organism: Mucilaginibacter sp.; assembly: GCA_035547095.1. Lineage (GTDB taxonomy): Bacteria > Bacteroidota > Bacteroidia > Sphingobacteriales > Sphingobacteriaceae > Mucilaginibacter. Next base: position 50,438 of record DASZVE010000043.1, read on the forward strand.
AAGGTGACTTTGGGAGGCGTGATCGGCGACGACGCATTCGGCTTGAGGATGATCGAAATCATGGCCGAAGAAGGCCTGGCTACGGACGCCATTGTTAAAGACACGCGCCGCCCGACAACGGTTAAAACCCGTGTGGTAGCAGGCAGCCACCAATTGGTGCGTGTCGACCGCGAAGTAACTGACTACGTTTTAAGCGAGTTGGAGGATGAGCTGGCCGATAAACTCGATCATTTTATCAATGAGGCGGATATTATCCTGTTCTCGGATTACGGTAAGGGCCTGTTCTCACCGGCGCTTACACAGCGCCTGATCGGCCTGGCGAAACTCAAGGGGAAAAACGTGATCATCGATCCAAAGGGCCTTGATTATGAAAAATACCGGGGCGCTTTTATCATTAAACCGAACCGGAAAGAATTAGCCGAAGCTGCAAAAACAGATAAGATCAAAACGATTGCCGATCTTCAAAACGCCGCAAAGACCATTTTTAAACAAACCCATGCGGAGTACCTGGTTGTAACCTTGTCGGAGGAAGGCATGGTAATTGTGGATGAGCTCGCCTATAAGCTGCTGCCGGTAAAAGCTACGGCAGTATTCGACGTAACCGGCGCCGGCGATACGGTGCTTGCCACTATGGCCTATTTTATCGCCGCCGGTTTAAGCATTGAAGAAGCCTGCGAACTGGCTAATCACGCGGCGGCTATCGTCATCAGGCGGGTGGGCAGCGCGACAACAACCATTGACGAGATCATTAGTGATATAGAAAACAATCATTAAATATGATTATTGAAGAATTAAAGGACCATCAGCAGCTCATACAAAAAGTGATCGATACGCTTACCGGCGATATTGAAAAAGCATGCAGGGTGATGGTTTCGACTCTAAAAAACGGCAACAAAGTACTGATAGCGGGGAACGGGGGCAGCGCCGCCGACGCGCAGCATATCGCTGCAGAACTGAGTGGCCGGTTTGTGAAAGAACGGAAGGCCTTACCGGGTATTGCCCTTACCACCGACACATCCGCGCTTACATCGATAGCGAACGATTACGGGTACGAATACGTATTCTCGCGCCAGGTGGAAGCTTTGGCTAAACCCGGCGACCTGTTCATCGGTATATCTACCAGCGGAAACAGCCAGGGAGTGTTGAATGCATTCGAATCGGCCAAAAAATTGGGTTGCAGTACGCTGGGCCTGTCGGGCCGCGACGGAGGAAAGATGAACGGCCTTTGTGACCTGAGTATCATCGTGCCATCGAATATCACCGCCCGTATACAGGAAATGCACATCCTGATCGGGCATATCATTTGCAAAGCCGTCGACGACGCATTCTGATAAATGAAAAGCAACATCGAAAAAACGCTGCTCGACAAAATATGCGATCTTTCAGCGATGAAAGACCGCGTAACCTCGTGGAAACAAGAGGGCAAAAAAGTGGTGTTCACCAACGGTGTTTTCGATCTGCTGCATATCGGTCATATCACGTATATGGCTAAAGCGTCGGAGTTGGGTGATAAACTGGTTATCGGTTTGAATTCAGACGCCTCCGTAAAAAGAATAAAGGGTGATGATCGCCCGGTTAACGACGAAAACAGCCGTGCAGCCTTATTGGCCGCCTTTTTTTTTGTAGATGGGATCGTTTTATTTGGGGAAGATACGCCGGTCAAGGTGATCAGCACCCTGCTGCCTGACGTGTTGGTAAAAGGCGCTGACTACAGCATTGATAACATCGTCGGAGCCAAAGAAGTGATGGCCAATGGCGGCGAGGTAAGAACCATCGACTTTGTAGAAGGATACTCTTCTACTTCCATCATTGAAAAAATACGAAAACGGATAACCTGACTGCTATGAAGATATTGGTTATCCGGTTCAGCTCCATGGGCGATATTATTTACACAACGCCGGTGGTTCGTTGCCTGAAAAAACAGGTTGCCGGAGCCGAAGTGCATTTCCTGACCAAACCGGCATTCAAATACATTTACGAAAATAACCCGTACGTTGACAAACTGCTGCTATTAAAGCCCACCCTATCCGAAACTATCCGGGATATTAAGGCTGAAAAGTACGATTACATCATCGACCTGCATAATAACCTGCGGACAACGCTGATCAAACTGAGAACAGGTATCCGCTCGTCGACCTATAAAAAACAACGTCTGCGTAAATGGCTCAGCCTGAAATTTAATTTAAAGCTTGTGCGACCAGTACATTTGGTCGAGCGCTACCTGCAGGCCGTAAAGTTTCTCGGTGTGACAAACGACGGGCAGCCTATCGACTATTATATTAAAGCCGAACACGACCTGCAAAAATTGCTCCCCGCGTCGCACCAAAATAACTACATCGCCTTTGTCATCGGCGCTACGCACTTTACCAAGCGTATGCCCAACGAAAAGATCATCAGCATTTGTAAGCAGATCAAACAACCTATAGTACTTTTAGGCGGCAATGACGTGAAGAACAACGGGGCCGAAATAGCCGATGGCATCGGCCCGAATATTTATAATGCCTGTGGCGCTACCTCGCTTGATGAATCAGTGTTCCTGGTTTCAAAAGCAACAAAAGTACTGGGTTTTGATACCGGCCTTACCCATATCGCCGAAGCCTTTGATAAGCCGATAGGCTCCATTTGGGGTGGAACGGTCCCGGAATTGCTGGGCGTTCAACCTTACATGGTTAAAGATGCCAAAGTGATCGGCATAGATCTCCCCTGCCGTCCATGCTCCAAATTCGGCCTGGAAAAGTGCCCGCTTGGGCATTTTAAATGCATGAAGGACATACCCGATGAAGAAGTGGTCGATTTTGTGAACGATGCACAATAATTTATATATTAGCATCAAACCTTATCTTTCATGAAAAAAATCTTACTTATTCTTCCCCTTGTTTTAATAAACGCTGCCCTATTCGCGCAATCATTGACGTACGGAGCCATCGGAGGAATCGTTATTGCCCACCAACACCGATTCACCCCTCCATTCACTACATATTTGAATTCAAGTTCGATTATTACATTTTCGGCCGGCGGTTTTGCCGATATTAATTATGGTAAATTCTCGATCCGGCCCGGATTGTTTCTTTCGGGACAGGGAGATGAATTGAAAGTCATATCTGAAACATCTTCACCTCCGACAACTGGAAAGGGGGACTACACAGAAAGAATGATGTTTGCACAAATTCCTGTCGATTTCATTTATCACTTTAAACTGCCAAACGTCACCATTTACCTCGGAGGCGGTCCTTACATGGCGGTCGGCCTGACGGGGAGCGTAACGGGTACATCAGATTATTATTTGAATAGCGATCCCGGTAAAGTTAACCACCAAAAATTCAACGATGATGTGGGTTTTGGCGGCGATTCAGGTAACAATTTAATACAGTTTGGGGTCAATGCAACCGCGGGCATCAGGTTTAAAACGCGAATGCTGCTGAATGTTAATTACGATTGGGGCCTCACAAATTTGTACCAGCCTCAAGTTCCTAATATTGCCCGCAACCGGGCCCTGTGTATATCGCTGGGATACTTTTTGAAGTGATCAAAATTTAAAACGGCTTAAAACAACTTTTCATTTCTTGTGCTTATTTTTAGTGAATGAAACGATTGCTGCTGATCCGCCATGCGAAGGCCGTTCATGATACGACCTATGACGATTTTGAAAGACCCCTAAAACACTCCGGCGTCCGGGAGGCCGAATTGATGGCAGGCAGGGTAAAAAATGAAGGCCATGTACCACAAATACTGGTTACCAGCCCTTCCCTGCGCACCCAGGCGACGGCAGATATTTTTGCTGAATTTCTTTCATTACCCAAACCCCGGGAAAGCCAAAAGATATATGAGGCCAGCCGCATCACCTTACTCGATGTGATCAATGAATTTCCTTCCGAATACGATTTTATCGGGCTCGTGGGTCATAATCCGGGACTGGCCCAGTTGGTCCATTATTTTACCGGCGAAACGCCCGACGTTACACCCGGCTCGGTCGCCCTGATCACATTCGACACGGATGAGTGGCTTATGCTAAGCCGAAATACCGGCGGGTTAAAATGGTTTAGCTCACCTAAGGAAGAAGACTAATTGATACTATAAGTCTTGCCCGGCAAAGAGCGGATGTAGCCCTGCATTTCCATATTTAGCAGGTTAATGGCCAGTTGGCTCATCGGCATATTGGCTTTGATCGTCAGATCGTCGATGGCTAAAGGCGCTTTATGCTGATGTATAATGTTGAAGATCAGCCTTTCATCGTCCGATAGGTCCATTGGCAATACCAATTGTTCTCTTTTCGGTTTTACAACGTCGCCCTCCTCCCACCCCAGGCTGTAGGCCAAATCGGCGGCACAGGTAAGCAAGGCAGCCTTATTGTTCCTAACCAGGAAATTACAACCCTCGGAAAACGTATCATTTATCCTCCCGGGAAAGGCAAACACATCCCTGTTATATGAATTGGCGATCTCGGCGGTAATAAGCGCGCCGCCTTTGATACCGGCTTCAATCACCACCGTCGCATCGGCCATTCCGGCAACAATACGGTTACGCTGTGGAAAGTTTTCGGGTATGGTAGTGGTACCGAAGGGGTATTCGGTAAGCAAGCCCCCATTGTCCATCATCTTTTCGGCGAGCGCGCGGTTGCCGGCAGGGTACATTCTTTCCAACCCATGCCCCAGTACGCCTACCGTTTGTAAACCCCGTTTTACGCTCTCCTTGTGTGCAGCCGTGTCGACGCCCGCTGCCAGTCCGCTCACCACAAGCACATTGTACTGCTGTAATTCCTCAATTAATTGTCTGCATAGTTCTTTCCCGTATTCAGTTGCCAGCCTGGTTCCGACAATACTGACGACATGTTTGGCATTCAGGTCCATATTGCCCCGGGCATACAGAAGCACCGGGCTGTCCAGGCAATTCTTCAGTCTTTTGGGGTAATCCAGGTCGGTATAAAAAAGTACACGGATATTATTGGCTTCAATAAACCTGATCTCGTCTTCAGCCCTCGAAAGCGCAAAACTCGTGTCGACTCCTTCCAGCGTCCATCCACCAATACCCGGCACCTTCAGCCATTTGGACCGGGATACCTTGAAAACCTGCGAGGCATCGCCGAAATGTTCCAAAAGGCCCTTGGCGGCTACCGGCCCAATATTGCGAAGGAATGTTAAAGCTAACTGATGCAGAAGCGACATGGGTTTAGATAATAAAGCGGTAAAATTAAAACTAAAATACCGATGCTCAAATTTTTAGCAATACTTTTTCCAAACAGTCCGCGCTTTCGGCTGCATTTTTAATTCAAAATACTGGTAATGAAATAGTTTATTATTTTATTAAATTTATTAAATTGCTTTACCCAAATAGATTTAGCTTAAAAGGCCATGTCACAATGCAAAAAGGATATAGGCGATTTAATGCGCCGTTATTTATTGATCCTGGTTCTTTTTTCAATTTTAATCGGATTTTCAAGTCGCATCTGCGCGCAAACTGATTCATCCGGTCGCCGTGAACGTCCGCAGCCGCCGCCACATCGCAAACATCCCTCCCTAAAAGAGATGGTAGACAAGATCAATATTTTCAAAAAACATAAAAAAGAAGACCAGTCAGCCGATGCGGGAAAACAAACCCCGGCAGATGATAATAGCAAGCAGCCCGACCCGAAACCCGCGCCTGTGCCACCCACCCCTGCCCCGCCGCGACCAAAGCCAACACCGGTAAAGCCTAAGGCTTCGGTAAAACATACGGCCAGGAAGAAAGCAACCAAACCCGTCACCGATCAGAAAAAGCCGAAAACGAATAAACCTACGCAACCCATCATCTGACCTGCGGAATGCGATACACCTATTTTGAGCATATGAGAACCAGAAACGAAAACAAAGGCTCCCGGGCCGGGCTGAAGCGCCTGATTATCCTGAGCTTAACGACCGGGCTTTTATGCGCCTCGTCCCATGTCTTTGCACAAAGTCAGCCATCCGGCGGACCTCCGCCGCCACCGCCGCCGGGAGAGCTGCTAAAAAAGATCAATCCTTTCAAAAAACACAAAAAGGATACTGCCAGCCACAAGGCCGATACAGGCAAAGTTAAACAGGCCAATACGCCGCCGGGAGGGCCTCCGCCACCGCCGCCAAATCCCCTCGATCTTTTCAAGAAGAAAAAAGATACTACAAAGAAAAACAAGTAAAAGTCTACCGCGTGTAGATAACCTGCTTGGTTTCGAAGAATTCTTCGGAAAAGTAGTCTTTTAGATAAAATTGCCTTACAGTAAGGCCTGATTCGGCGATCTCTTCTGCGAGGTCGCCGCCTTTTAAATATAAAATGCCGTTAGGCAGTTTATTTTTTGACTCTTTATTAAATTTCCCTTTCACCCAGGGATAAAATTCTTTAAGCCTGGTAACCGCTCTTGAAACTACGAAGTCGAATTTGCCCTGAACCTCTTCGGCCCTGGTGTGCGCAGCCTCTAAGTTTTTGAGCCCGATGGCTTTGGCAACCTCATTTACAACTTTGATCTTTTTACCGATAGAATCGACAAGGTAAAACTGAGTTTCGGGAAACATAATTGCTAAAGGAATGCCCGGAAAACCGCCGCCGGTACCAACATCGAGCACATGTTCGCCCGGCAAAAACGGCATTACTTTGGCAATTCCCAACGAATGCAGCACATGCCTTTCGGGCAAAAACTCTATATCTTTGCGCGAAATAACGTTGACCTGGTTGTTCCAGTACGTATAAAGTTCGGGCAGTTGGCTATATTGCTGCTTTTGGCTGGTAGTTAACTCTGGGAAGTATTTAAAGATGATATCAGATGTCATCCTTATTGAAACGGTTGATGATATTGCCCAGCAGGTATCTTGCCCTGAAAAGCTGCGCCTTCACCGTTCCCAGCGGTAGATCGAGCTGAACAGCAATTTCCTCATACGACAGCTCGTCAAAATAACGCAGCGTGATCAGGTTGCGGTAGCGTGGCGGAAGACCGTCAATCAGCACTCTTAATTCCTGCGTCTGCTGTTTTTTAATTGACGTTTCTTCGGGATTTAGCGTATCTGCTTTGATCTGCAGGGTCTTCTCTTCGCCATCCTCATCCACCATGCCGTGTATGGACATAGTATTTAATTTTTTTTTGCGGATAAAGTCGATACAGTTATTGGTTGCCACGCGGAAAAGCCAGGTGCTGAAGGCGTAGTCGGGCTGGTATTTGTCCAGTTTCTCAAAAGCCTTGGCAAAAGTTTCCACGGTGAGGTCCATCGCATCCTCCTTGTTGTTCACCATTTTCAAGGCCATAAAATATATAGAATCCTTGTAACGATGCATAAGGTCGGCATAGGCCTTCTGATTACCCTCGCGGGCTTTAACAACGAGCTGAAAATCGTTTTTTGCGTTTTCGGTAAAATTTGCGTTTACTTCCACTGGGCAGTTTTTATAAAGGTACCAATCAGTCCAAAAATATTTAAATATATGTAATATACAATATCAAAAGCGGGCAAATACCAGACCAAATTTTTACCCTCCAGCTTGCCAAAAATTCGCGAGTAGATTATCAGTTGGCAAATGAGCCTAAACAGGAACAAACCGGCCACCAATATCGGGTCGTGCCCGAATATCAGCAGCAAAACGAGAAGTATATAAAACAGGAAGCCGGTCATCGCGTCAAAACTCAGCATGCGGCGGTGCCTGCCGCGGTAAAGCTTGCCCGCACCCATGTGCCTTCTTTTCTGCCGGTACCATGCGTTTAAAGTTGTTTTTGCGCCGCTGTAAGTAAATGCGTCCGGGTGTATTTCTATCACCGTATTATTACCGTTGGCGTTTTCATTAACAAACAGGTCGTCGTCGCCCGACATCACATGCATATGCGAGGCAAAACCTTTATTACTAAAAAAAAGCGTTTTGGTATAGGCCAGGTTGCGGCCGATACCCATATACGGATTCCCCGCTAAAGCAGCCGACAAGTAATTTATAGCCGTACGAATAGTTTCGAAACGGATAAAAGGGTTTAAAAAATTATTGGCCTTATAATAGGGCGAATAACCCAGGACGATATCTGCGCCGCCCGAAAAATTTGCTGCCATATGGCTTATCCAGTTTACCGAGGCCGGTTTACAGTCGGCATCGGTAAACACCAGGTGCTCGTTTTTGGACGCTTTTATGCCCATGGTCAGCGCAAATTTTTTGCCTGTTTTAAAGCGGTCGTTCTCGGTAACGGTAACCACCTTCAAGCGCTGGTACCTGGCACATAATTCCTTTAATACCGTTTCGGTATCGTCCAGCGAGCAATCGTTGACCACTATCACTTCGAAATCAGGATAGTCCTGTTCGAGTATGACCGGCAAATTCTCAGAAAGCCGGATAGCTTCGTTGCGGGCGCTTATAATAACCGAAACAGGAACATTAGCTTTTACCGGTTCGGTTAATGGCTGATATGCATAAAGCCTAAGGTGATAATATAACAGGTAATATAGCTGGGCTATAAAACAAAGGGACGTTAACGAGAATAAAATTACAGGTAAATATGTTTCCAAATTTGATCGAACTACCCCGCAAATTTGTTAAAAATCACCGAAATGCAATCGTTTAACTTAAGAAAGTTATTGACATTGGTTGTCAGGAGTTGAAATGTTGTAAGGTTGGAAAGTTGGAAAGTTGATAAGCACACTTTTTCAATGTTCACCTGATTATTGACAAATAATTGGTGATGATTTTTAAAGTTTTGCCAAGCCGCCAACATTACAACCTTTCAACTTTCCAACCTTACAACAAATAAGTATTTTTGCATCTCATAAATGAAATTCAGTTTAACCGCACAAGATCCGTTATCCAAAGCCCGCGCAGGTGAGATCACTACCGACCACGGCACCATACACACCCCAATCTTTATGCCGGTTGGCACTGCCGGAACAGTAAAAGCGGTGCACCAGCATGAATTGAAGAATGATATTAAAGCCGAGATCATCCTGGGTAATACCTACCATTTATATTTAAGGCCGGGGCTTGATGTGCTTGAACGGGCGGGCGGCCTGCACCGTTTCAACGGATGGGACAAGCCTATACTGACGGACAGCGGCGGTTACCAGGTTTATTCGCTGACCGAAGTAAGAAAGATAAAAGAAGAAGGCGTTACCTTTCGCTCCCACATCGACGGTTCGAAACATCTGTTTACGCCTGAAAATGTAATGGACATCCAGCGCATCATCGGCGCTGATATCATTATGGCGCTCGACGAATGCACACCATATCCCTGTGAATACAATTACGCACGGCGATCTCTTGATATGACCCACAGGTGGCTCAAGCGATGTTGTGATCGCTTTGACGACACCGAACCTAAATATGGATACAGCCAAACGCTGTTCCCTATCGTGCAAGGTTCCGTATATAAAGACCTGCGCGTTAAATCGGCTGAAGTGATCGCATCCTTTGAACGTGAGGGTAATGCCATAGGCGGGCTCTCCGTAGGCGAGCCCGCTGAAGAAATGTACGCAATGACCGAAATTGTGTGCGATATATTACCGGAGCAAAAACCACGTTATCTGATGGGCGTGGGTACACCTGTAAATATATTAGAGAATATTGCATTGGGCGTAGACATGTTTGACTGTGTAATGCCAACCCGCAATGCGCGCAACGGTATGCTTTTTACGAAAGACGGCATCATCAATATCCGCAATGAAAAGTGGAAAAATGATTTTTCGCCGATAGAGGCTGGCAGTGAACTGTTTGCCGATACGGCATATACAAAAGCGTATCTTCGTCACCTGGTGCATTCGGGCGAAATACTGGGCGCCCAGATCGCTACGCTGCACAACCTGCATTTTTACCTGTGGCTGGTGAGGCAAGCCCGGGAAAAAATCGTAATGGGTGAATTTTATGACTGGAAGCAGGCCATGGTTAAACGCCTCGGCCAAAGACTATAAATGAAGAGAATACTGAACCGCCATCTGAAAGTAATAGACTGGTATATCATCCGGAAATACCTGGGTACTTTTTTTTATACGATGGCTATTTTTTCGGTGGTGATGGTGGTTTTCGACGTATCGGAGCACTTAGACAACTTTCTGAAAAAAAATTGCACCCTGCACGAGATTGTATTCCAGTATTATGCGGGCTTTATACCGTTCTATCTCAATTACCTTTCACCGCTGATCAATTTCCTTGCAGTGATCCTTTTTACGGCGCGGATGGCTAACCAAACCGAAATTGTTCCTATCCTTACATCAAAGGCCAGCTTTGGAAGGTTCCTGCGCCCTTATTTCATTGCATCCAGTTTATTGTTCATTATCTTTTTTATCGCGAACGTATTCATCATTCCGCATACCAACAGGCTTAAAGTTGATTTTGAAAACAGCAAGTTCAGCGACCAGGACCCGACTAAAAGCGAGGTCCATATGCAGTTAGACAAGAATACTTTTGTATATGTAAAATCGTTCGACAATACTTCAAAGACAGGGTTCGATTTCATCATGGAAAAGTACAAAGGCGATATCATGACGGAAAAACTGGTTGCCCAGTCGATCGTTTACGATTCGGTAAAAAGAGTATGGACGATCAGGACCTATAGCGTAAGGCACATCAACGGGCTTAAGGAAACCATGCAATGGCGCGGGATTACCAAAGACACCGTGCTGGATATGCGCCCCACGGATTTTGAGATACGGGATAACGCCTATAGCGCTATGCCGATGAATATCCTCGATAAAAACATCGAAAAAGCCAAGCTGCGCGGTACAGGCGAACTGACCGACATGTTGTTCGAAAAATATTACCGCTTTGTGCACCCGTTGTCTGTCTATGTACTTATGCTGATAGGTGTTTCCATGTCGTCACGTAAGGTGCGCGGAGGCATTGGCTTGCCCCTGGGCCTCGGTATTCTGTTATGTTTCACCTACATCGTCGTGGAACGTTTTGCGCTGGTTTTTTCCACCAAAGGCGGCACCCCTCCCCTGATATCCGCATTGATGCCCAACCTGCTGTTCGGCGCACTCGGCTACTACCTGCTTGTAAAAGCTCCTAAATGATGAGCGAGGAAACGGCGCCATCGGCTCTAAACAAGAACCTTGTGATATTGCATTTCACGGTTTTTATCTGGGGCTTTACCGGCATTCTGGGCAAACTGATCTCGGTGTCGGCGGTGCATTTGGTATGGTACCGGGTGCTTATCGCGTCGCTCACTTTGTTCCTTTATTTCAGGTTTAACAGGACGGCGTTTAAGGTCAGCCGCGGCACTTTCATTCAGCTTATCCTTACGGGCGCTTTAGTCGGCGCGCATTGGATATTGTTCTTCCTTTCGATCAAATTATCGACCGTCTCGGTGGCACTGGTATGCTTTTCTTCGCTTACTTTATTCACCGCTATCCTTGAGCCGATGATCAACAAAAAGGTTATCTCCGGGTTAGAAATCATCTCCGGGCTGCTCATCATCCTGGGCATATTTGTAATTTTCAAATTCGAAACACAATACACTAAGGGCATAATAGCGGGCCTTGCCTGCGCGGTGTGCGCCAGCCTTTTTTCCATTATCAACGCCCGCCAGGTGAAACATTACCAGGCGCCCGTCATAGCCTTTTATGAACTGTCAGGCGCATTTGTGTGGATATCCATCTTTATGTTTTTTACCGGCGGCTTCGATAGTTCCATGCTCCTCAGCACGCCCGACATCGGTTATCTTTTCCTGCTCGGCACGGTCTGCACATCGCTGGCTTACGTTGCCGGGGTATCCGTTATGCGCGAACTTTCACCCTTTCGCGTGGCCCTCATCACCAACCTGGAACCAGTGTATGGCATCATCATGTCGTTCCTGTTCTTCGGCGATATGAACAGAATGACCCTGGGGTTTTGGGTCGGCGCCGTCATTATTTTGTCGACTATTTTTCTGTTCCCGGTGGCGCAGAAACAAGTCGACAAACGAAGGTCAAAGGCTTAAAAAAATCGTAGTTAAAGCTTTATTTTATTTATACTGATAGGGTAGGGGATGAATCTGCCACGCTGGGCAATCTTCGTTTCTGAACTCTGCAAGACCTACCTTAAACAAATAAAATGCAACTGTCCTTAGTGTATTGATTTTCACATTCCTGAATTACGCCCAGATTCCTGTTTTTTTGCAATAAATTGATACAAAAATCTGCATCCGCAGATTGCCACTCGGAAAATGTGAAAAATTACAATATATTTATAATCAGCTATTAATAGAATTTATTAGAAGTTATAGTTTAATAATAATCGTTCTTCTAAAATATGCAAATACCAATATTTTTAGCACATAATTATACCTGTTGACTTACACGTGTTTAAGTATTTACTAATGAGATCTTTAAATAGTTAAAAATAAAGCTTAACTTTACATTGGCTAAAAAATGTCGACTTGTGTATTTAAAATTCCGGTCATCAGAAATCGACCGTCATGTACACGCCTACGCAGATATCTTTTATTATTCTGGAATGTTCGCCAAAAATTCATGTAAGTAGGTGCTGTATATTTTCCATGTGAGCCATAGCAATGAAATCAGATTATTTCAATTGCGGTCTCCCTCCTTTTTCCATTACCTGCCTGAGTCATTAAACATGCCGGCATATTATATTACGGATTAATTTGGTTAAGTTTATTTCCGATTCCATCAAACTGCCTATTGTATTTACTGTTTAAATCCATAACCCATGAGAATAAGAACGATGGTTATTATCATCATCACGGTGTTGTTAACCGTGGTGGTCATGCAGAACACCGACGAGGTGGCATTTAAATTTTTGTTCGCCCGATTTTATCTTTCGAAACTTGTCATGCTGCTGGTAGCGGCCTTCATCGGTTTCCTGGTTGGTGTGCTGATCTCCCGGCCCGGGAAGCCAAGATACGTTCCCGGACAAGCCGAAGATACCGGACCGGACAAGAAAGCATTAAATACACTAAGTGACGAAGACAGGGATTATATCAGTTAATATATGGAAAAGAAACTTGGATTTATAGGCCTCGGAAGCATGGGCCTGCCTATGGCAAAAAATCTGATTGAAGCAGGCTACCATTTGCAGGTTTACAATCGTACAGCAGGAAAGGAAAGCGGGCTGGAAGCGTCGGCTATTACGCCGTGCAAAAGTCCTGCCGAGGCGGCAAAAAATGTGCAGGTAGTGATCACCATGCTTTCGGACGATACGGCGGTAAGACAAGTTACAACCGGCGACGAAGGCATCCTGGCAGCCTTGCAAAAAGGCGGCATCCATATTTCAATGAGTACGCTTTCACCTGCAATCTCCGCCGAATTGTCCGAACGGCATAAAGCCGCCGGGAGCGTTTACCTGGCATCCCCGGTCTTCGGCCGGCCCGAGGCTGCAGCGGCAAAAAAATTGTGGGTGTGCGTATCGGGCGATAACAAGTCTAAAGAGACTGTAAAACCTATACTGGAACGCCTGGGGCAAGGAGTGATAGACTTTGGAGAAGGGGCTGGTAATGCGAACGTTGTTAAAGTCATCGGCAACTTTATGCTCTTTGCTTCCGTCGAGATGATGGCCGAGGCGTTCAGGCTTGCCGAAGACCATGGCCTTGACCGCTCGATGGTGGCCGACTTCTTCGGCTCGACTTTATTCAACGCTCCTGTGTATCAGAATTACGGCAAGCTAATCGCCGAAAGGAAATATGAGCCGGTGAAATTTAAAGCCAGGCTTGGATATAAAGATCTGAGCCTTGCCCATGCGCTTGCACAGAAAACCAAAACGCCGATGCCTTCCGCTGATGTTACACGCACCCGCTTGCAGGACGCTATCGATAAGGGCTGGGGCGACAAAGATTGCGTGGAAGCATTTGACCGTGGGGTGAAAGAAGAAAAAATCTAAGTTTTCTCTAAATCTTCCCCGGAAGGGAAAAATTAAATTCTACAAAGGTTATGTAAGTCTCCCTGCCGGGGAGAATTTAAGTGGGGCTCAAACCGCATAAAATACCTGGTTTGTCTTTTGCAGCGAAGACAAGTCAGGTTTGCCGGTAAATATTCCGAAAACCGACGCTCCGCTCCCACTCATGCTGGCATACAATGCGCCGGCCTCGTACAAGGCCGCCTTCACTCCTCTTATAACCGGATGATTTTTGAATACGGTTTCCTCAAAGTCGTTCCGTATATGATCTTTCCATTCGCTGACCGGCAGTTTAATCAGTTCCTCGAGCGAATGCCTGGGCTGTGCAGGTTTTACGCCCCGGTAAGCCTCGGATGTTGACACATGGGCCTGCGGCATGACAAGAACAATGTAATATTGTGAAAGATCCAGATCGATCGGCTGGAACCTGTCCCCTTTTTCAAAAGCAAAAACCGGTTTGCCTTCGATAAAAAAAGCGCAGTCGGCGCCGAGCAGCCTCGCGTAAGCCTGCATTTGTTCGGTGTTCAACTTCAAACCAAACAAGTCGTTGATCAGTTTGATAAAAAAAGCAGCGTCGGACGAGCCGCCACCGAGCCCGGCCCCTATCGGGATATGTTTATGCAGGAAAATATTTAAAGGCGGCAGCGCATGATCTTTTCCGATCAAATGATAACCTTTTAAACAGAGGTTATCCTCTACCCTGCCGGGTATGCCAAGGCCCGATGAATGAAAGGTTAGCTCGCTGCCCGGCAAGGCTTCCAGCGCGTCGAATATGCGGATAGGATAAAATACGGTTTCGATATTGTGATAACCGTCGGGCCTGCGCGAAACGATGTTGATGCCTATATTGATCTTGGCGTTCGGAAATACGATCATCAGATTGATTAACACCGGATGTATTTTTGAACATCCGTAGGATACCAAAAATAGATTATTTTTCTTTGTGTTTGGAATTGTTGTAAGGTTGTAAAGTTGAAATGTTGTATGGTTACGCAGCATACAACAACTTGTTCAGCTAATCAACCCAATCCGCCCAATCAACTAACAAAATGAAACAATACCTCGATCTGATGCGGCATGTGCTGGAGGACGGCACACAAAAACACGACCGTACCGGCACCGGCACTATCAGCATATTCGGCTACCAGATGCGGTTTAACCTGCAAGAGGGTTTTCCGCTGGTTACCACAAAAAAACTACACCTGAAATCGATCATACACGAGCTGATATGGTTTTTAAAAGGCAATACCAATATCGCTTACCTGAAAGAGAACGGTGTACGCATCTGGGACGAATGGGCCGATGAACAAGGCAACCTTGGCCCGGTATACGGCCACCAGTGGCGTTCATGGCCAACACCCGGCGGCGGGCATATCGACCAGATAAGCCAGCTGATCAGCATGATCAAAAAGAATCCCGATTCGCGCCGCCTGATCGTTTCAGCGTGGAATGTAGCCGAGGTGGAAAATATGGCCCTCCCGCCCTGTCACACGCTTTTCCAGTTCTATGTAGCTGATGGGAAACTCTCCTGCCAGCTATACCAGCGAAGCGCAGATATTTTCCTGGGCGTACCTTTTAATATTGCATCCTATGCCTTGCTTACCATGATGGTAGCCCAGGTTTGCGATTTACAATATGGCGATTTCGTGCACACTTTCGGCGATGCGCATTTATATAACAACCACATCGAGCAGGCGCGCCTGCAGCTAAGCCGCGAGCCGAGGCCTCTGCCAACGATGAGGATCAATCCGGATGTGAAAGATATTTTCCAATTCAAATTCGAAGACTTCACCCTGGAGAATTATGATCCCTGGCCGCATATTAAAGGAGTTGTCGCGGTTTAGTTTTCATTAGGTCATTTGTATATTTGTACATGACAGCAATTCAAATAAAAGCTGAGATAGATAAACTATTAGATGAGATTCCGGAAAATTCGCTGCAAACCGTACTGGAGCTACTGCACAAAATAAAAGTAGAGCCTTCTGAATCCGCACTATTGCAGATCAACATCGACCGTGTAATAAACGAGGATAAGGAACTTTTAAAGAAACTGAATTAATGATCGTTTCCGCTATAGTAGCGATAGGCGAAAATAACGCCATCGGGAAAAACAACCAACTCCTCTGGCATATGCCTGCCGACCTGAAACATTTTAAGGAGATCACCTCGGGGAAAAGTATAGTCATGGGCAGGAAAACTTTTGACTCGGTGGGTAAGCCGCTGCCCAAAAGGCGTAATATTGTTGTGACGAGACAGGATATTACCGTTCCCGGCTGCGAAGTAGTTAAGTCGATAGACGACGGGTTGGCGCTGTGCGCGGGAGAAGAGGAAGTATTCATCGGCGGTGGCGCTGAGATCTATCGGCAGGCAATGCCAAAAACTAATCGCATCTATTTGACCGTAATACACAAAGTGTACGATGCCGACACCTTTTTCCCGGAAATAAATTACAACGAATGGTCGGAAACGCATCATGAAGATCATGATGCCGATGAACGAAATCCAATCCCCTATTCTTTCATCACGCTCGAAAGGCGCTAACACTTCGCAGCCTCAAATTGTTTCAATATTAAATTTTATGCTTCTAAAATTTTATTAGATTTGCCGACTTGTTCAAAAGCTTATAAACTGATTTATTACATATTATAATTTACAATGCAAGGTAAAGGGGTTGTTAAATTTTTTGCTATTCTGCTCGCGGTGGTATGTCTGTACCAGCTTTCGTTCACGTGGGTGGTACGCAAGGTTAAGGATGACGCGAAAGCGTATGCACACGGAAACGCTGCGAAAGAAACAGAATACCTGGATTCAGTCGAAACCAAACCGGTATATCCTGTACTGGGGCACAATTATCAGTATTGCCTGAACCACGAGCTGGCCTTAGGCCTTGACCTGCAGGGCGGCATGAGCGTAACTATGCAGGTTTCGCTACGCGAGCTGGTAAAAGCGTTGGCCAACAATAACCCCGACCTGATGTTTAACCAGGCGCTGAATAAAGCGGATATCGACGCGCGGACCAGCCAGAGCGATTACATCACTTTGTTTGTAAACGAATACGAAAAGCTGAACCCCAACGGTAAGCTTGCCGCGCTGTTTTCTACGCAGGAAAACCAGGAACACTTAAAATACAACGCAACAAACGCCGAGGTTGAAGCTTACCTGAAGGACCAGGCAGACGCCGCTGTAAAGCAAACTTATACGGTCATTAATACGCGTATTGACCAATTCGGCGTAACCCAGCCAAACGTTCAGTTGCTGAAGGATAAGAACCAGATCCTGATCGAACTACCTGGCATTACCGAACCCGACCGTGTTCGCAAACTGTTACAGGCAACTGCCACGCTTGAATTTTATAAGACTTATGACAACGCGGAGGCATACCCTATATTGTCAGGAATAAATACCCTGTTAGCAGCAAAAAATAAGAATCCAAATGACACAGCTGCCGTTGCAAAAACGGATACGACAAAAAAGCCTGCTTTAGCGGCTTTGACCAATAAGGCAAATCCAACTGCGGGCAAGGCCAACACAGCGGCTAAAAATGAAGATACCGCTAAAAAAGCTGCCTTATCATTACTGAATAAACTTAAAAACGCAGCTAAAGACACTTCCGGCTTAGCAGGTAAGGCTCAATTCAATGCCAAAAATCCTTTATTTTCGTTATTGCAACCCTCCATTTATGCGGACGCCAACGGCCAGCAGCAGTTAGCGCCGGGCCCGATTGTCGGTATAGCCAGTGCCAAAGATACGGCTAAGATCGATGCTTACTTCAGGAGCCCTGCTGTAAAAGCCACGATACCGCAAACTATGAAGTTCCTGTGGGGTGTAAAACCCAGGACCGGCACCAAGATATTCGACCTGTATGCCATGAAACTATCCGGCGCGCAAAACGGCCCGGTACTTAAAGGTGATGTGGTAACCGATGCGCGCAGCGAGGTAGACCCGGTTAAAGGCGGGTGGCAGGTGAGCATGACAATGAACCCTCAAGGCGCTGAAAAATGGCGCGAGGTTACGGCTGAAGCCGCACCGACGCATGCTTCGATAGCTATCGTGCTCGACGGGAATGTTTACTCCGCGCCGGGCGTAGAGAACGAAATATCAGGAGGCGTATCATCCATTTCAGGAAACTTTGAAGAGGCGGATACCAAGGATTTGGCTAACGTGCTTAAAGCGGGACGTTTACCCGCGCCGGCCATAATCGTAGACGAAGCTACAGTGGGCGCCTCACTGGGACAGCAGGCTATTCGAGACAGTTTGCTGTCGTCGGTTATGGGCTTTTTGGTGGTGTTAGTTTTCATGATCGCTTACTATAACCGCGCCGGAACAGTGGCCGTAGTGGCCGTGCTTATTAACGTCTTTTTCCTGATGGGCGTGCTCACGGGCCTGAACGCGGTGCTGACGGTGCCCGGTGTTGCGGGTATCGTGCTGACGCTCGGTATCGCGGTCGACGCTAACGTGCTCATCTACGAGCGTGTGCGTGAAGAGCTGGCGATCGGCAAGTCTATCAAGCTGGCTGTCGCGGATGGCTTTAAACATGCGCTTTCATCTATATTGGACTCTAATATCAGTACGTTCATTACCGGCCTTATCCTGTTCACATTCGGCAGCGGTCCGATCAAAGGCTTTGCGGTTGTGTTAATGATCGGTATCGTTACCTCGCTGTTCTGTTCACTGCTGATCTCCAGGCTTATATTCGAATGGATGATCACCAAAGGCTGGAATATCAAGTTCTCTAACCCCTGGAGCTCTCACACGTTTAAGAACGCCAATTATGCTTTTGTTAAAAACCGCAAGTGGTTTTATATATTCTCAAGCACCTTCATCGCCCTGGGAATTGTTAGCATGTTTACACAAGGCTTCAATTATGGCGTCGATTTCGTGGGCGGCCGTAATTATATCGTACACTTCGAGAACTCAAGCGTAACCACGCAGGACGTTCATCGTATGATAGACCCTGTTTTAGGCGTAAGCGAGGTAAAAACCTTCAGCGTGCTCGGCGGGGGCCAGAATTCGAACGAGATAAGTATCACGACTAAGTATAAGATCGAGGATAACTCAACAGCAGCCGATGCACAGGTAAGACAAACACTTATCGATGCGTTAAGCAAAAATCCGACGACCAGGATCGCCGATAAGAATATTGTAAAATATCAAAAAGTAAAGGCAACCATAGCTGAAGGATTAAAGCAGTCGGCCTTCTGGACGGTATTGGTAGCCATCATCATCATTTCGTCTTACATCCTGATCAGGTTCCGGAAATGGCAGTTCAGTCTGGGCGCTATGATCGCTACCGTGCACGATGCATTGATGGTATTATCGTTCTTCTCCATATTTAAGAACCTGATACCGTTCCTGGATATCGACCAGTCGTTTATCGCTGCTATATTGACCGTAATCGGTTACTCAATCAACGACACGGTGGTGGTTTTTGACCGTATCCGCGAGTTCCTGAACCTGCACCATGCGAAAACCGATGATCCGAAGGAAGTCATTAACCACGCTATCAACAAAACGCTTAGCCGTACCATTATTACCGCATTGACCGTATTATTCGTGTTGATCGTGCTGTTCATATTCGGTGGCGACGTGATCCGGGGCTTCTCATTCGCCCTGTTGGTAGGTGTTTGCTTCGGCACCTATTCGTCCATTTGTATCGCTACACCGGTCATCATCGACTTTGGCAAAAAAGACCTCAAATAAAGTCATTTAAATGTTTTATTGAAGGCTCCAAACAACATTTGGAGCCTTTTTTGTTATACTGATAGCGTATAAAACATTTAGCCATGGAATTGATTAACACATCCAAACATCCGCAAGTTGTCATTATCGGCGGGGGCTTTGGAGGGCTCCAGGTTGCCAAGGCTTTGGCCAACAAACCTGTCGACGTGCTGATGCTCGATAAGCACAACTATCATACTTTTCAACCATTGCTATACCAGGTTGCCACAGGCAGTCTTGAAGCCGAATCCATTGCATTTTCGCTGCGAAAGAATTTTGACAACCAAGAGAATTTCCGTTTCAGGATAGCGGAAGTAACAGGTGTCGACCCGGAAGCGCAGGTTGTACATACAACCATCGGCGACAGGCACTATGATTACCTGGTGATTGCCACAGGTTCGACCACCAATTTCTTTGGCAACAAGGACATAGAGCATAATGCCATGCCGATGAAGTCGATACCGGAGGCGCTGAACTTACGTTACCTGATCCTGCAAAACCTGGAGGAGGCCGTGTTGCAAAACACCAAAGAAGACCGCGAACCGTATTTGAATTTCGTACTTGTGGGCGCCGGTCCCACCGGGGTTGAACTTGCGGGCGCGCTGGCTGAATTGCGCAACCATGTACTTTGCAAAGATTATCCTGAGCTGAATGAGAAGGAAATGAAAGTTTATCTCGTCGATTTTCTGCCGAAAGTATTGGGCCCGTTTTCCGACCAGGCCTCGAACGCGGCCAAACGGTTCCTGGAGAAAATGGGGGTTGAAGTGATGCTGAATATGAAAGTGCAAAATTACGATGGAACAACTATCAGTTTTGAGGGCGGTAAAACCATTCGCACAAAAAACGTTATTTGGTCGGCGGGTGTAATGGGGGTAGTGCCTGACGGAATAAATAAGGAGCTTATCGTAAAAGGCAATCGCATCCTGGTAGACAACATTTGCCGCGTGAAAGGATATTCGAATATCTTCGCTATAGGCGACGTGGCAGCCATGATAACGCCGGAAACGCCTAAAGGGCATCCCGGAGTAGCGCAAACAGCTATACAGATGGGCAATAACGTAGGTAAAAACATTATCCATATTATGAGGGGCGAACCTGCAGAACCGTTCAAATACAACGATAAGGGGTCATTAGCTACCATTGGCCGCAATAAAGCGGTAGCCGACCTGGGCAAGATAAAATTCGAGGGATTTTTTGCCTGGCTGGTATGGATGTTCGTCCATCTGATTTCGTTGCTCGGCTTTCGTAATAAGGTGGTGGTATTTATCAATTGGGTCGGAAGTTACCTTAGCAACAATGGCGGCACACGCCTGATTATCAGGCGGTACGTAAAGGAAGCTGTTCCACAGGAAGCTGAACCGATCCCGCACACTGATTAACTCGTCGGTTTTTGAAATTGGGATGATCGATTAGCGGCCTCTTCGTGTTATATTAGCTTTATATTACCAGGTCATGAAGAGAATATCATTGATTATTGCGGCTTTATTGTTCACATCCACTTTGGCTTTTGCGCGGGAAATGCGCGTCGCCTGTACTGGCCATGCAGCCAGTTTCGCACCGGCCGACACGATAAGATTACACGTCGAAGGCACCAAAGCCTATTATCAGCAAGTAGTAAGAGTTGACAGCAACATTAAGCTGAGCTCCATATATACGCGTACGCTGGAGTTTATGGCGGCAAAAAATTTCCAGCAAAATTATGGTTACGAGCAGGAAGGCAAGCTGATATTTACCACGACACAGGACCTGAACGAAAATGCCAATTTTACCGACAATGACAACGATAATCCCGAGCCATACACAGTTCAATTCTCGATCACCGTCGATATGAAAAACGGCCGGTACCGTTACACGATTACAAATGTGGTTTTTTACCTGCCAACGGATAATGGTAACCGGAAACTGAGCTTGTACGAGGTATACCAAAAAGAGGGCGACGATCAGCCGAGAAGAATTTCAAAGGACGCCAGAAAACTGATCGATTCGTTTGAAAGATATCTTGGGACACTAACACAGGAGCTTTATGACGAAATAGAACATAAGGCCGCTATCTATAACTCAAAGTTTTAGCCCGGTTATGGCCTCGGCAATACAAATAACCGAATGTCCGCGCGATGCGATGCAGGGGCTGCATGAATTTGTGCCGACTGACGTCAAGGCGGCCTATATCGACCTGCTGTTACAAGTTGGATTTGATACTATCGACTTCGGAAGTTTTGTTTCCCCAAGTGCCATACCGCAGATGCGCGATACAGAGGAAGTATTGCAAAAGCTGGATATGAGCAACACCCGGTCTATATTGCTCGCTATTATAGCCAATTACCGCGGCGCTGAGGACGCCGTAAAACACGATAAGATAAGCTACCTGGGGTTCCCGTTTTCCGTGTCGGAAACCTTTCAGCGACGGAACGCTAACTGTAGTATCGCGGAGGCTTTTGAAACAGTAAAAAGGATACACCACCTGTGCGGTAATAAAGGAAAAGAATTGCTGGTTTACTTATCCATGGGTTTCGGAAATCCCTACGGCGACGAGTGGAGCAAACAAATCGTGACCGACTGGGCGGGTATGCTTATCGGCGAAGGCATACGCTACATTTCATTAGCCGATACGATCGGCATAGCGCAGCCTGAACAGATCAGCGATCTCTTTGAATCCCTATCAGGTCAATTTACAGAAACCGTCTTTGGAGTGCACCTGCACTCTACTCCCGATACCTGGCGCGAAAAAGTGGAAGCTGCTTACCAAAGCGGCTGCAAACGTTTTGATACGGCAATAAAAGGTTATGGAGGCTGCCCCATGGCAAAAGATGAACTTACAGGCAATATCGCTACCGAGAATGTGATTGCCTACCTGCAATCACAAAATGCGGATTTAGATCTCGATATGGATAAGTTCCGGGAAGCTATGGAGTATTCGGGAAAAGTATTCCATTAAATCCGAATTCGACATTCCAAATTCCGAAATCATTCTCTCATCATCTTATAATGCCTGATGCCAGCTTCCTCGAATTCCGGTCCGGTCTTCACAAAGCCGAAACGCTCGTACAACGTTACTGCCTGTATTTGCGCATGCAGGTAAATATATTCCGCATCAACCGGCAGATCGGCCAGGACGAATTTTACAAGCTCCTGCCCTACACCATGCCCTCTGAACTTCTTCAGAACCGCAAAACGCTCCAGCTTATAGCCTTTATCCGTTTTGCGCCAGCGCGATGCACCGGCAGGTTCACCGTCAACGGTAGCTAAAAAATGATGTGACACGTCCTCGTTCTCCCACTCCAGCTCGGGCGGGCAGTTTTGTTCACCGACGAAAACCTCGCGCCGTATTGCAAATACTTTTTCAAGATCTGCGGGGTCGGTTACTTTGTGTATTTCGATGGTGTTCATTCGTGGAAAGGTAAAAGGCGAACGGATAAAGGCAAAAGGCAAAGATGAATGAGGTTAACCTTTCACCTTTGCCCTTTTACCTTTTGCCTACAATTTGCTGTTAACGTCGATACAGTTCAGGTCTTCGAAAGCCTGGCTCAAGCGTTTAACAAAATTTTCTTCACCCTTACGTAACCAAACGCGCGGGTCGTAATATTTTTTATTAGGTGAATCGTCGCCTTCAGGGCTGCCGATCTGGCTTTGCAGGTAACCTTCTTTTGATTTATAGTAATCCTTGATACCCTCCCAGAAAGCCCACTGCATATCGGTATCGATATTCATCTTAATAGCCCCGTAAGAAATCGCTTCGCGTATCTCTTCCTGCGACGAGCCCGAGCCACCATGAAATACAAAGTTGATCGGCTTTTCTGCCGCAAGGTTGAACTTCTTCTTTACATATTCCTGCGAATTATGCAGAATGACCGGCTCAAGTTTTACGTTACCGGGCTTGTAAACGCCGTGCACGTTACCAAAAGCTGCCGCAATGGTAAAACGATGGCTTATTTTAGATAGTTCTTCGTAAGAGTAAGCAACATCTTCGGGCTGAGTATACAAGCGCGAGCTGTCCACCCCGCTGTTATCCACGCCGTCTTCTTCACCGCCGGTGACACCGAGTTCGATCTCAAGCGTCATACCCATTTTGGCCATCCGTTTTAAATATTCGGCGGATATTTCGATGTTCTCGTGGATCGGTTCCTCGGAAAGATCGAGCATGTGTGACGAGAAAAGCGGTTTGCCTGTTTCGGCAAAAAATTTCTCGCCGTAATCGAGCAGGCCGTCAACCCAGGGCAATAACTTTTTTGCACAGTGGTCGGTATGCATGATCACCGCGACACCATAATGCTCGGCCAGTAAATGTACATGTCTTGCCGCCGAAACGCCGCCTAATATACAGGCCTGAAGCTTGCTGTTATCCAGCGACTTGCCCGCATAGAATTGCGCGCCGCCATTTGAAAGCTGTATGATAACAGGCGAATTAACGGCCTTAGCCGTTTCCATTACACCGTTAATGGTATTGGTGCCGATAACATTGACAGCAGGAAGCGCAAACTGGTGCTTCTTGGCGATTTCGAACAACTCCTGCACCTGGTCGCCGTGCAGAACGCCTTTATAATTTTTGAGATCCATTAGATTTTGTTTGGGGCTCGAATTTATAAAATTTATTAATTTAACCAGCTAATTATTTCATTATTATTAGCGATTTGTCAAAATCATTATTAACATTTGCAAACACCACCCCGCGTAACTATTCTGATTATTATATTGCATCAACAATATTTTTCGTTTCTTTGCAAATCGGAGAAAGCGATCAATCCATGACCTGGTTTAAAAGAGAATCAAAAGGCATTATTACCACGACCGAGGAAAAGAAAGAGGCCCCGGACGGGATATGGAATAAGTGTCCTAACTGCAAAAAACCGCTTCATTATTCTGAACAAGTCGAGAATCAATACGTTTGTCACTACTGTGGCTACCACATGCGTATCGGTTCCAAAGAGTATTTTTCCATTCTTTTTGATAACGGCGAGTTCACTGAATTATACCCAAACTTAAAATCGGGCGACCCGCTGCATTTTGCAGACACCAAGAAGTATACCGACAGGCTTTCGGAAACGATCTCCAAAACCGGCTTAAACGACGCCATTCGCGCCGCATACGGTAAAATTGATAACCAGGACATCGTGATCGCCTGCATGGATTTTAACTTCATCGGCGGCTCAATGGGCTCGGTGGTAGGCGAAAAGATCGCACGTTCGATAGATCATAGTATCGAGCATAAGACGCCCCTGATGATCATTTCCAAGTCGGGCGGCGCCCGGATGATGGAAGCAGCGTTTTCGCTGATGCAAATGGCCAAAACTTCGGCCAAGCTTGCACTCCTTGCCAAAGCTAAAATACCCTATATATCCCTGCTTACCGATCCCACAACGGGCGGCGTAACCGCATCGTATGCCATGCTCGGCGATATCAATATCGCCGAACCCGGTTCGTTAATTGGCTTTGCAGGGCCAAGGGTAATTAAGGAAACGATCAAAAAGGACCTGCCGAAGGGATTTCAAACGGCTGAATTTGTACAGGAACACGGTTTCCTGGATTTCATCGTTGACCGGCGGGAAATGAAAGAAAAGTTATCGTCTTTTTTGAAATTGATGTCGAATTAAAACTACGACACTATAAATGGGAAAAGGCTTTGATGAACTTCATCAGAGCCTTTTTCCTTTCGCGCCTGTTTGGCGCACGGCATACATTTTCATGTATTGCCCCACAAGCATCTACCCTTAATAAACCTCAACACGGGCAGCTGCTCTATGTGCGGCCGCAAAGGCCGGTATCTTAATATATCACGTCCCCCGGCCTACCATGCCGTCCAGGGCGCCGCTGCCGGCTGCTTCTTCATCCGGCAATCGGTCGGCCAGGCTACCGTCCTTATGCAGCACCTTATAATCACGGTCCTTATCAGGGCCATCGGTTTCCAATATGCCCTTTTCGTGTCTGTGCTGCTTATCTAAACCTGGCAGTGCCGTTTTCTTTTTTACATTTTCCTGCTCATCCGCAGGATCCAAATATTCACTCATGATCGTTGCGTTTTTTTATTGTCCTTCAGTTCCGGGCTCATGGCTAATCATCCGGCCCGTAGTGCGTCCTTGCGGACGGCTTTCAAAATCGGTTTTTGAAGGGCCAACTGACGGGAATTCTTTTTTATTCGGCGGAGTCACATCGTTCCTCTCGGAAAAATTAGCGTCAGCGCTTTCCCGCTGAGATCCCGACTCGCTTTCCTCGGGATAAAGAATTTCACTTTTTTGCCCGCGGGAAGTATTTTCATGCCTTTCGCCCGACCTTTTATGATCTGACGACTTATGTTTACTCCCGGTCTTATGTTTGGTGTCCATAGGTTACATAATTTGATCTATTATATAAACCTGTGAGGTTGCCCTATTGTTTTCTCTTTTTTCTTAAAAGGAAAGTATCAGCATGCCTTGACGCTTGCCATACACAATTCGCGGAGCTTGGCAACCGTAAAATCAATCTCTTCCCTTGTATTGTATTTTGAAAAAGAAAAGCGGACAGTTGGACGTGAAGAATCGCCACCTATGGCGCTCAACACATGTGAGCCGATGTCCGTGCCCGAACTGCACGCGCTGCCACCGGAAGCGCATATGCCGGCTATATCCAGGTTGAACAGCATCATATCTGCAAGGTCATGACAAGGGAACGACACGTTCAAAACTGTATACAGGCTTTTTTGAGGATCAGTCTCGCCATTGAAATCGACACCGGGCACGTTTTCCTTTAACTGGCCTATCATATAGGATTTAAGTCCCTGCACATGCGCGCGATGGTGGTCCATATTTGCATAAGCTATTTCCAGCGCCTTCGCCATGCCGACTATCCCATAAAGATTTTCGGTACCGCCACGCATATTGCGCTCCTGGGCGCCGCCGTAAATAAATGGGTTTATCCGGGTGCGATGGCTTATATGCAAAAAACCGACGCCTTTTGGGCCGTGCAATTTGTGCGCAGCGCAAACCACAAAATGCGTTTTTAGCTTGCTCAGGTCGTGCCGGTAATGCCCCATAGTTTGTACAGTATCGCAGTGATAAAGAGCATCGTATTTTTCGCACAGATCACCAATCGTCTCCATATCGTTCAGGGTGCCTAATTCGTTATTGGCATGCATCAATGAAACAAAGCTGCGCACGTTGCCTTTTAGCAATTCCTCCAGGTGAACATAGTCGATATTACCTTTATTATCGGTTTCGACGAAGCTCAATTTTATAGTTCCGGCCTGTTCCATCGCCTCCAGCGTATGGATTACCGCATGATGTTCAACATGACTTGTAATAGCATGTTTAATTTTATTGTCGATAATTCCCCGCCTGATAGCGGTGTTGTCGGCTTCGGTACCGCCGGAAGTAAAGAATATCTCGGAGGGGGAAGTATGCAGTAAGTTGGCTATCGTCTTACGTGATCGTTCTAAAAGTGTCCTGGCCTCGCGGCCAAGCGCATGTATCGACGACGGATTGCCATAATGGTTTTCCATTACGCCGTACATTTCTTTCAAAACTTCGGGATCAATGGGGGTAGTAGCTGCATTATCAAGGTAGACACGCATAGTCAGTTAATTATTGAGTTGTGAGATGATATCGGATCGATCTGTATCATAAACGGAAGTATCACACAATTATTCCGTTATCGAACAGATCAATCCTGCAAATTTAAAATTTCCTTTATATCGGTAATGATCTTGTTCGCCAGGTTGTCTGCAATGGTTTCGGAATTACCTTCCGAATAGATGCGGATGATCGGCTCGGTATTCGACCGGCGCAGATGCACCCATTCCTTGTCAAACTCGATCTTAAGCCCGTCTATCGTGGTATGAGGCTGTTTATTATATTTTTTTTCGACCTTTCGCAAAAGACCGTCGATGTCCATTTCCGGTGTCAGCGTTATTTTATTCTTCGAAATAAAATAACCGGGATAGGTGCTCCGCAGGCTCGAAACCGATTTGCCGTATTTGGCCAGGTGCGACAAAAACAGGGCTATCCCCACTAATGCATCACGACCGTAGTGGAGATCGGGGTAGATGACTCCGCCATTGCCTTCACCGCCGATAACGGCGTGTACTTCCTTCATCGTGTTGACGACGTTAACCTCGCCTACCGCAGCGGCGTGGTATTCGCCGCCGGCCTTTTCGGTTACATCGCGCAAAGCACGCGTTGACGAGAGATTAGATACCGTATTACCCTTTTTATTTTTCAGCAGATAATCGGCTACCGCTACCAACGTATATTCTTCGCCGAACATACCGCCATCCTCACATACAAATGCCAGGCGATCAACATCCGGATCGACCGCTATGCCAAGGTCGGCCCGTGTTTTTACCACTTCCTGCGAAAGGGCTATCAGGTTCTCGGGAAGCGGCTCGGGATTATGCGGGAAATTGCCGTTGGGTTCGCAAAAGAGCTTATGAATAGTTCTTACCCCCAACGCTTCAAGCAAAGCCGGAACAAATAACCCTCCCGTTGAATTGACGCAATCGATAGCAATGCTAAAATTGGCCTTCGCAACAGCATTACGGTCCACCAGCGGCAAGGCCAGTATCATGTCGATGTGCTTTTGAAGATAGCTGTCGTCGACCACTACCTGGCCCAGGTCGTTTACATCGGCATATTTAATTTCGCCGCTTTCGGCCATTTCCAGTACTTGCTTTCCTTCGGCGTCGCTGATAAACTCGCCATCGTGGTTTAATAATTTCAGGGCGTTCCATTGTTTCGGATTGTGACTGGCGGTGAGAATAATGCCACCCGCAGCTTCTTCTTTCGGAACCGCAACCTCGACCGTTGGCGTGGTCGAAAGTCCGAGGTCGATCACCGTTATCCCAAGACCCTGCAAGGTGCCTGTCACCAGGCTGTTGACCATACTACCCGACGCACGCGCATCGCGACCGACAACAATTTTCTTCTTGCCCGTCATTTTAACCGCCCACGCGCCGTAAGCGGAAGTGAATTTTACAATGTCTAAAGGTGTTAATCCCTCCCCCGCTGCCCCGCCAATGGTGCCGCGTATCCCTGAAATTGATTTTATTAATGTCAAAGCGTAAATGTATTTCGTGCAAAATTAAAGATTTATTCGCCTCCGCCAGCAAAAAATCCGGCACCTGCACCAATATTGAACAACTGTGATATTTAACCTACAACATCCGCTGCCCTAAATGGTTTACCGCTTTTAATAACATTTCTTAATATCAATTTATTGTCCCGGCCATCTGTGAAATAATATTAATTTTAAAGCCTTGTGATAACCCTATGCTTGAACACCTGGTACAATTCGACCGGCATTTATTCCATGTTATAAATCACGAGCTGGCGAACGCGGTTTTCGACTGGCTGATGCCCATTTTGCGCGATCGCCGGACGTGGATACCGCTGTATATTTTTATCCTTGTTTTTTGCTTGTGGAAGTATAAAAAGAAAGGCATACTCGTGGTTGTATTTTTTGCGCTCAGCGCAGGTGTCGCCGATTTTACCAGCGCCAGTATTATTAAAAACCAGGTGAAACGGCTGCGTCCATGTAACGACCCTGTCGTGTCGCAAACAGTGACATTGCGCGTTAACGGATGCGGCACCGGTTACAGTTTTCCCTCGACGCACGCCACGGACCATTTCGCTATGGCTGCTTTTATCAGCCTTGTGTTTTACAAACGCTGGCGATGGATTTGGTTCTGGGCCATGCTCTGGGCCGCCTCGATCAGTTTCGGACAAGTATATGTCGGCGTCCATTTTCCGATCGACGTTACCGTTGGTGCGCTGTACGGGATATTGGTTGGCTGGCTGATGTACCTGTTATTCAGAAAATTACAGCCCGGATTTTGATGGAACCCTGGAAGATTATCATATTGTTTCTTGGCGCCTTCCTCGGCGGAATGGCTGTGTTCCTGCTCAGGGGCGACAACACTAAACTGCTCAAGCTGGTATTGTCTTTCAGCGGCGCGTACCTGTTCGGCATCACGGTTTTGCACCTGGTGCCCGACGCCTACAGGGGTAACGACCCATACGTCGGTGTTTTTATATTGATCGGTTTCCTGTTCCAGATCGTGCTCGAACAGTTCTCTGAAGGCATCGAGCACGGCCATATCCACAAACCCGGTCATTCGCATATCGCCTTTCCGCTGGGAATACTGATCAGTCTTTGCATCCATGCCTTCCTGGAAGGCATGCCCCTTGCTGAAGGCCACCAGGACCAATTGGTTTATGGTATCGCGCTGCACCATGTTCCCGCCGCATTCGCATTGGCGACGGTCCTGCTTGCGAGTCATCAAAACAAAGGAAAAACTATGCTTTTTATAGTGCTTTTTGCGCTGATGGCCCCGGCCGGCTTTTTTTTCAGCCACGAGCTTAGCGCCGGCGGCATAGGCAACCTGCAGCACTATTTTAACCGCATTATGGGCGTGGTTATTGGCATATTCCTACATATATCCACCACAATTCTGTTCGAATCGGGCTCAGACCACAAATTCACCATTCGCAAAATGATAGCGGTACTGATGGGCGTAGGTATTGCGCTGGCGGCGTTTTTTTATGAAGTCTGACGCGAAGTCAGGTGTCGGAGGTCAGAAACTTTTTGCAACCCAGAGTGCCCGATCTGACTTCAGACTTCAGACATCCGACCTCTTTACCCTCTCAGTTTATCCAGAAGCTCGCTAAGCTTAGCAGCATCCTCGTCGCTGAGGTTATTCTTCAGGAAATCTTTGGGCTTAAACTCGTTATCCAGCTTTTCGAGTATCTCGAGCCCCTTGTCGCTGATGCGGATGTCGACAGCACGACGGTCTTTATTGTTTGTACACCGCGAGACCAGGCCTTTCTGTACCAGGCGGTCGACGATGCGCGACGCGTCGGACATTTTATCGAGCATTCGCTCCTTGATCATATTCACGGTAGCGGCGCCAGGGTATTGCCCGCGGAGTATGCGCAGTACATTGAATTGCTGCTGCGTAAGATTATGCCGCTCGAACCGGCAACGGAAAGTATTACTTAGCCAGCCGTAGGTATAAGTAATATTGACAACCGCTTTGTGGTAGTTGTCTTCAAACTTGGTACTTTGTATTTCTTCGTCGATGCGCATAATACTCCCTTGATGCAGCAACGCAAATATGCTTAATTATTTCTTAACTTGTTTATTCTCTTTAGGTTTTCCATAATCCCAGGGACAATGGAGGCATTTATTTTTGCAGCAAAAGCCTCTTTTCAGGTGATATTCGCGCGTAAAAACGAATAAGCCGTCTTTGTTTATATAATAATCGACGTTTTCCCGCAGCATCAATTCAATATTTTAACAAAAATCGTATCGCCAAAATGCTTTTTTAAATGACTGCCGTCGCCATGCAGCGTCCAAACCTGCTTCGGTTGGGTATGTTCAATCGTTTGCAATATATCATTCCAGTCGGCGTGATCGGAAATAAACAGGGTATCATTCTGATTAGCCTGCAGATTTTTCCAGCCCGAAGCAAACAGGCGCTTCACCCCCGTCGCCCGATAATAGCTATCGAAAGTAAAGGGCGGCATAATGTAGACATATTCCTGCTGCGTTTTCATCAGCTTCCGGCTATACAACTGGTGTTTACCCAATGCATATCCCATTTTTTGATAAACAGCATTGAGCGGCATAATACTATGGTGCACCAGGATGGTTTTCTGCGGGACATGGGTACTGATCAGGTTAATGAGCCGCTGACTTTTACCCAAACCATACGCCCCGAGCAGGATATTGCTTTTGATATCGTGCAGCTTATTTATCTCGGCAACCGGATCAGGATGGCTTACATTGGGATTAGCAAAAGTACTTTCGGTAACCAGCACATCCGTTTTTACCCACTCCAGCGGCTCGCAGCTCGGATCGGGCTGCAGTTTATAGTCGCCGGTATACAGGTACCGGGTTCCCTTGTACTCCATCAGTACCTGGGCAGAGCCGAGCATGTGCCCCGCAGGAACCAAAGTGATCTGTACGCCACCTATCGAAAACGCCTGGCGGTACGGCGCTATATTGAAAAACTTCGCCGCATTCTTTCCGTAACGATGCCGCATAAAGGCGGCCGTCGCTTCAGTGCACCAAACTTCGGTATTGCCGGCAATTGCATGGTCGGCATGGGCGTGAGATATTACCGCAGTACTTACCGGCCGTTGCGGATCAACGTAAAAGTCGCCGTATTTGCAATAGAGGCCGCTGGCATCAAAATATAGAAAATCGTCTAAGATCATTTAAAGTCATTTGGTCGTTGTGTCATTAGGTCATTATTGTTAGTGTCGTCAAAATGACTGACTGAGCAAATGCTTCAATGACTCATGGATAAAAATTGCTCATGCAATTTCAAGACCTGCGGAATAACAAGCTCGGTGTCGTCATTGCGGATGATATAATCTGCGAGTTCTATCTTCTTTTTCTCAGGAAATTGCCTGGCCTCGCGGCTTTCAACTTCCGCTCGGGTGAGGTTATCACGTTTTATTACCCGCTGTATCCTTAACTCAAGCGGAGCGGTTACGAGGATGGTTTGGTCGCACATTTTAAAAGAATCACTTTCGAACAGCAAGGCTGCTTCCTTAACTACATAGGGTATGTTGCCCTGCTGCGCAACCCAGGAATCAAATGCTCTGAAAACAGCAGGATGTACCAGCGCGTTCAGTTTTTTAAGTTCCTCTTCGTCGTTGAAAACGACCGATGCGATATATTTTCGATTCAGCGAACCATCTTCAAGATAGGCCTTCCCCCCAAAAGTTTGCTTTAGCCCCGCTATCAAAACCGGGTCTCCGGTCATTACCCGTTTGGCGGCTATATCGGCATAAAACACCGGTATGCCGAGCACTTCAAACACCCTGCTAACCACGGTTTTACCGCTGCCTATGTTACCGGTTACGCCAATCTTCAACATTATTTCCTGACGATAAAATCCACATTCTGCGGCTCGATCTTTACAATGCGGCAATAAGCCGGCACGCGCGTAAGCTCTACCGGCAAATTGCTGTAATTATGTTCCCGCCAAAAATCCAGGTCGGCTACGGCTTCAAATAAGTCCTCGTTCATCTGGTGGTACCTGTTCAGCGAAGTCGTAAAGGTAACTTTAACCTTTTGCGGAAATATTTTTACGCTGTAGTAATCGCGGTTATTGATAAGCTTTACAGGTATCTGCACTGTTTTTTCCGTATATTCATCAACAGGTAAAATAACCTGTACCGACCTTGGGTAAACGCTGATATTGCCCTCTTTGGGCGGTTCAAGGCTCTGATTTATCTTTATCGTCTCATTCACACTGTCCAGCACCAGCGAATCGGCGGCCCACGAGGTGATATTACCGATGGCTTTTTGCGGCCCGCTTATAGTGACATAGGCCGGCCTGATGACCAGGTCACTTGATTGTGCAAACTGTTGCTGAAATTTTATATTTTCCGGCAGTTTCACCGGGACCTTTTTTGTCGCCCGGTCTGAAAAATCAAAGAAAAGCGTGTCGGGCGTAAATGCCACAATTTGTTTGTCAAAATCTTTCTGATCATTTATTTGCCTGAGCTGCGAGCTTAACACCACGTAATCTTTGTTTTCAAGAGCGCGCAGGTCGACATTGACGTGCCTGTTCTGATCGCTCATTCCCGAAAACAGCATTTGCCAGCCGGTTCCGATCAAAGTATCCGTGATGGTATCCGGCTGCAGGGGACGAAAAGCTCGCTTTTGAGGCGCATTCTTATAATTCAGAACAACCTTAACACCAAACCGTACCGGGTTGGACAGCGTGGTAAATATCCAGGCCAATATAGCAAGCACCAGGCAGGTAATAAATGCCGATACCCGCCGCCGTTCTGATGCCGATAATTTGATCAGGGCCATATTTTTTTAAGCAGAAAGGTGAAAGCAGAAAGGTGAAAGGTTTGAACCATTTCGCCTTTATACCTTCACCATTTATACGGCTGTACTTAGGCCGTTATTATTTTGCCTTAGCCGGGGTTGCCGGCGCATTCAATGCCTTAGAAGATTCGAGTGAGATAGCGGATTTTTCAAACCGGATTTTTCCGCCGCCTTCGGTCTCTACCAGGAAGGTTGTATCATTCATGTCGGCTATCCTGCCGTGAATGCCTGCCGTTGTTACTACCCGGTCGCCTTTTTTAAGCTCCTCTACGTATTTCTTTTGGTCTTTTTGCTTTTTAACCTGCGGCCTGATCATAAAAAAGTAAAACACGACGATGATCAGCACCATCGGTAAAAACATTCCTAATCCGCCGCTTGCGCCGCTCGCTTGTAATAAAATTGTTGCTATCATTATAAAATTGAAAAGTTATTGCGTTACTAATCTACTTCGCCGATCAAATGAACGATGTTTTGTGGGGGATTGGTGTTCGCCGTAACCACGATCTGCTTATCCTGCAAACCATTCTTACCCGAACTATCAAAGATTACCTTGATCGTTGCGTTTTCGCCGGGTTTAATAGGTGTTTTAGGCCAGTTCGGCGTAGTACAACCGCAGGACGCCTTTGCATCAGTGATGATCAGCGGCGATTTGCCCGTGTTGGTGAACTTAAAATCATAGGTAACCTTATCGCCCGAACGGATCTTGCCGAAATCGTGAGTTTCTTTCTCGAACTGCATTTTCGGCGCGTCACCAGGCACAGCCGCTGAATTGGCCGCAGATAAATTACCATTGGATGAATTAGAATGGCAAGCCATCAACAGGCTTATCGCCAGGATACCTAAAAACAACTTTTTCATTTGTTTATCCAGTTTTATTGCCGGTAACTCGCCGATGGAGCATCACTCTTCGATCAAGCCCCGGCCAACTTTCTTAATTACGTTATCGGCTTTTAATTCGTATAAAATCTTGTCTAATATACCGTTTATAAATGAATTACTCTTAGGCGTGCTGAATTCCTTCGAAATTTCGAGATATTCATTGATCGTAACTTTTACCGGCACCGAGGTAAAATTAATAAACTCCGTTATCGCCATCTTCATCAGCAGGGTGTCCATCATAGCTATGCGTTCGGGCTCCCAGTTCTGCGTCTTTTTGCTGATCATTTCCTGGTATTCTGCATCATACCTGATACACATTTCAAACAGGTCGGTAATAAATTGCCTGTCTTCATCCCAGTTACCGGTCACTTCCGCCAGCTTGTTCAGCCTCGGGTCGTCGTACGAGAAGTTTTTGAATGTTTTGGCGATGAGCGCCTGCAGCACATCTTTATCAACCGGCCAGAAAATAAACTTATCCTCAAATACCTGCTCGGCCAGTAGCGATTTCAGTATCACCTTTTTGAAGATAAATTTGATGACGTCCTTATCGCTATGCAACGTATCGTCTGTTTTCTGAAGATATTCGTTGTATTCAGGCGAGTTCTTCAGTATCGTAAAAAGCGATTTGGCCAGTTCCGGGTCGAAATCCCACGAGACCTTGTATTTTTTTACGGCGCCCAGGTATTCTTCGTTTTTCATCAGCGAAAGAATAAACCTGTTGTTCAGTATTTTAAGTTTCGGATTAAGGTCGTCGGCGGTAGGCAAAAGCTTATGCGCGCGCTCCTGGGCGTCGATTTCGGCATAATGAACCACTTCCGAAATTAACGAGAGCATCCAGATGTACATTTCGTACACTTTGTCGATGCTTTGCAGCAGGTTTTTTTCGTGCTGTTTAACGTCTTTGTTGTCAGATTGATGATAGGCGTAAAGCGCTTGCAATACTTTTACCCGTAGGTGTCTTCTGTTTAACATGGTATAAAGAACGGATTAGGAATGATCCTGTTTTGCTTTATGATTAATAGGTTGATTTTACTTTTTTAATATCCGCAATACGTTTTTCGGCGATTTTATTTGCGGCCTCTATCGTCGAAATATTCTCTGCTTTAGACAGTTTTAGCACGTTGCGCGTCGCTTCATAAATGTTTTCGGTAAGCTGCATCGTGCGCTTTTTACTGAAACCCATCAGCTCCGAATAACAATTGATCACACCGCCGGCATTAATAACATAATCGGGCGCAAATAATATTCCTTTTTCCAACAATTTACGTCCATCCTCGTGCTCGTCCTCCAGCTGATTGTTGGCCGATCCTGCAATAATAGCAAACTTTAATTTGCCGATGGTTTGGGCATTAATCGTCGCGCCCAAAGCGCATGGCGAATAAATGTCCGCGTCAATATCAAATATAGTGTTATTTGATACAGCTTGCGCACCATATTTTTTGGCAACCTGCCCCGTACGTTCGTCGTTGATGTCGCTGACGTAAACCATGGCGTTTTCGTCGCGTAACAGGCGCACCAGGTTCTCGCCCACATGACCTATACCTTGTACTACTACCGAACGGCCTGCAAGGTTGTCCGTTCCATACAATTCTTTTACAGCGGCTTTTATGCCCATAAAAACGCCCATCGCCGTTACTGGCGAAGGGTCGCCGCTGCCGCCGATGCTTTCAGGCACACCCATCACATATTGGGTTTCCATGCGGATATATTCCATATCCCTTGGGTTTGTACCCACATCTTCGGCCGTTATAAATTCCCCGTTCAAATTCTTTATAAAACGCCCGAATTTACGCAGCAGGGCCTCGCTCTTGTCTTTCCTTGAGTCGCCAATAATAATAGCCTTACCGCCGCCCAGGTTCAAACCGGCTACGGCAGATTTATAGGTCATGGCTTTCGAAAGGCGCAGCACATCATAAAGTGCGTCGGCTTCTGTTTTATACGCCCACATGCGCGTGCCGCCAAGTGCGGGGCCAAGTGTGGTATCGTGAATGGCTATGATGGCTTTGAGCCCGGTGTCGGGGTCATTACAAAATACTATTTTTTGATGGCCGAAAGCGTTTATTTGGCCAAAGATGGTTTCAGAGGTATTTTGAGCTGACATTTTACAGGAACAAACTGTTCGGGACAGCGACAAAAGTATAGGTTTTTTTGATTGCGACAAACTTTTTAATCAATAGTCAATAGTCCATAGCAAACGGCCCCATAACACCCTCCTTTTAATCATCACAATGTTAAACTATCATCTACCGGCTATGGACTTAAAGGCCAAAAAAGTACATTTGTTGCTGAACCATGAAAAGCCTCGCTTATCTTAATAAATTCCTTTATAAGTACCGCTGGCGGCTTATACCGGGTATATTGTTTGTTGTTATATCCAATATTTTCCAGGTATTTACGGCGTCGGTTATCCGCGATGCGGTCGACATGGTAACCGAAAACATCCCGCTATACCACCTGTTCGCCGGTTTCAGCAAACAGCCATCCATTTATGCGTTGTTCGGATACAGTACACTGCTTTACGGGTCGCTGGTACTTGCACTATACCTTATACGGGGCATATTCCTGTTTTTTATGCGTCAAACCATTATCCTCATGTCGCGGCATATCGAGTACGATATGAAGAACGAAATGTATGCGCATTACCAGTTATTGTCTCTTGCTTTTTACCGCCGCCATAACACAGGCGACCTGATGAACCGCGTCAGCGAAGACGTAAGCCGCGTACGCATGTACCTGGGCCCCGGCATTATGTACACCATTAATACGGTAACCTTATTCCTTATCGCTATCGTATTTATGCTTACGGTTAACCTGAAGCTTACCATATTTTCTATCCTGCCGCTGCCAATCCTCGCGGTTACGATTTATTACGTTAATAACATCATCAATTTTCGCAGCGAGAAGATACAGCAGCGCTTATCCATCCTGTCAAGTTTTGTACAGGAGAATTTATCGGGCATACGCGTTATTAAGTCGTATGTAAGGGAAAGTCACGTTCGCGAAAGCTTTGCGCAGGAAAGTGAGAACTACAAAACACATTCCATGGCGCTGGTGCGGGTGCAGGCATTGTTTTACCCTATGATGCTGCTCCTCGTCGGATTAAGCAATATCATTGTTATGTATGTGGGCGGCATAGAAGTGATGAGGGGTAATATCACGCCCGGCAACATTGCCGAGTTTATTGTTTACCTTAATATGCTCACCTTCCCGGTTATGGCGCTGGGATGGGTAACCTCGCTGGTACAAAGGGCCGCCGCTTCACAAAAAAGGATCAACGAGTTTTTGCACGAAAAGCCTGAAATCGTTTCACCTCATTCCGGAAAACACCTGGTAAAAGGCAGGATCCGTTTTGAAAACGTATCGTTCACTTATCCCGATACCGGGATCAACGCGCTGAAAAATGTCTCGTTTGAGGCTGAACCGGGCGAAATGATTGCAATAATCGGGCGAACCGGTTCGGGCAAATCGACTATCGCCAACCTCATTATGCGAATGTACGACTGTACAGGAGGGCAAATCCTGATCGATAATTTACCTTTAAAACAGTTAAACCTGGACGATTACCGTTCGCAGGTTGGATTTGTACCGCAGGAAGTGTTCCTGTTTTCCGATACGATCACCAATAATATCGCCTTCAGCACCGCCGAGCGCGATATGGCCAAAATAGAACAGGCGGCAAAAGACGCGGCTGTTTACGGCAATATAATGGAACTGGAAAAAGGCTTCGAAACGATGATCGGCGAACGCGGTGTTACTTTGTCGGGCGGGCAAAAACAGCGCGTTTCCATAGCCCGCGCCATTGTGAAGCATCCGCAGATATTGATCTTTGACGATTGCCTCTCGGCAGTAGACACACGCACCGAGGAAGAAATATTACGCAACCTGGGCAATATTATGCGTGGAAAAACCAGCCTGATTATCGCGCATCGTATATCAACCATTAAAAATGCTGACAAAATACTGGTGATGGACCAGGGCGAAATCGTCGAGCAGGGCACACATGCCGAATTAATGGATCTCAAACAGGTTTATTTCGTACTATACGAAAAACAACTGCTTGAAGAGGCAGAAGCGAACGCCTGATCGACAAATACACTAAAAATATCCGCTATTGTTTGAAAAAAATATTGCAATAATGTTTTTAATACTTGTACTTTGAAAATTTATTTATATTTATGCCCAACAAAACACAATTACAATAACTTAACATGAGTGATTTCGACAACAGAGAACGTGAAGAGGTTTTTTCGAAGAAGGTAAGGGCGGGTAAGCGGACTTATTTTTTTGATGTAAAAGCAACACGGTCAAACGACTATTACATAACGATCACCGAAAGCAAAAAACGCCTCGAGGACGGCGTTTTTATCAAGCACAAAATATTCCTTTACAAGGAGGATTTTGAGAAATTTGCTGAAGGACTGAAGGACACGGTCGAATATATCAAAGCAAACCAGGAAGTGGTTGAGAAACGCTACGAGTTTAGCGAGCCATCCGAAGTGGCCAAAGCCGCCGAGGACGATTTTTCCTTCGACATCTGAAATTAAAACTAACTAAACTGATATTATAAATTGAAAACCCTGCTTTTGGCAGGGTTTTTTTATTGAAGCAGGGTTTTTTATTGAATAAGTCAATTGTCTTTTTATCTGTTGGTAACTGCAGCCACACCGACAAGAAGGACGATAATAAATATGAGCAAATACAAAGAAACAACTACGATGGTTACGATGCCCGAAAGCTTAAAAAAGGACTTAAGATTGCTCAAGGCACTGTTTACGCTGTTTGCATCTGTATACACGATACCCTTTTTAATGCGGTCGGAAAATCTGTACAGGTAAAACGGAAAGAAAAAGTAAAGCACATCGAGCAGGATGTAAAATACGCTCATAGCAGTACCGGCTGTCTGAGGCATATTTTGATACACCGGCGATATTCTTGACATAATTGTAAATACGCTGCCCACGAAAATGGCCAGTATCAGGATGAGCCCGCAGAATATAAATCCCATAACTGCGAGGAACGAGGCCCACCGGCCTGTTTCCCGTAAATAAGCCTGTGCTTCAGTGTCTAAAATAATAACCGGGTCGGGAGTCGGGGACGCCGGCACATTGGTTTCGGTTGTTTCCATTATGCAAGATTTAGTTTTTCTTTAAAAATAGCATTCGCGGCTCAAAAATCAAATTGCCGGTAAAATTGTCACCCGTGGTGATGAATGATACCGCCCATTACCAGCAGCGCTATATTAAAATAAATAACCAAACCTGTTACGTCGACCAGGGTCGCAACAAACGGCGCCGATGAGGTCGCGGGGTCGAAACCCAATTTTTTAAGAAGAATCGGAAGCATAGAACCTGCAAGCGAACCCCAGAGTACAACACCTACCAGCGCCAAACACACGGTGAAGGCCATCAAAAGCCAATGGGTGCCATAAATGGTACTAAACGTGGTCCACAAGGATACACGCAGGAAACCGATAATTCCGAGTATTACCCCAAGCATCAGCCCCGAAAATATCTCGCGCCGCATTACCCTCCACCAATCCGACAAGGTCACTTCGCCGAGGGCCATCGCTTGTATAATCAGTGTCGACGCCTGCGAGCCGCTATTCCCCCCACTCGAAATGATCAGCGGAATGAAAAAGGCCAGCATGGTTACCGCCTGTATCTCGGGCCCGTACGACTGCATTGCGGTTGTTGTAAGCATTTCGCTCAGGAACAGGATGATCAGCCAGCCAATTCGTTTTTTTACCAGCCTAAACAGGTTGATATCCAGGTAAGGCTCGTCCAAGGCTTCGGTACCGCCTATTTTCTGGATGTCCTCGGTATATTCTTCATTGGCTATCCACAGGATATCGTCCACTGTTACTATACCCAGCAAAACATCGTTATCGTCGGTAACCGGCAAGGCAACCCGGTTGTTCATCCTGAATACATTGATCGCTTCTTCCTGCGGATCGTTCGCGTGCAGCGAAATCATTCGGTTATCCATTAATTCGCTTATCCTGGCCTGCGGGTCAGCGAGCAATATTTCGCGTATACGAATGTCGTCCAGGAGCTTGCCGCCGCTGTCGATCACATATAACACGTCAATGGTTTCAGAATCCTTACCGTATTTGCGGACATGCTGCAGCGTGCGTTCAACATTCCAGGTTTTCTTCACCGTAATATAATCCGGCGTCATCAGCCTACCCACGCTGTCTTCGTTATAACCAAGCAAACTTAACGCCTCTTTCCGCTCGCCGGCAGGCAACTGGTTGATCAGCACCCTCACTGTGTCGGCATGCATTTCGCTGAAAAGGGCAGTACGGTCGTCTGGAGGCAGCTCTTTAATCAGTTCGGTGATCTTGGTTCCCGGAAGTTTTTGCAATATTCGTTCCTGGGTGGGAAAATCCAATATGCGGAATACATTAACCGACCGGTTAATTGAAAGCAGATCGATAAATAAGGGCCCATGTTCGGGAAGTTCGCCTATCAGCACCTCGACGTCTGATATGTTCAGGTTGTTTAAATATTCCCGGAGTTGTTCGGGGTCGTTTTGCTCCAGTAACAGTTCTGCCTGTTCAACCATTTCTTCCATAAAAAGCCCTCGTGTTTACATTGGTGATAAAATTATTTGCCCGGATAGCGTTGGCAAAAGTCGCTTATTTTTTCAAAAATGCAAGAGCAGTTTTTTGTTTTATCTTTGCGGCGATTTTAAAGGTCCATAGTCAATAGACCATGGACCATGGTTTTATAAGTATAACTAAAATGGCTATGGACCATCGACTATGGACCATGGACTGAAGAAATAATATGGGATTACAATGCGGTATCGTCGGCCTGCCGAATGTGGGCAAATCGACACTTTTTAATTGCTTATCGAACGCCAAGGCGCAGGCGGCTAATTTTCCTTTTTGCACTATCGAGCCGAACGTGGGCGTGATCACGGTACCGGATGAGCGGTTGACCAAACTGGTTGAAATCGTAAATCCCAAAAACGTTGTGCCTAACACGATTGAGATCGTCGACATTGCCGGCCTGGTTAAAGGAGCCAGCAAAGGCGAAGGCCTTGGCAACCAGTTCCTGGCAAACATCCGCGCAACCAATGCCATTATCCATGTATTGCGCTGTTTTGACAACGACAACGTTATCCACGTGGATGGCTCGGTTGACCCGGTGCGCGATAAAGAGATCATCGATACCGAATTGCAGCTGAAAGACCTGGATTCGATCGAAAAGAAGATCAATAAGATCGAAAAAATGGCCAAAACCGGCGGGGATAAAGAAGCAAAAAAAGCGTTCGAGGTATTGACCATTTATAAAAATCACCTGCTCGAGGGAAAATCGGCACGCACCGCACCTGTCGCTGAAGAGGATAAAGAATATATACAAGACATTTGGCTGCTTACCGCAAAACCCGTACTGTATGTATGCAATGTGGACGAAGCGTCGGTGAACACCGGTAACGCCTACGTCGACAAAGTAAAAGCAGCCGTGAAAGACGAAAAAGCCGAGGTGCTGATCATTTCCGCGCAGATCGAGTCTGAAATCGCCCAGTTGGAAAGTTACGACGAAAGGCAAATGTTCCTGGAAGATCTCGGGCTGACCGAATCGGGGGTGAATAAGCTGATCAAAGCAGCCTATAAATTGCTGAACCTGGCTACCTATTTTACTGCCGGTGTGCAGGAAGTACGCGCCTGGACCATCACCAAAGGCTTTACCGCACCACAGGCAGCAGGCGTTATCCATACCGACTTCGAGAAGGGCTTTATCCGCGCCGAAGTGATCAAATACGACGATTTTGTAAAATACAACGGCTCCGAAACGGCTATAAAGGATGCAGGAAAATTGTCCATAGAAGGCAAAACCTATATCGTGCAGGATGGCGACATTATGCACTTCAGGTTTAATGTATAGTTAGAAATCAAGATATAAGATAAGCTCCCGGTTGTTCTTGGCTCTTGACTCTTTAATATTATCTTTGCATAAAATTGTTCCCGTAGTTCAACGGATAGAATGTCAGATTCCGGTTCTGATGATATGAGTTCGAATCTCGTCGGGAACACGATAAAAAAGCTGCGCTTATGCAGCTTTTTTTATTAACCCAACTCCAGGTCGTAACGCTGCTCGGTCAGCGCCTTATCAAAGGTTGTGGAAGGTTTTTCTTCGGTTAGCTTAAAACCATAACGCATATATAAAGCCGTAGCTGTATGTTGTTCATTGGTTGTCCATAAATAAGCCTTCGTAATGCCGAACTCCTTCATGTAAGCTATAAAACTGTCCATCAGCCTCTTCCCAAGTCCTATTCCGCGGTATTCGGGCAAGAAAATGAAATATCTCAACTGTACGCGGTCGCCGCGGTGAACGCCTGCAAGAAAACCTATCATCCTGCCCAGGTGTTCGCATATCCACACGCGATCTTTTGCCGGATCATACTGATGAGCAAATTCGCCCAGGCTCTCGAGCACATAACCTTCAAAATTGCGCCCGTAACCGCATTCCCGGTCATAGATATTGCCGTGCAGGTAAGCGACATAGCCCAGGTCGCCGGGTAAAAGTTCAGTTCTGATAATGACGCTGCCGAGTGTGACCATGTCCCCGCAAATTAATTTATGCAAAAGACTAAATCAATATCCTAAGCCAGCAACCCCTGTAAAAATTCTTTTTTCAGTGGCTTGATGATGAACGAATTAACAAAGGAATAGGTTTTCGATCTCCTGACATCGTTAGGGTCGACAGATGAAGACACGATATAAACCTTAATGGCTTTGGCCAATGAATGATATATTTTCTTGTATCCGTTCAGAAAATCCCATCCGCTGTACTCGGGCATGTTCAGGTCGACAAATATAAAATCCGGCAACCGCTCTTCTTTCTCCTTGTTTTCGATCAAATAGTTCAGGGTCGCTTTGCCGTCGGTGCTCGAGATCACTTCTTCAGCGCGCCCGTACTCCCTCATCATAATTTGCGATATACGGTGATAGATAGGATCGTCGTCGATCAGGATAACTTTACTCATAGGTTAATACGTCTGGGATTAAATAAAATGCGGGGAATTGAGTAAAGATACATACTTAACCGTTAATATGATAACGTGATCATATCAACGGTTAAAAAATACTTTAATTATTGCTCAATGCCAGCCGATTAAATTCACACCTTTACTTTTTTCCAGTTACCCCGTTTGAACAACCAGTAGCTGGCAAGCGATATAAAAACGTATGCGATAGGTATCGCAATGAACACGCCTGTCGATCCCCATTTGAATGTATTGGCCAGGACGTAAGCTAAAGTTACCTGGAATACCCAAAAACCGATGAAATTAAGCTTGGTGGTAGCCCACGTATCACCGGCGCCGTTGAACGCGCTCATCATCACCATAGCTATGCCATAAAACACGAAACCGAGGCTCATAATCCGCAAGGCTATGGCCGAAATATGTTTAACCCCTTCGTTATTGGTGAAGAACGCTGAAAGATAACCACTGGCAACGAGACTGATTATCATAACCAGGGCCATGTACATCACGTTATAGCGCATTGTTTTGAAAACCGACTCTTCGGCGCGTTTGAACTGCTTTGCGCCCAGGTTCTGCCCTACGAGGGTCGCGGCCGCGTTACTCATGCCCCACGCCGGCAGTAAGAAAAACATCAACAGTCTTAACGCGGTCTGGTAGCCGGCCGAGCCTACTGCGCCGCCCGCTTCGGCGACAATTCGCGCCAGGAAGATAAAGCTGCATGAAGCGATGATAAATTGAATTATACCCGGTATGGCGATTTTCAAGATGGCTTTGATTTGCTCCCAATGCGGCCGCATATAGCTAAGACGCACTCTCAGCATACCCTTTCCTGTAAATAAATGGTATAGCTGATAACAAACGCCGGTACCGCGCCCGATAGTAGTAGCAACTGCAGCCCCAGTAAGCCCCAAACCGAAAACGTTGATGCACAAAGGGCACAGTATAATATTGGCAATATTCGCCAGCCACAGGCTGCGCATAGCGATAGCCGCATTACCCGCACCCCGGAAAATTCCGTTGATAAGGAATAACAGGACAATGATGATCGTTTCGCCCATCATAATACGGGTAAAGGTGGTTCCCTCCTTTATCGTCTCGGGGTCCGCTTTCATGAACGCCAGGATCTGCGGGGCATAGTAAAATCCCAAAATGCCGATGACCACGTTCATAATTAACGCTATCGTTATGGTTTGCATGCCGGCTTTAGAGGCGGCGACCGTATCTTGTTCGCCTATACGCCGGGCCACAACAGCGGTCGCTGCCATGCTCAA
This sequence comes from Mucilaginibacter sp., assembly GCA_035547095.1. Classification (GTDB taxonomy): domain Bacteria; phylum Bacteroidota; class Bacteroidia; order Sphingobacteriales; family Sphingobacteriaceae; genus Mucilaginibacter. Next base: position 94,906 of record DASZVE010000043.1, read on the forward strand.
ACCAATGGCCAAAGAATAGATAATCGCCAATACCGATTCGGTAAGGCTCACGGTTTGTATGGCGTATGTGCTGTTTTGAAGGTGACCGACAAAGAACAGGTCGACCAAAGCAAAAACAGATTCCATCACCATTTCGAGCATCATGGGTATGGCCAGCAACAATACCGCACGACGGATACTGCCGACAGTAAAATCATGATCGCCGCCCTTGAGCGATTGTTTTATAAGTGAAAGTATTTTGGACAGCTTGCTTGCGGCAGCAGGTTGAAAAGTTGTCATAAGAAAAAATAGCTACGTAAAAAAATTGAACAGATCAGCAGAAAGTTGCTGAAAAACGAGATCGGAAATTGGAGCCCTCGGCCTTAAAACCTCAAGCGGACTGCGGCTGGATTCATCGCGCGGCGTTTTTTGGTAAAACAAAGCTAAATAATAAACCGGGCTCTTCGCAAAAAATATAAAATTTGTCGCAATAGCACCTTAAAAGGTTTGTATTTGCATAGAAATATTAAAAATATAGTTCGGATTGATGAAAATATATCTAATATTAGGCATCCTTATAAACCAACCATATTATGAAATATAGCCTGATCATCCCTGCTGCGTTACTCGCACTTGCTTCCTGCAAACAGAACACTCCTGCCTCCACCGAATCGCCGCTGAACGGCTCCTGGCGTTTAGTGAACAGTAAATCCATCGTTAAAAAGGATACTACCGATACTTCGCCCAAAAAAGGCATGGAAACGATCAAACTTTACAACGACGATCATTTCGCCTTTTTTACCCACAATACCGTAAAGATGGACACGCCGATGTACGACTCGGGCGCCGGTACCTACAGCCTGAACGGTGAAAATTATACCGAGCACCTGAAATACTGCAGCGAAAGGGAATGGGAAAACCACGACTTCAATTTTACCCTTTCGGTAAAGGGCGACACTATGCAGCAGCGCGGCGTAGAAAAGGTCGACAGCGGCAATGTGCATATCGATCATATCATTATCGAAACTTATGCAAGGATAAAGTAAGATTGCGCCTGTTTCCTTGAGCTTCCGCAATCAAAAGGCAGTGTCGCTTGTTAATTTGATATTAACAAAATAGATCTATGAAACCGGTAACTGCTATTATCGAAAGCCCTAAAGGCTGCAACCACAAATATGATTACGAACCAGGCATCAATTCGTATAAATTAAGAAAGATATTGCCGGCCGGCCTGGTATTTCCGTATGATTTCGGATTTATACCCGACACTAAGGGTGAGGACGGCGATCCGCTGGATATTATCGTAATATCGGAAATAACCGCTTTCCCTGGCTGCAGTATGGACTGCCGCGTTATTGGCGGCTTCACGGCAGAGCAGACCGAACGAAACGGAGAATCCATGCGTAACGACAGGTTTTTGGGCGTGCTGGAAATATCGGAGGTTTATAAGGACATTCATGAAATAGACGACCTTCCCGAAGGTATTATGAAACAGATCGAAAACTTTTTCATCAATTACAATAAACAGGCGGGAAAACAATTTAAAGTATTGGAAAATATCGATGCAGCTAAAGCCTGCAAGATGATCAAGAAACAAAAAGGCCATCATAAGAAATCAGCCTGAATGAAAACAGTACCACAAATCGCGGCACGCCTTGTTGAGTTGTGCCGCAAAAAGAAATTTGTCGAAGCCTACCAGGAGTTATATGGCGAGGAGGCCGAAAGTATCGACCCCTTATATGCAAATCAGCCCTTATCGAAAGGGCTGATCAATTTGATCGAACGCGAAAAACAATTCCTGGGAAAAGCACAAATAAACAACATCACCGTCTCGGAGCCGATGATCTCAGGCAGCCATTTTGCGATCACCATCAATATGGAGTTTATACACGAGGACCGCGGTTATATTAATACCGGCGAGCTTTGTGTTTACCATGTCAAAGACGGTAAGATCGTACGGCAGCATTTCTTTATTGGCTAAGCTGCGGCATACTCACTCAGCAGGCTCAAACAATTCAATTTTGTTGCCTTCTGCGTCAAGAATATGCACGAACTTGCCATATTCGTAGGATTCAATTTTATCCAGCACCGTCACTCCTTCTTTTCTTAATTCTTCTACCAAAGCTTCAATATTTTCAACCCGGTAGTTGATCATAAAGTCCTGCGACGACGGCTCAAAATATTTGGTCGTTGCCGGAAAAGGGCTCCAAACGGTATATCCTTTTTTGTTTGAGTCGGCTTCCTCCCGCCACTCAAACATGGTACCGTACTGCTCCGTACCAAAGCCAAGGTGCGCCTGGTACCATTCCTTCATTTTATTAGGGTCCTTGCATTTAAAGAAAATGCCGCCAATTCCAGTTACTCGTTTCATTTTTATTTGTTCTTTAGTTGTTTTAGTCAAAATTGAATTGAGTGCGAAACCCGAACCGAATGATACTGCGGTAGCAGGGTTATTAAAATCGCTTTTTTCTTGTCCGTGTAACTACATTATGGAAACCTGCAATTTTTAAGCATTGACTGCCAGGCTGGGGTTAACCACCTTGCGCTTCAGTATCAAAGCCGCGATAACAGAAACCAGCAACCCAACCGGCAATATTTCCAGGTAGGTCATAAGCGCATGAGCGAGCGGGTTCTTTGTCATTTGTTTAAGCTGATCGTAGTATTGCATCTTGGCCTGTATAAGCGCCTGCGTGGCGCCGGCCGCTTTCATTTTAGCCAGCGAGTGAATTTCGCTTTTATCGTAAAAGTCGGGGAAGAAGACATAGAATTCGGCCATCCAGCCCATAACATATATGGTCGAGGCGATAAGCGATATCCATAAGCCGACCTGGAATGCTTTGCCGAATGAAATGATACCATTGTTCGCGTCGCGATGGTTTTTGATGCTGACGAAAATGAGCGAAAAGGCCACCAGCATGGTGGTGTAGCCGAACAGCATACTGCCCTGCTTATCGGTATCGTAAAGATTGGCCATCCCGACAACCATGATAACGGTAACGAACAGGCCGGCTATTAGCCCGTAAATAATTGTCTTTTTCATTGCTTTATGCGTTTAGTTGCCCAAAAATCGCCGTCAGGATCGAATCAGCGGTCATACTTTCGGGTGATTTTGCAAAAAGAACTTCTGTTTAGTACTAAACTATGAGTAATTTAAGGTATGAGCCCCAGCTTTTTACCGAGGTCGACCGCCTGTGTGCGCCGCTTTACTTCCATCTTTTCAAAAAGCTGCGCCGTATGGGTCTTTACGGTATTCAGCGAAACAAACAATTTATCCGCTATCTCCTGGTTGCTTAAGCCCGCAGCCATCCAATGCAGCACCTCCAGTTCGCGCCTGCTCAGGTTCAGACGTTTTACTTCATTTTCGTTCAGGACAAATACTACCGGAGGCGTCAATAAAATTTCTTTCTCTACGATCACGGTTTCAACCTTCGGTTTCCGTAACTTGATAGCCAGCCAGACTCCGAGGCCGGTAAACAGCAACGCAATGACACCTATGTAAATATCGACGGAGTCGTCGGCCAGGATGTAACGTATCTCCAGCCATCGGACAAGGAAAATAATGACCGCCAGGGCAAGGCCGTAGAGGATGATCTGCCGATGTCTTGCCAGGAAGCCCAAGATCAAATTATTTAAGGTTGCTCAACCGCCGCTGCCTTATGAACATGGCGATCAAGAGCGTAATACCCAAGCCCTTCATAAATCCATCGGCAAAGTCAGCCTGCGGCCAGTAGTGCTTCATAATAAAACTGCCTGATAAAACAAAAAGGCCGGTAACAAAAAGGTAAAGGTTGATATTCTTGTTCATGGTTCGCGATTTTTTATAAATATAGAAGTTAAAGATTAAA
>DASZVE010000044.1:0-95757 GCA_035547095.1 Mucilaginibacter sp.
GATCAGGGGGCAAAAATTGCAGCAAGCATCATCGTCGATGTTATTGTCAGCGTGTGTTTCTTACTTGCGTTTCTTTTTGTCAGCCTTACCATAGCTTTTGCTTTATCGATCCTATTGGGGTCCTATTGGGCAGGCTTCGGCGCTGTGGCTATTATCTACCTCATCACGGCATTTATTGTGATGAAAAGGAAGGGTAAAATGCAGCCCAAACTGCAGAATTTGTTTATTAAGAATTTCTTCAAATAATGGCCGACACTGTTATAACCAATGTGGCTGAGCTAAAAGCCGAGATAGCGCGCCTGACATTGCTGAAAGAGGAGCAGGGACAGGCTTTGGCCGACCGGTTTAGCTCGCCTATGGCTACGCTGAATACCGTATTTTCTATTTTTTCCAGTAAGCAGGGCGATGGTAAGGGAATATTCCATCCGGATTTTATATCGATGTTGTCGCGTATCATACTGCCGGTTACGCTGAACCGGACGCTCTTTCGTAACTCCAATTTTCTTATAAAAACATTGGTAAGTATCGTAACGCAAAAAGCATCGCCGCTTATCAACAAGGAGTCGGTAACCGTGTTGTGGGATAAGCTAAAGTCATTTATTGCCAAAAAAGATAAAGACGTCGACTACGGCATCCCGCCGGACAGTGAAGCGTCTTAATAAGGATGCCCGGCCAGGTACCATCCTATATGGAATATTAAAAATAAAATTAGCGCCGTTACATATGGCATATATTTTTTTCGTTTGCTACGGTCGTAAAGTATCAGCGCTATCAATATCATATCGCTTACAACAAAACATGTGATATAGGATTCCAGTTGCCCTGCATCGAACCAGTAACCCATTACTCGAGCAAGCGACGGCGTTATCAATACTAACGCTGTACAAATAATGTAGCGCATATGCAGGCCGATGTTCCGCCGGTGAATTACAGCCAGCAGGTAGAATAGTGAAAATGTAGCGATTTCGGCAAATGAAATGATGAGCGCCTTCAGGCTTTCGGCAGGACTTATTTTTTGTGCAATGTATTCAATGTATTGCTTGCGCATTACCCCAATCGATGTAATGACGATAACTGGTACCAAAAAATAACTAAACTTTCCGAGTATCCTATGAATCCGGTATTTTCTTTTAAGGATAAGAATAGGCTGAAGTATGATAATGAATACCCATATAAGTAATGCTGTTGCATGGATATGAACCAGTAATGTTATGTTCTTATCAAAATTGGGGAACAGGGCGAAATAGGGCTTGTAAAAACCGAAAGCCACTAAAATGCCTAATATCAACAGAAAGTAGACTAATTTGCGATATCCTTTTTCCATTTGCTTACCCATAAAGATAAAACTTATTTTTGCCTGATTTTTAAATGGGAAAGGATAAACTAAAACGTTTTGCCGAAGTAGCCACATTCAGCAACGTGGTGCAATTAGAAGCAGGGTTGCCCTATAAAGGCAAATGGGCTGCGGATTTTTTTAGGAACAACAACCCGGTAGTGCTCGAACTGGCTTGTGGCAAGGGTGAATACACCGTTAACCTCGCCAGGCTTTTTCCGCATAGGAGCTTTATAGGTATCGACTACAAGGGCAATCGTATCTGGCGTGGCGCCAAGGACGCTTTGGAAGAGGGGGTACGAAACGTTGGCTTCCTGCGCATCCAGATCGAGACTATCCTGGAATACTTCGCCGAAGGCGAAATAGACGAGATATGGATCACCTTCCCCGATCCGCAGCCGCAGATAAGCCGCGAAAAGAAGCGGTTAACGTCGCCGCGTTTCCTGGAGAAATACAAACAGATATTAAAGCCCGGCGGCATTGTGCATTTGAAAACAGATGACGATGGTTTGCACGCTTATACAGCCGAAAAAATAGCTGAGTCGGGTTTAAAACTCCATATCAAAACAGAAGATTTGTATCATTCAGAACACGCCGACGAGGTTTTATCGATCAAGACCTATTACGAAAAGAAATATCTGAAGGATAATAAAAATATCAACTATCTTAAGTTCTCGTTTGAATAACCATGCCAGACTTGAACTTTTACGACAGGGTTTACCAGGTGGTACGGCTGATACCTGCCGGCCGCGTTACCTCGTACGGAGCTATTGCCAATTACCTCGGCACCAAAGGCTCGTCGCGGATGGTGGGCTATGCCATGCAGGCTTGCGGCAGCGCTAATCCGCCTGTGCCCGCACATCGTGTGGTGAACAGCGCCGGCTTGCTGACGGGCAAATTCCACTTCGGCGGCGATAGGATGGAACAAATGCTGGCATCGGAAGGCTTGAAAATAGAGGACGATAAAGTGGTCAACTTCAAAAAGGTGTTCTGGGATCCGGCAATAGAACTAAGACACGATTGAAGGATTTAAATGATTGCCGGAATTGTCAAAATTTTTATAACAACAGAAAATCTTTTCTATCTATAAAATCCCTAAATCGTGTCATAAGTAACTTAGCCACCACTGATGTTTATGGCTTTGCTTATAGGCGTCGTATCGTTTACACAAAGGATATAAAACCACTACCACGGAAATCCATACCAGGTACGCCACGGGCAAAGAAAAACCATAACCTTTCAGATCGTGGGTGAACCATAGCGGGTTTTTTAGAATCCAGATATGCCAATCCTGCCCCGGAGTTAATGCCGACGCCACCAATGCCACTAAGTGTATAACATATATATGGATCAGGTAGTAAAACATCGGCACCCTGCCGTAAACGGAAACAACTTTCGTGACACCATTTTGTAGCTTGTCTGTAATTGAAAGGAACAGGCAGGCCGTGCCTATCGTTACCAAAACATAGATTAACGAAGGCGGGTATTTATTTATATTGATAAAGGACAGAAAGGTAAAAAAGCCGTTTTTCTGCGTACTCCATTTTACCGGGTCGCCGTAAACATTGATCAGTCGCAGCACAATGAATAAGGCAATGGCCGACACGCCGAGCATCATCAATGTTTTTCTCCGCTTTTCGGCATTATACGACGATTTGTATAGTTGTCCCAGGCAATAGCCCAGCGGCGTTATGGCAATAAAAGGGATAAGCGGGTAACCGACCAAAAATTGCTCGCCCTGCCAGGTAAAAAACCGCTGATCGTGCAGCAGCGCCCACCCAAATGCCGGCAGGGTATTGCCGTTAACATGAACACCATCCAAAAGATCGTGCCCCGCGATCAACACTACGCTTATCGCCAGTATCCATTTCAGCGGCAGATAGATTAGTCCGGCTAAGAAAATCATACCAATCCCCAGCGCCCATAGCGTTATGAAAAAGAACATGGGGAAGGTGATGTTAAAATTCCAGCCCAGGTTGGTTACGACCATTTCCAGCAGCACCAGCCAAAGGCCGCGTTTGACAAGAAACGCTGACAATTCCTTTTTGCTTTTCCTTTGGCCGACGAGGTAAGCGGATGTGCCTGTAAGCAGCAGGAATATAGGCGCGCAAAAATGCGTTATCCAGCGGGTGAAGAATATGGCGCCCGTTGTCTTGGTCAGGTCGAGTGGGTCAAAGTAAAATGAGCCGAAAAACAAATAATCGCGAACATGGTCCAGCGCCATAATGATCATAACGCTGCCGCGAAGGAAATCTATGGAAGTGATCCTGCTTTTTGTAGCGGCAGCGATCCTGTCTTTTGTGATGGTTAGTGTTGGGTTCATAACCGAAGATAGGTATAATTCCGGCGTTCAATAAACCCGAAACTTGCTGGACACGATTGATGGATTTAATTGATTAGCAAGATGAAGAATGAAGATAAATTAAAAGTCCTCTCTTTTAGAGAGGATTAGTCGCAATTGATTGTTTTTAGCGGAGCTCATGAGTGCTTCGCCGTTTAGATGAGGCCTATCTTGTCAATCTGTCAAATCCTAAGAATCGTGTTCAAATATATTCAAGCAACTCCATCCTGTTTCCGAAAGGATCGAGGAAAAAGAAGCGTTCGCGGTCGGCAAGTTTCTCTTCTTCATAAGTATTCACTCCCTTGTCTTCAAGATGCCTGCGCGACGCTTCCAGGTTTGTTACCTCGAAAGCGCTATGCCGCGACGTTTTGACCAGGCCCGGCTCGATGCCGATATGAAAACCGATGTCGCCGATCTCGAACCAATAGCCGGGATGATGAAACACCTCCGGCCGGTGCGTGGGCTTAAGGCCTACCACGTCGGTATAAAACAGTCGTGCCTCTTCCAGCCTCTCCGGCGGAACGCAGATGTGGATATGGTCGGCGCGTTTAAAATCTATCATTCGTGCTCCGCAAAGGTAAGCACGTAGTTGTTATTATCAAGAATAGAAAATTCGGTGGCCCCGTAAAAGGTTACATCCAGCCCGCTAAGCACTTTTACCCTATCCTTTATGTCATTGTAAAATTTGCGGATGTCCTTCAGGTTGATGTATAACAGCAGCGATCCGCCGTCCTTGCGGCTGATCTCAGGCAGGCTCTCACCCAGGCTTTCAACGGTCTGGAACATCATGGTTACGTTGCCGTTGGTCATCATCACCCACACCAGGTCGTTTTCAGTATTTTCGGGGACGGACATGGCAATATTAAACCCGAGCATACGGTAAAATGCAATGGTTTCCTGCATGTTGTAGGTAAAAATGTTTGGCGCTAAACTTTCCATAACTTTGCGAAAAATGGTTAAAACTAATTTTGTTGTGCTGAGATAAAGGTAAGAAATTAATTTTTGGAAAAGCTAATTTTTTTAGCATTTTTATCAGCGATTAAAGCCAGCAATAAAGCAATTTAACAATACAGCAATAATATCCAATGGGAAAATTACAAGACGATTTCAACGCCTACCGCAACCGGATGAATGACCGCATCATGGAGTCGGCCAATACCAATATTAAACGCTTTTTCGCGCTCGATACCACCACCTACGCCGATGGCGCTTTGGATGTTAAAACGAAGGAAATGCTCGGTCTGGTAGCCTCAATGGTGCTGCGCTGCGACGACTGCATCAAATACCACCTGGGTAAATGCCACGAAGCCGGCGTGAACAGCGATGAAATGAATGAGGTGTTTATGATCGCCAATCTGGTTGGCGGTTCGATCGTGATACCGCATTATAGGAGGGCTGTGGAGTATTGGGATGAACTGAACGGATTATAATCAAACCACTCTGTCATGCTGAACGATAGTGAAGCATCTAATCCGTAATTCTGTCCACGATCCAGGTTATCAAGGTGAGCCGCAATAGATTCTTCGCTATGCTCAGAATGACAATCTTCTTAAATAAAAACTCAAAATATGTCAACCGAAATCAAACGTTGTGCATGGCCGGGAAAGGACCCGCTTTACATAGATTACCACGATAACGAATGGGGCAAGGAAGTCCACGACGACAAAAAACTATTCGAATTCCTCATCCTCGAATCGGCGCAGGCCGGTTTAAGCTGGATTACCATTTTACGGCGCCGCGAAGGCTACCGTAGGGCTTTTGCCGATTTTGACGTCGATAAAGTCGCGGTCTTTACGCAGGAGCATGTGGAAAGACTGATGCAGGATACCGGCATTATCCGCAACCGCGCCAAGATCGAGTCGGCCATCAATAATGCTCAGAAGTTTATTGAAGTGCAGCAGGAATTCGGGTCGTTCGATACCTATATGTACAGTTTTATGCCCGAAGGTAAGCCGATCGTCAATCACGCGGAGAAAGCTCCCGCCAGCACGCCGATATCCGACGCCATCGCAAAGGATATGAAAAAGCGCGGCTTCAAATTTTTTGGTACCACCATTGCCTACGCCCACATGCAGGCCGTTGGCATGGTGAACGACCATCTGCCCGACTGCTCGTTTAAATGATTCCACCGATTATTTTACGATTACACCGATTAATGTAATTTTGGAGCTGCAGGCATCGGTGTAATCACTTCAAAAAATCGGTGAAATCATAGTCATGAAGAAACTATTCCTATTGGACGGCATGGCGCTCATTTACCGGGCGCATTTCGCATTGAGCAAAACCCCGCGCTTTACTTCGGGAGGATTGAATACTTCCGCAATGCTGGGCTTTACCAACACGTTGCTGGATGTGCTAAAAAAAGAGCGCCCTACGCACATGGCCGTAGTCTTCGACACCGAGGCGCCGACCGAACGCCACACCGAGTTTGAAGGCTATAAGGCGCAGCGCCAGGCCATGCCCGAAGATTTGGCCGCAGCCATTCCTTATATCTATAAAATCGTTTTGGGATTCAATATCCCGCTGATTACGTCCGACGGCTACGAGGCCGACGACATTATCGGCACCTTAGCCAAAAAAGCCGAGGCCAGGGGCTACCAGGTGTATTGCATGACCCCTGATAAGGACTTCGCACAGTTGGTTTCCGACAATATCAAATTGTATAAGCCCGGCCGCCAGGGCAACGAGGTCGAGATCATGGGGGTAAGGGAAGTACTGGAGAAGTGGGAGGTAAGCGACCCGCTGCAGGTGATCGACATACTCGGTCTCTGGGGCGACTCGGTGGATAATATACCGGGCATCCCCGGCGTGGGCGAGAAGACCGCCAAGCAACTGATCAAACAATATGGTTCGGTTGAAAATATCATTGCCAACAGCCACGAGCTAAAGGGCAAGCTGCAGGAAAACGTGGTCAATTTTGCCGAGCAGGGTTTGCTGTCAAAAAGACTGGCTACTATCAACCTGAACGCGCCGGTCGAACTGGACGAAGCGGGCCTGGAAATGTGCGCGCCAAGCAAGGACCTTTTAGAGCCGCTCTTCGCTGAACTGGAATTCAGAACATTAGGTAAACGCGTTTTTGGCGATGATTTTAGCATCACGGAAGTAAAGGCCGTAGGCATCCAAACCGACCTGTTCGGCGAGCCGGTTGCAACCGGCCGTACTACACTTACCGTTGATATACAGGATATCGCCGAGCCCGAAGGCCAGCCCGAGGCAGGCAAAAATATCAATAACGTCGGGCACGAATATATCCTGGCCGACACGAAAGAGAAACGTGCGGAGCTGATCGCCACGCTGAAACAAGAAAAGACCATTTGTTTTGATACCGAAACAACAGGCACCGACGCCAACAATTGCGAGCTGGTGGGCCTTTCGTTCGCCGTTAAGCATCATCATGGCTGGTATGTTCCTGTTCCCGCCGACCAGAAAGAGGCGCAGGCGATAGTGGACGAGTTTAGAACGGTGCTGGAGGACGAGAACATTGGTAAGATCGGCCAGAACATCAAATACGATGTATTGATGCTGAAATGGTACGGCGTACAGGTAAGCGGTGCCTTGTTCGATACCATGCTGGCGCATTATGTGCTCGACCCGGATACGCGCCATAATATGGACGTGATGTCGGAGAACTACCTGGGCTACAAGCCGGTTTCCATTACCGAGCTGATCGGCGCGAAGGGAAAAGCACAGGGGAGCATGCGCGATGTGGAGATAGAAAAGATCAAAGATTACGCCGCCGAGGATGCCGACATTACCCTGCAACTGCACGATGTTTTCCGCCCGAAAGTAAAACAGGCCGAAGCCGAAAAGCTGATCACCGAGATCGAATGCCCGCTGATCTATGTACTGGCCGACATGGAATATGAAGGAGTGCGCATCGACCATGACACCCTGAAGGAATTTTCAAGAGAACTGGAGGGCGACATAGCGGCGCTGGAACGCACCGTGTACGAAAAAGCCGGTGTTCGCTTTAATATCGCATCGCCGAAACAATTGGGCGAGGTACTGTTCGAAAAATTGATGCTCGACCCTAAGGCCAAAAAAACCAAGACCGGTCAGTATCAAACCGGCGAGGATGTATTACTCTCGCTGGCTGCCAAGAGCGATATTGTGCGCGATATTTTGGATTATCGCCAACTGCAAAAGCTTAAGTCGACCTATGTTGATGCGCTGCCGACTATGGTGAACAAGAAAACAGGACGCGTGCATACATCTTATAACCAGGCGGTTGCAGCAACGGGCCGCTTAAGCTCTACCAATCCCAACCTGCAAAATATACCGATCCGTACAGAACGCGGACGCGAGGTGCGCAAGGCGTTTATCCCGCGTGACGATAACCATACCATCCTTTCGGCGGACTATTCACAGATCGAACTGCGCATCATAGCCGAGATCAGCAAGGACGCGAATATGCTGGATGCTTTTGCCAATAACCTCGATATCCACACCGCTACCGCAGCCAAGGTTTATGGTAAAACGCTGCTGGAGGTAACCAGCGACGAACGCCGCAATGCCAAGGCGGTGAATTTCGGCATTATCTATGGGCAGTCGGCCTTTGGCTTGTCGCAGAGCCTGGGCATCCCGCGTAAGGAAGCAGCCGAGATCATCGAGAATTATTTCCAGCAATATTCGGGCATCAAGCAATACATGAGCGATACGATGAATTTTGCCCGTGAGAACGGTTACGTGTGCACCCTGATGGGTCGCCGCCGTTATCTGCGCGATATCAATTCGGCCAATGCCACCGTTCGCGGTTTCGCCGAACGAAACGCCATCAACGCCCCTATACAAGGCTCGGCCGCCGACATGATCAAGATCGCCATGATCAACATCCACCGCGAAATGAAAGCCCAAAAACTCGACGCCCGCATGACCATGCAGGTGCACGACGAATTGGTGTTCGACGTACCCAACCACGAGGTGGATAAAGTAAAACCCATCATCGAAGAAGGCATGAAGAACGCCATCAAAACCAGTGTGCCTATTTTGGTTGAGATTGGGGCGGGGTCAAATTGGTTGGAGGCGCATTGATCTTTTGAGGTGAAAGGTTAAAGGCGAAAGGTAAAAGGTTTTTAAGCAATTCTCATTCTTCTCTCGCCTTTGTTGGTGTTGTCACCACGGGGGACGTGGAGTTTTTGGGCAATCACATCAGCACCTGCCATTCGGCGGTATCGGCAGGTACTACCTGGGGCAGATCGAACCAAAACCTGGAGCCCTGGCCGATCTCGCTGTCAACGCCGATGTTGCCGCCGTGCAGGCGCACGATCTCGGCTGCTACGTAAAGGCCGATGCCGAAGCCCGAAACGCCGCGCGAATTGAGGTCCTCGGAGCGGTAAAAGCGGTCGAACAACCGCTTTTTATCTTTTTCGCTGATGCCGATGCCCTGGTCGCTGACGCTTATGGTAACGCGGCCCTCTGCCTGGGTGGCGCTGATGGTCACCGGTTCGTCGCCGTCAGAATACTTCAGCGCATTACCGATCAAGTTGGCCAGCACCTGTTCTATTTTCTCCCGGTCGGCCCGCACCCGCAGCGGCGGGCAATCGACAAACCTGAGACGGTTCCGCCGTGTACTGACCGACAGGTCGGTAACGATCTCACGGACGAGGTCGTCAAGCAAAAATTCTTCCCGGTTTAATACCATCTTGCCCGAGTCGGATTGCGCGGCATTTAAAAAGTCGCGTATCATACGCGTCATTTTGTTGATCTGGGTCTCGGCGCGTTCAAGCATGCCTGAAATCTCCTGGCCCTCCAGGTCATTCGACTTCATGTGCGCCAGTTGGACATAGGATTTCAACGACGTGAGCGGAGTTTTGAGTTCGTGACTGGCCACGCTGATAAATTCATCCTTTTGCTGGTCCATTTTCTTTTGGGTGGTGATATCCATCACCGTTCCCAGCAAACGTACCGTTGTGCCATAGCGATCGCGCTGGGTTTCGCCATAAAATTGCAGCCAGCGTATATTGCCTGTTTCGGTCAGTATCCTCGCCTGGAAAGCAAGCCTGCCCGAGCGGATAGCCTGTTCAAAAGCGGTACGGACCTGCGCCGCATCGTCTTCATGAAAGCAGCTCCATAGCGCATCCGGCGTTACCAATAATCTATCCTGGCGGCCGACCAACTGTGCGAATTGGGCAGAGTGTGAAAGTATGCCCTGCTGCACATCGAGGTCCCATACACCCGAGCCCGACGCCTGCACCGCTATACGCAACTGCTCGTGTGCGCCGCGCACTTCTTCCTCCAGCCGGTTGAACAGCTGGCTAAGGAAATAAACCACCGGCACGCTGAGTATAATAGTCAGTAAAAAAAGCACCAGCATATCCGAAGCCGGTGCTATCGTACTGTTTTTTATCACGAAAAGGTACATCGCCGCAAAAAGCGGCACAGCGGCGAATACGTATCCGGTAAGGTAAATAAGCAGGTCTTTACGCGCAACACGGCGATACATGGGCTTTATCCAACCTTCATCAGGTCGCAAAAACATGGTGCCTCCCGCCAGCAGCAACAGCGCCGCTGCCGTATGAAATGCCGGCCCGGCGGAGCCCGGTTGATAAAGCCCAAAAATCTGGAATACTGAACCAAGCAGCGAAATGTAAATAAATATGATAAGGGTACAGCTTACAAACTGCGCGGCGTAATACCGTTTGTGCGAGCTCAGCAGCATGGCCGTGGAGCCGAGCGCGGCGTAAAGCGCTATGAGTAATGGCGTCCTGTCGGGGACTGGTACCGCTCGCGGGCTAAAATGGCCGGGCGTAACAAATTGGTCGATATACAGGTCGACGCCCAAAATGTGCTCGAAAATAATAGCGAAGGCGAACAAGAGGCTGATGGTAAGCAGTACCCGCGCTGCCTTTACATATTCAGAATTGACCAGCGCCAGGCACAGGCCGCCAAGAATGAGCAGGTGAGCGGTATTGACCGTCATGGGTATGCCGTCGGACAGAAATGCTTTGAACGCGCTGATGTTAAAACACCAGCCCGCCAGTGCGGTAAGACCAGATAGAATAGCAATCCCAGCGCACCAGGCCGGAATATCTTTCAACCTGTCGAGCCTTATGGATTGATCGCCGCGCGTAAGAAAGGCTGGTTTTTGTTGCATATACCCTAATCCCCGCGTGTATTTACGGCAGGCCCAGCCGGAGGGTTACGTGTTAGACCTAACTATTTTAACTTTTACTATAAAAATCACAATGTCAAATAGTTAATTTTTTCTAATTAAACGGCGGAGCGGTGTGCTAATTTATTGTAAGGTTTGCTTTTTAAAAGACTGTCATGCACAACATGTTCTGCGAGTCCACCATAAAGGCGTATGATCCGCCGCTGGCGGACTGGTACACTCTATCAATGCACAGACCAAATTAAACCAGAATTTTCAGAATCTAAGAATTAACAGGATCCGGGCAATTCGGTAATTCAAGTTCAGACAACAATGTCAATAAAAATAAAACAATACAGCAATCCCACCACTACAACCATTACAACTCCCACGTAAGAATTTTGATACCACTCCAATTTATAGCCTATAATCTAAACTTATTGTTCAGCCCGCTGTTGTGTTAAATGGTCGTTACATAAACGATAACTTAAAAACACAATTATCATGAAAACAAAATTAATGCTGCCGGCTATACTGCTGACAGCCATCTGTTTGCAAAGCTGCGTAAGCAAAAAAAAGTATGCCCAGCTACAGGCCGATTACGATAAGTCGCTCGATACCAACGCTAACCTCAAGTTAAGCTGGCAACGGACCCAGCAGGAATTAGCGGTATCGCAAAACCAGGTTCAAAACCTGCAAAGCCAGATCGACCAGGCTAAAACTAATGCTGCTGCCCTCCAGGCCGCGCTCGATAAGTGTTTGGCAGGCAACAACCAGGGCAACGTAAACGTGGCCAAGCTGGCCGACCAGATCAGGGCTTCGGACCAGTACATCAAGCATTTGATCGACCTGAAAAACAAGAGCGACTCGCTGAATATGGTGCTGACCAATAACTTGACGCGCTCGCTCACAGCCGATGAAAAGAATGATGTAGACGTAAAAGTACTGAAAGGCGTGGTTTACATTTCGCTGTCGGACAATATGTTGTACAAATCTGGCAGCTACCAGATATCCGACAAGGCGGGCCAGACATTAAGCAAGATCGCTAAGATCATTAACGACTATTCGACCTACGATGTGCTGGTAGAAGGCAATACCGACAACGTGCCTATTTCGCAGGTTAATATCCGCAACAATTGGGACCTGAGCGCCTTGCGGGCCTCATCGGTTGTGCAGGCGTTGCAGAATACCTACAATGTGGACCCTAAACGCATGACGGCCGGAGGTCGCGGTGAATACAACCCGGTTGCCGACAATAGCACTGCCCAGGGTAAGTCGCTGAACCGTCGTACCGAGATCATTATTACTCCAAAACTCGACCAGTTTATGAACCTGATCGGCAAACCGATGTCAGGTCAGCAATAAAAGCCCGAGATAAAATGGCTGATCAACGATGTCCCGGAAATTAATCCCCGGGACATTTTTTTTAATCAGCTACCTGCACCGAATTACAACTTTCGCAAAAAACCGGTTAGTTGCTACGTGTAAAATATCGATTTCACAATAAAGGTCGTTCAGGCTTTATATTTTTAAAAATTAGAGCCCGCTCAGGTATGCAAATAATAAAAATTAATTTTTTAAACAGAATATAATAGCGCGGAGTTGTTTAATTAAGCAATTCTTGCTTAAATTGAACCGATTATCATCTGCAATGAAAGTTTTTCACCTAAGCGCCGAGTGTTATCCAGTTGCCAAAGTAGGCGGCCTGGCCGATGTGGTCGGGGCTTTACCCAAATACCAGAACCAACTGGGCCTGCAGGCTTCGGTGGTTATGCCTTTTTACGAACGCAAATTTGTACAGGAAAATGAATGGGAGGTCGTTTTTGACGCCTCGTCGCTATTAGGTACCCATCGGTTTTATTTTGAAGTACTGAAGGAAAAAACAGATAAACTTGGTTTTGAATTATACCTGATCAAGATTCCGGGCTTACTCGACAGGGAGAACGTCTATAGTTATCCTGATGAAACCGAGCAGTTCATCGCTTTCCAGATCGCGTTCCTCGACTGGATCAACTGGTCGCACCAATCGCCCGACGTGATCCATTGCCACGACCATCACACCGGGCTGGTGCCTTTCCTGCTTTATCATTCACGGCTTTACCACCGGCTGGCCACCATACCGACCATACTGACCATCCATAACGGCCAATACCACGGAGCTTTCAATTGGAGCAAGTTATCGCTGCTGCCCGAGATCGATATGAGCAAAACCGGTCTGCTTGACTGGAATGGCGCTATCAATCCGCTGGCTGCCGGGGTAAAGTGCTGCTGGAAATACACCGCCGTTTCGCCGACTTATTTAGAGGAGCTTACCTATCGCTCTAACGGGCTTGAGTATTTGTTTTATATGGAACGGGCTAAAGGTTTCGGAATCATCAACGGCATCGATACGTCGGTATGGAACCCGAAGACAGATGCCATGATAGCCGACAATTATTCGCTGCGCCAGTTAGCTGCGGGCAAGACGAAAAACAAAGAAGCGCTGTGTGCCCGCTTCGAACTTGCGGTTGACAGGCCGCTGATATCGTTTATCGGGCGGCTGGTGGGCGAAAAAGGCGCCGATCTGTTGCCCGGTGCGATCAGGCGGAGCATACTGGCTAATCCCGGAAAAGTGAATTTTGTGATATTGGGCGCCGGCGAAAAAGATACGCAGGCCGAGTTGCTGGCCTTGCACCATGAATTCCCGGATCAGTGCAACGTGTTTATCGGTTACGACGAACCGCTGGCGCACCTGGTATATGCCGGGTCCGACTTTTTGTTGATGCCATCGCGCGTGGAGCCCTGCGGCCTAAACCAGTTGTATGCGTTGCGCTATGGTACGGTGCCTGTTGTACGCGTTACCGGCGGATTGAAAGATACGGTAGTCGATTTTGGCGACGAAGGCGGATATGGGATACGTTTTATTCAGGCCAGTGCGGCTGATATTGTGCATGCGGTAGGGCGGGCGCTGGAAGTTTACGCTAATGCGCCATTGTTGCAGTTGCTGCGCAAGCGCATGATGGCGCTCGATTTTTCGTGGGATCGCTCGGCTAAAGAATACATAAATTTATATGAGAGTTTAAAACCCGTTATATGACATCAAAAGTAATCAGCATCGTGCTTGGCGGCGGCCAGGGCAGCCGCTTATCACCCCTCACCGCAACACGGTCGAAACCCGCCGTTCCGATTGGCGGCAAATACCGCCTTGTCGACATTCCGATCTCAAACTGCCTGCATTCGGATATTACGCGTATCTATGTGCTCACCCAGTTCAATTCGGCATCACTAAATAAGCACATCAAAAACACCTATCATTTCAGTACGTTCAGCACGGCTTTCGTTGATATTTTGGCGGCCGAGCAAACGCCTTCGAGCGTGGCCTGGTTCCAGGGAACGGCCGATGCCGTAAGACAGAGCCTGCACCACCTGGCGGTACACGAATTTGAATATGTGCTTATCCTTTCGGGCGATCAGTTGTACCAGATGGATTTCCAGGATATGATCGACAATCATATCAGGAACAATGCTGAAATATCGATAGCCACGATACCGGTCCATGCCAATGACGTGCCGGGGTTTGGCATCCTGAAAACCGACGATAATGGTATCATCACCTCGTTCATCGAAAAGCCGAAGAAAGATTTTGAAAGCTGGGCATCGGACGTAAGCCCTGAAATGGAAGCCGAGGGCAGGATATACCTGGCATCCATGGGTATCTATATTTTCAACCGTAAAACGTTGTACGAGTTGCTCACGGGAAACGAACGAACCGACTTTGGCAAGGAGATCATACCTGATTCGATCAGTACCCATCGCGTGGTGAGCTACCAGTATGAAGGCTATTGGACCGACATCGGTACGATTCCGTCATTCTTTGAAGCCAATTTGGGTTTGACGGACGATATACCAAAATTTAATCTCTTCGGCGAAAATTCCATATACACCCGCGC
This sequence comes from Mucilaginibacter sp., assembly GCA_035547095.1. Classification (GTDB taxonomy): domain Bacteria; phylum Bacteroidota; class Bacteroidia; order Sphingobacteriales; family Sphingobacteriaceae; genus Mucilaginibacter. The sequence continues at coordinate 14,694 of DASZVE010000044.1, forward strand.
ACGTATGCTGCCGCCGTCGAAGATATCCGGGACACACCTCGAAAAGACGATCGTTGCTGACGGATGTATTGTCAACGCCAGTCATATTTACCGGTCGGTCATAGGCATACGTACGCGCATTGGGCACGACACCATTATCGAGAACTGCTATGTAATGGGTAATGACAACTACCAGACGCTCGACCAGATAGATGAAGCGCACGCCAGCGATTCACCCATCATGGGCATCGGCGATCGATGCTGTATAAAAAACGCTATCATCGACAAGAACACCTATATCGGCGATGATGTGAAGATCAACTGCGGACCTAAAAAGCTGGAAGATGGCGACTATGGAACGCATACGGTGCAGGACGGTATCGTGGTTATAAAGAAACGGGCGATCATTCCGCATGGCACAACAATCTGATAAACGGCGGATATAAAAAAGACGATCGCACTGCTGGCGATAGCAGCATTGGGTTTTGGAGCGGCTGCGCCAGTATTCGCGCAGACGGGTAAGCCCACGGATACCGTAAAAATGAAAAAAAGCCGAAAGAAACTGGTAAAGAAAAACAGCGCGACACAACAGCTAAAAAGCTCTGAACCCTGCTAGCTGTTGCTTTGATAAAGTTTTAAAAACAATTGGGTTTTTGATTGTTATTACATTCAAACCAAAATTTTAAAACCATGAAAAAAGCATTGGCAATGATCGCGCTGGCGGCTGTTTGCTTCGGCACTACCGCTTCAGCCCTTACTACGGTAAAGGCAGCGTCAGATACCACAAAAGTGAAAGTGAAGAAAAAACCGAATAAGATGAAGATTAAGAAGAAAAAAGTGTCAGACACCACCGCAAAACCGCCTCAAAAATAAGTGGTTGCAACAAAGAGCCCCCGGAGATTCCGGGGGCTTTTTTGTTAGAGTTCCAGGCTCCCGCCGATAGGCGGCAGTTGCAGGTTCAACCCCGCATTTTTGAATTTCTCCGCCACCGAGGCCTTATCGATCCTGATAGGCGGGAACGTATCGTAATGCACCCCAACCACATTTTTGCAATTGATAAATCCGCAGGCTTTTATCGCGTCGCCGGCACCCATGGTATAATTATCGCCTATCGGTAAAATGGCCCAGTCCAGGTTTTCGTCGGCCAAAAATTTCATATCATAAGTAAGCGCGGTGTCTCCGGCAAAATAAATCTTTTTGCCTTCGGCATAGATCACGTACCCTGCAGGGTTGCCGCCGTACGAGCCGTCGGGCATGGAACTGGAGTGAATGGCGTTAACCATTTTTACCCGCCCAAAATCGAAGTTAAAGCCTCCGCCAATGTTCATGCCGTGTGCATCCGGGATGCCCTTACCGCCCAGCCAGCCGGCTATTTCGGCAATACAGATCACTTTTGCGCCGCTGTTTTTCTGGATGGTGAACAGGTCGGCCACGTGGTCGCCATGCCCGTGTGAGAGCAGGATATAATCCGGTTTCAGGCTGTTGATATCGATGTGTTTCGCCAGCTCGTTATGCGTAATAAATGGGTCGAAGAGTAGTTTTTTGCCGCCGGTTTCCAATTCGAAAGCCGCGTGGCCGTAATACGTGAATTTCATAGTGCGGTATTTTGTTGTAATCTTGGAAAGTTACAAGCTTGAAAAGTCATATTAAACTAATATCAAAAACATTACAACTTTCTAACAAAAATCACTTCCCGAACAAATTACCCAATCCGCCCATACCGCCGAGCATTTCTCGGCTCAGGGCAGCCATCTCGCTTTGATGCAGGTTTTCGGCTTGTTCCAGCGCCCGGTTTGCGGCGATAATGAGCAATTCTTCCAGCTCTTCTTTATCGACCGATTTCAAAAATTCTTCGTCGATGGAAATGGATTGTATTACTTTATTACCGTCAGCCATAACGCTGATCTTGCCTCCCTCGGCACTGCCCGAAACGGTAAGGCCGTCTAAGCGTTTCTTTACTTCTTCGGCTTTTTGTTTGGCTTCGAATAGTTTATCGAGCATGATTTTCAGTTAAGTGGTTGATTGAGTTAGATTAAGTTGTAAATCGCCAAATCGATGCAAAGTTGATAACTTTTTCAAAACTATTCAACCCAATCAACAATCTAACTTAATCAACTAATCGTCAGAGGTTTCACCCGTACCGTTATAGGCGCCTTTGCGGATAACGGGCACGCCTTCCATTTTGAAAAGGTCGTCCAGGTGCAGCAGGCTTCCATTGCAGAGATTACCGAGCAGAACAATGGTGACGTCGTTATTCAGATCGCGTACAAAAATATGCCTGAAGCCGTGCCACCAGCCGGTGTGGTAAACCACTTTTTCGTTGGGGCCGTCGAACAAACGCCAGCCGTAGCCATAATTGAAATGGCCGCGGAGCATAGGGTTGCGGTCGGTATATGCGGAGTCCTGGGTAGCAGGTTTAATGAGACGGCCCGAACGGAGGGCCTGGTCGAACAGGTATAAATCGCCAACGGTGCTGTATATGCCTTTATCGCCAACCGGACCGTCGAGCACATTGGGGACAACGGAATAGCGCCAGCTGTTACGGTCGTGGCCGATCACATCAACCGGTATTTTATCATATACCGCTTTTGAATATACGGCGGTATGTGTCATGCCGGCGGGCGTAAATACGTTATCTTTCATGTATTGGGCATAACTTTCACCGCTCACTTTTTCGATGATCGAGCCAAGCACCATAAAGTTGGAGTTATTGTACAAAAAGCGCTTATTAGGCTTGTTGAAAGGATGCGGTTTATATTTGGCTATCGTATCCATCACCTGGAAGTTGGTGAGCCCTTTCTTTTCACTCCAGTGATTTTTACGGTAAAGGTCGTCGATAAAATACACATAGTTCATCATTCCCGAACGATGTGTGAGAAGCAGCCTGATGGTAATGCCATCATAGGGGAAATTTGGAAAAAAATCCTTCACATCCTGGTCGAGCTTCAACTTGCCACGCTCCCACAATTGCAATATCGCGGTCGAAGTCATGGTTTTGGTAACCGAAGCCAACTGAAATTGCGAATTGATCTTTAAGCTATCGCGTGTCAGGTGGTTGGCCCAGCCCAGCGCGTTCTCGTATAATATTTTCCCGTCTTTCGCTACAAGTATGTCGCCGTTAAAACCGCTTTTTTGATGCAGCTTATGGAAAAACTCATCTATTTTCCTGTCTTCCTTTTTGGGATCGTAAACCAGCAACGCAGCAGGGTTGAAAGCTTTGGTATATTCCGTAACAGGAGTTCGTGGATGAGCGCTGTTGGTGCCGCACGCTGTCAAAAAAAGCGGCACGGAGAGGGGGATTAAATATTTTATAGCTGATCGCATATTCTTGGACACAATTCTTTAACGGACGCGAAAATTATAAATTATACGGGCTAACGGAAGTAAAGTTATAAACATTCTTGTTGTTTTAGTTAACAACTTTTCTTTCAATTTATAACAGGGATTATTTAACCTTTATTCCCCTCATCTCCTTGCGTATTACATTCAGTTTGCTCAGTCCTTTCTTAATACTAATTGCCAGCAAGTCGGGGTGGGTTAACAGCAGCCAGCCTAAGGAAAGAATTACAAAATGTTCCTCGCGTTTTTTATAGATCTCGTATACTTTTTTTACCAGTTGCGGGTACTTATTCTTTTCGAAGCGGGCGCAGTATCCTAACCATTCTGTTCTGAACTTGTATTTTTCAATCGGGGGCAGGTCATTCGGGTCGTTTTCCCTTTCACGCTTCAATATATTGGTTTCGCTTTTATCGTGCTGGCGATATTTGACCAGGCATTGGGGCAAAAAATCGATCGTACCCAGGTTAGTGGCCACATAGGCCAGCCACCAATCATGAAAAAAGCGCTTATTAAAGGGCAGCGCGGCATCCAGCAGCTGTTTTTTCATCAGGATCGCATGGCCCGACACGCAGTTGTCAAATAGAAACGGCTCCGGGTTGCCGCCGCGATAAAAGCTCCGGATATCCGACATTTTCCTGTTCATGGGTGTGCCGTCCTCGTGAATAAACTCCGAGTCGTGATAAATCAGCATATTATCCTTTATTGCCGCAACCTGTAGTTCGATCTTGTGCAGGTTCCATATATCGTCCTGGTCGCAAAGGGCGATCAAGTCGCCTTTGCAAAGACTTAGGGCCTTCTGATAATTTGCGGTGAAGCCCAGGTTAACCTCATTTTGGTGTATTTTGATCTGCGGGTATCTTGCAGCACATTGCTGCAGGATGGCAAATGTGTCGTCCGTCGAGCGGTCGTCGACCGCGACAATTTCTATATCTGGATAGCTTTGATTAACAAGCGTATCCAACTGTCCGGCTAAATGGGCCGAGCCATTGTATGTGCACAATGCGATTGAAACCAGCGGTGCTTCTTTCATTAAATATCGTATCCGTAATTTTTAAATATCGGTCGCCAATAATCGGCGAAGTGGTCCCAGTCGTGGCAACCGAACGGTATATTTTTCTCGTTAAGCAGACTATTTTTTAATGGAGGCGTTTCGAATGCAAACCGCAGGCCTGCGTGGTAATCGGGTATATTCAAGACATTTTGCTGCTGGTTCACTTCAATGCTCCAGAAAACATCTTCGTTATACCAATGGATCGCCTGGGAAAGATAAGAATCGATCACCGGCTTCATAAGGATGCATATATTGTAAAATTTCTCAACCCGCCGCAGCGAGAAACCACCGTTGCCTACCTTGTTTTCAAGCCGGTATTGATTGGGTATATCAGCTTCTGTTTTGTTGAAAGTGGTGGCGAAATATCGTTTTATCTTCAGGAAGGCGAGTTCCAACGCATTTTTGTGGTAGGTTTTTTTTATCCACGGTGCGCCAATATAGTCCCAATTCTGTGTACACCAGTAATTCAATTCGTCCTTAAATACAAAGCAATCCATCTGGTAGACAAGAATATACTCGTAATCTAAAAATCGTCCGTAAAATTCTGAGGAAAGCATCAGCCGGTTATAGCCTTCCACCCCCTTAAAATAATCGTCGTCAAAAGTTACGGTTTCCGAAAAGTTAACCAGCTTTGCTTCATCGGGCAAAGTTAATCCAGCAGGTTTAATGGCGATTTTGGTATGGGCATGCAACACTTTTCCGCACTGTTGCAAAGCGATCTTTTCGTAGTCCGACACGGTGCTACGATAAAAAGGTATAATGATCGCTGCTTTTTTTGCCATGATCGTTTTAACGGTTACCCCGCCCGCAAATTACTGCAGGCACTCATTATACAGGTCCAGGTATTGGGCCGCGCAAATATCCCACGAAAACTTTGCCGCCTGTGCTATGCTTTCGGCAGACCGGTTACGTTCGATAAAATCTTGCATGCCTTCCGCGAACACGTGCTGCATGTGACCTGGCTCGAAATTATCAAAATAATAAGCCGCATCACCTCCGACTTCTGGCAGCGAAGTGAATTTCGATAAGAATACAGGCTTGCCAAAATTCATAGCTTCTATAACAGGCAATCCAAAGCCCTCGGCAATGGATGGGAACACAAAAGCGCCGCAGTGCTGGTAATACCAAGCTTTGTCGTCGTCGCTTATAGGGCCGGTGATGTAAATCCTGTCCAAACAACCGTATTTTCCGGCTTCTTCCAGTATTTTCTGTTTGTGCGGCGTTTCGATCCCCGAGATCACCAACTCGTAATCGTTATCCTTTAACAAGGCCGGCAGCAAATGAAAGCCTTTTTGTATCGACAGTAGCCCTATGGTAAACAGGAAGGGCCGACGCGGCCTGGTAACAGGATGGTGTCCCGCAGGTACTATCAATTTATCCGCCCCGTTATAGATCACCCGCAATTTATCCGCCGCTTCCGGGAAATAATGTAGTACGTCATTGGCCACGAATTTGGATATGGTAACGACCCTGTCGCATTGTGCGATCTTGCGCCTTAGCTTTTCGACATACACTTTAATACGATGCGGCCGGCTGAATTTGAGGTGGACCTTGTTCATGTCATGAATGGTCATGACCTTTTTAGCGTTCACTTTAGCTGGCGCCAGGCGACAGGTCTGATCGGTGAGGTGCAGCACATCGAAATTGTTACGTTCGGGGAAAAGTATCTTATGGAGCGGCGATAAATAAATAATATCTACCTTATTATTAAATTGATAAACCGTATTACGGAACAAATAATATTTAAGATTATATCTGCCATTGTTTTGCCTTATCAGCGCGTCGCCCAATCCCTTACCAAAGGAGAAATAACCCGAGTTGGGATTTTTCATCGAGTCGAATGTAACTAATACCGATGGTTTTGACATTCCTTGCAGACTATTTAACGATCTTGTAATTCCTGTACTCGCTTACCCGCCACCCGGTCACGTCTTCGATCTTTTGCAGCGTTTTTCGTCTGAAGGTCATTTTTTTATGCAATGTTTTAAGATCGAGGTCGAGCTTCCAGTTAGTTGCGGCTATTCGTTTTTGCATTACCGCCGGGTGCGTATCGGTAAAAGCGATCAACCGGTCGGCGTTTTTATAATCGAACTCGAATGTTTCGGGCAGATTTTCTGAAATCCAGTCGTCGTCGTGATAAAACTGGTTAAAATTCCTGATCTTGTTTTTTAGCCCGTGTGGTGGTTTTACCCAGCCATAGTGGTATATGTAGGCATCGATCAGCTTTACATGAAGCTTACGGCCATCGATCCTGAACCCCTGCGCGTCACGATAGGAATGTACGCCCTTTTTATTACGCAGCACCCTGATCTCGCGCCGGTACCATCGCCTGGAATGTCCATAGTAATCGTAGGAGCCATAGAAATGCAGATATTTAAATAGAAGGCCTTCCACGCCGTTGTCTCCAAGGTTGTCCTCCATTTCCTTTTTGATCAGGGGCAGGTATTTTTCGTGCACGCACTCATCACCCTGTATATAAAATGCCCAATCCGCGTCGGGTGAGATAGCCGCGAATGCTTTATCAGTTTCCTTCGCAAATACCTCGCCTCCTGCGCGCAGCGTTTCATCCCATACGGTGTTAACGATCCTGATTTTGGGCGAATTAATGCCTTCGATCAGTTTGGCGGTGTCGTCTTCCGAATTGCCTAAAGCCACAACAAATTCGTCACATAGCGGCAGTATCGAGGTAATGGCCTCCACTACGGGGTAATCATTTTTAACGGCGTTCCTGATAAATGTAAAGCCCGCTACCTTCATGTTTGTTACTGAGCCGGGTTTTTTCGGCGATGCAAATATAGCGGAAGCCTTTCACATAGAGCGTTGTTTTACGAGTGCGCCCCGCTTCAAAAATTTTTGTTATTTTGACCTGTTCAACATGCAGGCCAGCCATTCAAAGGATATAACCCCGCACACCAGCTTCAGAGAGCTGGCCCGTGCGCTGACAATCGTCGAAAACGATTTGCCCGGCTCTGACGATCTGCTAAAAGGGCTGCATTTTAAGAAAAATGTACCGGTGATAGGCATTACAGGTCCGCCGGGAGCTGGTAAAAGCACCCTGGTGAATGCGCTGATAAGCGAGTTGGCTTTCAATAACAATAAAGTCGCTGTGTTAGCCGTAGACCCCACGTCGCCGTTCAATTTTGGCTCGCTGCTTGGTGACAGGATCAGGATGGCGGGTCATTTTAATCACCCCGATGTGTTTATCCGCTCCCTGGCAACAAGGGGATCGTTGGGAGGCCTTTCAGCCAAAACTATTGAAATGGCCGATGTGCTTCGGGCGGCAGGTTTTGATTACGTGTTGATAGAAACCGTTGGCGTGGGCCAATCGGAAGTGGAAATAGCAGGCCTGGCCGATATAACGCTGGTAGTGCTGGTTCCGGAAGGCGGCGATGAGATACAAACCCTAAAATCGGGCATGATGGAAATAGCCGATGCCTTTGTTGTTAACAAAGCCGATAGGGAAGGTGCCGATATTTTTGCCAACAACCTTAAAAAAATGGTTCAGCAAAAAGGCAAAAAGGTTCCTGTTTTTAAAACGATTGCTTCGCAAAATACAGGCATCGCTGAAATTGCCGAATTCATTAAACGTCAGCAGTCATCTAAAAACGACCGGAAGGAATTTTTATTGGCCGAAAAAGCCTACAAACTCATCCGGCAAAGGCGTATGGCCGGCGTTAACCGCGCCGGCTTGCAACAAGCCATAGCCGAAGCCATGGATAAGCCCGGCTTTAACCTATACAGCTTTATTGAAAAAATTTACCAATAAGTTGATCCTGCAAGTTCGAAATTGAACATTCGAAATCCGACATTTAGGAATTCATGATCTCCTCGATATGCTCGGCCTCCAACGGAATATCGGCCATCAGGTCCACATTTCCGTCTTTTGTGATCAGGATATCGTTTTCAAGCCGTATGCCCAGGCCTTCTTCCGGTATGTAAATACCTGGTTCGCAAGTAAGGATGTTCCCAACTTCAAAAGGCTTATAGCGGCTTGCAAAATCATGCACGTCAAGACCGAGGTGGTGAGAAGTCCCATGCATAAAATACTTCTTATATAGGGGCATTTTCGGATCCTGTTTCTCAACAGCAGTTTTATCAAGCAATTTCAGACCGATAAGCTCACTGGTCATCATTTTTCCAACCTCTTCATGATAGTCGGATAATAAAGTACCGGTTTGTATCAGCGACTTTGCGCCCTTCATTACACGTAAAACCGCATCATATACTTCGCGTTGGCGCCGGGTAAAACGGCCGTTCACCGGTATGGAGCGCGTCATGTCGGCATTGTAATTGGCATATTCCGCGCCTACATCCAAAAGCAGTACGTCGCCATCTTTACAAACCTGGTTATTATCGATATAGTGCAGTACGTTAGCATTGGATCCCGACGCAATGATCGGGCTGTACGCATTCCCGGCCGATCGCTGGCGTAAAAACTCGTGCGTAAACTCAGCTTCTATCTCATATTCAGCAATACCGGGCTTCACAAACCTGAGTACGCGTACAAAACCATCGCGTGTTATTTCACATGCTTTTTTAGTCAGTTCTATCTCTATATCCGATTTAATAGCGCGTAAGTCGCGCATAATGGGCGCCGAGCGCTCGTAATGATGCAAGGGATATTTCTGGCGCAGTTGCTCCAGCATACGTGTATCGCGGTACGGAACAGAATGGCTGTAACGGTCGTTTTCATTGGTATTTATATAAATATTTTCCGCATAGTTAATAATACTATGTAAAATAGTATCATATTCCTGCAGCCAGTAAACGCTGTCAATCCCTGACACTGATTTCGCCTCTTCCCTGGTATATTTATGGCCCTCCCATATAGCGATATGCTCATTTGTTTGTCTTAAAAACAGGACTTCCCTGTATAGCGGATTAGGACAATCGGGATATAAAATCAAAATACTTTGCTCCTGGTCGATGCCAGTCAGGTAAAAAAAGTCGGCATTTTGCTTGAACGGAAAGGTCTGGTCACCATTTTTCGGAAACTCATCATTGGCGTGAAAGAGCGCCAGTGAGTTAGGTTTTATTCGCGAAACGAAATTTTTTCTATTTACAGTAAATAATGTATTACTTATAGGTAGGTATTTCATTAATATTGGGATTGTTAATTTTTATAAAACAATTTTTTTCATTTATTTGTATTATTTATTGTAAAAATTGGAACAATGTTTGGTAATCAATTCAAACATAATTACTAATTTTGGAAAAAAATCACAATTAAATTGTTTAATCTTAAAACTATGAACTACTCTACAATCAAGAAAACAGTCGCTTTATCGTTCGTGACGTTGCTTGCTTTTGGTTTGAGCCAGGCGCAAACGGCTACGACCGATTCTGCTAAAACGTCTGCCGGAACCGCCAAGGTATTTGGCGGCTTAAAGCAATACAACACATGGAGTGTTGGCTTAAACGTCGGTGTTACCAGCCCTTCGGTATTTACGGGCGGTGTAAATCAGTTCACCGGAACTCAATTGGATTTAGGCTATGGTGTAAGCCTTAGGGATCAATTATCGCATGCTTTTGGTCTGCAACTTGATGTACACGGCGGCCAGGTGAAAGGGTCAGGCAATACTTATGACATTTCCTTCAACAAGACGGCTACCCAGTTTTCTACCAATTTTTGGTCTGGTAGCTTAAGCGGTGTCATCAATGTCGGTTCATTGAGCTTCCTGCATCGCACTAATGCCGTGAATTTTTACGTTAACGGTGGCGCAGGCTTAATTATGTATACGCCAAAAGTTACCTTTGCTGACGGGACCGTTTTTGACTGGGGTAACCCACCGGTAGCTGGCAAAGATCACACCGGCAAGTATGTACATGAACTTGTTCTCCCTGTTGGCGCCGGCGTTAAATTTAAGCTGAGCGACGCGCTTGCACTGAATGTTGGTTACACCGAAAACTTCATCGATGGTTTCAATTTCGAAGGCGTACATTCAACCAAGTATCCTGCTAACAACAAGTATTCTTACGGTTATGCCGGTTTAGAATACACTTTCGGTCCAAAATCAAAACCGAACCTGGATTGGGTAAATCCTGTTGCTATGATGTACGACGAGTTGTATGACGCAGCTCTCCGCCAGGAAGTTGAAGCGCTGAAAGGTCGCGTAGGTAACGTTGAAAACGCTATTAACGATTTGAAGAAAGATTCTGACGGTGACGGTGTTGCCGACCAGTTCGACAAGTGCCCGAACACTCCTGCCGGTACTGTTGTTGACGGTTCTGGTTGCCCGATCAACTTCCCGAAGATCGATACTTCATTGTTCATGAGGAAGCCTGTTGAAGCACCTGCCCAGGCCTATTCTAATATTCAGTTCGAATTTGATAGCTCGGTACTGAGGACTTCTTCTTATCCAAGCCTGGATCTGACTTCACAGGATTTGCGTGCAAATGCAGATAAGAAGATCGAATTGGACGGCTTCGCTTCATCTGAAGGTACTGCTGCTCACAACATGCGTTTGTCACGTGATCGTGCTAACTCGGTTAAAACTTACCTGGTTAACTCGGGTGTTGACTCTAAACGTTTGAAAGTTAAAGCATTCGGTGAAACTCACCCGATAGCTGATAACTCAACTGAAGCCGGCCGTATATTGAACCGCCGCGTTGAGTTCAAACAAAAATAATATCCTATAGTTCAACTATAAGGTGAAAAGCTCCCCGGTTGCCGGGGAGCTTTCTTTTTTTATAAATTTGTATATGTACTTTTTCCGGAAGAAAGACCCGAACAGGCCGACAAATTTTAACTTGAAAGTGATGCATGCTATCAATACGATAGCTATCCTGATGTTTCTTGCGGGGATCATCTGGAAATTGATCGACTGGTTGATTCTGAAGAAATAAAGCCGACCGGCAAATAATAAACAGTGAAGGATATGAAAAAGATAATCAATACCAATAACGCCCCTGCTCCTATAGGGCCGTATAGCCAGGCGGTAGGCACCGAAAGTTTTCTATTTGTGTCGGGCCAGATACCGGCTAATCCTGCAACTGGCGAAATAGTATCGGGCGACATCAAAGCCGAAGCAAACCAGGTGATGGAAAATATTGGTGCAATATTAATGGCGGCTGAGCTCGACTTCCGAAACATTGTTAAGACCACAATATTTCTTACGGACATGCAAACTTTTGGGCAGATTAACGAGGTTTATGGCACCTACTTTACCGATAACTTCCCAGCGCGTGAAACGGTGCAGGTTGCCGCTTTGCCTAAAAATGTCAACGTCGAAATTTCAGTAATCGCTGTAAAGAGCTAAACTAGCAACTTGGACCGCCAGATATTTCAAACTCCGATTGAGTACTTAAAGGGTGTGGGTTTAACCAAAGCGGACGTCTTGAAAAAAGAACTCAGGATAGCAACGTTTGAAGATCTTCTGCGGCATTTTCCTTATAAACATATTGATCGTACCAGGTTTTACAAAGTGCGCGATATCGACCCGGAATTGCCGTACGTGCAGGTGCTCGCGCGAATAACCGCTAAAGAAGTAATTGGTGAAAAGCATTCCAGGCGGCTTGTAGCCCGGGCTAAGGACGAAACTGGCGTAATGGAGTTGGTTTGGTTCCAGGGCGCGCGTTGGATCGAGAAGTATTTAACGGTCGGGAAGGTGTATATCCTATTTGGCAAGCCGGGCATATTTAATGGTAAGCCCCAAATGGCCCACCCCGAACTGGAGGTGTATTCGCCGGGGACGCTAAAACAAAAGGGCAATCTTACTTTACAGCCTGCATACAGCTCGACAGAAAAGCTGAAACAGTTTTCGCTTGACAGTAAAGGCATTCAAAAGTTGGTTGCCGGCTTGCTCGATCAGTGTAGCAGCGAAATCCAGGAAAACCTGCCGCAATATATTTTGAACAAATACAAATTAGTAGGCAGGGCTGATGCCTATAGGAATATACACTTTCCAGCCGACGCGGCAGCGCTTAATGAGGCGCAGCACCGCCTGAAATTTGAAGAATTATTCCTGGTCCAGCTTAAGCTTTTGCGAAACAAAACACTTAGGGTGCAGAAATACAAGGGCCATATTTTTGAAAATGTCGGGCATTATTTTAATGAGTTTTACCATAAAAAGCTGCCATTTGAGCTGACCAATGCGCAAAAACGCGTGCTAAAGGAAATACGCCAGGACACACAGCGCGGCGTGCAGATGAACCGCCTGTTGCAGGGTGATGTAGGCAGCGGAAAGACAGCTGTGGCGCTGATGAGTATGCTGATAGCTATTGACAATGGTTTCCAGGCGTGTATGATGGCCCCGACCGAAATATTGGCCAATCAGCATTATCAAACAGTGAAAAGCCTCGTGGGCGATGACTTTGTAAGCGTCGACCTGCTGACCGGCTCCACTCCGAAACGAAACCGGAAGCCGATACATGCACAGCTCGAAAGCGGCGAACTAAAAATACTGATCGGTACGCATGCGTTGATCGAGGATACAGTGCAATTTCAGAACTTAGGTTTTGTGGTGATCGACGAACAGCATCGCTTTGGGGTTGAGCAACGCTCCAGGTTGTGGCGAAAGAACAGTATACCTCCGCATGTTTTGGTGATGACAGCCACACCTATCCCGCGTACCCTGGCCATGACGCTTTATGGCGACCTTGATACGTCGGTTATCGATGAATTGCCGGCCGGTCGGAAACCGATCGAAACTATCCACTTCTATGAAAATCAGCGCCTGCGGATGTTTGGCTTCATGAAGCAGGAGATAGCCAAAGGCAGGCAAATTTATGTAGTGTATCCGTTGATCCAGGAAAGTGAAAAGCTCGACCTGAAAAACCTGGAGGACGGCATTGAAGTAATGCGACGCGAATTTCCGCTACCCGATTACCACATCAGTATAGTGCATGGCAAAATGGCCGCGAAGGACAAGGATTTTGAGATGCAGCGCTTTGTGAAGGGGGAAACGCAGATCATGGTGGCTACTACGGTGATCGAGGTTGGCGTAAATATACCGAACGCATCCGTAATGATCATCGAAAATGCCGAACGGTTTGGCCTTTCGCAATTACATCAGTTGCGCGGGCGCGTGGGCCGCGGCGCTGAGCAGTCGTTTTGTATTTTGATGACCACACATAAGCTTAGCCACGATGGCCGGATCAGGATCGATACGATGGTAAAGACCAATAACGGTTTCGAGATATCCGAGATCGACCTGCAACTGCGTGGGCCCGGCAACCTGGAAGGCACACAGCAAAGCGGCGTTATGGACCTGAAAGTGGCGGATTTGGTGGCCGATCAGCAGTTGCTACTTTTGGCCAGGAGCATTGTTGAAGATATTTTTGCCCGCGACCCGCAGTTGGCGCTGCCTGACCACCAGGTTTTACATCTTGCTTTTAAGCCGAAAGACGAGGGACTAAGCTGGGATAAAATTTCGTAACAATATTGTCACTTTTATTCAAACCCAATAGCTGCCGGTATCCAGCCTACTCAAAATATTACTTTTGTTTAAAAGCAATCCCTCTCACAATGAAACTAAGATTTACCCTCATTTTATTATTTATCTCTATAGCCGGCCCGGTCGTGGCCCAGGATTCGCTGATGCTTCGCAAGATATATGACGAAGAGTTGGTTAACGGGCAGTGTTATGAAAATTTACATTACCTGTGCAAAAATATTGGACAGCGCCTAAGCGGGTCGCCAAATGCACAAAAGGCAGTTGAATGGGGTAAGAAACTGATGGAGAGTTATGGGTTCGATCACGTTTTTCTGCAGGAGGTAATGGTGCCGCACTGGGTTCGGGGAACAAAGGAAGAAGCATATATTGTCGATGGCAAGAAAAGAATACCGGTGGCTATTTGCGCCCTGGGCATGTCGGTCGCGACGCCGAAAGACGGATTGACCGCCGATGTGATAGAGTTACATGACCTGAAGCAACTGGATTCACTGGGTGAACGCGCGATAAAAGGGAAAATCGTTTTCTTTAACCGGCCGTTCGACGAGCGGTTCATCGAGACACTTCGTGCTTACGGTACCGCCGGCGATCAGCGTAATCTGGGTCCGGCGGCGGCGGCCAAATTTGGTGCGGTCGGTGTGATCGTTCGTTCGCTAACAGGTAGCCTGGATAATTATCCGCATACCGGCGCTACGCGTGTCTCTCCTGATGGCAATAATATTCCGGCAGCCGCTATATCGACCAAGGCGGCTAATGAGTTAAGCGAATTGCTTAAACAGAAGAAAAATATCAGGTTTTATTTTAAACAAAACTGCCGGACATTGCCCGATGTGCTTTCTTACAATGTGGTTGGAGAACTAACGGGCAGCGAAAATCCAAACAAATTCATTGACGTTGGCGGCCACCTGGATTCGTGGGACCTGGCCGAAGGCGCTCATGACGACGGAACGGGTGTGACGGGAGCGCTGGAAGCAGTGCGAATATTAAAAGCCTTGGGCTACAAGCCAAAAAATACCATTCGCGCGGTATTTTTTATGAATGAAGAGAATGGCGACCGCGGCGGCCTCAAATATGCCGAGCTTGCTGCGCAAAACAAGGAAGAACATATTGCGGCAATAGAATCGGACCTGGGCGGCTTTACACCGCGTGGCTTTGGATTTACAGGGCTTAATGCCGATCAGCTAAAAAACCTGTCCGCCTGGAAGATACTTTTTGCCCCTTACGGCTCGGATAGGCTGATCGCCGGCGGCGGGGGAAGCGACATCGGCCCACTGCGCGAAAAAACGCCAGGGGTGGTGCTCATAGGCTTTTCACCCGATTCACAACGGTATTTTGATGTGCATCACACACCGAACGATGTTTTTGAGAACGTTAACAAACGCGAACTTGAACTGGGCGCCGCATTGATGGCATCGCTGATCTACCTGATCGATCAGCATGGATTTAATTGAAATCCTATTGAGACGCAAAATTTTGTGCCTCTGCGAGTATATTGTAAATTGCAGTGCATCACCATTAGAACATCATAGTGTCCCTCGAAGGAAATAGTCAACCTAAAAGCGATTCATTTGCGGCCCTGCGTTACAGGGATTTCCGCTTTTACCTGGGGCAGCGATTCTTTTTTACGTTCGCCTACCAGATGCAAACTACTGTATTGGGATTTTATATTTACCAGCTTACCCATAGTAAGATGGCGCTTGCCTTTATAGGCCTGAGTGAAGCTATACCTGCAGTCGGCCTGGCGCTTTACGGCGGTTATATTGCCGACAAATACGAGAAGCGCAAGATGCTGCTGCTCATTTTTGCGGGCGTTATGTTCTCGTCGCTCGTCATGTTTGTCGTTACGCTCAAAAGCATGAGCGGCCATATTCATACTTCGTGGATAGTGCCGGTGCTATACGCCATGATATTTTGCAATGGTATTGCGCGCGCCTTTTTCGGGCCGGCCGTATTTACCATATATGCAAATAGTATTCCGCGAGAGTTGTATCCCAACGGGGCTACCTGGAGCTCCCAGGGATGGCAGATCGCATCGATTTTAGGACCGTTTGCGGGCGGATTCGTTTATGCATTCGCCGGTGGGATCACGGGTTGCTTTATAGTGATTCTGACATTTTTGCTAATTTCGTTGGTGCTGGTTTACATGCTTCGGGAATACCCGGCGGTATTTGTGCCGAAAGAGAGTATATACAAAAGTCTTAAAGAAGGCATTCATTTTGTGTTTCAAACCAAAATGATGGTTAGCGCGATGACGCTTGACCTCTTTTCTGTTTTTTTTGGCGGAGTAGTAGCATTATTGCCGGTGTTCGCATTGGATATATTGCACGTAGGCTCGGAAGGTTTAGGGGTAATGCGTATGGCTTCATCGCTTGGGGCTGCGCTGACCATGATCGTGATGGTAAGATTTACACCGCTGAACAAGCCCTGGCGAAACTTACTCATTGCGGTTACCGGATTTGGCTTATGTATTATAGGGTTTGGTTTATCCAGGAGCTTTATCCTCACCCTGGTGTTCCTGTTTGGGCAGGGCGCTTTTGACAGCGTCAGCGTGATTATTCGCGGAACGCTTGTTCAATTACTTACGCCCGATCACATGCGCGGAAGGGTATCGGCGGTTAATTCAATGTTTATCGGTTCGTCCAATGAGATTGGCGATTTTGAATCGGGTGTGGCCGCTCAATTACTAGGTACAATTCCTGCAGTGTTGTTTGGCGGAACGATCACAATGCTCGTTGTGATCTTCACTTATTTCAAGACCAAGAGTTTTTTGTCATTAAAGATCAGCGATATTCACACCGTTGAAACAGAAAAGAGCGATGCCCGCTAAAACGTTTTTACCTTTCGCCAGAACAAATAGAACAGCGCGCCGATTATCGGCACAACGATAATGACGACCAGCCAAAGGATCTTGGAGCCTTCATTAACAGCGTGCGTACGCAGAACATTTACGAGGGTATAAAAGCTCAATATTGCCCAAATAGCCAGGAAGATCAAGCCAAGCGTACCGCTGAACGCAGATGTTATAAGGTACATAGTACAAAATTAATAAGTTTCGGCCGTATCTTTTTCACCTATCTGCTGACGCCACATCGCGTAATAAAGCCCTTTTTGCAATATCAGTTCGAGGTGTTTACCCGATTCCACTATTCTTCCCTTTTCAAGAACATAGATGGTATCCGCGTGCATAATGGTTGATAAACGGTGCGCGATCAAAATTGTTATATGGTCTTTTAACACGGATACGTCTCGTATGGTTTCGGTAATTTCTTCCTCGGTGATGGAATCAAGTGATGAGGTAGCTTCGTCAAATACTAATAGATCAGGTTTACGCAAAAGTGCACGAGCGATGGACAGGCGCTGCTTTTCGCCGCCCGAAACTTTAACGCCGCCTTCACCTATTACCGTGTCCAATCCCTGGGGCGCCCGCGATAAAAGGGTTTGGCAGGCGGCGCGTTGTAAGGCATCCATACATTCTTCGTCCGTCGCATCGGGGCGGACGAACAACAAATTTTCGCGTATTGAACCCGAGAACAACTGCGTATCCTGCGTAACGAAGCCCACGCGCTCGCGAAGTTCGTCAAGGTCGATAGCTTTACCCGGAACATCGTTGTAAAAAATGCTGCCTTCCAGTGGCTGATACAATCCGACCAGCAACTTGACCAACGTTGTTTTACCCGAGCCCGAAGGTCCTACAAAAGCGATCGTTTCGCCTGTATTTACTTCAAAACGGATGTCGTTAAGCGCATTGCGGTTTGCTGTCAGGTGTTTAAAGCTTACATTATCGAAGGTGAGTTTTGTGATTTCATCCAGGTGGATAGGGTTTTCAGGCTTAGCCTCGACAGGTGTGCTAAGAATTTGTTTGAAGTTGCCAAGCGACACTTCAGCTTCCCGCCAGGCTTGTATCACTGTGCCCAATTCCTGCAACGGGCTGAACAGGAAGAACGAATAGAACAAAAACATGAAATAGCTGCCCGGAGTAAGGCTGCCTTTAAAGATGAGCATCAGCAATATAAGCACCATGACGCTTCTCACCAGGTTCACTACTGTCCCCTGAATAAAACTCATACTGCGTACGTATTTTACTTTCGTCAACTCCAGGTCGAGTATTCTGTAGGTAGTTTTATTCAGGCGGTTGATCTCCTGCTTGGCCAGGCCAAGGCTCTTCACCAGCTCGATATTCCTGAGCGATTCGGTAGTTGAACCCGCCAGCGCTGTTGTTTGCGCAACGATCTTCTTTTGGATGGTTTTGATTTGCCGGCTCAACAGCATGCTCACCAGCATAATTATCGGTATCGCGGCCAGGTAAACCAGGCTCACCTGGTAACTGATCTTTACCGCAAGTACCATCACGAATATCATACCTACCAAACTCACAAAAAGGACACTGATGAACGACGTAATGAACTTCTCGCAATCCAGGCGAACCTTTTGCAAAATGCCCAGTGTTTCTCCGCTGCGCTGATCCTCAAATACCTGGAAAGGCAGTTCGAGCGAATGCTTCAGGCCGTCGGCATACATTTCAGCTCCGACTTTCTGTGTTATAATATTTGTAAAATAGTCCTGAAAATTTTTGGCTATACGCGACACCATGGCCGCGCCGACAGCCAAGCCAAGCAGAACCAACGAACCATGAAGCCTGTAATCAAAGGTGTGAAATTGGTGATCGACAGGCACCATATATTTGTCTATAATATATTTAGTAATCAGCGGATCGCACAACGAAAAACCAATGTTGAGCGCCGCAAGAACCAGGGCCAGTGCAACCACCCATCGGTATTTGGATAAATAAGATAAAAGGACTTTCATAAACAGGGATAAAAATAAAAAAAGGGAATAAGCTAAATAGCTCATTCCCTTTAATTTGACATTATTTTGGTCGTTACACTGTCATGATGTCTTTTTCCTTGGCTTTAGCATGCTGATCGATTTTAATGATATACGCATCGGTCAGCTTCTGAACTTCGCCTTCGCCGGTTTTCATCTCGTCTTCAGAAACTCCTTCTGATTTCAGCTTTCTGATCTTGTCATTAGCCTCTTTGCGGATATTACGGATCGCTACCTTGCCATTTTCTGCTTCGCCATTTGCCTTCTTTACCAGGTCGCGGCGGCGTTCTTCAGTCAAAGGGGGTATATTAATGCGGATGATGGTACCGTCGTTTTGCGGGTTAACGCCCAGGCTGGCATCCATAATAGCTTTCTCGATTGGGTTTAGCAACGACTTTTCCCAGGGCTGGATCACGATAGTACGGGCATCGGGAGTATTTACACTTCCTACCTGGTTCAACGGAGTGGGCGTACCGTAATAATCGACCATAATACCGTCCAGCATGCTGGGATTGGCCTTACCGGCACGTATCTTTTGCAACTCACCTTCGCAGTGATCGACAGCTTTTTCCATTAAAGCGCGGGCATCGGTGATCTGTTTTTTAACGAGTTCGCTCATTGTCGTAAAATTTGCTGTCAAAAATAGTAAAAAGTATCATTTAACTTTATTAAAATGACAAGGTCTTACAGGGTGGTAAAGCTATGGGTTTAATCAGGTTCTAAAATCCAGGCAACCGCCTTTTAACCGATAGCGTATTTATAACGATGAGAGCCTCGCGCATATTGACAGGTACCAAAATTACGGTACTAGTTTTGCTATGTTTTGTTATGTCTTGCTCGGGGCACGATACCATCGGGCCTACACCGCCTGTGACCGATGCACAGATACTGGTCCAGGCTGGCGAGTGGTTTACCAGGGGAGGAACATTGACCAAAGACGATGGTACCACGCTAGTACTTGCTGGCAATGATCCTTTTTTGAAAACGATATTACTCTATAATGTTACCTTTTATGCCAATGGGACCGCCACGGATACCAACGATCCCAACGGACTTACCACAAATGGCCTTACCTGGCAGTTAACAGGAAAGCACTTGCTGGTGCATGTGAACGACAACAATACCGATAAGGTGGACGGGATGATCACCTTCCTGAGTCAAAACAAGCTTGTATTGAAAGTTTCCGACTTCTATGTTTACAACGGGGTTACCTATACCGGGTTGATACAAACGTTTGGGCACTGAATGCGAAAGCTGGATTTTACGGTTTTCACTATGGTATTTGTTCGAATCTTGCTAAATTTATATTTATGATACAATTACGTGAAATACTCGACCTTAGCGAGGCTGAAAGGATTTTGCTGATGGAAAAAATTTGGGATAGTATTGATCAGAAAAACCTGGAAGTACCCAACGCTCACCAAGAGGAACTTGACAGAAGATTGGAGCGCTATAACAGGGGCGAAACAACTTTTGTCAGTTGGGATGAGATTAAAGCTGAACTAAAATCCTATAAAAAATAATGTACCGATTATTGATTTCTGATGAATCAAGATTGGATATATTAGAGGCATACTCTTGGTATGAAAGCCATAGACCCGGACTTGGCAGTGACTTCGAACTCTGCTTAGAAGCGGGTTTCAATCAAATACAGCGCGATCCTTTATTATTTCAAAAGCGATATAAGGATATCCACATCCATTTTATTAGCCGTTTCCCTTACGGGATACATTACCTGGTTGAGAATGATAGTGTCAAAGTATTCGGTGTATTACACACTAGCAGAAACCCCAAAAAATGGATAATCAGGATAAAAAAAATCTAAGTTCTATCGCACCAGCGTCCCAACATGCTCGCCCTGGGCTATACGCATAAAGTTGCCCGGCTTGTTCATGTCGAATACTATGATCGGCAGCTTATTTTCGTGGCAAAGCGTAAAGGCAGTCATGTCCATTACGTTCAGGCCTTTGTCAAATACCTCCTGAAAGGTGATTTGATCGTAGCGGGTTGCTGTTGGATCTTTTTCGGGATCGGCGGTGTAAATGCCATCAACACGGGTGCCTTTTAGTACCACATCTGCTTTGATCTCGATAGCGCGAAGCGATGCTGCGGTATCCGTTGTAAAATAGGGATTACCCGTACCGGCGCCAAAGATTACGATCTTGCCTAATTCAAGATGGTGCATGGCGCGACGACGGATATAAGGTTCGCATATCTGCTCCATCTTGATGGCCGATTGCAGGCGTGTTTCAACACCGATGCTTTCGAGCGCATTCTGCAGTGCCATACAATTGATTACCGTGGCCAGCATGCCCATGTAATCGGCCTGAGCGCGGTCCATGCCGGATTTTTCAGCGCTCAACCCTCTGAAAATGTTGCCGCCTCCAACTACTACAGCAACCTCGATACCGGCGTCGAAAACGCTTTTGATGTCGTGTGCATATTGTAAAACCTGTTCGTTATCGATGCCGTACTGTTTATCGCCCATTAGCGATTCGCCGCTTAGCTTTAGGAGGACGCGTTTATATTTCATGCAGGGTAGTTTGTCAAAAGTATTAATTTAAATTCAGTGTTAAAATTTTATAAAGCAGACTTTCGAATTAACTCAGCAGGCTTCTCAGTTCCGGGTCGTTTTTTGCTGTGCTGTGCAAATATTTAGTGGAGTCAGGGGCCAGTAGGTTTTTATCTGCTCCGGCTTTCAATAGCAGCTTAATACACTCCATTTGATTATGCTTGTTGCCCTGTCCTTCCGAAGTAAGCTCGTGAATTGCCCATCCCATGGGCGAACTGTGATAGGCTGTATCCAACTGATCAATGTCGGCTCCGGCCTTGATAAGCTTATCAACCAGCCTATCCCTTCCACAAAATGCGGCCCAATGCAGGGCTGTTCCGCCATCGTTTTTGGGTGCATAACAGATATTGGCGCCATGTTCAATATAAAAAATACCCAGCTTCTCGGCATGCAGGCTGGCTGCTGCTATCAGCGGGGTATTATTGTCGCCATTGGTCATGAACCCATCGATGTTGGCGCCATATCCAAGAAATATCTTCGCTATCTCAATCGCCTGTTCGTCCGTAATTTTATGAGCAAATACGGCATCGCATATCCGGTGCAGCGGGTGGCCCTTTGCGGAATTGGATTTACCGGTCAAGGTTAACGGCACTCCCTCATTGGCAAGGCCAGGGTTAGCGGCCAGTTCCTTTCTTAACCCATCAAGGTCGTTGTTTTGGATCAGTCCGAAAACATCGTTTTCCATAAGGTCTATCAGTTTACACGCTCGCCGGACATAAAGGTGCCTTTGAGCTGAAAATCGTTATCGAACACCGTAAAGTCGGCATCATAACCCGCAACAATTTTGCCCTTGTTCAATTTGGCTAACTGAGCCGGGTACAACGAAGCCATATTCACCGATTCGGGCAGGCTTACTTCAAAATGTTTAACGCCGTTCTCGACACATTTGAGCATAGTAAGGCAGGAGCCCGACAAAGTCCCATCCGGCAGTGTGTAGCGATCGCCGGTAAAGCGGTGCTGGTAAGGCCCATGAAACGTTTCCGTAACCGAGTCGGTAATAAAGAACAGCTTATCACCTAGTTCGCGTTTGGCTAATCGCGCCATTACAAAATCGACGTGGATGCCGTCGGGTACGATACTGGTATATGGTCTTTCTTCAAATATCGCGGGAATATACCCCGGGTCGCGGTGGTGCATTTGCGGCATGGCATTATAAATGTGTGTTACCGCTGGAATAGGTTTATTCAGGAACGCCTTACCTTCAGCATAAGTGGCGTTACTATGCCCGGACGACAGGATAATACCGGCATTGTGCATGTAATCGATCACTTCCTGGTCCTGGAGCTCCGGCGCGATAGTAATCATAGCGATCACGCCATCAGCCATGTCCACCCATTTTTGAACAAGCTGCAGCGTAGCCTTTTTTATAAAATCCTTATTGTGCGCACCGCGGCGGACTGGGTTCAGGAACGGGCCTTCCAGGTGCAGACCTAAAAAGTTGCCCCGGCGTTTTTCCCGGTAATCCCGGCAAACCTGGATGGTTTGTTCGATTACCTCATCGGTGTTGGTCGAAATAGTAGGAAAGAATCCGATCGTGCCCTGGTCGAGCAGATCGTTTTCCATCTGAAGTAGGGTAGCCTCGTCGGTATCAATGCTCAGCAAACGACCGCCGCTTCCGTATAACTGCAGATCAAGAAAACCCGGCGCAAGGTAGTTGCCCTGCAGGTCGATCCTTTGCACATCTACGGGTATCGCTGCCTCGTCGACAATATCTTTGATCCGTTTACCATCAATTAAAACGGCTTTGCCTTCGGTGATCTTACCATCCGAAACGATACGGGTGTTGTGCAGTGCGGTTATCATAATACGAATGTACGGCAGAGACGCGACGCATCGCGTCTCTACGAAAGATATGTGCAAAAAAAATCCCCCTCGGTAATTCGAGGGGGATTTAAATATTTAAGCTCCTAAGGCTACCCGTTTAAAGGCCGTTACAGTCAATCCTTTGTCTATCGACGAAAGGAATTGAGCAACATTCTTCGACGGGTCCTTCACAAACTCCTGGTTTAACAGGGTCGAATCTTTATAGAACTTGTTCAGCTTGCCGGCAGCGATCTTTTCAACCATTTCCTCCGGTTTGCCTTCGGCTCGTATCTGCTCTTTTGCAATCTCCAGCTCGCGCTCAATAGTAGTAGCGTCAACGCCGTCCTTATCTACAGCGATAGGATTCATTGCGGCTATCTGCATCGCAACGTCCTTACCGGCTTCTTCAGAACCGGCAACGTCACTGCTCAAAGCGACTAACACAGCCAAACGGAAATTACCATGGATGTACGCAACTACTTTCTCGCCTTCAAGTACTTCATATTTCGAAATGCCGATCTTCTCGCCGATTTTACCGGTTTTGTCCAGAATTGCGTTAGCAATAGTAACCCGGCTGGTTTCGGTGTCTATCATTAACTGGCTTAACTCGTCTATATTTTTAGGTTTGCTCTCAACAGCGTTGTTAGCAATAGCATTACCAAAAGCGATAAACTCAGCATTTTTTGCCACGAAGTCGGTTTCGCAATTCAGCTCGATGATCACACCGCGTTTGCCGTCAACCGACGTACGTGCAATAACCACACCCTCGTTCGACTCACGGTCCTGGCGGCTTGCTGCCACTTTAGCTCCTTTTTTCCTTAAATAGTCGATTGCCGCTTCGAAATCACCGTTAGTTTCGGTCAAAGCTTTTTTGCAATCCATCATACCTGCACCTGTCTGCTGACGCAGTTTGTTTACATCAGATGCACTAATTTGTACTAACGACATGTTGTATGTTTTTAAATGTTGTAGAAGTAGTAAGGGTTAAGGTTGTAAGAGTTGTGCTTCTACAACCATCAACCCTTACAACTGTTTATTCTTCAGACTTTTCGGGAGCCGGAGCTTCAGCTTCAGCCTCGGCTGCTACTCTTTTCCGCTTACCGCCTTCGGCAGGTGCAGCGCCGGCGGCAGGAGCCTCGGGTTTTGCACTATCGGCTTTAGCTTTTGCAGCAGCAGCTTCTTTTTCAGCTTCCTCTTCTTTCTCGCGCTTGCGTTCGTCAAGGCCTTCCTCGATAGCTTTGATGATGATACCGGTGATCAGCGAGATCGATTTGGTAGCATCGTCATTCGCCGGGATCGGGAAGTCGATGTTCGAAGGATCCGAGTTGGTATCCACCATAGCAAAGGTCGGGATGTTCAGCTTCAGCGCTTCCGAAACAGCGATATGCTCTTTCTTTACGTCGATGATGAACAGAGCAGCCGGCAAACGGTTGAGGTCCGAAATACCGCCCAGCAAAGTTTCCAGCTTCACGCGCTCACGCTGTATCATCAGCCTTTCTTTTTTAGAAAGGTTGCTGTAAGTTCCGTCTTTGGTCAATTTATCGATGTTAGACATCTTTTTGATCGACTTGCGCA
This sequence comes from Mucilaginibacter sp., assembly GCA_035547095.1. GTDB lineage: Bacteria > Bacteroidota > Bacteroidia > Sphingobacteriales > Sphingobacteriaceae > Mucilaginibacter. Next base: position 39,229 of record DASZVE010000044.1, read on the forward strand.
CGGTAGCGAAGTTGGTTAGCATGCCACCCAGCCAACGCTCGGTTACAAACGGCATGTTTACTGTTTTTGCGTATTCGGCAACGATATCCTTTGCCTGTTTCTTGGTCGCAACGAATAATACTTTGCGGCCTGATTTTACGATCTGTTTGATAGCTGAAGCAGCTTCTTCAACTTTAGTTAAAGTTTTATTCAGGTCGATAATGTGGATGCCATTGCGCTCCATGAAAATGTACTGAGCCATTTTCGGGTCCCATTTACGGGTAAGGTGACCAAAGTGTACACCTGCATCCAGCAGGTCCTGGTATGTTGTTCTTGCCATTGTTGTTTCCTCCTTAAATTAACGTTTACTGAACTGGAATCTCTTGCGTGCTTTCTTGCGTCCTGGTTTTTTACGCTCAACCATACGGTCGTCGCGGGTCATCAGACCTTTGGCGCGCAACGCGGGTTTCTTTTCAGCATCAAGTTCAACAATAGCCTTAGCGATAGCTAAGCGAACGGCTTCAGCCTGTCCTTTTACACCGCCACCGGTTACGTTTACTTTCACATCGTATTTGCCGGTCGAACCCGAAACCTCGGTCGACTGGGTAACGATGTACTGTAAAGGCAAAGTGGGGAAATATTCTTTGTAGTCCTTACCGTTCACGGTAATGGCGCCGTTGCCTTCGCTCAAATAAATGCGGGCAACTGCGGTTTTTCTTCTGCCTGAAGTGTTTGTTGTTGGCATTTCTTTCTACTTTTAAATTAACGGTTAAATGGCTTTCGGGTTTTGAGCAGCATGCGGGTGCTCGGCACCGGCATAAACGTGCAGGTTGTTGAATAAGGCACGGCCCAAACGATTTTTAGGTAACATACCGCGCACGGCTTTCTCAATCACGCGCTCGGGATGCTTTGCCATTAACTCCTTAGGAGAAATGAAACGCTGACCGCCGGGGTAACCAGTGTAAGACACATAGGTCTTTTCGCTGAATTTGTCGCCGGTCAGTTTTACCTTGTCTGCATTGATAACAATTACGTTATCACCGCAGTCTACGTTCGGGGTGAACCCTGGCTTGTGTTTTCCGCGAATGATCATAGCGATCTTCGTAGACAAGCGCCCCAAAATCTCGCCCTGAGCGTCAACAACAACCCATTCCTTGTTAACGGTCTTTTTATTGGCTGAGACAGTTTTGTAACTTAACGTATTCACTTGCTTAAAATTAAATTAATTATATGTTTATATACCCCGCAAAATTCGGGACTGCAAAGATACGGTATTTTGTTTGATTGTCAAGGGGATTATAAACAGTAGTCCGGAAGTCGGGAAGTCCGCATAAGTCCGAAAGATTTTTGGTGCTCCTTAATCGTCATGGCGAGCGATAACGTGGCCATTTCTGCGTATGTAAGTCGAGGGTGTTGTAAGGCGCAAAACTACTTGCCTGCTATTTGTCTGATTCGGACATTTACTTGCACATCCATCGAAAATCCAATAAATTTGTTATGTGATAATTACCAAAGACGAATTACAGCACATTGTCGATACAATGCCAGATAAAGCTGATATAGAAGAGGTATTCGATAAAATTATTCTTTCATCAAAAATAGAACAGGCTTTGCAAGAATCAGAGCAAGGCTTGGGTGTAGATTGGGAAGACTTCAAAAAGGAATGGCTAAAGGGAAGTCATTAAAAATAGAAATTTTACCTGTGGCCCAAAAGGACCTGCAGTCTGATCGAAATTCTCACCATCCACCACCATGCTCGTCTTATTTCTAACAATCCGGCTTTCGATGACCAGGACGAATAAGCCTATTTCGCCTAACATTTTTTGACAAACTAACAACAACCCCTTACCTACCTTTGTGTTCTGTTTAATTATGAGCACAAGCCACATCCGCCTCAGCATACTCGACCAATCGCCCGTTCGTAAAGGCGTAACTGCCGAACAGGCCGTCAGGGAAACCGTTGAACTGGCGAAGCTGGCCGACAAATTAGGCTACACCCGCTTTTGGGTATCCGAACATCATAATACAGGCAGCCTGGCTGGTTCCACTCCTGAGGTGCTGCTCGCTTACCTGGGTAGTCAAACCAAAAATATCCGCATCGGCTCGGGGGGCGTGATGATGCCGAACCATAGCACATTAAAGGTCGCCGAAAATTTTCGTATGCTGGAGGCGTTGTTCCCCGGTCGCGTCGACCTGGGTATGGGCCGCGCACCGGGAACCGACCGGTTGACAGCTTCCATCCTGAACCCTTCGAATCAGTTCAGCGAGCAGGAACTCATCAACCAGTTGTACGATCTCATCAATTATTTTCACGACAGGGGCGAGCCCGGCACGCCTCAATCAAAGATCAGGGCTATTCCCCAGGTGCAGACCATACCGGCTATGTGGCTGTTAAGTTCCAGCGGCGAAAGCGGGCTGTTTGCAGCGCATTTCGGCATGGGATTATCGTTCGCCCATTTTATCAACCCCATTGGCGGGCCGAATGCTATTGCTATGTACCGCGAACGATTTAAGCCATCGGAAGACCAAACCGGACCCGCTGCCAGCGTAGCCATATTCGTGTTTTGCTCCGAAGATGAAGAAAAGATCGGGCAGCACCAGGCCTTGATGGATTTTCGCTTTAACCAGTTCGAACAGGGTAAAGGCATTGTACCGGTCGGTTATGAGGACATTAAGGATGTGGTTTATACCGATTACGAACTGGAACGCATCAGGCACAACCGCAAACGGCTTATTACGGGTACACCCGCCGAAATGAAGCAAAAACTAACCAGCCTTGCAGCGGAATATGCCGTTGATGAGATCATCGCGGTTACTATAACTGAAGATTTTGATGACCGGTTGGAATCGTACCGGTTACTGGCAGGGCAGTTTGATTTGAAACCGATCAATTCAATTGCATGAAATTAACCGATTTGCCGCAATAAATCTGCACATTTGCACATCTGTAATTTGCACATCCAATAAAAATGAGCGTTTCCGTATTGGCCCAGAACCTGAGGGGCTCCGAAATTATAAAGATCGCCGGTGAGATCAACGAACTGAAAAGACAAGGTCAGAATATTGCAAATCTGACCATAGGCGATTTCGATTCGAATATTTATCCTATACCCGAGCCGCTGAAGCAGGGTATCGTGGATGCCTATAATCATCACCAAACCAACTACCCACCGGCCGACGGGATGCTTGACCTGCGTGAAAGCGTTTCGGCATTTTTAAAAAGCCGCTATGGCCTGGATTATGCCTCAAACCAAATACTGATCTCGGGCGGATCGCGTCCGCTCATTTATTCTACTTACCTGGCGCTGGTCGACCCGGGTGATAAAGTGGTTTTCCCGGTTCCGTCGTGGAACAATAATCATTATTGTAACCTCACCAGCGCTGAAGAGGTGATGGTGGTCACTACGCCCGAAAACAACTTTATGCCAACAGCCGACGAGCTTCGGCCGCACATTAAAGGCGCTACTTTGCTGGCCCTGTGTTCGCCGCTGAACCCAACGGGCACCATGTTCACTAAAAAGGACCTGGAAGAGATATGCGACCTGGTAATTGCTGAAAATAAAACCCGCAAGGCCGGCGAAAAACCGTTGTATCTTTTATACGACCAGATATACTCGCAACTGACCTTTGGCAGCCACCAGCATTACGACCCGGTGACGCTTCGGCCTGAACTGAAAGACCACGTGATCTTTATCGACGGCGGTTCCAAATGCTTTGCCGCGACCGGCGTTCGTGTAGGCTGGGGATTCGGGCCGAAGGAAGTGATCAACAATATGAAGGCTATCGTCGGCCACATGGGCGCCTGGTCGCCCAAAGCCGAGCAGGTGGCCATGGCTAAATTCCTGAAACAGGACAACGAGGTGAACAGCTACCTGGGCGATTTCAAATCCAAAATTCAGAACAGCCTGAACGCGCTGCATAAAGGCTTCCAGCAATTAAAGGCCGAAGGTTTCAAAGTAGATTCCATCGAGCCGATGGGGGCGATTTACCTTACGGTAAAAGTAGACTATGCCGGCAAAACCACGCCCGACGGCGACCTGCTGAAAACCGCTACGGATATAAACTTCTACCTGATCAAAGAAGCCAAAGTGGCCCTGGTGCCGTTCTCAGCCTTCGGTAATGAAGAAAATGTGAACTGGTTCCGCGCATCGGTTGGCGCCAGTGCTTTGCAAGATATCGAACAACTGATACCGAGGGTGAAAGAAGCGCTGTTGAAGCTGAGGTAAGGTTAAAGGCGAAAGCTCAAAGGCGAAAGGCTGAACTGTCCAAAATTCATTAATTTAGGTAAACCTTACAGCAATGAATTTTAAGCTGAAATTCCATACTTCCGCGACTACCGCTTTAGAATCCTACGAAATTCTCGCAAGGATACAGCTTGAGTTAAAGGACAGGAAATATAATGTCGAAGAGGTTACCGATAAAACGGTGTTATTTAAAGATAATCTATTGCGTTTCCGTTCGAGTTGGAGCCCAACAATGTTGGATGAAGGAGAGTTCGTTATTAGTGATGACCGCAATGGTGGGAGAGTCCTAACACTAAATTACATTTGGAATTTTCTGCCGTTCCTTATCGGCATAACCATAGTCATCATCCTATCTGTATTTTGGCAGGATTATACGGTCGTAGCATTTTTTGGTGTCTTTATAGCAATAGTTACTCCTATTGATTTAATGAGACACAGAGGAGAGGCAAGTGAACTGATCGCAGCAATATCGGAAGCTGACGCCGTATAGCTATTGCGTTTCACTATGCCATATTACACAAATGGAACTTGATAGGCTTACGTATTACGTCAAACGTACAACGTCTGGCGTAAAATCCCTATCTTCGCCCCTTTAAAACCGACCCGATGATGAGGAGATATTTGATCATAAGCTGCCTTTTGGTTTTGATTTCAATTGGTGCAAACGCGCAGGCAAAAGCTGATTCAACCCATGCTCCTGCCGTGGTATTTGTTAATTCGGATACCTTGCTGAGTAACTACGAATATTTTAAAGCAGTGCAAACAAAACTGCAAACGCTTTCGCAAAATGCACAGAATGAACTGGCGGCCAAGGACAAGGCTTTTCAGGCCGAAGTGGCATCTTATCAGAAACGTGTTAACGCGTTAACCCCGCAGCAAAAAGCCGCCACTGAGAAAAAGTTGGCAAAAGAACAGCAAACACTACAGGTAATGAGCCAGAATACTGCCAAGCAATTGCAGGAAATGGAAGCCGAGGAAAATACGAAGTTATACGAGCGTATCAACGCTTTTCTAAAAACCTATACGAAAACCAGAGGTTACAAGATCGTACTTACCTACTCCAAAAGCAATCCGAATATGCTTTACGGCGACGACAGCCTGGATATTACCAGGGAGGTTTTGGCGGGGTTGAATGCAGAGTACAAAGCGGCTGCGAAGTAGGTTAGACATGGACATACTACGTTATATGTTTTGATCTTCTCCAAATTCACGTATAACGTCCAACGTAATACGTACAACCGTTACCGTTAGGCTGCGTTGGAAATAAACTTCACCAAACTTCTTTTGGCTACCGGCAGCAGGGTTTGCTCCAGCGGGAAGCTGATATCGCTTGAAACATAGTACAATGCCGGATTGGGCAGGTGTTTTCGTTTACGGATCAGGTCGAGTTTGATCGATTCCGGCGTATTCGTAATGTTTTGCGTGTAGGTATCAACAAACTGCACGTTAATTCCCCGGTACTTATCGTCTTTGCTTTCAAAAATAGTGATCTGGTACTCGTAAACCCAATTGGTGCGCTCATTGCCATTACGCAGTGAGAAATAGCCGTTATAGGGCATTAGCGGCACGAGGCCGATAGGGTCAATGCTCAGGCGGCTCTCTACGAAATCATATATCTCCTTGCCTGTCTGGATGGCCGGGTCCATTTTATTAACGGCATACGAGATTATATTTTCTATTTCGCGCATCGTGGCGTCATCATCCACTATCTTCTGGTAAGTAAGTTTCAGCGCCTCGATATCAGCCTTGGTCAAACGCTGGGGGAAAGCCTGCTGCAGCACAGATTTGTTGCGTTTAAAGTCGAGCAGGTTGTTGTAATGAAAGATCAGGTCGGTAAGATTCGGATAAAGCTTGCTTCGGTCGAAATGGCGGTTAATTTCCTGTAAATAGTCGAGCAGGATGTATTTTTTTTGTTCGAAGTCGATCGAACCTTCGATGAACCAATTGATGCCTAACGATTTCATATTAAATAAGATTACGGTAGCAAAAATTACAAATAAAAACGTCAATTTGCAACATGGCTTACGGAACGCTTTACCTTATACCGGTACCACTTGCCGAAAACGCTGTTGCCAGGTCGTTCACGCCTTATTTGGTCAATACCATTAACAATATTAAAGAGTATATTGTTGAGAACGAAAAGACCGCGCGCCATTTCCTGAAAGAAGCCGGTTTGAAAATCCCTCAAAACGAACTTTCCATACATGATTACGGAAAACATAACCGTGATGTTAACATCAACAGCTTCTTTATTGGTTTGACGGCTGGCCGCGATGTAGGTTTAATGAGCGAGGCCGGCTGCCCGGGCGTGGCCGATCCGGGCTCGGAGATTGTTGCCGAAGCGCACCGGCGCGGCGTAAAAGTGGTGCCTCTTGTTGGACCGAGTTCGATCTTACTGGCCCTGATGGCATCAGGTTTTAACGGGCAAAGCTTTACTTTTCACGGCTACCTGCCTATCGATAAGGCCGAACGTGCCAGGAAGATCAAAGAACTGGAATCGTTGGCCTCTCGTTTTAACCAAACGCAAATATTCATCGAAACACCTTTTCGCAACAACCAGCTGCTGGAAGAAATATTGCGCAGTTGTACCGCTAAGACCAGGCTTTGCATTGCCTGCAACCTGACTGGGGACGATGAACTTGTTCAAACAAAAAGTATTGGCGAGTGGAAACAAAAAGTGCCCGATCTGCATAAAAAACCAACTATTTTCCTCCTGTTTCGTTCCTGATAAAGATGCAGATCACAGAGGAGCATACCAAAGTACTCATTGTCGGTGCCGGGCCTTCGGGCCTGATGATGGCCGCGCAACTGCTGCGTTATGGTATCCAGCCGCTGATCATTGGCAACAAGCAGGGACCTGCCAGCCATTCGAACGCATTAGGCGTACAGGCCCGATCACTGGAAATATACCGGCAATTGGGGATAGTCGATAAAGTAGTGAACAATGGCAAGCAGGCGCAGGGTTTGACATTTACGGAAAACGGCAAACAGGTGGCAAACGTGTCCTTAGAAGGCGCGGGCGAAGGACAAACACGTTTTCCGTATGTGTTGCTTTATCAGCAATATAAAAATGAGCGGTTGCTGCTTGACTATTTAACGCAGCATGCCTGCCCGGTTTTTTGGGAAACTTCGCTGGTTACATTAAAACAAAATGCCGGTTATGCCGATGTTGTCTTAAGAAATACCGAAGGAGAATATTCCCTCCGCTGCGATTGGGTGATCGGCGCTGACGGTGCACATAGCACCGTGCGTAAACAATTGAATATACCATTTAAAGGCGACACATACCCCCATTATTTTTACCTGGCCGACGTTAAGATCCAGGCTTCTTTTTTGGAAGGCGATTATGTTCAGCTCTATTTAGGAAAGAATGGGTTTAGCGGGTTTTTTCCTATGCCCGAAAAGGATGAATACCGCATTATTGGGAGTTTGCCGGCCGCTTTCACAAATCAGGACGATGTGACGCTCGAGCAGGTGCTGCCGCATTTGGCTGACACAACAGGTTCGCGGGTCGACGTGGAACACAACAAATGGTTCACTACCTACAAACTACACCACCGAATGGCTGAAAATTTCAGGCAACAGAATTGTTTCCTGGTCGGCGACGCGGCGCATATTCATTCGCCCGTAGGCGCGCAGGGCATGAACACCGGTTTGCAGGATGCTTACAATCTGGCCTGGAAACTGGCAGGCGTTATTAACCACAATCTGCCCGAAAACATATTGGATTCCTATGCCGCCGAGCGGATGCCCGTGGCGAGGGACTTGCTTAATACAACCGACCGGATATTCAACATAGTGATGTCGCAAAACTGGTTTCTTGTATTCTTTAAAAGAATGATTCTGCCACGCATATTGCACTATGTATGGTCGCATAAAAAAACACGCGATCGCGGTTTCAGGCTCATCTCGCAAATTGGGATATCCTACCGCGAAAGCAAGATCAATTTGCACCTAAGCAATGCACAGAAAATAAAGGCCGGCGACCGCCTGCCTTACCTTGAGATATATGATGAGAAAAAGCAGGAGGAAACCGATCTGCAGGCCTGGTGCAACAAACCCGGCTTTACGCTGATCGTGATGGGACGGTTTGACGAGATGTTCCTGTTTAATATCGCCAAATGGATCACCAACCGGTTCCAGGGGCTGCTTAATTTTTATTACCTGCCTCCCTCGGGTAAAAACCTGGCTGTCTTCGAGGCTTTTGAAACCGATCCGCACCGCGAAAAGGCGATCATCGTGCGCCCTGATATGTATATCGGTTATATGAACGACTTGGTAAGCATTGCCATGCTGGATAATTACCTAAAGAATGTGGCGGGCCTGGGGTCAATGGTGAATGGTCAACAGTGAATAATGAATAATGGTCTTTCGCCGGATATTTTCCCTTTCTATTCACCATTCCTATCGACCATTGACTACATCACCCGTGTATCGTCTCGCTTTTGCCGTAGTTTTTGATCACGCTGGCTTCATATTCCAGGAATTCCTTCCACCGTTTGTCGACGTCCAGGTTGCTGCAATATTTTTTAGCCAGGCGGATGAAGGTGGAGTAATGTGTGGCCTCACTGACCATCAGCTCGTGGTAAAATGCCGATAGCTGCTCGTCGTCAATGTGCTCCGACATAACCTTAAAGCGCTCGCAGCTCCGCGCCTCGATCATAGCGGAGAGTAATAAACGGTCGAGTAGCCGTGCTTCGTTGCTTCCGCCGGGCGCCAGGAATTTGCGAAGTTCATTTACGTAATCGTCCTTGCGTTCTCGCCCCAGCACATACCCGCGTTCCAGTATGATATCGTGCACGCGTTTAAAATGGTTCATTTCTTCCTGTACCAGCGCAGCCATCTCCTGCACCAGCTCGGAAAGCTCCGGGTTTTGTACGATGAGTGTAATGGCGTTGCTTGCGGCTTTCTGCTCGCAAAAGGCATGGTCGGTCAAAATCTCTTCAATATTGCTTTCAACAACATTCTTCACCCAAAGCGGGTCGGTAGGCAAATGCAGTTTAAGAATGGTTTTTTCGCTCACGGGGCAAAAATAGATTTATAAGCTGAAAGCGGAAAGACTAAAGCGGAAAGCTTTTTGAATGGTTTAAATAGGGAGTCTCGGTTGGATAACGGTATTGAAGCTTTGGTCTTGGACTTTCAGCTTTTGGCTTTCATCCCCAAAGATCGATCTCTTTTTCCAGGTCGTCCTGCGGGGTATATTGATTTATCGGACCATCGCTTGCCTGGTCAATCTTTGCCATCAGGATAACTTTGTCAATGAGCTCCAGCACATCGATCTTTTCCGGCATATTATTTACAAAGTGTTGTAACTTTTCTTTCGAGAGCTGCATAACGGTTTTAAATTGGCGGTTAGTCCTTTAACGTAAAAGACTACCCAAAGTTATAACTGTTACAACCGGTCAGCCATTACCATATAAATTTTTACTTTCTATAAACTCAAGCACCGGGTCGGGCACAAAATATTGTACGTTTTTCTTTTCGGCCAGCGATTTGCGGATAAACGAAGCCGACAATTCCATCAACGGCGTCATGGTAATGGTCACCGAGGGGTGCGAGGCAAATTCCGCATTTTCGTATCCGGGACGTGGATAAACATAGATCCGGTAATCACGCAGGATCAGTTTATAGTTCTTCCATTTATGCAGCGTTCCCAGGTTGTCAGAACCCATAATAATGGCAAACTCGTGTTCGGGGTATTTTTCCTTTAGGTGAGTGAGCGTATCGATGGTGTACGACGGCTGTGGCAGGCGCAGCTCAACGTCGCTTACCGAAATATGGGTCGAATTATCCGTGGCCAGCTTCGCCATTTCCAACCTGTCATAGGTATTGATCAGGTCACCATATTTCTTTAACGGATTTTGCGGAGAAACTACCAGCCATACCTTGTCGAGTTCAGTATAGTTGGCCATGTAGTTTGCGATGATCAGGTGACCGATGTGAATGGGGTTGAACGAGCCGAAAAGTAAACCTATCTTCATTTTGAGTTCGTGGTTAATAGTTCATAGATCATAGTATTTGCTAAGTCTACAGAACCCCTTTCATGATCCATGGGACGGATCACCAACTATGGACTTAATCAATTCTTGAGAAAATTTCTAACGAGCAACTCGGCTTCTGCACATGCCGTTTGAAGATCGTGATTCTTTAGGATAATATCAAATTGCGGAGCGTAATTCAATTCTTTTTCGGCCTTTTCGAAGCGTTCTTTTAATTTTTCCGGATGATCGGTGCCCCGGCCTGCCAGGCGCTCTTTCAAAACTTCCAGCGAAGGCGGCTGAACGAATATTGCCAGCGCGTCCCCGTCATATTTCCGCTTGAGGTGCAGGCCGCCTTCGACGTCGATGTCGAAGATCACTGTTTTGCCTTTTGCCCATATCCGCTCTATCTCGGTGCGCAACGTGCCGTAAAACGTTCCCGAGTATACTTCTTCAAACTCAACGAACTGTTTTTTGGCTATCCGGTGCAAAAATTCCTGTTTGCTGATGAAATAGTAATCCATGCCTTCCTGTTCGTCGCCGCGGGCCTTGCGGGTCGTTGCTGAAATTGAAAACTCCAGTTCGGGTATTTTGCGGAGCAGGTGCTGCACGATAGTGGTTTTTCCTGCACCCGATGGGGCCGAGAATATGATAAGTTTTCCTTCAGGATTGGTCATTGAGTCATTTGGTCATTGGTCATTTGGTCGTTCTAAGGGCCGCAATCAACAAATGACTTAATGCCCCGATGACATAATGCCTTTTACAACACATTAAGTAATTGTTCCTTTATCTTCTCCAGCTCTTCCTTCATGCCCACAACTAATTTCTGTATATTGGCATCGTTGGCTTTTGAGCCGAGGGTATTGATCTCGCGGCCTATTTCCTGTGAAATGAAGCCCAGTTTTTTGCCATTCGCATCCGCGTTTTTGAGCGTTTCCAGGAAGTATTCGCAATGGCTTTTCAGCCTGATCTTTTCTTCGGTGATATCCAGCTTATCGATGTAATAGATCAATTCCTGCTCAAAGCGGTTCTGGTCAACATTTTCCCTGCCTACAGCTTCATTAAGGAACTGGTCCAGTCTTTCCCTGATTAAGGGAATGCGTCTTGGTTCTTCCACTTCCACCAATTCAAGGTTCTTCAAAATAACGCCTATACGGAATTTAATATCCTGTTCAAGTACGTTGCCTTCATCCACCCTGAACTGCTGAAAACTGTTCAGCGCCTGCTGGAAAGTTCTGTCGACTATTTTCCATTCCTCTTCGGATACGGTGTCTTCATCGTAACGAACTACGTCGGGCAGGCCAAGCGCCAGCTGCATCAGGTTATCAGCCGGCTCACCTAATTCTTCACTGACACTTTTAAGCTGTTGCAGGTAATTTTTTAGAAGAGCGGTGTCTATTCCGGCGGCCTTTACCGTGCCCTCTGCCTGTTCCGTATTAATGCTGAGATTTACCTTTCCGCGCTCGATCTGTTTGTTGCATTCGTTCCGTAACTGGAATTCTTTCTCTGAAAACGACTTGGGTATGCGCAGCGAAAGCTCCAGGAACTTGCTGTTCAGCGATTTGATCTCGACAGTGTATTTCGTATTCCCCGAGTCGGAAACAGCGATCCCATAACCTGTCATTGATTTTAACATGCGCAAAGATAATTGTTTAGTCCGAAAGTCGGTAAGTCGGAAAGTCCGCAAGAAAAATCTTCCTGATATTTCACTCATACCGCTCTTGCGCATTTGAGCAATAACGAATGGTTTTATGAACCTTCAAAAAGCTAACTTCCCGACTTTCGGACTCATGCGGACTTTCGGACTCCTTTAACATCTTTTTACATTTAGTACGTTATACAATGTCTACTTTTACATTTTATGCGTCGGCTTAGGTATTTTACTTTGGTTTGTGCAGGGCTATTGCTCCTGCAGATTTCCGCTTATGCCCAGTCATTTGCCATTAAAGGCATCATTTTCCGGCAGGGATCTTCCGACCGCATATCCCAGGCGGTGATCACAGATTTGGAAAACAAGGAGGTGATGATGAGCGACGACCTGGGCATGTTCAGCATAAGCACCGCTGTGGGCGACACCCTGCTGATTACGCATAAACAGTATACCGACCAGAAAATCGTGGTTACAGGCAAGGCCGACCTCGCTATCTATCTGCAGGCGGTTATCCAGCTTAAGCCTGTTATAATTACGGGCCAGACAAAGAAACAGGAATTGAATGAGACGATGAAGCTGTATAACAGTCAGGGAATTTACAATAATGGTAAGTCGTTACCCGTATGGGAATTCCTGAATTCGCCTATAACGGGCTTATACAACCTGTTTGGAAAAACACCGCGCGAAGAGCGCCGTTTTGCGGCTTATGCCAGGGGAGAGCTGGAAGCTACCGAAGTGGACAAACGTTACACCAAGGAATTGGTAAAAAGCGTAACGAAGTTAACGGATGAGGAAGTAATCAAATTCATGCAATTGTACCGGCCTTCATACCAGGACATCAGGGAGTGGAACGATTATCAACTGATTATGTACATAAAGAGGAATTACGCGTATTATCAGAAGATCAAGAACCGGCCTCAAGGGAAAGTACAGAAACTTTATTAGTTCGATGCTGTTCGGCTCAGATCGCCAGCGCCTCACAAGCTCGTTCAGCGGCTAATTTTTCAGCGTTCTTTTTATTGAACTCCTTACCCATGCCCATGATCTCGCCGTCGATATTGGCCTGAACCGTAAAAAGCTTAGAGCTTTCGCCTACCTGGTTTTCTATCAGCTCAAAGATAATATCCTTACCGTGCCGCTGACACCATTCTATCAGCTTGCTCTTGTAATTCGTTTCGGTTTGTTCCAGGTGACGGATATCGATATGAGATTTGATGATGTGGTTTACCAGGAAGTTACGGGTGAAATCATAACCCTTGTCAAGGTAAATGGCCCCGACCAGCGCTTCGAAGGCATCGCCAAGCAGCGAGCCCTGCCTGGTTGAGTTCACCATGCGGTTGTCGTACTGGATCAATTGTTCGAAACCTAATTTACGGGCCAGTTGGTTAAGGTTGCCGCGGTTCACTATTTTGGAACGAAGTTCTGTCAGAAAGCCTTCGTCTTCAAAAGGGTAAAGTTTAAAAAGCACTTCGGCCACCACGCTGCCCAAAACGGCGTCGCCCAGGAACTCCAGGCGCTCGTTGCTGTTTTTAACTCCTTTTTTTACATTTTGAGCGACTGACTTATGCCTGAACGCCAGCCGGTATAACGACAAATTGCCCGGCACAAAGCCAAGCAAATTCTTTAGAGATTTTACGTACTTTTTATTGGGTGATAAATAAAGTTTATAGAACCGTCTGATCGGCATTCAAGGCAATTATTCTTCGTACTTTTTAAATATTACTGAAGCGTTATGGCCGCCAAAGCCAAAACCATTGCTTTGCGCCACCCTAACCACTCTTTTTTGCGCTTTATTGAACGTAAAGTTGATCCTGGGATCGAACGCCGGATCGTCCGTAAAGTGGTTGATCGTAGGCGGCACCATGTCGTTTCTGATCGATAGAATGGCAGCGATGGCTTCAACGGCTCCCGCTGCACCAAGCAGATGACCTGTCATCGATTTGGTCGAACTGATATTTACACGATAAACATCGTCGCCAAAAGTATCCTGTATTGCTTTAACTTCCTGCGGATCGCCGATAGGGGTCGACGTTCCGTGAACGTTCACGTAATCAATATCCGACGGTTTCAACCCTGCGTCTTCCAGCGCAGCCTTCATTACCAGCGCGGCGCCAAGGCCCTCAGGATGAGGGGCGGTCATGTGATAAGCATCGGCGCTCATGCCGCCGCCTATCATTTCAGCATATATTTTTGCGCCGCGTGCTTTGGCATGCTCCAATTCTTCCAAAATGATGGTCCCCGCGCCTTCGCCGGCGACAAAACCGTCACGGTCCAGGTCGAATGGGCGCGATGCGGTAGCCGGGTCGTCATTACGGGTGGAAAGTGCATGCATGGCATTGAAGCCGCCAATACCCGCCTCATTTATGATTGCTTCTGAACCACCGGTAATAAACATATTGGCTTTACCGAGGCGAATATAATTGAAGGAATCGATAAGCGAATTGTTTGACGATGCACAAGCCGAAACCGTCGTAAAGTTCGGGCCGCGCAGGCCATACTTGATAGAGATATGCCCGGGAGCGATATCCGCTATCATCTTTGGTATAAAAAAAGGATTGAACCGGGGGGTGCCGTCGCCTTTTGCAAAGTTCACCACCTCGTCCATGAAAGTTTTTAAACCACCGATACCCGATCCCCAGATAACGCCGATGCGATTGGTGTCCAGTTTCTCGAAATCCAAACCGGCATCCTTCACCGCTTCTTCGGTCGAGAACAACGCATATTGCACAAAAGGATCAAGTTTCCGGGCATCTTTCCTGCCCAGAAACCCATCTGCATCGAAGTTTTTCACCTCACAGGCAAACTTTGTCTTGAAGTTGGTGGTATCAAAACTCTTGATCAAGGCAGCTCCGCTCACTCCGTTTACCAGGCCCTGCCAGTATTCCGAAATGTTGTTTCCAATAGGAGTAAGCGCTCCGAGCCCAGTTACTACAACTCTTTTAAACTCCATTTAGTAAGATTAGGGGAGTTTATTTAACGTTTTTTTCAAGGTAGGCGATGGCCTGGCCAACAGTACCTATAGTTTCAGCCTGATCGTCAGGAATAGCCACGTTAAATTCTTTTTCAAACTCCATGATTAATTCCACGGTGTCTAACGAGTCTGCACCAAGATCATTGGTGAAGCTAGCCTCAGGTGTCACTTCACTTTCGTCAACACCTAATTTTTCTACGATAATAGCTTTTACTCTTGAAGCGATATCAGACATACTTTTGAATGGTTTAATGATTAATAAATTCTGTGCAAAGAAAAATAAATTCTATCAAATATCAAATCTAAAAACTTTTGCCCCAGACTAACAACATTTTATTGCAAGGCTTTCAATTCGTAATTTTGGCTGCATAAAGTTAATGTAATTTTGAACAGGAAGACTTTAAAGCTGGAGATCGACCTCGATTTTGTGCTGATAGCCATCACTACGTCGCTGAAAGATTACCGCGTTTGTTATCTTATCAACAAATATTTAAATTTTAATTTTACAAAAGTTCCCGACCTCGAGGTCGACCTCATACAGGACGGCATACCGGCATTCTTTTCGCTGTACAAGCATCACTGGGAAAGCAGCGATACGGACTTTTATTTCATAACAAACAAGGGATCAGACGGATACCTGGTGCCCGAAATGCGTAAGGCCGATCACTTCGTAATGATAAAAAATTACATCGACGACAGCGATGTGGAGCAGATGATAAGCAAACTGAACAAGATACCCGAGATTGTGGCTGCCGTAAAGATTGATCCGAAAAAAATCAAATCACGCGAAAATCTCTTATTTTAGCGCCGAATTTTACAAGTGTACCTATAACACTATATTTTTTACATTGAAATGCAGCCAGTTTTAACCCGATAAATATGAAATTATCTTACAACCGTACTAAAATTGTTGCCACAATGGGTCCGGCATCTACCAATAAAGACACTTTGTTGGCCATGATAAGGGCTGGCGTAAACGTATGCCGCCTCAATTTTTCGCACGGCAAAACTGAAGACCACCAGAAAACGATCGACACCATCCGCGAGATAAACGAACAATATAAGCTGAATGTGGGCATCCTGGCCGATTTGCAGGGACCTAAAATTCGCATCGGCCTGGTAAAGGATGGCGGTATTCACCTGGTCAACGGGAAATATATCAACATAACGACGCACGAATGCATCGGCGACGACCACCGCATTTACATTACTTATGAAACTTTCCCGAAAGATGTGCGGGCTAATGAGATCATCCTGCTCGATGACGGCAAAATACAGATGCGCGTCATCGAAACTAACGAGATCGACACCGTAGTTTGCGAGGTACTGCATGGCGGAATTCTTACTTCCCGCAAGGGAGTGAACCTGCCTAATACTAAGGTGTCAATACCAAGCCTGACGGAAGAGGACATCGTAAACCTGCATTTTGCCTTAAAGAACGATGTGGAATGGATAGGCCTTTCCTTTGTGCGCAATGCCGAGGATATCGTCGATCTGAAAAGGATCATCAATGCCGAAGGTAAAGCTGCGCGTGTGATAGCCAAGATAGAAAAGCCTGAAGCTATTGAGAATATCGATGCGATTATCGCTGTTACCGACGGCTGTATGGTTGCCCGCGGCGACCTGGGTGTCGAAATGCCTCTGGAAGAAGTGCCGCTGCTGCAAAAAATGATCGTGCAGAAATGCCGGGCCGAGTCGAAACCGGTAATTGTGGCTACGCAGATGCTCGAATCCATGATCACTACGCCCCGCCCAACTCGCGCCGAGGTAAACGACGTTGCCAATTCGGTATTGGACGGCGCCGATGCCGTGATGCTGAGCGGCGAAACGTCCGTCGGCGAGTTCCCGGTGATCGTTATCGAAACCATGGCCAAAATAGTGAAGAACGTAGAGGAACGCGGTTATCCATTCAATACCACTATCAATCACGTGAATACCATACCCGACAATTACCTGAGCGACGCCCTGTGCGGTTCGGCAGTCTATTTAGCTGAGCATACCAACGCCGTGGGCATTGTTTCCATGACAACCTCCGGTTATACCGCGTTTGAGATATCCAGTCACCGGCCTAAAGCCGGTACCTATATCTTTACCGCTAACAAGCAGTTGCTTAATTCGCTTAGCCTGGTTTGGGGCGTTCGTGCCTTTTATTACGACAAGCTGGAAAGCACCGACGACACCATTGCTGACGTAAACGACGTATTGAAGTCGGAAAAGCTGGTTGAAACCGGTGACGTGCTGATCAATACCGCGTCTGTGCCTATTACCAAAAAGGGCAAGACGAACATGCTGAAGGTGAGTGTGGTTGAGTAGGGTGTTAAAAGGTTGGAATGTTGTAAAGTTGGAAGGTTAATTTCTTACCATATTTTTTTGGATCCTGGTTTTGACCGGGATTTTTATTTTAAATAGATAACAGATGGAAGCAGGAAATAAGATAACTGTTTTGTATTTAAAATAATGCTGGAAGGCAAAACGGAGTCACCTCAACATTTCAACCTTCCAACATTAAAACTTTACAACAATCAATAAATCCTCGCCTTACAAGCTTTCTTCACCAGTCTGCTTTTGCGGGTGAAGCAATAATCCCAATAAATCCTTACCATGGTCATATCTGTAATTTTGGTGCTATTTCAGTCGTTATAAGATAGCGTAACGCGCTAATGGTTTAATTATTTTGCGTATATTTATATAAAAAACCGCCTTTCGGGTTTCAAACGCCAATGTTTTAAACTTGTTTGCCGTGTACCCGAAAAACTTAGCAAAATTAACGGAAAATTCGTTTAATTTTTTTAAATTTTTAGTTTTCCACAGTTGCAATAAATTGTAAAACAGCTTTTTATATCAGGCAAATCATAACAATCGCGTTCAGCCCAACACCCTGTGGAAAAAACTGAATTGAATGGCGTTACCCCGAACAATAAATTTGATTAAAAACCCCTAAGAATTTTTTAACACTGTAATAACTTATTTGACACATAGATATGGGCAAGCACACTTCAAAAAAAGCCACCGGTCAGCAAGCCGGCGGGACAGGGCTAAAGGTACAGCGGCACTTTAGCAAGGACGGAAAAAATGTATACGACCTTTTCAGGTACGAGAAGCGTTCGTCGGTTATACGCAACCCGTCGGGCGACGCCGTTTTTGAAATGAATGATGTTGAGGTTCCGGCTTCGTGGTCGCAGGTGGCTACCGATATTCTTGCCCAGAAATATTTTCGCAAGGCAATGGTTCCGCAACCGGACGGCACTACGGGTTCTGAAAAGAGCATTAAACAGGTTGCCCACCGTATGGCCAATTGCTGGAAGGATTGGGGCATGCGCTACGGCTACTTCGCTTCCGCCAGTGATGCTGAAATATTCTATGATGAAATAGTTTATACCATTGTCGGTCAGCTTGCCGCACCTAACTCGCCGCAGTGGTTCAATACCGGCCTGCATACCTCGTACGGCATCACCGGAAAGCCCCAGGGACATTATTTTGTCGACCCGGTGACCGAAGTATTGAGCAAGTCGACCTCGGCTTACGAACGTCCGCAGCCGCATGCCTGCTTTATCCTATCGGTTGAAGACGACCTGGTGAACGAAGGTGGTATTATGGACCTGTGGGTTCGCGAAGCGCGTATCTTCAAATATGGCTCGGGTGTGGGCACTAACTTCTCCAAAATCCGCGGCGAGAATGAAAGACTGTCGGGCGGAGGTTATTCTTCGGGCCTCATGTCGTTCCTGAAGATCGGCGACCGCGCCGCCGGCGCCATTAAATCGGGCGGCACTACGCGCAGGGCGGCCAAAATGGTTTGTCTTGACCTGGATCACCCCGAAATTGAAAGCTTTGTAAACTGGAAAGTTGAAGAAGAAAAGAAAGTGGCCGCGCTGATTGCCGCTGGCTATTCATCGGATTATGAAGGCGAAGCCTACCGTACCGTGTCGGGCCAGAACTCGAACAATTCTGTACGTATACCTAATACCTTCTTCCAGGCATTGAACGAGGGCCGGGACTGGGAACTGAAAGGCCGCATGACCGGCAAGACGGTAAAAAGCATTTCTTCTCAAAAATTATGGGACGACGTCGCTTTCGCAGCATGGGCCTGTGCCGATCCGGGTGTACAATACGATACCACCATCAACGAATGGCATACCTGCCCGGAAGGCGGCCGCATCAATGCTTCCAACCCTTGTTCGGAATATATGTTCCTGGACAATACCGCTTGTAACCTGGCGTCCATCAACCTGGCGCATTTCTTCGATAAAGAAACCCGCATATTTGATGTAAAAGGCTTTGAGCATGCCTGCCGCATCTGGACCATCGTACTGGAAATATCAGTACTGATGGCGCAATTCCCTTCCAAGGAGGTAGCACAATTATCCTATGATTACCGCACGCTTGGCTTGGGTTATGCCAATTTGGGCTCGGCATTGATGGTGAACGGCATCCCTTACGACAGCGATAAGGCTCGTGCCATAGGCGGCGCCATTACCGCTATCATGACAGGTACGGCGTATGCTACCTCAGCGGAAATAGCCAAAGAACTCGGTCCGTTCCGCCGTTATGAGGAGAATAAGAAACACATGCTGCGTGTAATGCGCAATCACCGCTACGCGGCTTATAACTCGACCGAAAACTACGAGGCCCTGGATATTCATCCCCCCGGCATCGATCCAAAATATTGTCCTGACTACCTGCTGTCGGCCGCATGCAACGCCTGGGATAAGGCTGTTGAAATGGGCGAGCAGTACGGCTATCGTAACGCGCAGACTACCGTTATTGCACCTACAGGCACCATCGGTTTGGTAATGGATTGCGATACAACCGGTATCGAGCCTGATTTTGCGCTGGTGAAATTCAAAAAGCTGTCGGGCGGCGGTTATTTTAAGATCATCAACCAGGCTGTTCCCGAAGCATTGGCGAACCTGGGCTACAAAGAGCATGAGATAACTGCTATTGTTAATTATGCTAAAGGCGCTGCCAGTCTGAACAGTGCGCCGCACATTAATCCCGATAGCCTGAAGGCCAAAGGATTAACCAATGCCGACCTGGAACTGCTGGATAAAGCTATCGTTTCGGCGTTTGAGATCGGTTTTGCATTTAACGTTTGGACCCTGGGTGAGGACGCGATGAAACGCTTAGGCTTTACCGCCGAGCAATACAACGCACCGGATTTTAACCTGCTGCGAGCTTTAGGTTACAGCAAAAAGCAAATAGCCGAAGCGAATGAATACGTTTGCGGTACGATGACCATCGAAGGCGCACCTCATTTGAAAAAGGAGCACTACCCTATATTCGATTGTGCCAACAAGTGCGGCGCAAAAGGCGAGCGTTATATCCATGCCCATGGTCACATCAAGATGATGGCGGCAGCACAGCCCTTCCTTTCGGGCGCTATCTCCAAAACCATCAACCTTCCGAACGAGGCTAAGGTGGAGGAGATCAAAGATTGCTATGATCTGTCGTGGAAATTAGGGTTGAAGGCTAACGCACTCTACCGTGACGGTTGTAAATTGTCTCAGCCGCTGTCGACCAAATCTGACAAGAAGGAAGAGGCCGAAGAAAAGCTGGATACAGTTGAGGAAGTGCTGGGCGAAGCAGCAAATGTGAAACTGAGCGATCTGACGCCGGAGCAAGTGCTTGAAGCAGCGATGGCCATCATCGAGAAATCGAAGGATACCAACTTTATGCGCCAATTGTCGCGCGTGGTGCAGAAGAAGAGTTTACCTTATAAACGCCGCGGTTACACCCAGAAGGCAAGCATTGACGGACAAACGGTATTCGTTCGTACCGGTGAATATGAAGACGGTACCCTGGGCGAGATATTCGTGGACATGCATAAGGAGGGCGCTACCTTCCGTTCGCTGATGAACTGCTTCGCCATAGCCGTATCCGTTGGCCTGCAGTATGGGGTTCCGCTCGAAGAGTATGTAGAGAAATTCACATTCACCCGCTTTGAGCCTGCCGGAATGGTGGTTGGTCATGCAAACATCAAGAGCGCAACTTCGATCATCGATTATATCTTCCGCATGTTGGGTTACGAATACCTCGACCGTACCGACCTGGTACACGTGATCACCGAGCAGAAGGGCGTGGTTGGTAATCCGCAAATGGAGGACGATGCCGATTTTAATACCGACGATACCAACGTTTATGAACCCGCAAAAGCAGCAGCCGACAGTGGCAGCACCAAAAAGCAACTAAGCGTCGACCTGAGCATGGGCGTGCAGAGCGATGCTCCTGCCTGCAACGTGTGCGGACATACTACTGTACGCTCGGGTACCTGCTATAAATGTTTGAACTGCGGTAACTCGATGGGATGTTCTTAGGTGAAAGGTGAGAGGCGAAAGGTTAAAGGTTTTCGCCCGAATACGTACTAACCTTTACTTAAATTGACGTTCCGTTCAGTTTTATAATGGTTAATGTGTGCGAGCCTCCGGTTTATGCCGGGGGTTTTTTATTTACAATAAAATGAGAATGAACATGGGTATTTTTCGGGGGAATAATCTATACCTTTAAGCCGCTAAAACTGAACCAATTATGAAGCGATTAATCTTTGCTCTGGCGATGGGCCTGGTGGCCTTTGCTGCAAATGCTCAAAGCAAGGAGCAAATGATTGCCGACTGGGAGCGGGCCAAAGTTTATACCAAAGCCTACCTGGATGCTATGCCGGAGGATGGCTACAGCTATAAACCAACACCCGAAATGCGAACCTTCGCCGCGCAGATGCTTCACCTTGCGGATGGTAATTACGGCATTGTCGGCTTTGCTGCGGGCAAACCAAATCCTATGGGCAAAGTATTAGCCGAAAAGACGATAGCGCAAACCAAAGACGCGACAACTAAGGCTGTGATGGACAACTATGATTGGGTGATCAATATCATTCAAAATATGACGCCGGCGCAACTGGAGCAAAAAGTGAAGATGGGTGGTAAGGACCTGCCCCGGTGGGTATTGATAGGCAAGGCCTTTGAACATCAAACGCATACCCGCGCGCAAACGGTTGCCTACCTTCGGCTGAAAGGCGTTAAACCGCCGCCAGAAATGCTTTTTTAACTATTTTTATAAAACCATTAACCAAAAACTATTGACCATGAAACGTTTAACCACACTGTTTACCTTGCTGGTAACATTCCTTGCCTGCGCGACAGCGAATGCGCAGATAAGCAAAGAGCAAATGATTGCCGACTGGCAGCGCGCCAAGGCTTATACCAAGGCTTATTTGGATGCTATGCCCGAAGATGGCTATTCCACGGTGAAACCAACGCCTGAGATGAGAAGCTTTGCCGGGCAAATGCTCCACATCGCCGATGGAAATTATTTCCTTATCGGCTCGGTAACCGGCAAACCCGGCCCTTTGAAAGGATCTGCAGAAAAGCTTATCGCTCCGAACAAGGCCGAGGTAACCAAAGCGGTGATGGATAGCTATGATTATGTCCTCAACCTGCTGCAAACGCTTACGCCTGAGCAAATGGATCAAAAGGGCAAGGTGGAGGGTGCGGAAATTACGGCCGCTGTCGCCTTTAATAAGGCCTTTGAACATCAAACCCATCACCGCGGCCAGACAGTGGCGTACCTGCGTTTAAAAGGTGTGACGCCTCCCGGCGAGATGTTGTTCTGACATTAACGACGTTAAAAAGAAAAAGGCTCGCTGATGATCAGTGAGCCTTTTTGCATCTATATTAGTTTCTTATTAATGGATCATTAATTCATCCACGTCGGCGGTGTGATTTAACAGGCCATCTTTAAATACATGGCGCGGTTCATCGGTAAATGGCGAATGCTGGGTGAATAAGCCAAAAAGCAACACCAGGCCGCCCAATAACACCTGGGGCCATACAACCTCGTGATAAAAGCCATAGACGAAAGGAGAAGCCAGCAGGAACGATCCACCCAAAACGTCGAGGAAGCAATGCATGGATACCGGGAATACTTTGATAAAACCCAATTCGTGGTTGCTGAAAACAACCATCAGAAACTGCAGCCAGCCATATATGATCGGCATTAGTAACGCCGCACCATGCAGGTTGTCAAATCCAAACAGCCAGGGCGATGCGAACAAACCTATTGTTGCTACCCAATTGAAGAATCCGTAGACTTTTGTTGATATAAAGGGTTTCATTGTCGAAGTATTTGCGCCGCTAAATTAAGGTTTATTCCGAATGTTTACAAAACAATCGCAAGAGCTTTTAATAAATACCATGCAAACGGCAAACGGTTTGCGGAATTATGCCCTGGCTTTTTTAGAAATCAGTCTGGATGCTATAAATGAGAACAGGCCGAGTATTAAGCCAGAGACTATACCCAATAAAGGACCGACTATCAGCATTTCCAGTCTCGGATGCGTAGGCAGCAATGGGTGCTGCTGCGACATTTTAGCCATGCTTTGATGGTTGGCAATATAGCTGGCATAAAAGATCACGTGGGCGCCTGTGATCCAGATGCAATTGAACAGGCTAACCACAAAGCCGTTAAGGAAATACTTTTCATTGCATACTTTGGCAATGACATAGGCGCAAAATACAAATATCGCCAGCCAAAAAAAAGGTTCGATCATTTCAGGGATGAGCCAAACGGTAGCGAACGCCATGATCAGGCCGAAGACCGATAATTGAAAATCAAGTTTCCAGTACATGTGATGGGGTTTTTTATAAAGGTATAAAAAACCCGGTACAAATTATTTAGGCGTCGAGCCTGCCGCCTGGGCCGACGTCTTAGCTTTGGTTTTAATAAGCACCAGGCCGTTTAATGCTTTAGGTCCAAAAAGTTTCACTAAGTAAGCGTCAGGGGTTAGTTGCCTGAATATCCTTATGCTTTCGATGTCGGCAGGATTGATGTCACCGATATCAGTAATCGCTTTCCCGTCGAGCACGTACTGCGCATTTGCAGGGAAGGAAGAGTTGTCCAGTAGAACCATTCTTGAGTTACGTGACGTATCCGGTATAATGGTCGTCTTGGCAGGGAGCGGCCTGGGCTCGGGCTTACGGGTTATGGTATCGTCGAAACTCTTTAGTTTGACAAGGTTGAATGTAATAGGAAGCGTGTAACGCACTCTTACGGTCTCGCCATTCTGGTAACCAGGTTCCCAGTTAGGCGAAAGTTTTAGAACCCGTATAGCTTCGTCCGCCGCGCCGCAGCCTATATCTTTCACGGCCTTGATGTCGGAAAGCGAGCCGTCTTTCTCAACCATCAGGCTTATGATCACTTTACCCTGCACGTCATGGCTTAGCATGCTGGGGGAGTATTGCAGGTTGGCTTTCAGGAATCTATAAAATTCAGCCATTCCGCCTTTGAATTCCGGCTCCTGCTCGACAATGGTGAAAACCGTTTCATCGTCCTTGCTGCTTTTTTTCGGATTCCCTGCCGCTTCAACGGTAACGGGTGCGCTATTGGTTTGAGTGTTGGCAACGTTTATCGGGGCGTGGGCCGTTTTTCTTGCCTGTGGGGTGATTTTTGTTTCGACCGGGGCGACCGATAAAACCGGGTTAGCAGGCGATAGTAATAATTCTTCAGCCTTTCTGCTGATGAGGTTAGCAGCTTTACTGTGGCTTATCGTTGCGGCCGAAAGTATAAGCATGCACACAAAAAGCGGTACCAGGAGCCCATATTTTAGTAAAGCAGTGTACCTCGAGCGGCTCTTTTGAAGCATCACGATACGCCTTTTGAGCAAGCTCTGGTTAAAGAACGGGTTAACTAGTTTATGAGCCGGAGCCTTGAATGTTTGGCTTAACAGAAGCAGTGCATATTCGGCTTTATTTGTGCCGTTGGACAGTGCCTGCTTATCTGCTATAAATTCGTGTATATGTTTAATCCCAAAGCGGTAGAAATAAACAACGGGATTAAACCAGTTGATAACGGCAATGATTTCGATCAGGACAATATCGGCCGAATGCCATTGGCGGGCATGTGCCAGTTCATGCGCTGCAATTATTTCTTGACCGTCGGCAGTGTTTGGGCCGAGCCGTATGGCTTTAAAGAAGGAAAAAGCGCCCGAATTCCCGGGGTCACTAATAATTCTTTTCAGGGTAAATAATTGCCATACCAGCTTTATTGCAAGCATCACCATGCCTGCTATGTACAAACACAAAAGGATCTGCCCGATGGTCAGGTAATGGTTCTCGGCTGGTGTAAACTGGTAAGTTATCGACGGGCCCTGGTAGGAAAAGAATGTATGCTGTACTTGCCGTGTGATGAACAGGTTCCTGGCCCAATCAGAATGTATAACGGGAATTATAAATGACAATAATGCTGACGACACGAGGTAAAGGCGATTAAGCTGGAAAAATGTTTCACTCCTGAGCAATAGGGCGTAAAACCCGTAGAACAGGAGCAAATAAATATTTACCAGTAACAAATATTGCCACCAGGTCATTGGTCAGTCCAAATTATTTTTCCTTTAGTTTTTCTATCAGTTTCATTATCTCGTCAGCCTCTTTCAAGTCGATCTTTTCCTTTTTTACAAAGAAGGAAAACATCCTTTTAACAGAGTTGTCAAAGTACCCGTGGAGCAGTTTGTCGGTTGCATATCCCTGGTATTGTTCCTTGCTGATGATCGGGAAATATTCATAGCTTTTACCAAATGCAGCATGGTCGACAAAACCTTTGGTTTCCAGTATACGGATGAACGTAGATACTGTATTATATGCCGGTTTGGGATCAGGCAATGCGTCGATAACATCTTTGACAAAGCCCTTTTTAAGCTGCCACAATACCTGCATGATCTGCTCCTCTGCTCGTGTTAATTCCTTTATTTCCATGTTGATATGTCTTCTGTATTATTGGTTTCCGGTCATCCGTCAGACTAAAATAAAAATTAAAATTATCAATCGCAACTAAATTGTTAGTTTCCTTGAAAATAAAAAAACCTCCCGGAAAGAGGTTTTTTTATTCAAGTCCTATATCAAAGAATCAGTTCGTGCCTTGCGCTTTCGGTAACTCTTCGCGTGGTATCATTTCCTGCCGCTGCGAGGTGTTGTAAACAAAGGTGGCTATAATGGTTGCAGCCTGTTTCAGGTCGTCCTCGCTCAGTCGGTCATAAGTATCCTGGTTGCTATGATGTGTACGGGTACCGTAGTCCATGGGATCCTGGATGAACTGGAAGCCGGGTATCCCGACCGCATCGAACGACAGGTGGTCTGTACCGCCCGTGTTCGAGATGGTAACAGTGCCTGCGCCAAGGTCCTTAAAGCCTTCGAGCCACTGCTTGAATATCGGCCTTGCCGCCGAGTCGCCCTGCAGGTAAATGCCGCGTATCTTGCCTGTCCCATTGTCGAGGTTGTAGTAAGCGGATACTTTAGCCTGTTCAGGTTTAAGCATCATCGTTTTCGGGTCGCCGAAATGGTTTAGCACATAGAATCTCGATCCAAACAGCCCCTGTTCCTCCGAACTCCACAGGCAGATGCGAAGCGTACGTTTCGGCTTAAAATTAACCGCTTTAAGTATACGCATAGCTTCCATCATCACAGCGCTGCCGGCGGCGTTATCGGTTGCTCCTGTAGCTGCGTGCCACGAGTCGAGGTGCCCGCCGATGATAACAAGCTGATCCTTTAGTTTTCTGTCGGTACCGGGTATTTCGCCTACCACGTCATAGCCCTGCAGATCGTCGGTAAAGAACTGCGTTTTAATGTCGGCCTCCATTTTTACTGGTATGCCGGCTTTAACAAGCCGCTCGATACGCTGATAGTCCTCACCGCTTGTTTCCAGCTCGGGCGGTACGGCTTTGGCGGTATCGGCGTACGAGGCGCCGTTGGTGGTAAACACCGTGCCGTCCGTACCTCTTGCCTGGCTCAGTACCAGCGCCACATGTTCCTGTTCGAGAAATTCGGTAATGGCATTACGTAATGCGCGGAGGCGCATAAACGCACTTATGCGGCGGTTAACTGCGTTGCGGGCGCCAGTGCGCGGTGCACGGGCGGCGTTTTCCATCTTGTCAAGCTCCTCGTCAGTGTAGCGGGTTAGGTCTGGCTTAGTGCCCTCCGGTAGCTTCATGTTGCTTTCGAACATAACGATCTTGCCGGCAAGTTTTCCGCGATATTTGTCAAAGTCGGCGACGGTATCGATCTTCAATAAAACTACATCGCCGGATATTTGGCCATTGGTGCCCGGCGTCCATGCCTTGGGGATGGCTATAATGGCATGGTAGTAGGGAACGGTAATGGCTGCATAGTTTTTCTGCACTTCCCAGCCTTTACCGAATTTGCCCCATGGCTCTCGCGCGGCGTTGGCAAGGCCCCAGGTTTTCAATTGGCTAACCGCCCAGTCCTGGGCTCTTTTTAAGCCCGGCGATCCGGCCAGGCGCGGACCGGCAACATCGGTAAGGTAAAAGGCGGTTTCCATCACTTTTGAATGGTTCAGCCCCTCGTCGCGGATCTTGCGGAGCATTGCTGTGTCGCCCTCGTTTTGCGCGAAAGCGGAAGCTGATGCGACAGCAATGAACAAGCATGAAAATAGTAGTTTTCGTTTCATTTTGGTTTGATCAGTTATTATTAAGTATAACAAACCTATTTAATTTATCCTGATTTTTTTCCGCCTCCGCGTTAACAAATTTGTTACATCGCAAATCGTATTTGCGATATATTTGAAATATGAGTCCTTCTAAACCAGGAAATACTTTTGATGCGAAAGAAGCTGTCGAAATGGAAAAGAATAACCCGGGGCATTACCGGACACTTACATAGCAGCAACGGCTTATAGTAGCCAATTATTTGAATAGCATTAAATATGGTTATCCCGAAAATGAATTTCCAAAAATGGATAAAACCTATTTTAGGATGGGGCGTATGGATGACGAAGATGATACTAATTGATTAGCAGCTTATAACCACGCCCATGCACGTTGATGATCTCGACGCTCTGGTCGTCTTTTAAATATTTGCGGATCTTGCTCAAAAACACATCCATGCTGCGGCCGTTGAAATAATTATCATCGTGCCAGATATTCAGCAAGGCTTCTTCACGCGTAAGCACCTCATTCTTGCGCAGGCATAGCAGCCGCAGCAGTTCGGCCTCTTTGGTCGAGAGCTTTTGGTGAACATCGCCTGCGGATATCATTTGTGTGGTGTAATCGAAATCATAGCGGCCGATCTTAAAATGGGTTTGCTTTTCCTCCTCGCTTTTGTCGGCGCTGCTGGCTCTTTTCAATAAGGCGTTTATACGCAATAGCAATTCTTCTATCCGGAACGGTTTGGTAATATAGTCGTCGCCGCCGAGGTTAAATGCCTGCGTCTTATCTTCTATCATCCCTTTTGCAGTCGCAAAAATAATTGGCACGTGCTCATTGATCTTCCTGATTTCCTTGCCCAGTGTAAAGCCGTCCTTACGGGGCATCATTACGTCCAGTATCAACAGATCGAAAGGTTGTTTTGTAAATGCTCTGAGGCCCTCCTCACCGTCCTTGCATAATACCACTTCAAATTTGCCCTTCAACTGCAGGTAATCCTGCAAAAGCAAACCCAGGTTCGGATCGTCTTCAACCAATAGGATTTTCTTCATGTCGTCTGAAACTTTAATTCAAATTCCGAACCTTTTTCTCTTTCCGATCTAACGCTTATAGTGCCGTTAAGTTTCTTAACGATGGTATTCACATAGCTCAATCCCAACCCAAAACCTTTAACATCGTGCAGGTTGCCGGTTGGAATTCGGTAAAACTGTTCGAATATGCGGGCCTGCTGGTCACGGCTCATCCCTATCCCTTTATCGGCTACCCGGATGGCCACCTGGCCGTTGCGGTTATAAGTGCTGATGGTAATCTCGGGCGTATCGGAGCTGTATTTGATCGCGTTGTCGACCAGGTTGTAGATCACATTGGAAAAGTGCAGTTCATCGGCTTCGATTATCGCATTCTCCGCATCGAGGTGCAGTTCGGTTTTAGCCTGGTGTTTCTGCAGTTTAAGCGCCATACTGTCGACGACAGCCGTTACCATTTCATTCACATCTATTTGCTTCAGGTCGAGTTTAAAGTCGTTCTTTTCGATCCTGGCAATATTCAGTACCCGTTCTATATGGCTGCCCAGGCGCTGGTTCTCTTCAAAAATAATGTTGGCCAGCCTGGAAACCCGGCTTTTGTCTTCCATGATCTCCTTATCCCGTAAGGCTTCGCTGGCGATCATGATTGTCGACACCGGCGTCTTAAACTCATGCGTCATATTGTTGATGAAGTCCATCTTCATCTCCGATATTTTCTTCTGCCTGAGTATGGTGAAAATCGTATACCCGAAACTGAAGATGAGCACCAGCAGCAGGCCGCCTGCCGTCGCCATCGAGGCCGTCATTTTTTCAAGGATAAGCGAGTTTTTTTGCGGGAAAGTTATTTTGATCTTGCCCGGGTCGTTTATAACTTCCTTACTGAAAATCGGCACCTGGTAAGTATTGGCTGCTTTAAAATCCGCTTTGCCATTCGAGTACATCGCGCTTGAAAATATCAGCGAATCGCTGTTGAAAGTGGTAACGATATAATTGAAAGGCAGGAATATACCTTTGCTGTGCAGTTCAAACCGCATTAACGAATCGATCCAGAACGGGTCAAGTCGTTTGGCTAAAGGCTCGTCCGATTTCTGGTATTCATTGGCCAGGTTCTCTATCACCTGCGATTTGGTGCCTTGCTTCAGGTTCTCGAGCGAATCGGCTTCCAGCATCTTTTTCACTTCAGCAAACCGGCGCTCATTTCTCAACCTGTCCTGCTCGCGCTGCCACGACGGGTTGATCTGCTTAACGGCTATAACTTGTTTGCCGAACTGCGGATCGATATAGTCGAAATATACGGTATCGTACTTATACAACCTGGCGGGTTTTTTAACTAAAGGATGCGCCGACGGAACCTGTATGATCTTTGGGTCGGTCATACGCTGATGAACGTTGCCAAATTCATCCGTGTATTCTTCGTACTTGATATTCAGCCTCAGTTCGCCCGACTGGGCCATATTGAAAAATTCTTCATTCAGCTTATTGTTGGCTATTACCTGCTCCAGGCTATCACGCAATAAACTCAGCTTGCGCTCGCGGGCGGTCATCTTCCGTTTTGCAGGCGCCCGGGCTATCATGAACAGTTTTTTCTTCGGATCCTCGGTATTGCTGATGAACGTGGCCCGGTTGTCCCGCTCTCTCTTTTCTTCATCCAGGTGTTGTGCTTTTTTATTCAGGAAATTGATTGCGTCCTGTTTGGCCAGTTTGGTTACCACATTGTTCAGGGCATCATTTACCGACCGGTCGAACAGGTCGGACTGCATCTGGTACGATTGCCGTAAAAAATATAATTGCACAGACATCACTCCCAACAACGCAAAACCCATCAAACCGACGACCAGGCCTATACTTTTCTTCTTCATGTTACGTAACAAAAATATCTGAAATTGACTTAAAAACTCCCGATTTAACAATTTTTAACATATCACCTAATGCAGTTAATATCTTGAGATAGAATTGCTTGTTAATTTTGATTGTAAATTTGAGCCCCTCACAAAATGAAGTGTGTTCCCCAAAAGCTTCGCGCTGGGTTTGAACGGGATTTACCTGCTCGAAGTGAAATAAGGTGGAAAAATTGCTTTGAAGAGGATAGTTAAGGAAGAGTAGTTGGCAGTTGCCGGTGCGCAGTTTGCAGTAAAAAAAATATAAATAAAAAAGGAGCCTTCAATTCGAACGCTCCTTTTTTGTGCCAACTGCAAACCACCAACTGCCAACTTAAAATGGCAGGTCATCTTCTTCCGGCGCCGAGCTCAGATCAACCGGCGGCGCAAATTCTGGAACTGCATTACTGGCCCCGGAAAGCACGTTGATCTTCCACAACTGCAGCGAGTTAAAATAGCTCTTTTTGCCGGTTTTGTCCGTCCACGGGCGGCCGCGCAGGTTAAAAAATATTTCTATATCATCGCCGACCTTAACATTGTCGAGCAGGTTGCAGCGGTCCTGTATAGCCTCGAATTTCAGGTATTCGGGGTATTGCGGATTCTCGATATATTCAACAATCAGTTCTCTCTTTTTTAATGAATCGGTTACCTGGGTGGTTGGACCAACCTCGTGTACTTTACCCTTTATGTCCATATCTTCTTAAAAGTTTAAAATGTAAAGTTAATGCATGGGCGGCTAAATGCGGTTATTTAATTCATAAATTCGCCAACAATTTATGGAAGTTTTCCACACGGATAGTAAAATCATAGTTACCTGCAATAAAAGGCTTTCACCCTACCTGCAAAGCGAAATTGAAGGGCTCGGCTTCAGGCCGACCCGTGTTTTCCAGACCGGTGTGGAGCTGAATGGCACTGTAAACGACTGTATTGCCCTGAACCTGAATCTGCGCTGCGCAAGCCAGGTGATCTACCTGCTGAAAAGTTTTACAGCTGCCGATCCGCAGGAGTTGTATAACGGGCTGGTACAGATCGAATGGGAAAAGCTGATCGATTTTTCGGGCTATTTTTCCGTTACGTCCAACGTCAACAACCCGCATATCACCACGCCGCTCTTCGCCAATGTGAAGGTGAAGGATGCGATCGTCGACCGTATTAAGGAAAAAAAGGGCGTGCGGCCAAATTCCGGCCCAGAGCAAAATAAAACCGTAGTGCATTTGTACTGGCAGAATGACCAGGCCGAGATATTCATCGATACCTCAGGTGAGACTTTAGCCAAACACAGCTACCGTAAGATACCCGGCAAAGCGCCCATGCTCGAGGCACTGGCGGCCGGCACCATTATGGCTACCCGCTGGGACAAGAACAGTTCGTTCATCAACCCCATGTGCGGTTCGGGAACATTAGCTATCGAAGCCGCCTTGCTGGCTACCGATAAAAGCCCGGGTTTCTTCAGAATGAACTACGGCTTTATGCATATTATTGGTTATGAGGAAGATGTATTTTTTGTTGAAAGACGAAAACTGAAGGATAAAGCCAAAAAGCAACTCGATTTTAAGATCGTTGCTACCGACATATCTGCCGATGCCGTCGACATAGCCCGCAGGAATGCAAAAACAGCGGGTGTAGAACATTTGATCGATTTTGACGTTTGTGATTTTGCCGAGACTAAGGTGCCCGAAGAAAAAGGGGTTATTATGTTCAACCCCGAATACGGCGAGCGCCTGGGTACCCACAGCAAACTGGAGGCGACCTATAAACGCATGGGCGATTTTATGAAACAGGAATGCAAGGGCTATTTCGGGTATATTTTTACCGGTAACCCCGATCTGGCCAAAAAAATAGGCTTGCAGGCCAAAAGAAAAATAGAATTTTATAACGGCAAACTGGATTGCCGGCTGCTGGAATACGAGTTATATGAAGGCAGCCGCAGGGAGTCGGGAGAGATGTAAATTGAACAATGAAGAAAGTAATTTTATCCATAGTTATAGCCGCACTGGCTATTTGTTGCAGGGCCCAGGACGACAAACCGACTTTCCCCTTCCAGGGGGGTAACGAGGTGATGGCACAGTTCTTCAGGGACAGCGTAAAATTATCCCCCGAGATAATGAAAGTAAGGGCTTCGGGCATTGTCATATTCAAATTTTCGGCGGACGAAAAGGGTGCTATCAAAAACGTGGTGATCTATTATGCCGATGATGTAGCGCTGGCGAGTCCGCTGGTGGACGCGCTGAGAAAATCGAGCCACAAATGGATCATCCCTTTTAAAGAAAAGGAACACGATTTTGTGATACCGTTCCAGGTAAAATTCACCGCGCCTGAAAAAGAGACTGAGGCAGAACGCACAGCCATGTACACCTATTATAAGATGCGCAAGCCCATTATAGCGCGCGACCAGACCCCGCTTTATTCCGCTACGCTGTTGCCGACAGTCATCGTCAGCTATGGCTCCGGGCAATAAATAAGCGCCGCAATAAAATCCGGGTTCCCGGTTTTGTCGTTGGTATAGGTAATACTAACGACAAATAAGCTGTGTTATGAAGAATAACCCGGATTTGAGGGAAAGAAAAATAGCCGCGAACATCAGGAAGATAAGGGAGTACCGTAATTATACGCAGGAATACCTGGCCGCGCGATTGCGTATATCTCAAAATGCCTATAGCAAGATCGAGCTTGGCCAAACGAAGATCACGGTCGGGAGACTTTTTCAAATTGCCGACATCCTGGACGCGACACCCGAAGATATTATCGCGAATGATGACGTTGGCTTGCTCAGCGCAATAAATAGCGCCTCGGCATCCGCCTAAATTGTATTTTTGCAACAGATGCAAAAATATCAGCGCGACGAGATCGTCGAAAAAACTGTTTCGTTCACCAGGGAGACATTGAAAAACGCGGAAGGCGGGCACGACTGGTGGCATATTCACCGCGTATGGACCAACGCTAAAAAAATCGCCCAGAGCGAGCGTTGTAACCTGCTGGTGGTCGAACTGTCCGCTTTGCTTCACGATATCGCCGATGCCAAATTCCATAAGGGCGACGAAGAAATCGGTCCGAAAACTGCCGGAAAATTTTTAAAGTCCCTGCAAGTCGACCCGCAGATCATTGAGCATGTTCAGCAGATCATCCGTAATATTTCTTTCAAGGCAGGTTTTGATAAACCGAAATTTTATTCCAAAGAATTAGCTATTGTGCAGGATGCCGACCGCCTAGATGCGATGGGCGCCATCGGTATAGCGCGTGCGTTCAGCTACGGCGGCTTTAAAGGCAGAGAGCTATATAATCCCGAGATCGAACCTAACCTGAACATGAGCAAAGAGGAGTACAAGAATTCTTCGGCCCCGTCCGTCAACCATTTTTATGAAAAGCTATTACTGCTCAAAGACAAAATGAATACGGAAACAGGCAGGCAATTGGCCGAACGGCGTCATGCTTTTATGGAAGCCTACCTTAAGCAGTTTTTTATGGAAGTAAACGAGTAATTTTTAGAATGATCTAAAAACGTTTAGTTTCTATCTGATAAATAAACTGTTTTTATTAATATCTTCTTAATGCTGTAAATATATCTTTGCGCCGGTTTTATGAAAAAATTTGTACGCTGCCTTTCTGTATTATTGGCTCTAACAGTAACAGCCGTTGCGCAGGATACCGTAAAAACTGAGCGCAGCAATTTTCATTTCCAGCAAACCATCATTACGCAATTTAAGCCGGCCTTCAGCGCGCCTTACTCCGGAAGGAACAGTTTGATAACAGCGGAAGAAACGCAGACATCTATTACCTCAACTTTTTATGGGGGCGCCCGGTTATGGAAAGGCGCCGAAGCCTATTTTAATCCCGAGTTGTCGGGCGGTTCGGGTTTAAGCCAGACGCTGGGAGTGGCCGGTTTCCCTAACGGCGAGACCTTCAGGGTCGGCGGTACGCAGAACAAAATATACATCGCCCGCCTGTATTTAAAGCAGAATTTTGAGTGGGGCGACGAAAAGGATACGCTCGACGACGACCTGAACCAACTGGCCGGCACCAGGAGTAAACGGTATTTGTCCTTTACCGTTGGCAAATTCGGCATGGCCGATTTTTTTGATAACAACGAATTCAGTCACGATCCGCGCACGCAGTTTTTTAACTGGGCGCTGATGGACAATGCCGCCTGGGATTACCCTGCAAACACCCGCGGGTACGTTTACGGCGCTACCGCCGAACTGGGCCAACCCACCTGGACATTGCGTTTTGCCTTTACCATGGTAACTACTATGCCCAACCAATCGGTGTGGGACGCTAAAATAGGCAAAGCGAATACCGAAACTATTGAATATGAGAAACGGTATACCATTGGCGGTCAAAAGGGAACTTTAAGGATACTTACGTTTTTGAACAACGGCAAATTTGGAAATTATAAGGACGCCGTTCAGCAGAATCCTTCGGCGCCTAATGTAGACAGCACCTGGGCTTACGGCCGGCACAAATATGGGTTCGGCATCAATACGGACCAATGCCTGGCCAAAGATTTCGGCGTATTTGCCAAAGCGAGCTGGAACGATGGGCATACCGAAACCTGGTTTTTTACTGAAATAGACCGCTCGTTAACGTTCGGCGGTGTGCTCAAAGGTTCGTCGTGGAAACGGGCCGACGACGAATTGGGCCTGGCGTTTATTGCCAACGGCCTTTCAGCCGATCACAGGAATTATCTGGCAGCCGGCGGTTACGGCTTTCTGATCGGCGACGGCAAGCTCAATTACTCATCCGAATTGATAGCCGAGCTATATTACAAAGTTGACGTTTTTCAAAAGAAATTTTGGATAACGCCCGATTACCAATTCATTCTGCACCCGGCCTACAACGCCGACCGCGGCCCCGTAAATGTGCTGGGCGTAAGGGCGCATGTGGAGTTTTAAAATTAAAGACTTGCGAAGTTTTCAAAACTTCGCAAGTCTATTTTCCATTTCTCTTAAATATCATTACAGCGCCTTCATCAGGGTCACCATAGGTGATGATTAACTTATATGGAGGTTTATGCCCCATGAATTCAATATGTTGAAGGTTATCCGGGACTCCTGTTAAATCTACTCCCCAAATCGGGTCAGTGCCACCCGCGCCGTTAGCCACCCCTCCATTTGTGCTGATCTGCCATTTGCCCCTTGCAAAAACAACTCCTTTATATCGGTAACCCTGTTGAAATTCCTCAAAATTGGGAAGTTTGATTGCGACGAATGAGGAATCATTCTTAAGCACAATCGTTGCGGACTTAATTTGATCGTCCTTCAGCGAATTGTCGATCGTTTGTTGCTCGAAGATATAAGTACCAACAATATCTGTCATTTTAGGTTTAACGGTAGTTAAATCATCGGCATAAGGGTCGTATTGGCAACCTGCAAAAAACAATATCAAAAAGAAAAGACAATTCTTCATAAATGATAAGTCAGGTATTGGCAATATTTTCACAGCTAATGTAATAATTCATACTGCAATTCGTCTTATTTTTGCGCGATCCAACATATACTATGAAAAAAATATACCTTATTTTAATTTCGTTTTTATTTATAAGCTATTCTTTCGCACAGGTAAAACAGCAGACAGTCACCAAATCGTCGGTGTTATTTCATATCAAGAACCTGGGCATCACCATTGACGGCACCCTGGCCGGTTTTAAAGGGGACATCAAATTCGATCCCGCTAACCTGCCCGCCAGCAGTATCCAGGCTTCGGTTGACGTGAATACCATCGACACCGACAACGGCATGCGCAACGATCACCTGAAAAGCGACAGCTACTTCGATGCAGAGAAATATCCAACCATAACCATGAAGTCGACTGCCTTCAGGCACAGGAGCGGCAATAATTATGTGGGCACCTTCGACCTGACCATTAAGAACGTTACCCGGAGTGTTAATGTGCCTTTTTCATACGTGGAAACCGGCGCCGACGGCGTTTTTAAAGGCAATTTCCAGATCGAACGCACGGATTACGGCGTTGGAGGAAAAAGCCTTGTGATGTCAAATGACGTAAAAGTGGAACTGCGAGTGACCACCGCCAAATAAATTGATTGCCAGGCTTTGAGTACCCTGAGGGTGGCAGACCCTTTTTATAAAATCCGCAAAATAATAACCTTGATTTAATATTTGCCAGCTCGTTTATAGACTGCTAATTATCAGCGAATCCGTAACTTTACAGTATGAAGTTGCGTGTACTGGTCTTTATTAATGCGCTGGCGGTGGCTATTACAGTCTCGGCCGTCAATTATTACTTTAAACATAGCTGGTACGATGTGACGGTAACCTTTGTGCTGACGCTTACCTTCAGTTTTGTCACCTTTTATATACTCCTCGAAAAATATATCTACTCCAAGATCAAGCTTATTTATAAGCTTATTCACAACCTGAAACTGGGCCGCGACCTGCGCGATGCATTGGGCGAACATGTCAGCGCCGACCCGATAAACGATGTGGAACAGGAGGTGAAGGAATGGGCGAAAGAGAAGAAGTTCGAGATAGACGAGCTGCGCCGGCAGGAAAAGTTCAGGCGCGAATTTTTATCAAATATCTCGCACGAATTTAAGACGCCGTTGTTTGCTATACAGGGCTACATCGATGCCATTGTCGACGATAATTTTGAAGACACGGAAATGGCCGGACAATTCCTTGACAAAGTATCAAAAAATGTGGACCGCCTGAGTTATTTGGTTAAGGACCTGGACGAGATTTCCAGGCTCGAAAGCGGCGAAATTCCGATCAATTACACCAAATTCAAGATCAACGACCTGGTGAGGGAAGTATTTGAATCGCTGGAATTGAAGGCTGAAGATCACCATATTAAACTCGTGTTCAAAGAAAAATATGACGAGCCTATAATGGTGAATGCCGACCGCGAAAAAATACGGCAGGTGCTGGTGAACCTGATCGATAATTCATTCAAATACGGCAAAGAAGACGGTACTACTTCGGTAAGTATTTTTGAGCTTCACGACCAGGTGCTGGTAGAGGTAACAGACGACGGTATCGGTATCGAAGAAAAATACCTGCCGCGTGTTTTCGAGCGTTTTTTCCGTACCGACAGCAGCCGCTCGCGGGCGATAGGCGGGTCGGGGCTCGGTTTGGCTATTGTGAAGCACATCATCGAAGCGCACCAGCAAAACATCAATGTGCGCAGTACGGAAGGCCTAGGGTCGACCTTCGGTTTTACCCTGCAAAAGGCAAAACAAGGCATTCCGTTTCCGGCGATACCGATTTTGAATAGTTAACATTAACTTAACATTGCAAACATTAGCTTTGCAAAAATTTAACATAAGGCATTAGCATCTTATCTCCATACCTAACTGATATATGTCGCTGAACAGCATTTTTCAATACTTTGTTCCCAAAGACAAAAAGATATTCTTCCCGCTGTTTGAGCAGGCCTCAAACAATGTGGTGACTATGGCAAGTACCCTTGTAGAGGCAGTGAACATAGCTAACCCCGCATCGCGCGAGGAGCTTTATAAACAGATCGATAAACTCGAAAACAAAGGCGACGAGATAACCCACCAGATATATCTTGAACTGGGCAAAAACTTTATCACGCCGTTTGACCGCGAAGACATACACGCTTTGGCTTCGGCAATCGATGATGTTGCCGACAATATACAGGGCGCTGCCAACCGGATGCTGCTTTACCGGGTTGATGAATTGAACGATCACATCAGGAAACTGTGCGACCTGATACACCAGGCTACGCTGGATATGGACAAAGCCGTTAAGGAACTGAAGGATTTAAAGAATGTGCGCCACATCGCCGATTCGTGCATAAGGATCAATAGCGTAGAAAACCAGGCAGATTATGTATTCGACCGCGCTGTTGCCGATTTGTTTTTGTACGAAACGGATGCCATCAGGCTCATTAAATACAAGGAGATACTTTCGGTGCTGGAAACAGCGACCGACCGGTGTGAAGACGCAGCAAACGTAATGGAGTCAATTTTAGTTAAAAACGCCTGATCCGGATAAATGGTAACAAGTTCACTCGTAGTAGTAATCTGCCTCGCGTTATTATTCGACTATACCAATGGCTTCCATGATGCGGCCAACTCGGTAGCCACTATCGTTTCAACCAAAGTTTTAACGCCTTTCCAGGCGGTGCTTTGGGCAGCGGCGTTCAACTTCATCGTTTTCTTTTTTGTTAAGGAGCATAACGTCGCCAAAACAGTTTCCAAAATAGTCAATGAACATTTTGTAACCATGCCCGTGCTGTTATCAGGACTGATAGCTGCCATAAGCTGGAACCTGATCACCTGGTGGTTCGGCATACCCTCCAGCTCGTCGCATACCCTTATAGGCGGGTTTGCAGGCGCCGGCATCACCAATGCCCTGTACATGGGCGCCAATGGCATAAACGCAGTAAACCTGAAATTGGTGGGAACAACAATAGCTTACATTGTGCTCGCTCCCTTTATGGGTCTTATTATCGCTTATATCGTAACGATCATTGTGCTGTATCTGAGTAAAAATGCGCGGCCGTCGTCGGCGGAAAAGTGGTTTAAAAGACTGCAACTCCTGTCATCCGCTGCACTTAGCTATGCACACGGAGGAAACGATGCCCAGAAAGTAATGGGTATTATTTATGTAGCGCTCATAGCGGCAAAAGTCATCGGCTCGGGAAGCCCAATACCTGCCTGGATACCCCTGGCCTGTTATACAGCGATAGCTCTCGGAACACTCTCGGGCGGCTGGAAGATTGTTAAGACCATGGGGTCGCGCATTACCAAGATCACACCTTTGGAAGGTGTAAGCGCCGAAACCGCCGGTGCGCTCACTTTATTTTTCACCCAGTACTTTGGTATCCCGGTGTCTACAACACATACCATTACCGGGTCTATCATCGGTGTAGGTCTTACCAAACGCCTGTCGGCCGTACGCTGGGGTGTCACCATCAACCTGGTATGGGCATGGATCATCACTATTCCCGTATCGGCTCTTATCGCCGCCGGGATATTTAGTTTGCTCAGAGCGACGGGGCACGCCTAAAAAGGCGCTTTTTACTTCGTTTTCTCATACAGCCCCACCAGGTCGCCCTGCGCCACAATATGCCCGGCCATAGCCTTTTCAAGACCAGCTTTATCAGTATTCTTATCCAAGGTCAATAGCTCATCGAGCGCATATACCATAAAATGATAATGATGCACGCCGCTGGGAGGGCACATGCCGATATATCCGACTTTCCCGGCGCCATTAAGCCCTTGTGTCCCGCCTTTAAAATTTTCAGCGATCCGGCCGTCGGTAGGTAAATTCCACATTACCCAGTGGGTAAAGCCGCCCGGGTGCTGGGCATCCGGATCGTGCAGTATCAGCGCCAGCGATTTGGCACTTGAAGGAATTCCGCTTATGTGTAACGGTGGATTGACCTGGTCGCCCTGGCAGGTATACTTTTTGGGGATCATCCCGTTATTGGCGAAGCTTGAGCTGGTAATAGTTAACTGAGCCTTGTCGGTTAACGATGTTAATGCGGTTGCCATAGCAGCAAATATCAGTGTGTAGACCGTGCGCATAAAAATTGATTTTAGGTTAATACTTTATAAAATTATGTCGGTTAGCTATATAACAAATTGGCCCTGAAAGGTTTTAAGATTATACCAGAAAGTTAGAGAGATTTTTTCTAAGTTTCGGTCATGAAAAGATTATATTTTACCCTTCCGTTGCTGGCGTTAAGTATTTCGCTTTCAAGCTTTGACGATTATAAGCCTGCAGCCCCGGCTGATAAGGTATACGTTCAGGAAGCTCCTTCGCCATTGGAGATCGGCAGCGCGCTGAAGGACGCACTTTTACAGGGCACGTCGAAAAGTGCAAGTAAGCTTTCGGCAGTGAACGGATATTTTGCCAATGCAGAGGTAAAGTTGCTTTTCCCCCCTGAAGCCAGGAATGCTGAAAAGGCTTTGCGCGAGATTGGCTTAGGTAAGTTATGCGACAATGTGATCCTGTCGATGAACCGCGCGGCGGAAGATGCGGCTAAACAGGCCGAACCCATCTTTGTCGACGCAATAAGGCACATGACGCTGAAAGATGTAACCAATATATTACTCGGGCCCAAAGACGCGGCGACGGTTTATTTTAAGAGAACAACTACACCCCAGCTTGTGACAAAGTTCAGGCCGGTAATACAAGCCAGCCTGAACAAAGTAGGCGCGACCAAATATTATGGCGCGGCCGCCGGCGAATACAATAAGCTGCCGTTTGTTAAACATATCAACCCCGATATAACCGACTATGCTACCGCGAAGGCCATCGATGGCTTGTTTATCGAGATTGCTAAAGAAGAGCTAAACATCAGGCAGCATATATCCGCCCGGTCGACACCGGTAATGCAAAAGGTATTTGCTTTTGCGGACAAAGCGCTTCATTGACGAAACTTCACCGTCACCTTTACCACGTGTGGTAACTGGTCGCTGCTGCTTATCCAGTCCGGCCCGTTTTTAACCAGGTCGATGGCTTTCTGGTCGGCCGCGGCGCTCAGGCTTTTGGTGATCTTAAAATTGCTGAGATTTCCTTTGTCGCCTACGGTAAATGAAAGATGTACCCGGCCCGTTTTTCCATCCGGCGACACGGCATTCTTTTTCAGGTAGTCGTCAAAAGACTGCCAGCCCGTGCTGGGGTGTGCGTCTTCATTGGCGATCTTTTTTGAGTCTGTGCTGTTGGCAACCACCACCTCCGCCAGGCTATTTGCCGATGGGTCGAGATCGATATTTACCGAATCTTTGTTGCCTACGTTTACCTTTTTGGATTGGTAACCGATATAGCCAACCGACACGGTAGCGTTTTCCGGTATATTGT
Organism: Mucilaginibacter sp.; assembly: GCA_035547095.1. Classification (GTDB taxonomy): domain Bacteria; phylum Bacteroidota; class Bacteroidia; order Sphingobacteriales; family Sphingobacteriaceae; genus Mucilaginibacter. Next base: position 80,165 of record DASZVE010000044.1, read on the forward strand.
GCAATGAAAACCGCCCGTTCGCATCCGTTACGGCGCCAAAATTGGCGCCGGCCAGTTTAACGGTGGCCCCGGTAATCGGCATGCCGTTGGCAAAAACTGTTCCTTTAATGCTTTTTCCCAAACTGGGAGTCGTGCTTACGCCATCGGCCTTACTTCGCAGCAAGGTTTCGGGAGCGGTTTTGGCCACCTTCCTGGCTGAAGCTATTGCCTGCACCGCGACTTCGTTCGCGGGTACAGTATCCTTCCACCTGGGTTTGTATTGCGAGACATCGGCGCTGGCCAAATCTTTTTCAGTGATAGAAGCAGGAGCTGAGGCATTTTGCAGCGGGCTGTTCACCCCGGCATTTTTATTTTCAGCTACCTTTTCAGGAGATGAAGAGTTCGGGTTGGATGGCTTGTTTAAAGATTTTTGTTGAGGGATATTTTCGGCGAGTTGCTGTGCCGGCGACAATGAGCCGGCACGAAGTGTGTCGGTCGCAGCATTACCCGGTTTGGCTTGAGCGACAGATGGGGCTGACAAGGTTTGCGATTGCGTATCCGGTTTAATATTGGCAGCCACAGTCGCCTGCTTTACCGGCTGACCGTTCCTGGTAAATATCCAAACGCCTATCCCAAGCGCAATAAAAATCGAGGCAGCGATAGAAATAGCCCGCCACGGTATAAGGCTTTTGGTTTTTACTTCAGTTCGTTCCTGCAATCGAGCCGATAAATTGGCCAGGTTTTTTTTCTGGTCACCCGAGGCCGCGTATCCTTCCAGGGCATCGGCCAGGAAGGGATCGTCGAGCGCGCGCCGTTCCAGCTCGTGCATGGCACGGTCGTCAAGCTTGCCTTCCAGGTACTTCTTTATCTGCGATATGTCGTGTTTCGATTTACTCACGGTTCCTTTCCAGGCAGATCTTTAAATTACGTTTGCCGTTTTGTATGTGACTTTTTACGTCATTCATACTATAGCCGGTAATCTCTGCCACTTCTTTATAACACTTTTCCTGCAGGTAAAACAGGTGTATGCTTTGTTTTTGCATTTCGTTCAGCTTTTCCATACACCGTTCCAGCGCCTTCATCGCACCCTCCCTGTCGTTATCATCTACAGGATGCGAAAAAGGTGCAAATTCCATAACGTCATCTAACGAAACCAGGTCCGCCTTCTTATCCCGGCGCAATTGCATCAGGCAATAATTGCGGCTTAGCACATATACCCAACTCCTGAACTGCTTTACCTCGTGCTGCTTTACTTTGATAATAAGCTCTTCAAATATCCCCATCACGGCATCCTTTGATTCGTCTTCGTCCTTCAGGTATTTAAGGCACACGCCATAAATCAAAGGCGTGTATTTTTCAAACAGTTTGCCTAAAACCGTTATATCACCGCTTTTACGGTAATCGTTCAGCTGCGCTTCATCATCGGTATAATCGGTTTTAACTGGTCTGCTGAAAAAGCTCATTTCGGGGCGACAAAATAAAAATTTTTAATCGGTTTATGGAAATCTGTTCTGGCCGGCATCCTTAGGTTAAAATCTTAGCAGCAATGAAAAAATTAATACTGATAGCTTTGATGGTTGCCGGGCTGGCAGCATTTAAGTGTAATAGTATCCGCCACATCAGCGGAATAGTATACGGCATGGACGATAAGCTGCCCATAGCCGGAGCGAGCGTAAAGGTTGATGGCACGTTCGCAGGCACAGTCACGAACGCAAACGGTAAATACGATATCGACGTGCCCGATGGCAAAAATAGTCTTGTTTTCAGCTATGCCGGTTTTAAAACAAAAACCGTAAAACTGGACACAAGCAATAAGCTGGACGTTTACCTCGAAAGCGCCAAAACGACATTGAATGAGGTTGTTGTTACCGGCTATACAACACAACAAAAGAAAGACGTGACAGGCAGCGTGGCCACAATAACTCCGGCCGATGCAACAAGTATGCCGCCCGCTGTTGCCGCAGGGATGTTAAAGAGCAAAGCAGCCGGCGTTGTTGTGATGCAAAAAAATATCACCCTAAATGCGCCGTCACTGTATTACAATAGTAACACTTACACAAACGACGACGAAAGCTACCAACCTATTAGCGAAAACGGGTTTAATAATCCTAAGGATAATCCGTTGTCGACTTTCTCTGTCGATGTAGACGGCGCATCCTACAGCAATGTGAGGCGGTTTATTAACAACGGTCAGTTACCCCCGGCCGATGCAGTAAGGGTTGAGGAAATGATCAACTATTTTAAATACAACCTGCCCGGTCCAACCAACGGCGACCCGGTGGCTATTTATACCGAGTTATCGTCGGCTCCGTGGAATCAGAAACATTTATTGGTTCGCATAGGCCTAAAGGCACGGACGGTTGATATGAACAATATTCCGCCATCCAACCTGGTATTCCTATTGGATGTTTCAGGCTCGATGGGCGAACCCAACAAACTGCCGTTGGTTAAGGCTTCGATGAAGATGCTGGTCGACGAGCTGCGCCCGCAGGACAGGGTAGCTATTGTGACTTATTCGGGACAGGCGGGCGTAAAGCTACCCTCGACTCCGGGCAGTGAAAAGCAGAAGATAAAGGATGCCATTGACGACCTGTACGCAGGAGGCTCGACGGCAGGCGGAGCAGGTATTAAGCTGGCTTACCAGATAGCGCGCGAAAATTTTGTACCGAACGGTAACAACCGGATCATTATGGCTACCGACGGCGACTTTAATGTAGGCGACTCCAGCGACGGCGATATGGAAACGCTGATCACCGGCGAGCGTTACAGCAACGTGCCGATCACTATCATGGGTTTCGGCATGGGCAACCTGAAGGACAGCAAAATGGAAATACTGGCCGACAAGGGTGATGGCAACTATGCGTACATCGATAACCTGACCGAGGCCCGCAAAACCCTCGTAACGAAATATGGCGGTACGATGTATATGGTGGCCAAGGATGTAAAATTACAGGTAGAGTTTAACCCGGCCATTGTACAATCGTACCGTTTAGTTGGCTATGAGGACCGCATGCTTAACAAGGAGGATTTTAATAACGACCAGAAAGATGCCGGCGATATGGGCTCGGGCCATACCGTAACCGCCTTATATGAAATAGTGCCGGTTGGCGTAAACGACGATTACAGCCCGAGCGTCGATCCGTTGAAATACCAGAAAAGCAAGGATGTTCATTCGGGAACTTATTCGGACGAATTGATGACCGTAAAATTCAGGTACAAACAGCCGGTTTCGGATCAGAGCAAGTTAAGCGTATCAATCGTGAAGAATAACCCGGTATCGTTTAACAGTACATCACCCGATTTCAGGTTTGCATCGGCCGTGGCCGAATTTGGGATGCTGCTGCGCAATTCGCAATTCAAACAAAACGGCAATTACGACCAGGTGGTTAGTATAGCTAAAGCTGCAAGAGGTGAAGATGAGGATGGTTACCGTTCGGAATTTGTGCGCTTGGTTGAAACCGCAAAGCCAATGGTGCAGAACAGCCCCTACCTGACAAAGTATTAAACCTTAACCCTATCATAGTTTGCAATGCGAGGAACCTAAACCTGACGGCGGCGGGCGCTTAGCCTGCCGCCTGTTTTATTGTACCTTCCTAAGCCGTACGAAGTAGTAAAGTATTTTCAGCATCAGGTACATAGACAGCAGGATACCTGCCGAGAAGGATATAAAATAAGCCACGGAATTAATGCCTTTGTTAAGATCGTCAAAGGCAAGCGTCATAACAGTTTTATTGGTGATGTTGAGTTTGGTTACAGCGCTAAGCAGGAATAAAATAGCCGGCACAACGGATTCCTTCCCTATGCGGGTCAACCTTTCCCTCAGCTTTTCATGTATGTCGGTCATTGATTTGGACCAGCTAAAGCAAATCTGCCCCAACACCAGGATAGAACCGAATCCGATCACGCTAAACTCTATCGTATCGTACTTTTCAATGCCAAATGTAGCGCCGTACGCGGTAGCAATACAAACCCATGCTACCGATGCCAGTACAAAAAGCAAAACGATAAAAAATGTCTTTACAAGCATATAATTTAGTTTTATTGTTACCTGCTGTAATGCGGATAGGGGGTCCTGCTGCCCAGGCTTTCTTGTCAAAAATAAAAATAGCGTTTTTACAGGAAGGTTTCTACGAAATATTTTGATGTTTTGTTTTGCCGCAATGTCGGGTAAGTTTTTCGGTTCTCATTGATTCTCAACGTCTTTAAAAGCATGGAGATACTTGTCAATATAAGTTTGCTTGGTCCTTGCCTTATATTGCATAATGAAACGGGGGTGTTCAAGAGCGACAATCCGGCCGAAGAAATGATATTTATCGTTCAATTTTTGCAGGAAGTTTTCGTTCTTACCGGTGCCAAAAACAAAGCAAACATCTGTTTCAACGCCAAGGCCAATTTGAATCTTAATATTTTCGACGATATAACCGGTAACGGCTTGCTGAAGTTCACGGCTGTCATAATAATTATAGTTCTTTTCCCTGCCTTTGTCATCAACCGTGGTAAACCCAAGCGGGCAAAGCGAATTAATATAGAATTTGCTGTAGAATTGTTCTGGCCCGCCGAAGGCATGGATCATCTCGTATATAAAAACCGATGAAGGCTCATGCGATGTCTTGCCTTCATAAGGGATATGGCATTCTGATACAAGCCTTTTTGTATCTGTAAACGGGATACCTGTTAAACCCGCCCCAAAACGACCGGGATTGATACCTAAGATCAAGTGTCGTTTATTATTCTCGTTATAATACTTGCGGTAGAATGTTTTGGATATTGCCATCGCTTGCTCCGATTCCCGGTAAGGATTCATGATGCGGATGCCTGGGGGTAATGGCTCGCCCGTATAATGTAGTTGTTCGATAAAGCGAATGATCTTGTCTGCAAATGTCATGTAAACAAAAATAGCGATGGAATTAATCGCATCGCTATTTTAAATATTTCTTTCGGACTTTCGGTCTTCCTGACTTCCGAACTATATCAAAATTCTCACCGGTTCTTCCAGCAATGATTTTAACGTTTGCAGGAAGGCAGCACCGGTAGCGCCGTCAACCACGCGGTGGTCGCAGGTTAGGGTCAGTTTCATTACGTTACCGGGAACGATAGCGCCGTTCTTCACTACCGGAACCTGCTGAATACCGCTAACAGCCAGGATACAAGCCCCCGGAGGATTGATGATCGCGGTAAACTCATCGACACCGAACATGCCGAGGTTAGAAATAGTAAACGTTGAGCCTTCCATTTCGGGCAGTTGCAGCTTTTTGGCTTTGGCGCGCTGTGCAAAGTCTTTCACTTCGGCCGAGATAGCGCTTAGTGATTTACCATCAGCAAAACGCACCACCGGAACCAGCAAGCCGTCTTCAACGGCCACGGCTACGCCGACGTTCACATGCTCGTTATAGCGGATAGTTTCACCCATCCACGAAGCATTTACGGCCGGGTGCTGTTTCAGCGCAACGGCGCATGCTTTCAGCACCAGATCGTTAAAGGATATCTTTACCGGCGCAACATCATTCATCTTGTTGCGCGCAACGACTGCCGAGTCCATGTCGACCGTAATGGTCACATAGAAATGCGGTATCAGGAAGCTTTCGGATAAACGCCTGCTGATAGTTTTGCGCATCTGCGTAACCGGCTTGTCGGTATATTTTTCCTGGCCGACATATTGCGGAATAACCACCGCCTTTTCTGCTTTCGGAGCGTCGGCAGGTGCCGACGCAGCAGCAGGCTGGGCCGATTTGGCAGCCGGGGTATATGATTCAACGTCTTTCTTTACAATGCGACCACCATCGGCTGTACCTTTTATATCATTCAGGTTGATGCCTTTTTCCCTGGCGATCTTACGTGCAAGGGGAGATGCTTTTACGCGGCTGTCGTCTGTATTGGTTGAAGTGGTTGCAGATGTTGTAGTGGTTGAAGTGGTTGAAGTGGTTGCCTCTTCTTTCGGTACTTCCGGAGCGGCTTCGGCTTTCGGCGCCTCGCCTCCACCCTGCAAAAGGGGTGTAATATCTGTTCCTTCTTTGCCTACTATTGCAATAATGTCGTTCACCTTAGCGGCTTCCCCTTCTTTTACACCGATGTATAATAAGGTGCCTGCTTCGTAGCCCACAACTTCCATGGTGGCTTTATCAGTTTCAACATCGGCCAGCGAATCATCGCTCTTTACTTTGTCGCCTACTTTAAAATTCCATTTCTGTATAGTGCCCTCGGTCATGGTGTCGCTCAAAAGCGGCATGCGAATAACCGTAGCAGGGATTTTGGATGTATCGACTTTGGGAGCGGCAGTTGCAGCGGGCGCCTTTTCAGCAGCGGGTGCGGGTTTGGCTTCTTCTTTTGCCGGAGCAGGGCTGCCCGCTCCTTCCAGTGCACTTTTATAGTCCTCGCCTTCCTTGCCTATTACGGCTATCACCGAATCAACCGGAACAGCCTTGCCTTCTTCCACGCCTATATATAATAGTGTACCGTCCTGGAACGACTCAAAATCCATGGTAGCCTTATCGGTTTCCACCTCGGCCAATACATCGCCCGACTTTACTTTATCGCCAACTTTTTTATGCCACTTGGCCAATACCCCTTCGGTCATGGTATCGCTCATTTTAGGCATCCTTACTGCTTCGGCCATATACTGTTTAAGTGTATAGTGTTTTTATAGATTAGTGTGATATTATTAGTCCTTTATAAAAGGATAATCGTTCTGTACATAAACGTCGGTATATAATTCCGACGCTTCCGGCCATGGCGATTCTTCCGAGAATTTTACCGATTCATCAACTTCTGCTTTCACCTTCTCGTCAATTTGTTCAAACCAGGCTTCATCGGCATATCCTTTGTCCAGTATAACCTGTTTAATATGGTCGATCGGGTCCTTCGCCTTGTAGCTTTCCAACTCTTCCTTGGTGCGGTATTTCTGCGGGTCTGACATCGAGTGGCCTTTGTAACGGTAAGTGCGCATTTCAAGAAATGTCGGACCTTCGCCGGCGCGTGCGCGCTGCACAGCTTCGTCCATCGCGTTATGCACCGCGACGGGATCCATTCCGTCGACTGGTGAAGACGGGATATCGTAAGGCAGGCCAAGTTTATAAATGTCGGGTTGTATCGTCGTGCGCTCAACAGATGTGCCCATAGCGTAACCGTTATTTTCGCAAATAAATATCACCGGCAGCTTCCACAACGACGCCATGTTGAAGGTTTCATTCAATGCGCCCTGGCGAACGGCGCCATCGCCCATATAGCAGCAGCAAACATGGTCGGTGCCTTTATATTTTTCGGCGAAAGCTATTCCAGCGCCCAATGGTATTTGGCCGCCTACTATACCATGGCCGCCATAAAAATGATTTTCCTTGTCGAACATGTGCATCGAGCCGCCTTTGCCTTTCGAGCATCCGGTGGCTTTACCATACAGTTCGGCCATAACCGCATTGGGTGATGCGCCCTTGGCAAGTGCGTGCGCGTGGTCGCGGTAAGCCGTTATCATGCTGTCCTCATGTTTCAATACCGACATGGCGCCGGCCATTACAGCTTCCTGGCCGATATACAAGTGACAAAATCCGCGTATTTTTTGCTGCCCGTAAAGCTGGCCTGCTTTTTCTTCGAACCTGCGCATCAGAAGCATCGCCTCGTACCACATCAGGTAGGTATCTTTCGTTATTTCAATGGAACTCATTGTCTAAAACAATCATTTTCGTTTGGGAAGCGCAAATCTAATTATATCCGGGTAAAAAGCGAAACAGCAACAAATTTGTTAGAAATATTTAAAGCAAACGAAACCTTCGTAACATCCTGTCCGTAAAAAGGTTGGGGTGATATGCTTTTTTTCATTTCTCTCAAAAAAACTGTCATTTATTTGTAATTCTAAAAAAAAGGAATAGTTTTGTCCCCCGGCAATAGCATCTATTGCATTAATTTAATAACAGATTGTTGCGAGATCCAACAACAAAGTAAGATTAAATGAAAAAATTTACCCTGATTCTTTTTTTTGCCTTAAGTGTAGTTGTAGTACAGGCACAAACCAAAACCCCCGCCCAGCCCGCCGATAAGGGTCAGGATGATCAGGAAAACTTAGTCAAAGATTATTTTTCGCAAATAATGGGCGTGGCTCTTTCGACCACCTCAAACGTAAAGCTGTTTCAATTTGTATATGACTGGATCGGTACTCCGTACCATTTTGGCGGCGATTCAAAAAAAGGAATAGACTGCTCGGCATTTACTAAAGAATTATACAGCAAGGTTTTCAACCTGACGATCAAACGTAATTCGCGCGAAATATTCAGCATGGTTACGCCCATCAGCCGGGAAGATCTGAAGGAAGGCGACTTGGTTTTCTTTAAAATACACAGTCGCAGCATAAGCCACGTAGGAATATATTTAGGTAATAACCGGTTTGCACATGCTTCTTTAAGAGGAGTGGCTATCAACAGCCTTGATGACGAATATTACGGCAAACATTTTTACAAGGGCGGAAGATTGCTCGATGTATTTAAGAAGCAGTTGGAAGATACGCCGACGGATGCCAATAGTAGTCCGACCCAATAAAGTTATTGGCAATATTTAAATGATCCTTTCAGTTATGAAAGGATTTTTTTTTTGCATGAAAGCCTATTCTTATCTTTTTTTGATCCTATGCGTTGTGCTTTTGGCTGCCTGCCAGGAAAAACCGGCTATTTTGGCTGCCGGGACTGTCAAAAAGAAGCATAAACTATCCAAAATTATCCCTGTTTACAGGAATATCGTCCCCGACACGATTTGCATTGCCGCGGTCGGCGATATGATGCTTGGTTCGTCGTACCCGTATGACAACCAGCTTCCGCCCGATAGTGCGAAAGAAAGCTTCGCGACAGCCCGTAAATACCTGGCTTGTGCCGACATTGTTTTCGGCAACCTGGAGGGTACCTTGCTCGATTCGGGCATGCCTGCAACGTGCAAAAAGAATCTGCAACGGGCTTATTTATTCAGAATGCCCACCTATTACGGCAATATTTTTAAAAAAGCAGGTTTTAATTTATTAAGCGTCGCTAACAATCACATTACCGACTTTGGTGAAAAAGGCTATACCAGCACGACACAAACCCTGGATAGCTGCGGGATCCATTATGCCGGTTTGGAAACCTGCCCGACTTCGATATTCGAGCGAAGAGGTATAAAATATGGATTTTGTGCATTTGCGCCCAATGCTCACACAGTTTCACTTTTACAAACCGAGCATGTTGGACGCCTTATAAGAAAGCTGAAGAAACAATGCGACATTGTCATCGTGTCCTTTCACGGCGGGGCTGAGGGCGCATTATATGAGCACGTACCGCACCAGATGGAATCGTTCATGGGTGGTAAACGAGGCAACGTCGATCTTTTTGCACATATCGCTATAGACGCCGGGGCCGATATTGTTTTAGGCAATGGCCCTCATGTAAGCCGGGCAATGGAAATATACAAGGGGCGGCTGATCGCCTACAGCCTTGGCAATTTTTGTACCTATAAATGCGTGAGCGTAGCAGGTGTTTGCGGCCTGGCGCCGTTGTTAAAAGTCTATCTTAATCGAAAAGGGGAATTCATCAAAGGTAATATCGTCTCTTTCAGACAAACACATGAGACCGGGCTGAGATACGACAGTCTTAACCATGCGGCAATACGTATCCGGTTGCTTACTGAAAAAGATTTTCCGGAATCGGGTTTGGTGATCACGGACGATGGAGAGGTTATTTCAAGGAATTAAAACATAGAGACGGGATGCATCGCGTCTCTACTTCACCTCGTCAGTGGTAGTTTTGATCAGGCTTATTCCCGAAAAGAAAAAGAGCAAGCCGATAATTCCGACAACCAATAGCGTCGACCCATGCGCGCTGTGCTGGATGATGGAGGCAGCCGTGTAAATAAGACCGATGATTCCCAACACAGTAAGTATAGTTCCGAAAGTGCGTTTTAAGTTCATAGCAGAGTTCGTTTTTTCTTTTTAAAAACAAATTCCATACCCAATTAATCCGCTATATTTAAATCTTCCAAATACATCGTTATGAACCCATCAATTATCTTTTTTGCGCTGGTTTTTGTCGGTTTGATCATTCTTTTCTCGTCGTTTGTGACTGTAAAACAGGGCACTATTGCGGTCATCACCGTTTTTGGCAAATACCGGCGCATACTGCGGCCGGGGCTGAACCTGAAGATGCCGCTGATCGAACAGATATACAGCCGGATATCCATACAAAACCGTTCGGTTGAGCTGGAGTTCCGCGCCGTGACCATAGATCAGGCTAATGTATATTTCAAGGCCATGCTGCTTTATTCGGTGCTCGACCAGGCGGAGGAAACCATAAAAAACGTCGCCTTTAAGTTTGTCGACGAACGCAGCCTGATGCAAGCTTTGATCCGCACCATCGAAGGTTCAATTCGCGCCTATGTAGCGACCAAAAAGCAGGCTGACGTGCTTACGCTTCGCAGCGATATCGTAGCACACGTTAAAGAACAACTGGACCCGGTGCTGGAAACCTGGGGATATCATTTGCAGGACCTTCAATTAAATGATATTACCTTCGACGATGTAATACTTAAATCGATGAGCCAGGTAGTGGCGTCAAATAACCTGAAGGCTGCTGCCGAGAACGAGGGACAGGCACTATTGATCACCAAGACGAAGGCCGCCGAGGCCGAGGGTAACTCGATAAAAATTGCGGCAGAGGCCGAACGCCAGGCAGCCCAATTGCGGGGCCAGGGTATAGCATTGTTCCGTGAGGAAGTAGCCAAGGGTATGAGCGCCGCAGCAGAGGAAATGCAAAAAGCGGATATGGATACGTCCGTAATTCTTTTTACCATGTGGACGGAAGCTATTAAACATTTTGCGGAAAATTCGCAGGGAAATATAATATTTCTTGACGGAACCGTTGACGGCATGGAAAGAACAATGAAAGAGGTAATGAGTTTAAACCTTTTGAAGACCGATTACGTCAAAAAGGAAAAGTAATTCTCGTAGCTCTCACTGATTTTTTATGAAGCCGGGTTTTGTGAAGAAGGCAGGTATCCTGCTGTTTGTGATATTTGGCACCGGCTTAGCTAAAGCGCAGGTCTATCATCAGCTCGTCGTGTCCGATTTTCTTGGAACGCCGCAACGCAGCGGCAATATGATCGCTTACACAAGTTGCTTTGTCGACCTGCATACTGCTGTATCCCGGGTAAGGGACGAGTATAAGTTAACGTTTATCGCGGAAGTAACGCTGAATAAAGAACGATCGTGGATCGACCTGTCGCGTATGACCTCGGCTAAAATGCTTACCGAGGTGCTGGACCATGAGCAGGGCCATTACAATATCGCCTGGCTGGAGCGCCGGGAACTACAGGCTGTTCTTGATCGCGTGCAGTTTGACGGGAATTATAAGGCGGAAGTCAGCGCCATATTCGACCGTATCCATGCCAAATATGCCCAGCTAACGCTGGATTATGACGACGATACCCACTATTCGCTCAATAGTGCGCAGCAGCGAAGTTGGGACAGGTATTTTCAGCGGGAGTTTACCAAATATTATGCCTCGATAAAAAGATGAGTTCCGGGGCTATTTCTTGTAATCCGAAATATCCAGGCGGTTTTTACAAAAGTTGTATTCGTGCTCCTGGTTGGAACAAATGATCGTGAGGCGGTTTGCCGCGAATTGCTGCACCAGGCTTAGATACCATTCAACGCCCTGTTTATCAAGGTTGGAGGTCGGTTCATCCAGCATCAGCATGGACGTGTCGCTGCTGAACGCCAGGGCCAGTTTAAGCCGCTGTTTCATGCCCGACGAAAAGTATTTGATCATTTTATTCCGGCTTCCCGGTAGGTTAAGCAGGCCGATCAGTTTTTCTTTGTCCAGACCGAGCCGAAATGTCTTAAACCTAAAGTGAAAGCTGATCATTTCGTCGAGTGTAAATTCTTCGATCAGTTCCAGGTAAGGCGCCGCCAGGGTTAGTTGTTTGTAAACGGTTTCAGTCTCCACGGGATCGTCCCCTAAAAAGAAATCGATCTTTCCTTCAGAAGGAGAAAGGCTTCCATTTAAAACGCTCAGTAAAGTGGATTTTCCCGAGCCGTTAGGCCCAAGGATTGCATAAGTTTCGTTGGGCTGAAAAGTATAGTCGATCTTCCTGAATATCCATTCACGGTTAAAGCGTCGGCCTATATTTTGGAGAGTGATCTTCATTTCCGTTTGCAGTGGGCTGTTTACAGTGGGCAGTAACTTGCTAACCGATTACTGCAAACCGGAAACTTATAAGTTTCCAAACCCCTTCATGATACCGCGTTGCGAATTCGAAATAAAGTTAATGATCTCGTCGCGCTCTACTGTAGGCTTAAAGTCAGCTTCAATAATATCAAGCGCTTTACTCACATTATATTTTTTAAGGAATATAATGCGGTATATCTCCTGTATCTCGTTGATGGTATTGGCCGAGTAGCCCCTTCGGCGAAGTCCCACGGAATTAATTCCGATGTACGACAGGGGCTCCCGTCCGGCCTTGGTATACGGCGGTACGTCCTTACGGACCAGCGACCCGCCTGATATCATACTATGCGTGCCGATCTCGACGAACTGGTGTACCGCAGAAGTGCCGCCGATAAAGGCATAATCATATATGTTGATGTGGCCTGCCAATTGCACTGAGTTGGCAATAATGACGTTATCGCCGATAACGCAATCGTGAGCTACGTGAACGTAAGCCATCAAAAGGCAATTGCTGCCTATGGTTGTCGTGTTTTTGTCAAGTGCGGTACCCCGGTTCAGCGTAACACATTCGCGAATGGTAGTATTGTCGCCGACGGTTACCGTGCTTGGCTCGCCACGATATTTCAGGTCCTGCGGTGGCGCGGATATAACGGCTCCGGGGAATATACGGCAGTTTTTGCCGATGCGGGCGCCATCCATTATGGTTGCATTCGATCCCACCCAGGTTCCTTCGCCAATTTCCACGTCTTTATGGATGGTTACGAATGGCTCGATCGTCACGTTGTCTGCGATCCTTGCCTGGGGATGTATATACGCGAGGGGCTGTATCATGCTACGGTTTCTATGCTTTCTTTCTCTTCTTTAGTCTTTCTAACTATTTGCGCCATCAGTTCGGCTTCAACCACTATCCTCGAACCAACCATGCCTATGCCTTTCATTTGTGCAATACCGCGGCGTATCGGCGCTATCAGGTTGCAATAGAAGATAATCGTATCGCCCGGTACTACTTTATCTTTAAATCTTGCATTCTCTATTTTCAGGAACAGGGTGATATAGTTTTCCGGGTCGGGTACCGTATTCAGCACCAATATACCGCCGGTTTGCGCCATTGCCTCAATCTGCAGCACACCCGGGAATAAGGGTTGCCCCGGGAAATGTCCCGCAAACAGATCTTCGTTCATCGTTACGTTTTTTAACCCTACAACATGGTTTTTGCTGATCTCCAGTATCTTATCGATCATGAGCATGGGCTGGCGGTGGGGCAGTATCTTCATGATCTCGACGGTATCGTACACCGGCTTGGCATTGGGATCGTAAAGTTTTATGTGCTTGCGGCTGCGTTCCTTTTTAATCAGTGTTTTAATTTTTTTGGCAAAGGCGATATTAGCCGCATGTCCGGGACGCGCCGCCATAATATGCCCTCTCAGCGGAACGCCCACCAGCGCAAGGTCGCCGATCATGTCCAGCAGCTTGTGCCTTGCGGGTTCGTTTTGATGGCGCAATTCGATATTATTCAGTATGCCTTGCGGAGCGACCTTGATGTCTTTGCGGTTAAATATCCTGGCAAGATGGGCCAGTTCGTCGTCATCGACATCTTTGTCGACCACCACGATAGCATTGTTCAGATCGCCGCCTTTGATGAGGTTGTGCTGCAACAGCATTTCCAGCTCATGCAGGAAGCAAAATGTCCTGCACGAAGCAATTTCTTTTTGAAATTCGGATATGGTGGATATACTGGCATGCTGGCTTCCCAGCACCTGTGAATTGTAGTCGACCATGCATGTAAACCGGTAATCGTCGAGCGGCATGGCAACCATTTCAACTTTACGGTCGGGTTCGGAATAGTGGATATTGTAGGGGATATGATAATATTCGCGGTCGGCATCCTGCTCAGCTAAACCGACATTGGTTATAGCGTCCACAAATTTGATGGAACTGCCGTCCATAATTGGAGTTTCCGGTCCGTCAAGATCGATCAGCACGTTGTCTATTTCCATGCCTACCAATGCGGCAAGAACGTGTTCAATGGTGCTGACACTGGTGCCATTCTGCGATATCGTGGTCCCGCGCGAGGTATCGGTTACATTGTCGACATCCGCATCTATGATCGGCGATCCTTCCACATCGATCCTTCTGAACTTATAGCCGTGATTTTCAGGTGCCGGGTTAAAGGTCATGGTCACTTTTTCGCCGGTGTGCAAACCGGTGCCCGAAACAGACACGGGCGATTTAATAGTCTTTTGTTTTACGTTCATAATGTCCATCCCGGGGTATTACATTGAATTGTCGCTCACTTTTCGCAATTCAGCGATCACTTTTTCTAATTCTAAAACCTTTTTTTCAAGCGCCGGCAAACGGGTTACCGCCACTTCTACTCGTAAATTTTCAAGGTAAGGCGCAAAAAATGGGATACCACCCCATTTTTTATTTTCCTCCGTGATATTTTTGTTGATGCCCGATTTAGCCATGATCAGGCTGCCCTTAGCGATGTTCACATGCCCAACTACCCCCACCTGGCCTCCCATCACAACATTATCGCCAATTTTTGTGCTTCCGGAAATACCGGTTTGAGCCGCAATTACCGTGTTTGCGCCGATCTCGACGTTATGCGCGACCTGGATCAGGTTATCCAGTTTTACGCCTTTGCGAATTATCGTCGAGCCCATCGTCGCCCGGTCAATGGTAGTATTTGAACCAATCTCAACGTCATTCTCAATGATGACGTTCCCTATCTGGCTTATCTTGTTGTATGTCCCGTCATTGTTGGGTGCAAAGCCAAAGCCGTCACTTCCTATGATTGCTCCCGAATGGATGATCGTATTGCTGCCGATTACACAGTCAAAATAGACGATAACACCAGGAAAAAGTGTTACATTATCACCCAGTGTAACATTATCGGAAATGTAGGTACTGGGATATATTTTACAATTATTGCCGATTTTGGCACCCGGGCCGATGTAAGCAAATGCGCCTATGTAGCAGTTCTCGCCGACCCGGGCTGAAGGATGTATGAAGGAAGGCTGCTCAATGCCTGTCTTGTTCAGCTTGATTGTATTGTATTTTTCGAGCAGGACCGAAAAAGCGCTATATGCATTTTCGACGCGGACAAGCGTAGCTTTAACCGGGCCTGAAAGCTTAAGGTCATTGTTGACAATTACCACTGATGCAGCGGTGCTATACAAATAATGCTCGTACTTCGGGTTGGATAAAAATGACAGGGAACCTTCGGAAGCTTCTTCTATTTTGGCCAGTTTACTTACGGTTGCGCCGGGGTCGCCCTCAACTGTTCCGTTCAGCATAAAACCTATTTCCTCGGCGGTAAATTGCATCGGGCAAATTTAAGTGTAAAAATTAAAGCAGCAAATTATAAATCCGCCTGCCTAAATACGTTTATATGAGGTCTTTGGTATAACAGAGGATGTACTTTTTTACAGTTTTTGCCAG
>DASZVE010000045.1:0-14248 GCA_035547095.1 Mucilaginibacter sp.
GAAAAAACGAAAGAAATTAAAATCGACGGCTTTATCGACCTTGCCGATGTAAACCCGGTATATTTCGAAAAATCATATTACACGGCGCCGCAAACCCAAAAAAACAAATCCTACGCGCTGCTGCTGCAATCGCTGAAGCAGTCGAAAAAAGCGGGGCTTGCGAAATTTGTACTTCGGAATGTCGAGTCGCTGGTGGTGGTCTACCCTGTACACGACGTTATAGTAGTCAACACTATCCGCTTTGCACAAGAGATACGTGATTTTGACGAATTGAACATCGACAAAGACGTGACAATAAGCAAGAAGGAAATGGATATGGGACTGGCGTTAATCAACACTTATGTCGCTCCGTTCGATGTTTCACAGTTCAAAAACGAGTACCCTGCCGAGCTGATGAAGATCATCGAGGCGAAAGCCAAAGGCGAAAGGCCGACGATCAAAAAGTTCAAGCCGAAAAAGCCCTCGGGCGACCTGTACGACCAGTTGATGAGCAGCCTGCAAATGCGAAAGGGCGCATAGGCCTTGCGCACTCGCCATCATAACAAACAACGTTGCGGCGGACGGTGAAATATTTTTACCAAGATATCTTTAAATTAACCGGGCAACTGACTGGATACAGATTTTAAAACGGGCAAGCAACGACTAAGCGGGTTTTAAATTCAGGTACTTTTTAACGACATATTCCACGTCTTCCAGGTCATAAGGCTTATTTATGTAATCGTCCGCACAGCTTTCCTTTGCAATTTCTTCGAGATTGATAACTGCAGAAATCAAAACTACAGGTATGTGGGATGTGCGCGGATCGTTTTTTATTTCGAGGCACAGGTCGCTGCCGTTTTCTTTATTGACCCAATGGTCAAGCATAATAAGGCCGGGCATAATTCTGATAATCTCACAGATTGGAACAATTTGCGGTCTCGCGATTACTTCGACAAGTAATTTTTCGATGCAATAGGCTAAAACGAACAGGTTGTCCTTATCATCTTCGATAATCAGAACTTTTTCCATTGGCCAAAAAAAAGTATCACTATGTCATATATCCGGCAGTAAATTTAAAAGCTTCATAAATTCGATATTAAAGCCAGTAGATGGCAATTGATTTGTTTATACCCGCATGAAAGATGTATATGTAATGTCATCATTCCTGTTTTTTGCGGCATTGGTTTACAACAAACGAGCCTCATTTATAGAATTGAGTAGCGGCCAAACTATATATAAATATAATTCTATTAATTATTATGCAATACGCATAAATACGTGTGTTTTATACGTGATTTTTAGCAGGTTTACGTGCTCCAGGCTGGTATCGTAATCGTTTTAAGCTCCGGCGCTATGTTTTCTCATCTTCTTGCCGGGCAGCATCCCCGCCGATACTTTCATGAAGCGCCTGTATGAAGGCGTTCCTTAATACGCCGATGAAAGTTTGCCAGGGACTGGTTTTGGGACTGCTGACATTTCCGTGCAGGGGAACGATGGTGGCTATCTTTTTAGTCTTGTGGTTTTTCAGTATACCGGCGAATAGTCCGACGACCGCCTTTTTGGCAACACGTATCACGCCGCCTTTCTTCATGTCCTTTTTAACATTCAGTACTTTCAGGTTCTTGATAAAAGGCTTAAGATAACCGTTTATTTCGCCGTTCATCACGCTTAACCTGCAAAACAGGTCGAGCTTGCCGCGTTCAACATCAAACTTTACGTCGGCCTCCAGCATTGGGTTAAGGCTTGGCAGGTCGATATCAGTTAATTGTATACCACCGTCAAAGTCGGGCATTTGTTTTAGCACATTCACTTTTGCGCCGAGTTTTAACCTGCCGCCACCGATGGCTGTGCCCGACAGATTGAGGTCGGATGGAAGCCGGTCATCCTTTTTTTGCACGTTTGCCAGGTTGGTGGCCGTTAGGTGCAGATTGTCTAAGTGCCACTGATGAGCCGGTTTCTTTTCAAAGTCATAGTAGGCAAACCGGCCTTCATTCACAGTAAACAGGTTAATGGTAATCGGCATCAGTGCTTTTAGTGTCGCCGTCCAACTGTTTTTGGAAGGTTCTTTTGAAATACTTTCGGTGGCCAGGACGTTGAGGATGGGCCTGTCGCAGGTTACTTTTCCCACCAGCCGGCCGTGAAACAACGGCCCCCACTCGATCGAAAGGTCGGACCGTTCGATATAAAGGAATGGATATTTTGGCGGATCGGACTTTTTTTTCAGGTGCAGGCCCTTGATCACGTATGCCCCGCGCCAAAGCGCAATATCGATATCGTCGACATAACCGGTATAACCCGGGAGTTCGTTTAGCTGTTTATTCACATAGTGTTTTACAATACCAGGCAGCGCCAGCCTAAGCACGATGAGCGCCGAGATGATAAGGACAAAGATGATATAAGTAATTTTCCAACCGCGAATGGTGCTTTTCACTTTAGCCACATTCAACGGTTTTTTATGTTTTACCCGTTTCACTTATGATAAACGGCTGTGCTGGTGGATTGTTTACTAATGAAAGACAAAGGCGACGGTCGCCCAGGGTGAACCAAATTCACGTCGACATGCAGGGTCATCTTGCAGAGAGACCCTGGGAACGATATATATTGCTTAAAGGGGACATATCGGCGTAATAAGGATCAGTTGATAATCAGGTCGGTAATATTTAACATTTCCGCAAGCTCTCTTGCCAATTCGACGCAATCAGCATGAAATGACGGACAACAGCATTGATGGTCATTAGATTTGCGGACAACTCTATATATAGCTTATTACCGTGTTCAACGCAGAAAAGTCTTCCAGCATCGTCTTCAGGTGTTCCTTTTACAGGCAAAAGTACGGGCATAAACAGAATCTGCTGAATTTCGGATAAATCTAAAGACAATTATTAATACGCGGCAGGTATAAATACGTAGTTATGCGACAGCTTTTTACGTGAATAAATTCCTCTCCAATGATCTTATCAAGGCAAAGATTACCATAACTCGGAAAGGAATTTGTGAAAATTAGAATTAATTAATCATTAAGAAATGCACAAATATCTCAAAGGGAAATATAAAATAATGTTCACAAGACCAATATTAGCGAATAAGGTAAGATATTTTCTTGGATTAACGTTGCTTTTAAAAAAAATATATCGTTTTTTTTGTTTTTAAGTATTAATTATTATAAGTTTGTTTTAACCTATAATAAAATAATGCCTTAATCAATTTTTAATTAAACCTTAAAAAAACCAATCTTATGAAAAAACTAATCTTATCAGGAGGAATTCTTATTCTCCTTGGGACGGCATTTGTACTTATGTCGTTAACTATCCCTAAAAGCAAAGCGCATGTGGCTTTGAAAAAACCAACCATGCTTACCTTTACGATCTATAACAGGAGCTCTGTAGCTGTATCATATACATTTAAGAACATTGGAGGATTCGGGCCTGGCGGGGTGATATATCCCGGTACCACTACTCCATTTTCAATAGCAGCCGATACCTATCAAGTAATTTTGAATGATGCATGGACCCCGCCAACCAGCTTCCATATGCTGTTCAACACTGGTGAGAATGCATATGCGCCCGGCCATACATTTTACGGTATAGTGGTTTCGCCAAGCCAAACAACCTCACTGCAGTTGTATTAAAAGAAAATAACGTTGATTAAGGTGCAGCTGCGTTAATCGCGCAGCTTTTTTATTTAACATTTCGCAGCGCCGCAACATTTCGTCCCAGCGTCAGTAAAAATTATTTATCAGGCGGCAGGAACATTGGGTCGGGTTAATATTTTTTGCACCGTACCCTGCAAAGCGCTGATATCAAATGGCTTTTCAAGGTATCCATCCGCCCTGCTGTCCCTTGTGATCTGGCCCAGATTGTCGTTTGCCGACAATAAGAGGATGGGTATGCGGCTAGTTTCAGGATCGTTTTTCAACTGCAGGCAAAAGCCTATATCGGTGCTTCTCCTGAAATTGTTGTCCAGCACAATTATTGCTGGATTGACTTCCCTTACCTTAGCGACCGGGACCGTGGCCGGGAAAACAACAACCTGGTAATGGAACTGCTTAAACAAAAATTGTAATAATTCTGAAAGTTCCGGCTCATCATCAATAAGTAACACGGTTTTCATGGCAAGTCATGGTTTATTTTGGAAAACTGGTAATATTAATCAGGTTCGATCGCTGGTAATGATCTTTATCTTTAACACCTGACACCTGCTAGTGTTTTAAACTAAAGAATAAAAATTTAAGATAAAAGAAAAAATACTCTAAACCATTGGAGTGATACCCTGCAAACCACAAAAAATGAACATTTATATTTGCGATTTTTATGCAGGAGCTTGTAAAAAATGCTCTCCACATTCCACTTGGAAATTATTTGTAACAAAAAAATTTACAAATACAACTTTAGTTGGATCGCCTAATGAATTGTAGTGCAATACACTTATTTATAGCTTAACTAAATTAAATAATATTTTATTTATTTCCTATTAGTTATTATATTAGGTAAGGCAGTTGCGTATATAAGCCGGCCGAAGCTATCTTAACTAACCTATGGATACCGTATTTGGGATGTTGATCGCCGTTGATATCCTGTGTTTGCTGGCCATTGTGGTCATGTTATATAACAGGATGAGAGGTAAAGACGAATTGCATGGACTCTTCCGTGATTCGGGTGAAGAGAAAGACGCCTGAATATACTGGCGGTATATCGCCCTATTGCAACAATCAAATTGCCATACCCCTCATTTTAGGTACAAACTCAGCCGTCTGCCTGCACGTTTAAATACTTGTATAAAGCAAATAAGATCATGAAAAATGAAGGTGGCCTGATGGTGGCTCTGAGTTCGGAACTGGCATCGTATTTTAAAAAGCATCCTGAAAACTTGCCGGTTACTGTGGATGTAAATGCGTTGCAAATTAAATGCATGCCGTATTTGATCGAACATATCGAAGACTACTCAAAGAAGCCCTTTACCGACAAGTTTTTGTGGAGCGTAACGTTTCCGGGTTCAAAGCTGCCGGGATTTGAATTTAAATACCTGATCACCTACCAGGCAAAGTATTTGGGCGAGTGTGGAATTGTCAGAGTCGACACGGTTTTTGAGCGGATGGCTGCCCCATGCCCCTGGTATTTATATAATTGATGAAACTCGCTTGCGGAGCCGCCTATCGAAAGGAATGTGGAGAAGGACTAAGGGCGGCTCCTGCTAAAAGCGATTGGTTCGCATTATTCCTACATTTCCACGGCTACAACTTCCTGTGCTTTTGATGTTTTTCTTTCGGTAAAATGAAGCACGAACAACAATAAAAGGCCGATAAAAAAGAAGCCGTCGAGCACTAAAGTTGAATTTCTCATTTCATGAGTCTTGTGTTCAACATAGCCAAATGCAGCCATTCCAACCACGATAGAGAGCTTCTCCGTTGCATCGTAAAAACTGAAATAGGAAGCCGTGTCCGGTATGTCGAGCGGCAGCAACTTGGCATATGTCGATCTGGAAAGGGACTGCACCCCTCCCATCACCAACCCTACGGCGAACGCAGCCACATAAAACTGTATATTGTTGGTAATATAATAGACGCATAGGCAAGTTATGGTCCAGAAAATGACAAGCACCAACAGTGAACGGGTATTGCCATACTTATCCGATGCCAGCGAAGTAAGCCATGCTCCTAAAATAGCCACCACCTGTATGACCAGGATAATGGTGATCAATTCATCATCTTTCATGTGCAATTCTTTTGCTGCAAACTCGGCGGCCACTAGCATAATGGTTTGCACGCCTACCGAATAAAAGAAAAAGGCTGGCAGAAAACGCTTTACAAGCGGCATGCTCCGCACGTTGCGGAACACTTTAGCCAGCTCTTTGAATCCTCCGGTCCAGACATTAAATCTATGTGATCCCACATTTGGCTCTCCTTTGGGCAATATGCGAAAGGGAATAATCGCGAAACCGATCCACCAGAGAAACACGATGATGAAGGCAATCCGCGCACCCTTATCTTCGGTAATACCAAAAGAATCATGGAAAAGCACACCTACAAAACAAACTAACTGCACTACAATGCTTCCGGCAAAGCCATAAATGAAACCTTTGGCACTGACGTCGTTTTGTTTTTCAAAAGTGGCGATCTGCGGCAAGTAGGAATTATAGAAAACAAAGCCACCACAATATCCGATCGTCGCCAACCCAAAACAGATCATAGGGAATTCTATCGGTTCTCCTTCCTTCAAGAAATACAATCCTGCGCAGGCAATGCTACCCACAAAAGTAAATATTTGTAGGTATGACTTTTTGGCTCCGCGGTAATCTGCAAGCGAGGTCAAGATAGGCAGTGTAACCACAATGATCAGGTAAGATAGGCTTAAAATATAGTTTTGCAAAACGGTATTCTCGTAGGTATGCCCGAAAAAGCTGACCATGTTTTTCCCATAAGCCGTATTAGCTGTTACGCCAACGTAATAAGCCGGGAAAATGGTGGTGGTGATCACCATGTTATAAGATTGGTTGGCCCAGTCGAACATGCACCATGCCCAAATGGTTTTTTTGTCGTTTTTTGTGGTCATACAGCGCTAAAAATAAACATTGTATTGTTGATTTCAAGTTCGTGCCGATTGTATTTTCCTCCTAAATACTCCAGGCTATTGTGCCAAACGCTTTAGATAAATGTTTTTTCACACTGATTTCCAGCACCTGTAACGCGAATGTTACGAAATAATTAAACCATCGGCTATGAATATCATCAAAAAAGAAAATGGCCGAAAGCCATTTATTGTAGAACTAAACACAAGACCAATGAAAAATGTATTAAAAACTATCCTGTTCGCAACGACCATGTTCGTCGCGCAGTTAACATTTGCACAGGCTAATGTTGCCGTTTCTACGGCTACCAATGCCGCCTTGCGGGCAAGTGTATCAAGGCAGGCAACAGCCGCAGCGGTTAAAAATGCCGCGATCCATGCTACCACCATTACAAGGCAAACTGCTGTTAGTGCTGTCTCTGCGGCAAGATCGACTGTAGGTAAAACCAGCAGCGCTGCAGCAACAGCAGGCTCTTCTATAAATACCTCGGCAAAAGTAGCCGCAAGTCAGACCGCGAGCGCTAAAACAACTAACGCCGCTACAACCGGAGAAGCGACTGCAAATAATACAACAACAACAACAGGTAAGACAACCGCTGTAGCCGGATCTAACGGCAATTTGGAAACAAATTCGGCCCCAAAAAGTGAACAATCCAATAAAAAGTCCGTTAAAAGTGGAAAGTTTGCCGCCAACGGACAAGCAGCTTCGTCAGGCAGCAGCAAGGCTAAGGCAGGTAAAAACAGTATGAAGATGAAAGCGTCGGGCAACGTCTCAGCCTCTGCAACCGCCGGTAAAAACAGCACGGATGCACGGTCGGGTTCGGCTGAGCAGATAAGCGCTCAGGCTGTTAAATGATAAACATGCAAATGAAGGGCTCCGCCACGGAGCTCTTCATTCAATATATCATCTATGAAAACTATTTACGGCTTACTATTTATCACAGTATTCTCCTTACAGGCATTAAGGTCGGCGGCACAGAAGAAAATAGTCGACACCGATCTGATGATGCTCCCGGGTATACATAGCACAACTTTTAATGCCAGCGCGCTCTACATGTCAAACCTTAGTTATGACGGACGAAGAGACGCAACAAATGTTCCGGTGCTAATGCCCGGTGCGACGGCGATTTTTAAACATGGGCTGTTTGTGAGCGCGCTGGGATATTGGGATGTTAACGGAGCGAAGTCGGGCGCCGAGGGTCTCAGTATAACCCCCGGCTATATATTTTCGCTGGACACAGGCAGAAAATTCGGAGGAAATATAACGGCTACCAAGTACTTTATTACCAACAACAGCCCGATCATCCTTTCGTCGTTCAATGTGCTTCTCGACGGTCAGCTAAATTACAATGGACCGGTTAAGATTACTTTGGGCGTCACCTATAGCTTCGACAAAGGCAGCAACCGCGATATTATCAACACTATGCAGGCTGAAAGGGATATTTGGCTGCTTAAAACGGGCTTGTTGAAATTAAATGGGCTCAAAATAACCCCTACAATCACGGGCTATGCCGGTTCGCAGTCGTTTACCGAGACTTATTATGTCAACTCGCAGGTACCGAGAGCTGTGGCCGATCCGGCTCTTATATCGCCTATTACGAGGCTTTTTCCCGGGTTATCCCAGCAGCAAATACTGAATGAAACCGTTACCAGCGAAAAAAGCCAGGAAGTAAAAAAATACAATCTGCTTGCAATCAGCGGCTCGCTGCCCATCGCTTATACCTTAGCCAGCTGGCAATTTACTTTTACCCCTTATTTAACCCGGCCATTTAACCAGGTCGATTACAGCGGCGGCGGGATTAGCGGCAGCTATTTCTTCTATACCGCTGGCATAAGCTATATGTTTTAAAAGGAACTACTCGCCCAGTAATTTCTTTTTTTGTGCATCATATTCAGCTTTTGTGATAGCACCGTCATCGAGCAGTTTTTTTAGTTTGATCAGCTCGTCCGCTACACTAACCGGGGCACCCGGCGTTTTCTGTCCGCATGGGGTTACTTCGCATGCCGTGATAGCCGCCTCGATCCATACATCGCATGTCGGCAATCCGCCGGTACGTATCGTAATAACCACCTGCTCTCCTCCAGTCATCTGCTCCACTTTGGCAATCTTTTTTATCATGTAGCTGCCGTTCGACATATCTTTTCTTGCCGCCATTGCGCCGCTGCGCCGCGGGTCGGGCGGACCAGGCAATAACTGGTTGATTTGGATGTATTTAAAATCGCCGTTCGGCATGGAGCCTAAACCTAGTTTAATAGTGTCGCCGGGGTGATAGGTTATTCCATTGGAGGCATGGTATTCCTTTAATTTTTGTGAAAATGCAAAAAGGGGCAATAATAGTGCGAATGTGAATAAGTATCTTCTCATGGAATCAGGTTTTTTCGTAAACAGAGTAACCCGGTTTTTGTTTTTTGAAACCGGGTTATGTGCATAAGTTACATTTCCGTGTATATCTTTTTTGTGTTATTTTTTTAATTTACTGTTTCCAGTTCAAGTCGTTAACTTATATGAAAGTGGATGAATTATTGTTAACATATTATGTCATAATATACCCCGTCCACTATCTTTGCCCAAGCCGGTCTGTTACTATACCCCGGCTCAATAAACGTAACTAATGCCATGAAACACGGACTACTCATCGATATGGACGGGGTTATTTACAGCGGGGAAATGCTGATAGAAGGCGCCGACCGATTTATAAAAAAGTTGCTTGAAAAAAATATACCGTTCACATTTATGACCAACAACAGCCAGCGTACCCGCCTTGAGGCCGTCCGCAAGCTGAAGGGACTTGGTATCGAGGTGACGGAAGACCATATTTACACGAGTGCAATGGCTACAGGCAAGTTTTTGGGTGACCAGAGCCCGAACGGCACTACGGCTTATGTTCTCGGCGAAGGCGGATTGCTTACCAGCCTGCACGAGAATAATGTAACGCTGGTCAATACCGACCCTGAATTTGTGGTGCTTGGCGAGGGCCGCAATTTTACGCTCGAAATGGTGCAGCGCGCGGTCGATATGATACTTTCGGGCGCTAAATTTATCACCACCAACCGCGACCCGTCGCCAAAAAAACCTGGCTGGAACAATTTGGGAATAGCGGCCACGACAGCTATGATAGAAGAAGCAACAGGCCGTAAAGCCTTTGTTACCGGCAAACCGAGCCCGGTAATGATGCGTTCGGCGCGAAAGTACCTGGGCCTCGAAACTGCTGAAACGACAGTAGTCGGCGACACGATGGAAACGGACATACAAGGCGGTGTGCAAATGGGCTACAAAACCATCCTCGTGCTTTCGGGCATTGCAAAAAAGGAAGAGCTGGGTAACTATGCTTTCAAACCTGACATGATCGCCGGCTCGGTTGACGAAATTGAATTCCCGCTAAAATGGTGGTAATTTTTGACAAGTCTTTGAGTTCGCGGTGCCAAGTTTCCGTTTGCTGCTAACCAAGCGCAAACCTTACCGCTGCCTGAGCGTGAATGAGCATGGTATCAAAGAGCGGTATATCCACATCGTTTTGGTTCAGCAGCATTGGAATTTCGGTGCATCCTAATATGATTCCTTCGGCGCCCTGTGCGGCCAGTCTGCGGATCACATCGATATAAAATTGTTTAGTTTCAGTTGTAAAAATATTTCGGCCAAACTCCTCGAAAATAGTGTAATGAATTTTTTCGCGGTCAGCATCACCGGGTATTACTACGTCAATATCCTGTTCGGACAGCTTATCCCTGAAGAAATTACGTTCCATAGTAAATTTCGTACCCAGAAGTCCGACTTTGCTCAATCGTTGTTGTTTAACCGCTTCGGCCGTTGCAGTGGCGATGTGTATTACAGGCAGTTGAACTTTTTGCTCCAAACGATCTGCAATTAGATGCATAGTATTGGCGCAAAGCACAATAGCTTCAGCACCCGCGTTTTTCATGCCGAGCGAGGCCTTAGTCAGCATCTGTAATGTGTTCTCCCAGTTTTCTGAATCGTTATTGCGCTTGATGTCGCCGTAGTTGAACGAATAGATCATGCATTCCGCAAATTCCAGGCCACCCAGTTCGTCGTTGATACCCTGGTTGATCAGCTTGTAATAATCGGTAGTCGACACCCAACTGATCCCGCCAATCAGGCCTAAAATTCTCATGACGTGAAGATGGTGATAAATATTGGCGCATAATCCCGGGGATAGATAATTTTATTTGAGCCTGACAAATGTTCAAGAGATCATAGGGCAATATCGAACCTTGATAGCACCATTGCCGGTACACTTCCGCTATATGTAACAGCCTTAAAGACAAGTATACCGAACTGTATAGCCGGAACTATCTGGATCACAGACTCTGCTATACTTCCCTCTAATCTTACCACACCTTACAACTATAACGATGGAGTAAATAATATAAGCTCAAAGTTTGACCGGATGTGCGGGTAACAATACTTTTGACGTTCACTAATGAAAACGGCCTATTTCAACTGGGCCTTTCAATTCCTTGTTTTACAGGTTAATGAATCAAAAAGAGGTAAATAAAAATCATCCTGGTTCGGTATTAAATTTTGGAGAATTATTATTCAGGGTCAGCCTGGATGGTGATGGCAACTGGTTGAACGAAAACAATGTCCCTTTTTTTATTGGCGGAGCCGAATTGAATGTAGCCACGGCGCTGGCGTTGTGGGGTATACCGACCAGATATATCACCGCTTTGCCGGACAATGGTATGTCGGCACAAATCACAGCGTTTCTTGAAGAAAAAGCCATAGATACTTCACAGGTATATTATCAGGGTAAACGGATTGGGTTATACTATTTGACCAAAGGCGCCGATCTGAAACACAACGCGCTGATCTATGACCGTGCTGGTTCGGCATTTTCGGAGCTCAAACCGGGGATGATCGACTGGGATCAAGTGCTTGATGGTGTCGGTTGGTTTAATTTCAGCGCTATCTGTCCTGCTATCAGCCAGAATGTAGCCGATGTTTGCGAAGAGGCCCTAATTGCTGCTTCGCGCAAAAACATCACTACTTCTATCGATCTTAACTACCGCGCGAAGCTATGGCAATACGGCAAGCAGCCGCACGATGTAATTCCACATCTCGCAAAACATTGCGACTTGATTATGGGCAACGTTTGGGCAGCCGAAAAAATGCTCGATATCCCGGTTCCATCCAGTCTTGGTGAGACTGCGCAAAAAGACCATTATTTGCAGGCAGCGTTGGAAACCTCGCAGCACATCACTGAAAAATATCCGAAATGCCGAACGGTGGCCAATACCTTTAGGTTTGACGCAAACGATGGCATTAATTATTACACGTCGTTATACACCGACGGTCGTTTTTACAGCTCGGCTGAACACGCTTGTGAAAAGATCGTCAACAAGGTAGGCAGCGGCGATTGCTTTATGGCCGGGCTGATCTATGGCGTTTATAACCATCACCATCCCGACCAGATACTTGAATTCGCAACTTTGAGCGCCTTTGATAAGTTGTTTATCGACAGCGATACCACCAATAAAACCGTAGAGGAAATTAAAAATCGTTTAAATGAGTCAACGCCAGTCGGACATATTAAATAGCATCACCACGCAGGGTATGCTCCCCCTATTTTTTCATGAGGACGCCGAAACCAGCCTGGAGGTAACAGGTGCATTGTATAAAGCAGGCGTAAGGGTACTGGAATATACCAACCGGGGCCCCGCCGCTCTCGAAAACTTTAGACTGCTGATTGATGCGAAACAAAAAGAAATGCCTGACCTGTTTTTAGGCATAGGCACTATAAAAACAGCAAAAGAAGCATCGGATTTTATTGCGGCCGGGGCCGAATTTATCATCGCTCCCATCGTAGACCCGGAAATTGCACAATTAGCGGCGAAACACGAGCTACTATGGTGCCCCGGATGTATGACGCCAACCGAAATCAGCCTGGCGCAGCGGCACGGAGCACAACTCATCAAACTGTTTCCAGCGAATATTCTCGGTCCGGGTTTTTTAAATTCGATAAAGGAATTGTTTCCGGGGCAATTATTTATGCCGACGGGCGGCGTCGAAATGAATTTCGACAACATCAACGGCTGGTTCAAGGCCGGTGTTTGCGCTGTGGGTATGGGAAGCAAATTGATAACTAAGGAGATTTTATCACAACAATTGTACGATCGGTTGTATATTGACACCCAGAACGCGCTGAAACTTGTAGAAGCTGCCAGGTAAAACCAGTTCAAATTATGATAAAAGCGGATAGAGTAGGAAACTATAGATGGGTAATTGCAACGTTGCTGCTGTTTTCTACCACCATCAACTATATGGACCGGCAGGTGATCAGCTATGTGAAGGATTACTTCTGCACTCCTATAGCAAAAGGCGGCTTCGGTTGGACAGACAATGAATATTCATACATCACTTCATTTTTTACCGCTTTTTATGCCGGAATCACCATTATCGCCGGCCTGGTTATCGATAGAATAGGCACCAAACTGGGGCTGGCGTTTTCGCTGATTACCTGGTCGATCTTCGGCATACTGAATGCTTTTGCGGGCAGTTCGGTTGTGGTTCATACCATGGTAAGAAGTTTATTCGGTATAGGCGAAGCAGGAAATTTCCCGGCCTCAATCAAAGCCGTGGCAGAATGGTTCCCCAAGCGGGAACGCGCACTGGCAACCGGCATTTTCAACAGCGGCGCTAACATCGGTGCCATGATAGCTGCTTTATTTGTACCCTGGTGCCTTATCCACTGGGGCGAGGCTTTGGGCTGGAAAATGGCTTATATCATAACCGGATCGGTAGGTTTCCTGTGGCTTATCTTTTGGTTTTGGCTCTATAGTAAGCCTTCCGAATGCAAACATTTATCCCAAGAGGAATTTGATTTTATCCATGAAGATGACCTGGCGATGCATGTCGCCCCCTCCGAGGATGTGGCCGTAAACGAGAAAGTTTCCTGGTGGAGGCTGTTCCGTTACCCGCAAACCTGGGCCTTTTTCTGGGGTAAGTTCATGACGGATGGTATCTGGTGGTTTTTGCTCTTCTGGCTGCCCGACTACCTGAAAAAGCAGTTCGGGATGACGCTCCACCAGATCATGTGGCCCACATTTATCGTATACGCTATTTCGATAATCGGCAGCACTTACGGCGGCAATCTTCCGCGCACGATGATCAACCGGGGCATGCCGGTATTTAAGGCTCGTATGACAGCTATGTTCATCATTGCCCTGCTCCCGCTGGTACTGCTGCTGACACAGTATTTTGGTGATAAAGCGGTATTTGGCAATTATGCCTCTACGCTTGCTATCGCCATGATCTGCATCGGCGCTGCGGCGCACCAGGCATGGTCGGCCAACCTGTTCACAACAGTGTCAGATATGTTCCCTAAAAAAGCCATCGGCTCGGTTACCGGTATCGGCGGTATGGCCGGTGGTATTGGCGGCGTAATTATTCAGCGGCTATCGGGTATATTGAATACCGCTTATCATACGCATCCCCAAACAGCCTATCTCATTATGTTTATTGTTTGCGCTTTCGCTTATATAACTGCCTGGGCGATTATAAGGCTATTGACCCGCAAACCGTCAAGCATCGCTGTATAAGGTATGCGCATTACTGCACATACCTTATCTTGATAACTAATTTTTTAACGTTATCATAGCCATCGACTTTGATGTTCGGCCGGTGTGCATCAGCAGGAAAGAATAAAAAGAATTCTTTGGGTGTCGCCACATAATAAGTTCCCTCGGAG
>DASZVE010000046.1:0-11638 GCA_035547095.1 Mucilaginibacter sp.
AATTACAACGGCACCTATTATACGCCGGCCAACGTTCCTGCAACCGTCAAAGACAGCAAGGGCGACCTGGTCAATACACCGGCCGGCCTGATCCCGCTGGTCAATAGCTCGGGCATCAGCGCGAAAAACGGCAGCCCGGCGTTTGCTAATCCGCCCGGTACTAACGCCGCCAGTCAGGATTATAAGGCGATGCAATATTTATACATCGCCAGGAAACTCAACAAGACCAAAATTTCAGGCCTGTTCCTCACCGATCAATTTGGCAAATACATCGTCGATTCGGTAAAAAATGTATCGGGCATCGACGTCGGCTATGTATATGGCCACAGATTTAACCAGCCCGGCGTTAACACCAGGTTCACTACCGGCATCCTGGCCAACCCTGTATTTGGCAGCAGCGACCAATGGCTTGGTACGGCCGGTTACTATTACCAGGGCGGCCGCGATCGCGACGGCGCTTCGCTGAGCGCTTATACCTATACACTTTCGTTGACCTATAAACCGGGCATGGTGGGTTATACCGCCGGTTGGGATTACCTTTCGGGCAATGATAGCTTCAACGGTTCAGCTACCGACCACCGCTTTGACCCGCTTTACGGCACCCCGCATAAATTCTGGGGATATATGGATTATTTCTATGCGGTAAGTGGCGCGCCAACGGGCGGCTTAAGCAACCCTTATTTGAAGGTAAAGTACAGCGCAAGCCGCCTTTCTGTAGAGCTGGCGAACCACTACTTCTACCTGGCACAAGAACAGAAAGACGCCACAGGACAGCCCGTCAGCAAGTACCTGGGCACCGAGTTCGATCTGACTACCGGATACAAGCTAAATAAATTTACCAATGTTGACTTAGGGCTCTCCTACATGGCGGCCACTACAAGTATGGAGTATGCCAAAAACATAACGCCGGGTACGGCCAGGCTCAGCCCGGTATGGACTTATCTGCAATTGAATATCAAACCCGAATTTTTAAACAAATAGCCTTCCCGACTAACGGCTTAAAAATTACGCTCATGAAACATCAACTCACCAAACTCAATATATTCTCCGTCAAAGGCGTACAAATGCGCACTTTTCACCTCACCTGGCTCATGTTCTTTGTGTGCTTCTTCGGTTGGTTTGGCCTGGCGCCGCTGATGCCAACCATCCGTGCCGAATTGCACCTCACCAAAGCCCAGGTAGGCAATACCATCATTGCTTCAGTTGCCTCAACCATTATTGCACGCCTTATTATAGGCAAACTTTGCGATACCTGGGGCCCGCGTAAGACTGCTGTAAGGCTCCTGTTGGTCGGCTCAATTCCCGTGTTCCTGGTCGGCCTGGCGCATAGCTATGTCACCTTTTTATTGTTCCGCCTGGCTATAGGCGTCATCGGCGCTTCATTTGTGATCACGCAGTTCCATACTTCAATGATGTTTGCGCCTAAAATTAAAGGAACCGCCAATGCCGTAACCGGAGGATGGGGCAACCTGGGCGGCGGCGTCACGAATATGGCTATGCCATTGATCTTCGCGGCCATCGTTGGTTTCGGTTATACCAAAGCTGAAGCTTGGCGCTATGCCATGATCGTGCCGGGAGTAATGATGCTGATAATTGCTTTCCTGTACTGGAAGTTCACTAAAGACACCCCTGAAGGTAACTATGACGAAATTGGCTATACCAAATCAAAATCGCATAAAACGAATTGGGCGGTGCTTGCCGACTGGCGCATATGGGTCCTGACCATCGCCTACGCTATGTGCTTTGGTATGGAAATCACTTTTGACAATGTGGCCTCACTGCACTTTGTCGATTCCTTTCACCTTTCGCAGAAAGTAGCAGGTCTTTGGGCCGGCGCATTTGGCTCCATGAATCTTTTTGCGCGCGCTTTGGGAGGTATTGTGTCGGATAAGGCTGGGGGCAAATACGGCTTGCGCGGCAAAGGTTTATTACTTGCGGGCGCACTGCTGCTTGAAGGATGTGGATTATTGCTGTTTGCCCATGCGGGCTCGCTGGTTGCCGCCATCAGCTTTATGCTGACGTTCGCCCTATTCCTCAAAATGTCCAACGGCGCCACTTACGGCATCGTTCCATTTATCAATGAAAAAAATGTAGGCCTGGTGGCCGGCATCGTCGGAGCAGGGGGCAACCTGGGCGGTATGCTGTTCGGCTTCCTGTTCAAATCAACGTCGATTACTTACGTGCAGGCATTTACTTATATCGGTTATATGGTAATTGCTGTTTCGCTTATCGTCCTGGTAACCCGTTTCCGAAAAGAGAAATTGGTTCAGGCGGAAGCACAACCTTTAAGCCTCACCCCAGCCTTCTCCGGAGGAGAGCGCGCATAATACAGCTAAAATGAGATAACCATGTCCGCAAATAAAAATACTGCCAATAAACTTACGTCAACCTGCTGTTACTGCGGGGTCGGCTGTGGGGTGGTTATTCATAAAGAAAAAAACGACAATATTTCAGTCGAAGGCAATAAGGATTACCCCGTAAATCGCGGCATGCTTTGTAACAAAGGCATGAACCTGCACTACACAGTGAATGACCGCAGCGACAGGCTTCTGTACCCGCAGATGCGTTACAACCGGAGCCTGCCGATGCAAAGGGTAAGCTGGAACGAAGCGCTCGACCGCGTAGCGGCGGTGTTCAAAACCTTCATTAACAAATACGGCCCCGACTCGGTGGCCATTTATGCTTCAGGGCAGTGCCTCACCGAGGAATATTATGTGATCAATAAGCTGATGAAGGGGTTCATCGGCAGCAACAATATCGACACTAACTCACGCCTGTGCATGAGCAGTGCCGTCGCCGCTTACAAAATGGCCTTGGGCGAAGACAGCGTCCCCGTTTGCTATGACGATATCGAACTGGCCGATTGCTTCTACGTCATCGGCGCAAACCCGGCCTGGTGCCACCCCATTTTATGGCGAAGAGTTGAAAACCACAAAGCAGTCAACCCAAATGCAAAGATCATTATCGTTGATCCGCGCGTCACGGATAGTTGTTCTATTGCTGACCTGCATTTGCGGCTCAATCCCGGCACTGATGTTACGCTAAACCACGCCATCGGCCGGCTGCTGATCGAGAACGGCGATATTGATATTGATTTTGTTAGAAATCATACCGAAGGTTTTGAAGCTTACAGCTCGCTGGTTTTTCAGCGGACACTGAGCGAGGCGGCGCAGATCTGCGGTTTGGATGAGGAAGACATTCGCCTGGCTGCCCGTTATATCGGCGACGTGAAAGGCTTTATCTCGATGTGGACCATGGGGTTAAATCAAAGCTCGGTCGGGGTTAATAAAAATCTTAGCCTGATCAATCTGAATTTGATTACCGGTCACATCGGCAAACCGGGTTCAGGCCCTTTGTCGCTTACCGGACAGCCCAACGCCATGGGTGGTCGCGAGGTTGGCGGTTTGGCGAACCTGCTTCCCGCACACCGCGATCTGAATAATCCGCAGCATCGCGAAGATGTGCAGAAATTCTGGGACGGAACGACGATCAGCCCCGCCCCGGGTTTAACAGCTACGGAGATGTTTAAAGCATTGGATGAAGGCCGGCTGAAAGCGATCTGGATATTGTGCACCAACCCGGTCACCAGCATGCCCAATGCCCGGTTTGTGGAGCGGGCGCTGAAAAAAGCAAAATTTGTGGTGGTGCAGGAGATCAGCAATAAACCGGAAACACTGGCTTTCGCCGACGTGATTCTCCCTGCCGCCGCCTGGGCCGAAAAGGAAGGCACCATGACCAACTCGGAGCGGCGCATCAGCTATCTGAACAAGATTATCGAACCGCCGGGCGAAGCGCTGCCCGATGCGGAGATCATCTGCCGTTTTGCGCAAAAAATGGGTTATAAAGGTTTCGATTTTGAGAACGCCGCGGCGATTTATGCGGAACATGCCCGGTTAACTTCGAAAACCAGCATCGATATCAGCGGACTAAGCCATGATAGCATAAAAGAAAACGGATCGGTGCAATGGCCTTATAAAAAGAAAAGCAAAATGGCCGGGACGCCCAGGCTGTTTACCGATAACACATTTTACACCCCATCGCAAAAAGCTGTCATTCATAACGTACCGGATACTCTTTCGGCCGAAACGACAGATCCCGATTACCCTTTTATCCTGACCACCGGCCGCATCCGCGATCAATGGCATACGATGAGCAAAACCGGCAAAGTGAACAAGCTGAACCAGCACCTGAAGGAAGCTTTTGCCGAGATCAACCCGGCCGACGCTGAAGCGCTTAGACTTAAAGATGGCGATGTAGCGGTGATCAACTCACGCCGCGGCGAAGTTCGGGTAAAAGCTAAAATTACTCCAGCAATCAAAAAGGGCGTCATTTTTATCCCGATGCACTGGGGTAAAATACTGGGCAGCGATCTTAACCGCGCCAATAACATCACCAATGATGTTGTGGACCCCATCTCGAAAGAGCCTGATTTTAAATACTGCGCGGTCAGTGTTCAGAAATACAGGAAGCCTCACCAACGTATTATCGTTGTCGGCGCCGGGGCCGCGGCCTTTGGTTTTGTGAAATCCTATCGGGAATTGAACCCCGATGATGAGATCACTATTTTCAGCAAGGAAAATTTCCCCTTCTATAACCGGGTGATGCTGCCCGATTACATCAGCGGCGAGTTGCAGTGGGAGCAACTGGTAAAGATGAAAGACTCGGAGGAGCCGGCCTATAATATTCGCCTGCTAAAAGGTGTAAGCATCGACAGGATCGACAGGGCCAACAAGCAGGTGACAGATTCGCGGGGCCTTAAATATTCTTATGACGTCCTGGTACTGGCCACTGGCAGCAGCCCAGCGCGGCCAAAAAACATGCCGGTACTGCCCGGTATTTTCACCATGCGCAGCCGGACCGATGCAGACAATTTTAAAAAAAACATGCCGGCTGACGGACATGTGGTGATTGTCGGCGGAGGCTTGCTTGGCCTCGAGATGGCGGCAGCGCTGCGCGAAATGGGCACCCGGGTTACCATCATCCATCGTACGTCCCGGTTCCTGAACAAGCAACTGGACACTTTAGGCAGCCAGTTGCTGAGCGAAGAAATGGCCGACCAGGGTTGCGACATTTATTACAATGACGAGGTGCAGTTGTATTACGGCCGATCCAGGCTGACGGGTATTGGTTTGCGAAGCGGCCGCAAGATCGACTGTGATGCAATGATCATTGCGATAGGCACCATACCAAATACCGAATTGGCCAAAAATAGCAGCCTTAATTGCAATCGTGGCGTGATTGTGAACGAGCGTATGCAAACCAGCGACCCTGCCATTTATGCAGTGGGCGAAATTGCCGAGCACGACGGCGAGTTATACGGCTTCACAGCGGCCGCCGAGCAACAGGCCGAAGTAGTTGCTAAATATTTGAACGGCGATATCGCCAGTTACTACAAAGGCTCGACGCTGATGAATATCATCAAAATTCACGGGTTCGATCTATGCAGCATCGGCATGTCAGAATGCCCGGCAGAGGGCAATTACGAGGAGGTGATCTTTATCGATAAGGCTAAGCGTTATTACAAAAAATGCATTATTCATGAAGACAAACTGGTGGGTGCTATACTCATTGGTGATAAGAGCGAATTCCTGGAGTTTCGTGAGCTGATAGCGGATAAAATTGAACTGAGCGAAAAGCGCCTTCAATTGCTGCGCAGCGGTAATAAAGCTGATCCGTTACTGGGCGCCCTGGTCTGCAGCTGCAATAACGTGGGAAGCGAAAACATCAATAAAAAAATAGCGGAAGGCTGCGATAACATGAAGGACCTCTGCGCATCAACCGGGGCCGGAACAGGCTGCGGCTCGTGCCGGCCGGAGGTGAAACGCTTGCTGGACGAAGCATTAAAAAATTTGATCCCGCAGGGATAAAAATTTATGGAGCATATTATCAAAATAAACCTCCCGGGAGGATACGTTTCGGCGGGCGATCTGTACGAAATATTACTGATCGCTGAAAGCGCCGGCGCGAAGGAAGTACGGTTTGGCAACCGCCAGCAGTTATATTTCACTATTAAAAATAGTGATCTCGAAACCCTGGAGATGGAAATGCTTCGTGTGAACATCGCCTATGAAGTGGATACTGACGAATATGCTAACATCATCAGCTCGTATGTTTGCGATACCATTTTCAGTAACGAGAGCTGGCTAAAGGAAGGCGTTTACCGCGATATTTTCGACTTGTTCAGCCATCAGCCAAGGCTCAAGATAAACCTGGTTGATCAACAGCAAACTTTCGTGCCGTTCTTTAGCGGAAACCTTAATTTCATCTCGTCCGACATCAGTAATTACTGGCATTTTTATATCCGCTTCCCCAAGTCCAACCAATTTTACCAATGGCCCTCGTTAATTTATTCGGATGATATAGCCACGTTGTCAAAGATCGCTGAGGACGTAATTTTTGGACAAAAAGAGTACTTTTTTGACCAGCAAAAAGTTAACGAACTATTCTTTTATAAGATGGTCAGCTCCAAAATACCGACGTCGCTTAGCCATCGAGGCGAGCCGCTGAAGTTACCCGACTTTTACCTCCCGTACTACGAGGGCTTTAACAAATATAGCAACGGCAACTACTGGCTGGGTATCTACCGGCGCAACGAGTTGTTCCCTCTTGAGTTCCTAAAAGATGTATGTTCGTTATGCATCAAGACCCGGATCGGCCAGATCTATACCACACCCTGGAAATCGATCATCATTAAAGGCATTGAACAGGCTAACCGCATTGAATGGGGACACATTTTAGATAAATACCGGCTCAATGTTCGTCACGCCGCCAACGAGCTCAACTGGCAGATCGAGGACCTTTGCGAAGAAGGGTTAAGCCTGAAACATAAGCTGGTTCGCGAATTCGAAGAGGCCGACCTGCGTACTTACCGCCTTAGCTTTGCCATTAAAACGCAGCATAAAACGGGCTTACTGGGATCTGTAGTGATCAGGAAACAATCGCCCGGCATGTTCGATATTCAACATACGCGCGACTTTAATCCGAACAATAAAGACTTAATTGTGTATAAGGAAGGGCTGGGAATAGAAGAGCTGGCTTCAAACCTCGCGGAACTGTGTGAATATTATTACTCGGCCTCCGTTAAGGATAAAGTTGAGGCAGGCTTTAAACAGCAGCCGAAAGACGACGACGGTAAAAGCAATAAGCGCCCCGCGTACCAATGCAAAAACTGCCTGAATATTTACGACGAACAGTATGGGGACGAGTTGAACAACATCGCAGCGGGTACGCGATTTGAGAGTATCGACAACTATTCGTGCTCAGTATGCGACTCGCCGAAGGAAGATTTTAAAAAAGTTACATGCTGACCGGCAATTATGCCCCAATTGCACAACTGTTAATAAAGCCACACTTGTTAACAAATAAATCACACTGGCTTGACATTTATATGCAGAGTTATCGCTTAATTTTATAGACCTGAAAATCAGGTCACTTAAAATTAACTTAAGAAAATTTTATGACCTGGAGAAAATTTAGCGGCGAGATCATTCACACGCCCATCCTCGAAGAGGTTGAAAAAGCCATCGAAAGGGAGACGAACCTGGGTAACAAGCTTAAAGTTTGCATCGGTACCGACTCGCAGGTGAAGGGCAACATTACCGATTTTGCCACGGTGATCGTTTTCCTGCGCGAGAAACGCGGCGGCTTTATGTACATCCACCAGGAGCGCACCGGGCAAAAGATGAGCATTAAGGAACGTATGCTGACCGAAGTGCAAAAATCCATCGACATTGCTTACAAACTGTGCGATTTGCTCGACCTGTACGATGTTGACCTGGAAGTGCATGCCGACATCAACACCAACCCGATGTTCAAGTCGAACCAGGCTTTGCACGAAGCTATGGGTTACATCCTGAGCATGGGCTTTGTGTTCAAAGCCAAACCGGAAGCCTTCGCCAGTTCCTATTGCGCGAATAAAATAGTACAGTAATTGAGTCAGAAGTCTTAAGTTCTGAGTCTTAAGTCATCACCGGGACAGTGGCTTCAGGCTTATGACTAAAGATTAACGACTTTATTCAAGATGGCAGAAAAACGCTGCCCCTGGAGACCGACCCTCCTAAAACAACCCTGCTTTCTCTTCCGTTGGTTACTTTAGCATCAAATTTTTATCGATGAACCCAATTGTCACCCGTAGAGCGACTTTAGCCGACCTCGATGCCCTGCTTGATTTCGAACGGGGCATTATGGAATTTGAGCGTCCATTAGATTCGACGATAAAGGAAGGCGACGCACATTACTACGACCTGGCCGCATTGATCGAGTCGCCTGATGCGGAAGTTATCGTGGCGGAACAGGACGGAGAACTTGTCGGTAGCGGTTACGCACATATTGTAGACTCCAAGAGCTATTTAAAACACCAGCAACACGCGCACGTGGGTTTTATGTATGTAAAACCCAACCATCGCGGCAAGGGCATTAACCAGGTGATCATGGAGGCGCTGCAGCGTTGGGCGCTGTCCAGGGATATTACCGAGTTCAGGTTGGAAGTGTATCATAACAACCCGAGCGCTATCAGGGCTTATGAAAAGGCAGGCTTTATGCCCTTGCTTTTAGAAATGCGTATGAATTTAAACAAACCGGAATAATATTTATTTACGTATATCTTATCGTGAAAACATACTGCTTCCGCCGCGAAACACTGATCCCGACGTCGCTTGATAAGGCCTGGGATTTCTTTACCTCGCCGCTTAACCTGGCGAAGATAACGCCGCCTGATATGAACTTCGTGGTTACCTCCGATTTCAAACCTAAGGATAAGGTTTACGCCGGCATGATCATCACTTACAAAGTATCGCCGCTGTTTGGTATCCGCATGAACTGGATGACCGAGATAACGCAGGTAAAAGAAAAAGAATATTTTATCGATGAGCAACGTTTCGGCCCCTATGCGCTGTGGCATCATCAACACCATTTTAAAGAAGTTGACAGTGGAGTATTGATGACGGACATTGTAAACTATGCCATCGGCTGGGGCTTTATCGGCAGGATCGCGAATAGCCTGGTCGTCGCGAAAAAGCTGGAGGAGGTGTTTGATTACAGGGAGAAGGTGATTGGGGAGATGTTTTAAGCCTAACCCCACCCCTCTTCAAAGGCGAACGACTAAAAGGTAATCCGTGCGTAAGCGAGTTTGCGACAGTTATGAAGCCTATAAAACGGGTTGTCATGCTGAGCCAGTCGAAGCATGAGCGCCGGGCCTTCGCACCTTATCCTTCGACGAACTCAGGATGACAACGCTCATTTTAAGTTTTATTTACAGTATTCCTTAACCTTTCCCTGCGCCGCTTTTGAGCCTATTTCAGCAGCCTTGTTAAAATCGCTGCATGCGCCGGACTTATTGTTCAGGTTGATTTGGATCAGGCCGCCCGTATAGTAGATCTCTTCGTTATTGGGACTGAGGCGGGTGGCCTCATTCAGATCAGCATTTGCGGCTTCCTTTTCGCCGAGGTAGCTTTCGGCCAGGCCGCGATAAGCGAAAGCTTCGATATTGTCGTCCAGGTCGAAGAACAAAGCACTGCTGTAATCGTCTTTGGCGCCCTGGTAGTTTTTCAGGGTCATTTTGATATTGCCGCGGATCAAATAGGCTTTATCGTCCTTATCGTTAAGAGAGATCGCCTTATCCACGTCCTCCATCGCGCCGTCGTAATCCTTCATCGCGGCCTTTACGCCGCCGCGGTTATGGTAGCCGTCGATACTGGTATTGTCCATTTGCAGCACTTTATTGTCGTCGGCTAAGGCTTCATGCAGGTTGCCCAGCTTCTCGTTGGCAATCCCGCGCTGGATATAGTATTTGATATTCTTCGGAAATTT
This sequence comes from Mucilaginibacter sp., assembly GCA_035547095.1. Classification (GTDB taxonomy): domain Bacteria; phylum Bacteroidota; class Bacteroidia; order Sphingobacteriales; family Sphingobacteriaceae; genus Mucilaginibacter. Next base: position 9,808 of record DASZVE010000046.1, read on the forward strand.
GGAGACCAGCAGGTTAAAAACCCGCAGCGCCTCGCCGTAAAAACGGTTGCCGATCGCCAGGTAGCCCAGGCGCGAGTACATGCTGTAATCTTTGGAATTAAGCTCCATGATCTTTTTAAAATCCTGCGAAGCCCCTGCCCGGTCGCCGGTCTTTATCCGGGCGGCTATGCGTTTGATGTAATTTTCCGAATTACCCGCGTTCAGATCAACAGCCTTGTCATAATCCTTTAATGCCGCGGTATATTGTTTCATAGCGGTTTCAACGTCGCCGCGCACAGCATAGGCATAGTCGTTGCTCTTGGCATAATCGACAGCCATGTTAATATCCTTTAACGCGCCACTGGTATCCTGCAAGCCCATGTTCGCCCGTGAGCGCGTTATATAGGCCGCGCTATTCTTCGGGTCGAGTTTAAGGGCAGTGTCAGCGTCGTCCTTGGCTTCGTCATAATTGGCGAGCTCAAGTTTGATATCGCCGCGCGCCTGGTATGCGTCGCTGCTTTTGGGATCCAGCTCAATGGACTTTTCAAAATCGTCCAGGGCGCCTTGTTTATCGCCCAGGTCTTTTTTGACCATGCCGTCGTACAGGTAAAGCTCGGCGTTATTGGGATCCTTTTTGATCAGGCCGCCAAAATATTCCAATGCCGATCGGGTATCCTCGCTGTGCCCGAGCGCATTGGCCAGGTATTTATAAACGTGCGGCGTACGCGGGTTCATTTGGATGGTTTGCTTGTAATCGGCAATCGCATTTTCGTAGTCTGCCAGATTCGCCTCGGCATTACCACGGTAAAAGACTGCCTCGACGTTCCGAGGATTAAGCTTAATGGCAGTTGTATAATCGGCAATCGCCCCTTTATAATCGCCTAAATTACCCTTCGCGTTGGCACGGTAAAAGGCCAGGTCGGCGTTATTGGGGTCCATTTTAATCGCTCTGTCGTAATCAGCGATAGCAGCTTTTTCATTTTTCTGGTTGCTTTTAGCCACCCCGCGATATTCATATAAGGATGGGTCGTTCGGGGTCAGCCGGATGGCCGCTGTAAAATCAGCCTCAGCGCCTGCATAGTCGCCTGAATTGGCTTTGGCATTAGCACGGTAATGGTACATATCGGCGCTGGGATGACTGCTTAACGAGATCGCTTTGTTAAAATCGGCAATAGCGCCTGTATAGTCATCGATGGCATTTTTGGCGTCGGCACGATAAAACCAGGCGTTAATATTACCGGGGTCGAGCTCGATAGTTTTTGTAAAGTCTGCTATGGCCTCGCGTTGTTCATTTAATTTGGCATAAGCATTAGCGCGATAAAAGTAGGTCGACGCTTTCGCATCGCCCAATTGTATGGCTTTGGTGAAATCGGCTATTGCGCCCTGGTAGTCTTTTTCCTTCGCCTTAATGTTCCCGCTCTGCACATAGCTGCCCGCAGTCTGGGCAGCGCACCAGAATGGAAGAGCAAGAAATATGATCAATAACCTTTTCATAAACTTTTTGCAGATTGAACGAGCAATTATTAAGCTCGTTCATTTATCAAACCGCTGGCATTACCCGACCCCAAAATGTGTATCCCGCGCCACCCCTCAGCCACAAAAATTACCCGCTTTGCTGAGTTCGTGATACACATACCTTGCTCAGTGCTGTAATACGACTGTGTCCTCCGGCTGGCATCCTATTTGTATCATGTTTGTTACAAATTAGATTCCCTTATAAATGAAAAAGATCAAGCAATCATTCGTCGAAGTAATAGCCGGTCAGCCAAGCAAAGAACATTATGTCAAAGTAGCAATTTCTGTTTTAATCATTTCAACCATTATCGGAACCTGCCTCATGCTGGTGGCTCCG
>DASZVE010000047.1:0-30083 GCA_035547095.1 Mucilaginibacter sp.
GGCAGTCAACTATACTGCCCACTGCAAACCGCCCACTGTCTTATTGTCCTACCATAAACACTGCATTGCCGAACAACAGCTTGCCATTTTCCCAGAAACTGCGGAAGATAGGGTCGTCAACCAGGTAAACGACCGAACCCCGGCCCCATGATTGAACGCCGAACAGCAATCCGTCTTTGATCTTCTGCCGCGCTTTTTGCCCGACGAATCCTTCCATGTAACCATTTTTGCGGATAATGCCTACGTTCCAGCCATCATCACCCAGGTAGCTATAAAGCGCGTCGCTTAATTTTAGCGTGAAATAATATTTATCCATTCCAAAGCCAAGCGGATGCGTATTATCCAGTTCGACCTTGTATACTGCGCCCGGCACGCCCGAACGGATAGCGTCGTGATCGCGGTCGGCATAACTTTTTATCAATTCCGGACGGGTAGCCGACGTATCGCTTTTATCGTGTTTATCCTGGGGCAAATTTTTTATGGAAAAGCCCTTTTTGTCGACCAACAGGGAAACAGTATGTTCCATTGCTATTAATTTACCGCCATCGTGCACCCAATTTTGCAGCTTGTCGGTAGGCAAGTCGTCGTAATATCCGTCGGGAAATATAGCTACGTCAAAATCGCCCCAGCGGACGTGCTCCAGGTCATGATAATTAACTATGGTTACGGGGTAACCTACTTCCTTTTCAAAATAGAACCATACCTCGCCCATGGCCTCGGCCGACACACCCGGGCCGGCCACCAGCATCACGCGCGGCGCATGCAATGGTCGTACCGCATGAGAGCCTATATCGGCACCTTTGTCTGAAAAACCCGAACTTAATTCAACCAGGTGGCAGCTGGATTCCGCTGCGGCGTGGCGTACAATATTGTCGAAGTCCTTTTCCCTGTTGCCGGCCCGGGTGATAATAAGCGACCCTGCATCAAATTTTTTTCCGCCTGTTTCGAAAGGTTTCTCCGTGTAACGGACCCTGATAGCATTCTTCAATAAACTCGCCAAAAATTTAACGTCCTTCACCGATTTCCAGGTACAAGCGTAAGCATAGGCATGCTGACCGCTTGCCTGCGATATTGCAGGAGCTTCGGTGTAACTTTTGATGAGATGTTCAGGTTTGATAGCCGCTTTTAAACTATATGCTCTTAAGCCATAGGCATAAGGAAGCGACCAGGCCGTAATATCATAGGTGTCCGAATCGGCTACGAAGGTCTTGGGTTCCAGCAATACATTCGTAAGAACAGCCTTCGGCTGATAGGCGCTGATCACCATATCGTTCTTATCGACTTCTACCTGTTGCATTTTGCCGCTTACGTAGTCGTAACCTACCACTTTGGTCTGTATTCCATCGCCGAATTGTATCCCGTTTCGGTGCAGCAACTGCCCGAAGGCCATTAGTTTATCGGGATTGTCATCCTTAATAATGTAAGTCTTGTATTCGCCCGGCGGGTTGCGCCGGCTATCGTCAAAATATTTTTTGAACTCTTCAAGCGCCTTATGCGCATTGGCCGATGCAGTTTCGACAGTACTCAGGCTGTTGGAAAGATGGTGTGCGATCCGGTCAGCCAGCGTCAGCGTATCCCCGCTGCGGGTGACGACTGCCAGCCCCGCGCCAATACCACCCTGCTCATAGGTCATGCCTATCGAGCCGTTGTAGATCGGGTAGGTATCCCCATAGGATGGATATAGCAGATCGTACTCCTCCCTCGTATAATACATCCAGCCGTTCTCGTCGAAATATTTAGCGTTGTTTTTCCCGATAATGACCTGGAACTCTCTTTGCCAGGGCGTGATATCTTTATGAAAAGGCTCGGCTGCCGGCGCGAAATAATAAGGCGAATTATATCCCTGCTCGTGAAAATCGACGTGTATTTGGGGCAGCCAGCGATTAAAGAGCGCAACGCGCGCTTTGGTTTCCTTTTGCGTTTGCCAGGCCCAGTCGCGGTTCAGATCATAATAATAATGGTTTACGCGGCCACCCGGCCAGGGTTCGTTATGCTCGCGCGCCGCCGGATCGGCATCAGGCGCGGTTCCGGCTACCGACCGGTAATAATTCACATAACGTTCGCGGCCATCCGGGTTCAGGCAGGGATCGATGACAACCAGTGTGTTCTTCAGCCAGGGCTGCGTGCGGCTATTTGACGGATCGGCAATTTCAAAAAGCGCTTCCATAGCCGCTTCGCTTGAGCTAGGCTCGTTGCCGTGCACATTGTAGCTCAGCCACACGATCACGGGCGCATCTTTAAGACCTGCATCTTTGTCGCTTTGCCCGGCCAGCCACAAATTGTGCTGCCTGATCTCTTCCAGCCGGCTAATGTTTTCGTTTGACGCGATGAACATTACCATAAGCGGCCGGCCTTCGTTGGTGGTTCCATATTGTTCCAGTTTCACGTTCTTCGATACCGATGCCACATATTTAAAATACTCCACGATGCGGTTGTGCGGCGTAAACTGCGAACCCAGCTTGTACCCCAGGAATTGTGATGGCGACTGTATTTGCTGCGCGAAAGCGGTAACAACAAAACTCAGGAAGATCAGCGAAAAAGCAAGTTTTCTCATGATACGGATTAGCTAATCTAAAAAATAAAATTCTGATTGGTGCTCTGAATCAAAATTTACATATCGATTCTCATATTACCACCGCCACTATTGATTCGGCAATACCGTATTGTTTCAGGGCTAAGAAGCTGCCAGAAATAAAAATAATGTCATTTCGAAATCTGCGGGAAAGTGTGTGTAAGGGTGCAGATGAGAAAACTTATGCAATATGCATAGCAGACTTGTATATTATAAAAGTTTTCTCCTCATGCCAAACTTTGACCCTTCGCTGTTCGTCGAAATGGCATAGCTTTTTATTACCTAACTTGAGTTTTAAAACAGCTGTAAGTTTCGATTCAGAAAAATTAGGCCAAAATAAAATTTGCAAAATGCTAATATTTTTCGCAATTTGGCTGCCAACCCCAGAACCTTAATCTTGCATACTAAAAATGACACCTTTACAGGCATTACAAAAATATTTTGGATACAGCGAGTTTCGCCACCAGCAGGAGGCTATTATTCAAAATATCCTTGCGGGGAACGACGTATTAACACTGATGCCTACGGGCGGCGGCAAATCCCTGTGCTACCAGTTGCCGGCCATGCTGATGGATGGCCTGACTATCGTCATATCGCCACTCATCGCGCTGATGAAGGACCAGGTTGACAGCCTGAACGTAAACGGCATATCCGCCGCGTTCCTCAACTCATCGCAATCCGATGCCGAGCAGGAAACTATTACCCAAAAACTAAAGAATAACGAGATTAAGCTGCTTTACCTGGCGCCGGAACGCATTTTCCGGTCGGGTAGTAAACTGATCGATTTCTTGAAGTCGCTGCCTGTTTGTTTGATCGCCATTGACGAAGCGCATTGCATTTCACATTGGGGACACGATTTCAGGCCCGAATACCTGATGCTGGCCGGACTTAAAAAAGAATTCCACAAAACACCTGTTATTGCGCTTACCGCAACCGCCGATAAGTTGACCAGGAAGGACATCCTGGAAAAATTAGAACTGAAGAATCCGGCTGAGTTTGTTTCCTCCTTTAACCGGGCCAATATTACCTACCGGGTTATCCCTAAGAAAAATAGCTTTAACCAACTGCTTGATTTTTTGGAGAAACGGAAGGAAGATTCAGGCATCATTTATTGCCTTTCGAGAAAATCGACCGAAGAATTAGCAGCCGATCTGAAAGCGGAAGGGTATTCGGCCGCCCCCTACCATGCCGGTATGGAACAAGCCGAAAAGGCCAGTAACCAGGAAGCCTTTTTGCGGGATGAAATCAAGATCATCGTAGCCACCATTGCCTTCGGCATGGGCATTAATAAATCGAATGTGCGTTATGTAGTGCATGCCGATCTGCCTAAAAACATCGAGGGCTATTACCAGGAAACCGGTCGCGCCGGAAGGGATGGCCTGCCTTCAGATGCCTTGCTGCTATATTCTTATGGTGATGCCAGCAAACTGCAGCGTTTTGCCCGAGTTGAGGGTAATGAGGAGCAAAGCGCCATTATGCTCAAAAAGCTGGACGATATGGTAAAATACGCCCAGCTTCAAACCTGCCGCAGGCAATACCTGATGCAATACTTCGACGAGACCTTCCCTGCCAATTGCGGGTCCTGCGATGTTTGCCTCAGCGAAATCAAAAAATTCGACGGAACATTGATCGCTCAAAAAGCGCTGTCGGCGGTGGCGAGGTTAAAAGAGGGTTTCGGAAATACCTATGTGATCGATTTCCTGCGGGGTTCTAAAAGGGAAAAAATAAGAGAGGAACATAAACAGCTTAAAACTTTCGGCGTTGGGGCGGATATTCACCGTGCCGACTGGTTCCGCTATATGCGGGAGCTTGTAACCCAGGGATACCTGCAGGTTACAGACGATGCATCCCCTGTTTTAAAACTTACTGCCAAAAGCGATACCGTATTAAGGGGACTTGAAAAAGTAGATCTGGTCGCCTCACAAACAATGGAAGAAAGGGAACCGGAACGGCCACCGTTCGAAACGGAATTGCTGAACGAGCTGAAAATGATCCGCAGGGATATAGCGGCGAACGAAAACATACCGCCATACCTTATTCTTTCGGATGCTTCGCTGGTTGAAATGGCTACCTATCTGCCGCAGTCACTGGATGAGCTCCGGTTAATTTCGGGCTTCGGTGACATCAAACTGGCGCGGTACGGCCGCGAATTTCTGATACCGGTTAAGAATTATTGCGGCAAGCATGGCCTTACATCGCGGATAGCCCAAAAATTCAATAAAAAAGCAGGAAAGGTAAAAGGAGCCACTAATTTTAATCGGTCTTCCAATACTGCTTCAGAAAGCTTTCAATTATACCGCTCAGGAAAAACAGCAGCAGAGATTGCCGCCCTGCGCAATTTAGCGGTTACTACTATCGAGGGGCATTTAAGTTATTATATTTATAAGGGCGAAATGGATATAGCTGAAATGGTAAATGATGAGAAAAAACATTCCATAAAAGAAACAGTTGAAAGTTATGGAGCCGAAAAACTGGGCCCACTGAAAGAGATATTAGGAGAGGATTACAGCTATGGCGAGATCAAAGCTGTGATAGCCTGGATGCGACGTACAGGAACGATTTAAACCGTCATTGTTGTTGTTATCGTAGAGACGCAATGCATTGCGTCTCTACGGGGTATATTTACAGATATATTTATATGTCAGAATTATTTAAAAACAAATTCCGAATTTCTTCTGCGCGTTTACAAACAAGGGATTGGCGGCAATGGCCTGTATTTTATTACAATTTGTACCAGGGGCAGGGAATATTTTTTTGGCGATATTGTTCAATGTGACGAAGATGACGACGACGTAGACACGGAATGCGATGTAGAGACGCAACGCATTGCGTCTCTACAAAGGATGCAATTAAATGATTTAGGGGAAATGGCCGAAGCTGAATGGTTAAAAACGCCCGAATTAAGACCGGATATGAATTTAGAATTAGGCGAATATATCGTTATGCCTAATCATTTTCATGGCATAATATCTATCGGTAACAATCCATACAATACAATTGCAGCAACTGGCAATTCAGTCGGTTATCAAAAGAATAAATTTGGCCCGCAGTCAAAAAACCTGGCGTCGGTTGTCCGTGGATTCAAGTCTGCGGTAACAACATTTGCACGGAAAAACGATATCATCTTTGATTGGCAAACCCGCTTTCACGACCATATTATACGGACAGAAGATGAATATTTTCGAATTGCTGATTATATTTTAAATAATCCGGATAATTGGCAGAAAGATAAATTTTATATTAAATAAACCGTCGTTGCGTAAAGACGCAATGCATTGCGTCTCTACGATATTGCGTCCTACACCGAAATAATGATGATGTCCACCACCGAAAAGCTATATAGTATCTACCAGCAGCACCCCGTTATCAGCACCGATACGCGGAAGATAACTTTAGGCTGTATCTTTTTTGCCCTTAAAGGCGAAAAATTTGATGCCAATACCTTTGCTGAAAAGGCCGTTGATTCCGGCGCGGCGTATGCTGTAATCGATAACCCGGCATACCAGTTAAACGAGCAATTTATACTGGTGGATGATACCCTGCTGGCTTTACAGGATCTGGCGCGTCATCATCGGCGGCAATTGAATATTCCAGTTGTTGGCCTTACAGGAACCAATGGCAAAACCACTACTAAAGAACTCATCAATGCGGTTTTATCGCAGCAGTTTAATACGTACGCCACACAAGGCAACCTGAACAATCATATCGGTGTACCGCTGAGCATATTATCTGTCAATTCAGGCCATGAAGCGGCGGTTATCGAGATGGGCGCAAATCACCAAAAGGAAATAGAATTGCTTTGCAGTATCGCCCAGCCATCGCATGGGTTAATCACCAACGTCGGCAAGGCTCATTTGGAAGGTTTTGGCGGCGTGGAAGGGGTGAAAAAAGGAAAGGGCGAGCTCTATGATTTTCTCAAATTGTCGGGGGGCATGACGTTTATTAATTGCGACGACCCCGTTTTAGTGGGTATGGGCCAGGCACGCGGACTGCACCCTGTTGTTTATTATGGGAGCAATGATACGTCAAGCCTGGTTTCCGGCAGGATAATCGAAAATTCTCCGTTGTTAACGCTCGAGTGGACGGATAGGCGCTCAGATACAACACATATTGTAAAGACCCAACTCACAGGTGAATATAACCTGCCTAATATTTTGGCCGCCATCTGTATCGGTCTTTATTTCGACATCGATACGCGCAAGATCAATGCAGGCGTCAGCGGGTACCAGCCTAAAAATAACCGCTCGCAGATCGTTCAAACCGCTACTAATACACTTATTTGCGATTATTATAATGCTAACCCGAGCAGCATGGCGGTGGCTATCGAAAACCTAAGCAAGATTGAAGCCGGAAAAAAGGTCCTGGTATTGGGAGATATGTTCGAAATGGGCGATGAAGCGGCGGCTGAGCATGAGGGTATCATACGTAAAGCCATAGAGGCGCCAGTGGATGAAAGAATCTTTATTGGAGACGAATTTAATAAGGCTGCAAAGACTATCGACCATGGACCATGGACCATGGACAATTCCGGAATAAAATTTTATCCGACAGTTGAAGAGGCAATGGCCGGTTTGAAAGGAAGTCCCATCCGAAATGCCACCGTGCTGATCAAAGGTTCGCGCGGAATGGCGCTGGAAAGACTGGTTGAATTGTTTTAGTATGTCCGATCCGTTCATATACCTGCAATTTATCCGCAATATCCTGCAGAAATTGCCCGGAGTAACGGAAAGCATTACGCATGGCACGCCCGGATTTTACGTGCGAAAAAAATTCCTGGCGAGGATTTGGGAAAACGGGGAAGTGCTGGTAGTGCGAACCGATGAGCGGGATAAATGGATCCAAACCGACCCGGAAACGTTCTTTTTTACCGACCATTTCCGCAATTATCCGACGGTAGTAGTAAATCTTGAGCGTATCGACCCGGCCGTATTGGAACAATTACTGATCGAAGCCTGGAAAGGCAGGGCGTCTAAAACGCTGCTGAGCCAGTATGCAACGCAGGTGTAGTGTAGGATACAGCCCCTACGCCTGCAACACTGGCATGATCGTGTCAGTAGTTTATTGGCGGGACTGGTAAATTTGAAATTAACGTTGGACTACGAGCACGCTAAACCCGCCACCTCTTCGCCCACCAAACTGCCCATAGCCACGCCCATACCGTTACAGCGCACGGCGCAAAATACATTAGGTTGAACTTCCTTAATAATCGGGCTGATTTCTTCGCCGAAACCCATGATGCCGCTCCACCAGTAGTCGACCTCAAAATCCTGTCCGGGCAGGATAACTTCGCGGAGGTATTGAAGCAAGCTCGTTTTAACCTCCTCTGTATGACCGAAGTCCCAGGTTTCTTCCTTCTTAAAATCGAGATTCCTTCCGCCTCCAAAAAGCAGCCGCCCGTCGATATTACGGAAATAGTAATATCCCTCCTTAAGGTGATACGTCCCCTTTGACTTAAGCCCGGCAATGGGCTTGGTTACGAGCACCTGCCCACGTCCGGGCACCACGTCCAGTTCGGGATACAGTTGCGCGGCGAAAGCGTTAGTTGCCAGTATCACTTTTGATGCTTTGAAATTTCCATGAGAAGTTAAAAGACTGACCTTGTCATCTCCCTGTTCGATCCTGTCGACACTGCAGTTGTTCAGTACCAAAACGTCATTTTCATAAACACGGTTCAGCAGCGCGCGCATCATTTTGCCCGTATGTATCTGCCCTTCAAAGCGATTACGGATCATATGCGATACTTTGACAAACCCAAATTCAGCTATTTTGGCATCGGCGACTGCATATATGTCAGCGCTGCCGATAACTTGTTTCAGCAGATTGTTAAAATATGTTAATTGATCCAGTGCCTCTTCGGCCCCGGCAGGTTCGTCATCCATAAACAGTTCGTAACCGCCGTATTCGTGGTAATCGATATTGGCGTCGCCCAGGTTTTCACGCATCCGCCGCAATCCCCGCCATTTGTAGTCGACGAGGCGCAGCACGTCCTGCTCCGAAGATCGCTTTAAATAGGAAATTTGCTCTGAAACCGTGCCAAAGCAGGCAAAACCGGCGTTTTTTGTACTCGCTCCGCTGGGAAGAAACCCTCTCTCAAGTACTGTAATCTTTAGCTTCGGCTGAAGCTTTTTCAAATGCAATGCAGCGCTCAGACCGACGATGCCGCTGCCGATAATGATCACATCGGCATTGCCGGTAAATGCCGTCTGTTCCCAATATGAAAATGCCTGTTGCAAGCTCAAAAGTAAAAATTCGATGGAATACTTTTTGAAATACCCTATTAAACAATATTTACTATGAATCTTTTAGCATTAATTACAGGATATATTTCGTTCGGTTCGGCATGGCTGCTGATGATTTTGGTAGCCGTGGTCAGCTTTATCGTGCAGTGGCGGTTCAAAAGCAAATTCAATCATTATTCCGAGATTAGTCTTTCGTCGGGCATGTCGGGACAGGAAGTCGCCGAAAGAATGCTGCGCGACAATAATATTTATGATGTGCAAGTGATTTCGGTCGAAGGCCAGTTATCTGACCATTATAACCCCGGAAACAAAACGGTTAATCTCAGCCCGGATGTATATAACAGCCGCAGTGTGGCGGCAGCCGCTGTAGCCGCCCACGAATGCGGGCACGCTGTGCAGCATGCCAAAGCGTATGCGTGGCTCAGCCTGCGCACTTCGCTCGTGCCGGTGATGAACGTAGCCTCGACACTGGTGCAATGGACATTGTTTATCGGCGTTATGCTGGTATTCTTTATGCACAACCCGTTTGTGCTGGCTATCGGCGTAGCGGCCCTGGCCCTGGTCACCTTGTTTAGCTTTATAACACTACCGGTTGAGTTCGACGCCAGCCGGAGAGCGCTGGCCTGGCTGAACAATAACTATACAGTTATGCAAACGCGGGAAGAGCACGATCAGGCTAAGGACGCACTCTGGTGGGCCGCTATGACCTATGTGGTCGCCGCTTTGGGATCAATGGCCACTTTGCTGTATTATGCTTCATTTCTGTTCAACAGGCGAAGCTAATATCAGCCGAATTCTTAAAGATAAGTCCGAAGTCCTGCCATAACCTGGCGGGACTTTTATTTGATCCTGTTGAATTAACCGAATAGCCTTATATTTAAACCTTTTACAAGCCGAGCCACAATTATGGAAGTCCATCACCATCCCGAAGTCGAAAAAAAAGGTTTTAAAGAATACCTGTTAGAGGGCCTGATGATATTCATCGCCGTAATGATGGGATTTATAGCAGAAAACATTCGCGAAACCATTACGGAACATACGCGGGCGAAAGAATATGCTGAAACAATGGTGGCTGACCTTTCTGCCGACACTACAGCGTTGAAAGACTACCGGACTTATTATGCCACTTCTTTGCAAAGCGTTGATACGCTGATACAACTGATGGCCGCGTCTGACATAAAAACCATCGCTACGGGTAAGCTGTATTGGTATGGTCTGTTTGGCGGCGCCTACGCGTACTTTGCACCCAATGATGCGACATTCCAGGAAATGAAAAGCTCGGGTTCGCTGAGATATTTTGATAAATCGATAGCCCGCAAGGCAGCGGGCTATGACCAGCTTTGCCGCCGGTTGCAGACTATGGAGGAAAACGACCGCATTATTTTTGCCGAGGTCAGGAAAGTCAGGGCGCAGATCTTTGAATTTCAATATAACAGCCAGGCAAACGATTTGTCACACGCGCACGACCCTCAAAACCGCCAATGGAAAAAGATCAGCGCTTTTATAGCCAGCAATCCGCCGTTGCTCACCCACGATAAATCGGTGTTTAACCAGTATGTCGAGCTTGTCCGCTCAAGGTTTTTCGAAAGGAAAGTGTCCTCGGCTGATACGTTACTTAAAAGAAGCAAGGCGTTGATCAGCGACCTGAAAATAACCTATCATCTTGAAAACTAAGCCGGTATAATCCGCCTTCCAAAAAACAGTTTCATGGTTGAGTTTGTAATATAGGACACTACCAATTCTACCATTATGAAAAACATCATTAAAGCAATATTGCTTATTGCGGCGGTTCCCATGTTTTCCGTCTCAAAAACACACGCCCAGGTAAACGTGGATGTCAGCATACAGGCGAATGTTGCTCCGCCTGAGATACCCGAATATACCCAGCCGCCTTGCCCGGTGGACGGTTATTTGTGGGAACCGGGCTACTGGGCCTGGGATCCGGACGAAGAGGATTATTATTGGGTCCCCGGCACCTGGGTAGCGCCGCCTGAACCGGAATTGTTTTGGACACCCGGTTATTGGGGATTTGATGGCGGCGTCTATGTGTTCCACACGGGTTACTGGGGGCCGCATGTTGGCTTTTATGGAGGCATCAATTACGGCGGTGGCTTCTTCGGCATCGGCTTTGCCGGGGGCGATTGGGACGGTGATCACTTCAGGTACAACACTGCTGTAGTCAACGTAAATACTACTGTGATACATAACACTTATGTAGATCGCACCGTCGTTAACAATACGACTATTGTAAATAACCATGTAAGCTATAATGGCGGCAATGGCGGCGTAACCGCCCGGCCCCGGCCGGAAGAAGAACGAGCTATGCACGAAAGGCATATTCAGCCTACCAGTGAGCAGGTGGCGTATCGGCAAGCGGCCAGCAGGGACAGGAGCCAATTTGCCAAAGCCAGCGGCGGCAAACCGGCCCACGTATCGATGGAACGCCCCAATATACAACGCTTCCAGCAAAACGTCCAGCCCAAAACACGACCTAACAATCCGGCAAATGACAATAGAACAAACAATCAGCCGCCTGTAAAGGAGACGCCTGCAGATAATCCTCCGGCTAATAACCAGCCCAAAACAACTCCGGCCCCGCCAATTGATCGTACGCCCAGGACAAACACCGATCAACCACCGATAAAAAAGGAGGCGCCTGCGAATAATACGCCCGCTAATGACCAGCCAAAAACAAGTCCGCCGCCGCCAATTGATCGGACGCCGAGGAGAAACACCGATCAGCCGCCGGTAAAGGAAGTTCCTGCGAATAACCCGCCAGCCACGAATAACCGGCCGGCGCCTGATAAACCACCGGCTAATAATAATGTACGCAAGAGCCAGACTGCACCAAAACCAGGCACACCGCGCCAGCAGCGCAGAGCCCAGCGCAGCAACCAGGCCCCACCGAATAAAAAACAACAGTAAGTGCGTAGCAATAACCCTGTCCGGACAAGACGGGGTTATTCATTTATATGGACTCCGGCCATACTGTAAAGGAAATAGCCGCGACCACCATTAAAGTATGCAACTAATTGATAATTAGTGATTTATCGTACGTGTTGAGAATTTTCTAATGCTATTTTAACCAGCTATTTCAAAACTGTTCCCCCCCTTGATTGTTATAACCTGAAAATCTGCCAGAAAATGAAAAAAATATTAAAAGTGGGACTATATATAGCGGCTATGGCTTTAGTCGCGCCCCAAATACAAGCACAAGTAAGCGTGGGGATCAATATCTCCGCCGATATAGCGCCGCCACCGTTGCCGGTTTATGAGCAGCCGCCCTGCCCGGAGGAGGGATATATATGGCAGCCTGGTTACTGGGCCTGGGACCCGGATGAAGAAGATTACTACTGGGTACCTGGAGTTTGGGTGGCCCCTCCGGATTATGATCTGTTGTGGACCCCTCCCTATTGGGGATATGATGACGGGGTATACGTTTATCACACCGGCTATTGGGGTCCGCACGTAGGCTTTTATGGAGATGTTAATTACGGGGGCGGTTACTTCGGTATCGGTTTTTGCGGCGGCGAATGGTCGGGACGTCAGTTCCGTTACAATACGGCCGTGGTAAACGTAAACCGTACGGTTATCCATAATACTTATATCAACCGCACGGTAATAAATAATTATACCGTTGTCAATAACCATGTGAGCTATAACGGAGGCCGGGGCGGCATAATCGCACGGCCGCGTCCTGAACAATTGCGCGCCATGAACGAACATCATGTTCGTCCGACCGTCACGCAAGTTAGTTATGCGCAGGCCGCCAGTCACGACAGGAGCTTGTTTGCTAAAGCTAACCATGGCCATCCGGCCATTGTGGCTATGCGCCGGCCCGACCCGCATCGTTTTACCCAAAATGTGAAGCCGGCGGCTAATCACCAGGCAGCGGCCGTACAACAGGCACGTAATAATGCCGGCCAGCGTACGGAAGCAGCCAGGAATGCGGCCAATCAAAAGGTGCAGCAAGCTCGCAACAATGCCAATCAACGGGCAGCCGAAACAAGGAATGCGGCTAACCAAAAGGTGCAACAAGCTCGCAACAATGCCAACCAACGGGCAGCCGAAACAAGAAACGCAGCTAACCAACGAGTGCAACAGGCACGGATGAACGCTAACCAGCGCACAGATCAGGCACGAAACGCCGCCAACGAGAGAGCGCAGCAAGCCCGCGTCAACGCTCAGCAACAGGAGCAGCGTATGCAGGCCCAGCGCGCACAGCAGGCGCAAAGAATGCAGGCGCAACAACAGCAACGCGCGCAACAGGCTCAACGTATGCAAGCGCAACAGCAGCAACGTGCGCAACAGGAGCAACAACGGGCACAGCAAGCCGCCCGCCAGCAGCAAATGCAGGCGCAACGCCAGCAAGAGGCGCAACGCGCCCAACAGCAACAGGCACAGCAGCGGCAGTTACAGGCGCAGCGCGTAGAACAGCAGCGTGCACAGCAGCAACAACGGATGCAACAGCAACGGCCGCAGCCGCGCCAGCAGCCCCAACGTCAGCAACCACCTGAGCGCGAAAGGCATAGGTAATAAAAAAATGCAAATAGAAAAGCCCCCGGATTACGCCGGGGGCTTTTTCTGTTATGGTTTGGTAAGATTAATTCATCCTATATGGTGTGATAAGGTAAAATTCGGGGATCTTAACGTCAAAAAGCGCGTTATCGACTAAGCGGCTCATTTGGTATTCGCCCCGCATACTACCCATATCTGTTTTGAGGTTACAGCCCGAAACATATTCGTGCGTGCTGCCCGGCTCGATGATCGGTTGCTGCCCGACTACTCCTTCACCCTCTACTTCTCTTTTGGCGCCATTCGAATCAAATATTTCCCAGTGGCGGCGAAGCAACTGCACTGCGTTCGAGCCCATGTTTTCGATACTAATTTTGTAAGCGAACATGTAATGATCGTTCGCAGGGTTAGAATATTCCGGCTGGTATATAGTTTCGACAGAAACCTTGACGCCATCAGTTATAGTAGTGATCATGAGTAATCTGTGAATGTTAGATTATACTTATTCTCACTCAAATATTAAGCCAGTTCGGCGCTATAGGCTTCGGCTACCTCAAATAAAATTTCGTTTATTTCCTCCAGGCTTGCGGCGGTAACCAGCTTCATACGATATTCTTTAAAATAGTCGAGCCCTTTGAAATAGTTGGAATAGTGCCTGCGCATCTCAAAAATGCCGGTTTTTGGGCCTTTCCACTCAACCGATCTTTCCAAATGCGTTCTGCAGGCATCTACCCGCTCGGCAATTGAAGGTTTATCGAGGAACTCGCCGGTATTGAAAAAATGCTTGATCTCGCGGAAAATCCAGGGATAGCCGATAGCCGCACGTCCGATCATCATGCCGTCAACCTCGTATTCAAGCCGCCATTGCGCCGCCTTTTGTGGCGAATCAATGTCTCCGTTACCAAAAATGGGGATTTTTATCCTCGGATTCTTCTTTATTTCTCTTATCAGTGTCCAGTCGGCAACGCCTTTATACATCTGCGAACGGGTACGGCCATGTATAGTAAGCGCCTTGATGCCTACATCCTGCAGGCGCTCCGCTACGGTATAAACGTTCTTGGTATTGTCGTCCCAGCCCAGGCGGGTTTTTACGGTCACGGGCAGATGCGTCGCCCCCACAACGGCTTTGGTCATGGCTACCATCTTATCTATATCCTGCAGCAAGCTGGCGCCGGCGCCCCGGCAAGCCACGTTCTTTACCGGGCAGCCGTAATTGATGTCGATCAGGTCGGGGTTTACCTGCGAAGCTATTTCGGTCGCCTCGCGCATATGTTCAATGTCGCTGCCGAATATTTGTATGCCAATGGGCCGTTCGTACTCAAAAATATCCAGTTTCTGCCTGCTTTTGACTGCATCCCGTATCAAACCCTCGGACGAAATGAACTCGGTATACATCAGGTCGGCGCCATTCTGCTTGCAAACATAACGGAAGGGCGGGTCGCTCACATCCTCCATAGGCGCCAGCAACAGTGGAAATTCTCCGAGGTCAATATTTCCGATTTGTACAGACATGGCTTATCTTTAACCGCCGCAAAATTACGAATTTAAAAGCAGATTATGACAGAAGGCCCTTCTAAGCCAACCTTATACAAGCAAGTTCATCCCGGATACCAGTTTATTATACTGATCGTCATACTTATTTTGGCGATCATCATAGGCAGTTTTATCGGTATCGGCATCGTAGCCGCAAAATATGGATTAAACACCTTCATCGATATCAGTAACCTCAAACTGGGTTCCCAGGAAACGCAAACGTCGTTATGGATCATCCAGTTTACGGGAACAACATTCCCGATACTTATTACACCGCTTATATTTTCGTACTTCGTAGTGCGCGATCCCGATAACTACCTGAAAACAAACATTCATTTTCCCTGGGCGCTGATCGTTTTGGTTTTCGCCACCATGATGCTCGCTAATCCGCTGATCGAATTTCTGGGTAACATCAATCAAAAAATGGTGCTGCCAAAATCCCTCAGCGGTTTAGAGCATTGGATGAAGGATAGCGAGAACTCGGCCCAGAAATTCTCCGATGCCATGATGCAGATGCACACCTTCGGCGATATGCTTTTTAACCTGTTGTTCATCGGCCTGCTAACCGCAATTGTCGAGGAAAGCCTTTTCAGGGGATGCCTGCAAACTATATTCGTACGCTGGTTTAAAAATTATCACGTGGCCATTTGGGTAACGGCTATCCTGTTCAGCGCATTTCATATGGAGTTTTACGGTTTTTTACCCCGCATGCTGCTCGGCGTGCTGTTTGGTTATTTCGTTGCATGGAGCGGCAGCGTCTGGCCGGCGGTATGGGGGCATTTTGTAAACAATGGCACCGCCGTGGTGGTTACCTACTTGTATCAGAACAAAATGATCAGTTTGAACCCCGACGAGCAGCAAACTTTTAATAATGCAGGCTATATTATAAGCATTATAATTACCGTACTTTTATTGTTGCTATACCATTATCTTTCAAAAAAGTGGCAGTTGAAGCATCATTATGGAGAAGAACTGGATTAGGATATTTACATCGACAAACTACTACCAGGCCGAGATAGTAAAGCAAATGCTGATCGAAAACCAGATTGATACCGTATTACTTAACAAACAGGACTCGTCACACCGCACCTTCGGCGAAATCGAAGTCTATATCCACCAGCAGGATTTCAGCAATGCGATTGAGGCTATGATCCTGAACCAGATCAATTCATGAAAACACGCGCCATCACGGGCTTCTTTTTTGTCATCGTCATGATCGCCTCTATACTACTGGGGCGCTACACATTTGATATTTTTTACCTTGTTCTTTCGACGCTGTGCCTTTTCGAATTTTACAGGCTGGTAATGCAGACGGGCATCAAACCGGCTCTGATCTTGGGCGTTTTAACCGGCGCGCTTGTTTATATTATTTTCGCTGCGCTTGCTATGAATAACGACGGGGCCCCGGCGAATTATTTGCTGCTTGCGCTAGTGCCCTGTTTCGCTGCCATATTTATACAGGAGCTTTTCCGGCGATCCGAGGCGCCTTTTACCAACATTACCTATACGGTGTTCGGACTGCTATTTACCGTTATGCCCTTTTGTTTCTTTCATGCGCTGGCTTACCTGGATGGTTATTCTGGTTTTAATTTCCATATCCCCCTCGGGTTTTTGATCATGCTCTGGGCCAACGATACCGGGGCTTACTTATGCGGCATGTCATTCGGTCGCCACAAATTGTTCGAGCGCCATTCGCCAAAAAAAACATGGGAAGGTTTTATCGGCGGCGTACTGATAAGCGCCGCGGCGGGTTTAATACTCAGCCATTTTTATAAAGAGCTTGCCTGGCAGCATTGGGTGATAGCCGCCCTGTTGATCGGCTGCTTCGGCACCCTGGGCGACCTGGTGGAATCGATGCTCAAACGCAGCCTCAACGTAAAAGATTCAGGCGGAATATTACCCGGGCACGGTGGTCTGCTCGATCGCTTCGACGGGCTGCTTATGGCGGCTCCTATCGTATATATGTACCTTTACTTCGTTGCAAATTAGTATTTTTGCCGTAAATCATCTGTAATGACCATCCATAAAGAAGGATATACTTCCATAGCGATTGTGGTGTTGCTTATCTTCGTAGTTAATGCTGTAATACATTTTTACTGGCCCGAAGCACATGCTTTACGATGGGTCGTATACTTATTATCCGGCGCTTTATTCCTTATTATCCTGCAGTTCTTCCGCAGCCCGATATTCCGCATCGACCCGAACGAAAAAACTGTGCTTTGCCCCGCCGACGGCAAAGTGGTTGTAATAGAAGAAACCGTAGAGACGGAATATCTGAAGGACAAACGCATACAGGTGTCGATCTTCATGTCGCCTATAAACGTGCATGTGAACCGCAATCCGATTTCGGGCGTTGTAAAATATTTCCGTTACCACAAAGGCAAATACCTGGTTGCATGGCACCCTAAGTCCTCAACCGAAAATGAGCGTACGACCATTGCTATCGAAAACAAGAACGGTGTTACTATATTGTTTCGCCAGATAGCAGGCGCCATGGCGCGCCGGATTGTATGGTATGTAAAAGAAGGCCAGGAAGTAGAACAAGGCCAGCAATTCGGGTTTATTAAGTTTGGCTCAAGGGTGGATGTGTTTCTGCCCCTGGGCACTAAAGTTGATGTGACTATCGGCCAGGCTGTAAAAGGCGGCAGGACAGTGCTGGCAGAGTTGACAACTCAAGCCCCCCGGCCCCCTAAAGTAGGAGCGAAGGCCAAGGAAGCCTAAAAACAAATTGTCATTCTTCGCTGCGCTCAGAATCTAATTGAACATGTCTGATTGAGCGAGATCCTTCACTTCGTTCAGGATGACAAACCGGATATAAACAAAAATCCCGTCTCGGAAATGAAACGGGATTTTTTATTTATACCCTTATAAACTCCCCCTCCAGGGGGACAAGGGATTTAAACTCTTTTTGATTTGATACGGGCAGCTTTACCGGTCAGGTCGCGCAGGTAGAACAGCTTAGCGCGGCGAACCTTACCGTAGCTGTTTACTTCGATCTTGTCGATATTGGGGGAATTGATCGGGAATATACGCTCAACACCAACGCCGTTTGATACCTTGCGAACAGTGAAAGTTTCGGTAGTACCGGCACCATTACGCTGGATAACCACACCCTGGTAAACCTGGATACGCTCCTTGTTTCCTTCGCGAATTTTATAGTGTACGCTAACAGTATCACCTGCCTTAAACGCAGGAACGTTCTTTTTTTCTACTGATTGCTCTTCGACAAATTTTACTAAATCCATGATATTAAGCTCTAAACGCAATTTTTAACCCGTAAAAATCGGCTTGCAATAATAGAGATTTTATTTCAATATAAAAAACGGGATTTAAAAAAACACGATTAAAAGATTTTATGTGATAAACAGGATCTTCATTCTATCATTAAAATCCTGTAATCGTGTGTTACTTCAGCAAATCCGGCCGTCTTTGCCTTGTCCTTTCCACAGCCTGGTCAAAACGCCATTTTTCTATTTCGGGTGTATTGCCGCTTAATAAGATATCCGGCACTTTATGGCCGTTCCAGTCGGCCGGCCGGGTGTAGACCGGCGCGTCCAGCAGGCCGTCCTGGAAGGAGTCGGAAAGCGCCGAGGTTTCGTCGCTCAAAACACCGGGTATCAATCGAACTACAGCATCCACTAAAACCGCTGCAGGCAGCTCGCCGCCCGAAAGCACGTAGTCGCCAATGGATATTTCGCGGGTAACAAACAAGTCGCGTATGCGCTGGTCGATCCCTTTATAGTGTCCGCAAAGGATAATGATATTTTTTTTGATGGATAGTTGATTGGCAATAGCCTGGTTCAGCGTTTCACCGTCCGGGGTCATAAAGATCACCTCGTCGTAATTGCGCTCCGCTTTGAGCTTTTCAATACATAAAGCAAACGGTTCGATGGTCATCACCATGCCGCTGCCGCCGCCGAAGGGATAATCGTCAACGCTTTTGTGCTTGTTATGGGCGTAATCGCGCAGGTTGTGCACCACGATCTCAGCTATGCCTTTCTTCTGCGCGCGCTGTAAAATGGAATGGGCGAAAGGGCTTTCCAGCAGATTGGGTAATACGGTGATGAGATCAAAGCGCATGGCGCAAAGGTAATGTGCAGATGTGCAGATGTGCAAATGGCCGAAAGCTAAAAGGAGTAATTACCCAACCAAAGAATTATGTTGTTTTATTCTCGAAGTCCTATAAAGCAATAAATAAAAAATCAACAAGAAGGTAATCGGAAGAGATATAAATCCCCAAAAAATCACTGCAATATAATTGAAACTATACGAAACCCAGGTGCCTATCAAAAATAGCCCATAGTTAATATAAAGCGCGATCTGCATCGCTTTCAGCCTGGTACTCGTTATAGATTCATTGTCGATTTTTTCCTTCGACCAAAGCCAAAGTAAAAAGAAGGGCAGAACAATTATACCTGCAATCGTAAACATATCTGTGTTTGCCTTAAATAGCTGCAATACCGATGCTATTACCAAAAGAATAAACAATACGACTACTCCCTTACCAATAAAATTGTAGGGCTTATTAGGAAGGAAATGCAAGGTTTTGACAGCACCATCAGCTTTTTTCCAGTAGACTAAATAAGCATACATGGTGACGAAAATAAGTAACAATATAAATGGGTGATAAAAGAATAGATTAACACAAAAAATACTAAGCTCACCTATCACTGGCTCCTTTGATCTGTCCATTAAAATACCCGCCAATAAACAAATTGGTGCAAAAAGGAAATCGATTAATATCGATGAATACAAAGCGTTAAGTCGCAATGAATATGTTTCTTCTGACTCGTGCTTTAACTTAGAAAACCCTATCAAAATCATTCCTATTACGCACGATGTAATATACACCTCATCTGTATAGGTACCGGCTCCGCGATAAAGCACATTATTCTGGTATCTTAAAAATGGGATCTCCCGGTTTTGAAATATAAATAAATACCACAAAGTCAACCCTGCAGCGGTAAGAAAAAAACCGATTACTCTAAAATAAGATGGTAGTAATAGCTTAGGTCTCATCTCATTACAATGATCTAATATAACGAGATTTTCTGTACTTATTATGTAGATTACCGCTTGAAGCCGAAAGGCCCTACAATTTTCGGCAAATTTCCCAATGGTGACCAAAGGGATCTTTTATCCGTCCAAGCCGGTAACCATAGTCCTGGTCCGCGACCGGGTAAATCTCCGTCGCGCCTGCGGCGACGGCTTGCTTTGCCAAAGCATCGGGATCCTTCACCACCAATCCCATCCTGATCGTGCTGCCGCCTAATGTCTCGGGGCTGAAGTTTTCGTGTCCCGGCGACTCGTCGGCTACAATAAACCGTACGCCATCGATCGAAAGTTCCGCAACCGCGCCGCCATCCGGATCAGTAAGACAAAACAATACTTCAGCATTAAAGGCTTTTTTATAGAATTCAACCGCTGCAGCGCCATTCCTTACTGACAGCGTTGGCAGGAAAGCGGCCTTTAAATCGTTGGGGGTCTGGTCTTTCATCATATCTATTTTTTTGCCGAAATAACTCAGGCGTTGCGCACAAAATTATCGAGAGCCTCCTGGCTCAATACTTTTTCAATAAGCCAATGGTGCCCAAACGGGTCCTTTATCTCGCCTTGGCGGTAACCATATTCATAATCTTTAACAGGCGAAATGACGGTGGCACCTGACGTTATAGCCTGAGCCACCACAGCCTTGACATCATCGACCACCAGGCCGATCGTCACCGTTGTATTGCCTGCTTTTCCCGGGCTCGATGTGTGGCTCCCTTCTTCGTGCATACGAAACGTTGCGCCGTTTATAGAAAACGCTGCTACGTGCACCGTACCGTCGGGGTTGTTAATACGCCACAATTGTTTTGCCCCGAAGGCTTTTCGATAAAATTCAATATCCGTTACGCCGCTGCTAACCGATAACACCGGCACGAATGTGGTTTTAAGTTTCATTTTGTTACCGTTTTAATATTTCATTATTAAATAGCCTTAATCACCGTCTTCCAGCATAAATACCTCTTCCAGCGGCTTGCCGAACACTTTTGCGATCTTAAGCGCCAATATGGTTGAAGGAACATATTTATTGCTTTCGATGGTATTAATAGTTTGCCGCGAAACGTTCACCGCTTCCGCCAACTCGGCCTGGGTGATGTTCTTGATAGCGCGTTCTACGCGAATATTATTCTTCATCGCCTACGCCTCCCCGCTTAATGACCGGTTCATGCGCCAGATAACCCAGCGGAAACGGATAATGAAAAACAACAAGGGCACCCAGAAATCGAGCTCAAGGATATGCCCTACGTCTTCAATAAATACGAGGCTCGCGATCAATATGATATAATTAACGTAGATGGCCCATCGCAAAGAATCCAGCCGGAGGTGCCATATTTGCTCGTCCTCCATTTTTTCCCTCGCAAACGCAACGAAAAACAAACCCGAAGACATTACCAGCGTAGTACAAATGAAAAATAAATGTTCGCCGGAGAAAGGCCCCGCGTTAGTGGGTTGAGCGTCCATGATATTGACCATGCCGTGTGATTTGCCAAGCATGCTCAAAGGAACATGTAATATCACCAGGCCCCAGCCCAGGTAACGGAACCAATAGGGAAAAAGAAAGCGGTTTTTCATTTGTTGTCAATTTTATTTGATCAAATGTAAAATACCTCAATCAAAAAGTCAAATATATTTTACATTTTAGCACAAAAACAAAAAATCCCGGTGCTTTTAAACGCCGGGACAATTGTTGAATAGATCTAATAGGGGTATTTTCAAACGCGAAAGCGATCCAAAAATAATTCTTACCTCTTAATTCAAGGCATTTAACTGATTAGAAAATGATTAGAAATGATAGCTGCAAATTTACTCCAGGTAGATATCCAGCAGTCCCTCCGGCAGGTCGATATAAACCTCGCCACCCTCCACGTCTATACCTTTAATAATAGATCCGTTTAACGGGAATAGCACTTCCCTGTTTTTGTAACGAACGGTAGCAATATATTGCTGCGGCAGCTCCTGAATTTCCAGTATTTCGCCAAGTTCGCCTGCTTGCTCGTCGACGGCTATAAACCCTTTCAGGTCTTTCAGCGTAAACTCTTCCTTTTTCTTTTTGGGCTTAAGCTTATCGGGAAGATATACATCTTTTTTTACCAGTTTGGAAGCTTTTTCAATCGTATCTACATCCTCCAGGAAAAAATAAGCCCCGTTACCCTGGTACTTCACCGACGACACGAAGTAAGGCACCAGCTTACCGGCTATGTCAACGAACACCGCATTATATTTAATACCATCCAGGCCGTCGTAGTCCACAAACAATTGGAGCTCGCCCTTCAATCCTTTGGTCTTAAAGAATGTACCTATGCGGAAGTGTTTTTCGTGATCCATAACTAATATCTCCGCCGTGTGCTTAGTGCCTTTCTTTCTGTGGTTGAACCTTCTAACCGTAGAGAGCACGAAGATTTCGCAGGGGACACAGAGCGTTGCCGGCTCAAACAAAAATAGCGAACATCTTCATGTCCGCTATTGTATAATTTAACTAGCCCTGTCTTGGTTCTTGACTCTTGGCTCTTGATTTTTCGATTACTCAGCGCTTTCTTCCGTTTCGGCCGATGCTTCAGTAGCTTCGGTTTCTGCTTCAGCGGCGGGAGCTTCTTCTTCAGCCGGAGGCGTGTTCTTCGCTACGATCGCAGCGGCTTTTGCTTCCTTCTTTTTAGCTTCAGCGGCTAATGCGGCTTTTTTAGCGTCCTCTTTGGCCTTGCCTACGTCTGTTTTCTTATTGCTGATTTTGCCTTCCTTTTGTTCAAGCCATGCATTGAATTTTGCCTCGGCCTGTTCTTCGGTCAGCGCGCCTTTGGTTACACCTCCCTGCAGGTGTTTTTTGTACAATACACCCTTGTACGACAGGATAGCACGACAGGTATCGGTAGGCTGTGCGCCAGTGTTCATCCAATCGAGCGCCTTGTCGAAATTAATGTCAATTGTAGCGGGATTGGTGTTTGGGTTGTACGAACCCAGGCGTTCGATAAAGCGGCCATCTCTCGGAGCACGTGCGTCTGCCACCACGATGTAGTAAAAAGCGCTACCTTTTTTACCATGCCTTTGCAGTCTGATTTTAGTTGCCATTTAAAAGTTTTTATGTATTCAACATTGTCCCCGGAGTCTCCTTCAGCGGGGATGCAAAGGTAAAAATTTAAATGCTCAAATCCTAAACAATTAATTTATAGCGTCATTTTAAAATTTTTTGGCAATTTGTGCCTCAAAACATGGAAGAGAAAATACGCGTGGCTATCGATATGGATGAGGTACTGGCCGACACCATCGATAAATTTATTGAAGTATACCGCCGCGATCACAATACCGAGATATTGCTCGAAGAAATGAAGGGTAAAGAGTTTCACGAGCTTTTGCCCGACACGCTCAGCCATAGCTGGCGCGATTATGTCAACGCGCCGGGTTTTTTCAGGGACCTTAAGGTTATGCCCGGCGCACAACAGGTGGTGGCTGAACTACAAAAGAAATATGATGTTTATATTGTCTCCGCCGCCATGGAATTCCGCAATTCGCTAATCGATAAGCTGGACTGGATGAACGAGCATTTTCCGAATATTAGCTGGAAGAACATTGTTTTTTGCGGCAATAAGATCGTAGATGTGCAGATCATGATCGACGACCGCATCCGCAACTTTGTTGGCTTCCAGGGGCGTAAAATAGTGTTCTCGTCGCCGCATAACCACTATGTCACCGAGTACGAAAGGGCAGACAACTGGCAGGAAGTAGCTGATTTATTGCTATAATGCCACGTTAGAAGGTGAAAAATGTATAACTTTAAATGCCAATAAATTTTTATGCATAAAGCAAACCAGGACGGCTTACCGGAGCAATTGGAAAGCGGGGCAAGGGACATTAACGAGGAGATTGCCTGGACAAAAAACAACCTGGAAGCCCTAATAAACAATACCGAAGACCTGATCTGGTCGGTTGACAGCGAAGGAAGGTATGTTTATATGAACTCGGCGTACCGCAAAAGAATAACCAGCATCGTTGGTATTCAGCCAAACCAGGGCGATGACGCTTATATCCATTCAGGCAGAACAGACAAGGTCCGCAACGAATGGCACGGCTATTACGCCCGCGCGTTTTCGGGCGAAAGGTACGTTACCCGGCACGAGAGCCTCGACCCGGCAACTAATGAGCAGCAACATTTTGAGGTGAGCTTTAATCCCATTGATAAAGGTTCGAAAACAGAAATAGTAGGCGTAGGATGTTTCGCCCGGAATATTACCGGGAGGCTTAAAACGGAAGATGCCCTGATAGATCAGAACGAACGCCTGAGGAATATCGCTTCGCTAAGCTCGCACGAGTTGCGGCGCCCGGTAGCCAGCATGATCGGCTTGCTGAACATCCTCGACCGTGAAAATTTCAGTAATCCGGAAAACGAACAGATCATTGAGCACCTGGTGACCGTAGCCAATGAGCTAGACGAAGTGATCCGCCTTATCGTCAACAATACGTTTATAGATACACGCTTCCCGTTATAGCGAAAGCATTTCGATGATACGGATGATGTTGGGATCGATCTGCATATTGCGTTTTACCGCATTTTCGAAAGGGGTATAAACGATCTCATCCTCAACTAATCCCGCCATTACACCGCGTTTACCTTCCAGCAGTCCTTCAACAGCCGCCACGCCCAACCGGCTTGCTACTACGCGGTCCATGCAGGTAGGCTTGCCGCCACGCTGTATATGGCCAAGGATAGAAACGCGGGTATCCAGGTGGGGGAATTTCTCTTTTACGCGCCGGCCAACCTCAAAAGCTCCGCCTTCCTCGCCTTCGCCCTCGGCGACGATCACGATACGCGAGGTTTTATCTTTGCGGCCGTTCTCAATCCTGTCGAAAAGCTTCGGCAGGCTTGACTTGCTCTCGGGTATCAGGATGGTTTCGGCTCCGGCGGCAATACCTGTTCGTACGGCGATCATACCCGAGTCTTTGCCCATCACTTCGACGATGAAGAGCCTGTCGTGCGATTCGGCGGTATCCCGTATCTTATCCACCGCGTTGATGACGGTATTAATAGCTGTATCGTAGCCTAACGTAAAATCGGTTCCGGTCAGGTCGTTATCGATCGTTCCGGGCAGGCCGATGATCGGCATATCGTATTCGTCGCCAAAAGTCTTCGTTCCCCTGAAAGTACCATCGCCCCCGATAGCAATCAAGGCATCCACATTGTGGCTCGTTAATTGCTCGTATGCCTTCCGGCGTCCTTCGGCATGCCTGAATTGTTCGCTGCGGGCCGTCTTTAGAATCGTTCCGCCGCGTTGTATGATATTGGAAACCGATCTGCGGTCCATCGGTGAAAATTCGCCGTTGATCATTCCCTCAAAACCCCGTTTTATACCGATAATGTTAACGTTGTGGAACAAGGCGGTGCGTACCACCGCCCGTATGGCGGCATTCATTCCCGGCGCGTCGCCTCCCGAAGTAAAAAGTCCGATATTCTTTATCTGGGCCATCGCTGTAACGGCAGATCAAACCTGCCCTGAACTAAGTAAATGCAATATATTCACCATTCCGATAGTGTCGTTGTAACACGATCGTAATTCAGGGGCGAATTTACATTTATTTTTGACTTAACGCTCATTTTTATAAGCAGCCAGGCCGCTATCCAGATAAGCTTTAAATCCGGCAATATTAAAAATCGCGCCCTGAGGCGGAACGAGCGTTTTACCTTTTTCGTCTATGATCACATAAAACGGCTGGGCATTGGAATCGTAATGCGTTATCTCAAAATCGAGCCATTTGGCGCCGAGTGTGGTATTTTTCTTATGTGTAAATGAAGATACGGTTTGTTCGCTTTCAGCCAGTTCAGTTTTGTCATCGATGACCAACTGGAGTATCACAAAATCATTCTGCAATCGGGACAAAATTTCCGGGTCGGGGAATACATTGGTTTCCATTTTACGGCAATTAACGCAGTTCCAGCCTGTAAAATCGATCATGATCGGCTTATGCTCGCGTTTTGAAACCGCTATTGCCTGATCGTAATCATACCAGTCATCTATGCCCTTCACCTTAGGCAATCGTCTGAACACATCGGCATATTTTCTATCTGTTAAATCGGTGTGGGACGGCTGGCCTATCCCCAAAGAAAGATCAAAATCTTGTGTGCTTAATGGAGGCAGGAATGCGCTTATAGATTTTAGCGGGGCGCCCCATAATCCAGGCACCATATAAATTACAAAAGCGAATACTATAATAGAGAAAAATGCCCGTGGGACTGAAATATATTTAACATCGCTGTCGTGCGCAAATTTTATCTTGCCGATAAGATATAACCCCATCAGCAGCGCTATCGCGATCCATAGCGACAAAAATATTTCCCGGTCGAACCAGTTCCAATGATAAGCCAGGTCGACATTGGATAAAAATTTAAGTGAAAAAGCGAGTTCAAGGAAGCCCAGTATTACTTTGACGCTGTTGAGCCATCCGCCAGATTTAGGCAGACTCTTTAACGCCGAAGGGAATAATGCAAATAGCGTAAAAGGAAGAGCTAATGCGGCCGAGAACCCAAGCATGCTGACGACCGGACCAAGCCTTTCACCTTTGGTCGCAGCGTTGACAATTTCGTACCCGATAATTGGCCCGGTACAGGAAAAAGATACAACCGCCAACGTTGCCGCCATAAAAAAGATACCGATCAATCCGCCTTTATCAGAATTGGCATCCAGCTTATTTGCCAATGAACTGGGCAGGGTTATTTCGAACGCGCCAAAAAACGATATAGCAAATAGTACAAGCAGCAAAAAGAAAACGAAATTGAATATGCCGTTCGTGGCTAATGCGTTCAATGCAAGCGGACCGAAAATAAGTGTAATGATCAGTCCCAGTCCGACATAGATCACGATGATAGAGAGGCCGTATAACAACGACTGCAATATCGCGCTTGCCCGGGTGCCGCCCTTTTTGGTAAAAAAGCTAACCGTTAAGGGTAACATAGGGTAAATGCACGGCATCAGGAACGCGGCAAAACCACCTAAAAAGCCGGCTATAAATATTTCCCAGAGCGTCTTCGGAGGCTCTGGGCTTGAAATTTTTGTGGTATTAGCTAATCGCCCTGTTTTAACACTGTCTGTATGCTGCGCCGATTTTCTTTGGGCAGCCATACTGTCGGCTGCGGTGGGTATGCTGGTAAACTGCACGTCGTTGCTCGAAACCGTATCCTGGGTTTTTTGCGCTGCCTGAACGGGCGTAGTGCCGGCGCAAATGAATATTACGACCGCTGAAAAGATGTACAGGAAAACCTTCATGCGGCGGGCTGATGACTTCATTTTCACGAATGCTTATTTGCCCAGGGGAATATCAAAATCAACATCTTCCGGAGGAAGGCATTTCTTGTTATTGCAGGTCATATATTCCAGCTGGCCTTTTACCGCCGTCACTTTGGGAGACTTTAGCTTAATTTTTTGCTGAAAAGTTACCGTATTTTCGAAGTAGCTTACATTCATGCTGAAGGCGTCTTCATATTTGGTTTTGGGAGCCGGTTCGGCCGTTTTCCCGACAAGCATATATTCTTTTGACGGTGCGAAGGTAAAAGATGTTTTTATCGGGCCGCCGTCCTTTACATTCTGAGAATAAATGTGCCAGCCGTCTTGGATGGTTGCTCGCAGGAATACTACCACCTCATCATTACCCAGTCTTTTTGCGGCATACGACCATTTCACCGGGTGTTCGATCTGCGCAAAAGCTCCCGCGCTCATCAACAACAGCGTCACCAAAAATAATATCCTTTTCATTTCAATAATTCAATATTTATCAGTTTAAAAATTCAATCTCTTTCATGCTGTATTCCAGCAATTCTTCGCCCCGCTTCAACACCAGCGTTCCTTCTGGGGCTACGTTTTTTATTATCGCCTCAAATTCAACGCCATCGGCCCTAAAGTGTTTCTTCTCGTCTAACCAGTAAAGCCTTTCGAGATATTTTTTTCGTATTTCCCCGATATGCCCGGAGCGAAGACCGAGGTATGCCACCTCGATATTTTTGCAAATGTCAGATAATAGCTCCTTTAATTCATAATCCCTTTGTAAGATTTGCCGCAGCGACACGGCATTTGGGACTTCTAACGGAAAAACTTGCTGATTAATATTAAGCCCTATACCTATTATAGAACTTTTTATGTTATTTCCGTGTAAAATATTCTCTATCAGCATACCGCCCAGCTTTTTACCGTCGTAATAAATATCGTTCGGCCATTTGATCGCTAGTTTTTTCCCTAAAACAGGCATTAGGGCTTCAATTACACCCAAACTAACGGCGCGGGTAAGATCAAATTGCTGTGAAACAGGCAGAAAGGCCGGCTTCAGAAAAATACTAAACGTTAAATTTTTGCCCGGTTCGCTATGCCAGCGGTTCTGCTGCTGGCCGCGGCCGGCATACTGGCTCTCTGCCATAATGACCGTTCCATCTGGTAATGGCTCAGATTTTGACAGTAATTCTTTGAGGAAATTGTTAGTTGAATCTACCTGTTGAATTGTGATTAAATTTTGACCAACAAATAATCCTGAAAATATGTTATTTTGCAAAGTAATAATACGAAACTCTATAGCGTTCAAAACTAATTCTTTTTGATGGTAAAAAACAAAGCGTTAAATGAATCCGCTTACATTTCTGAATTGGCCATTTACGGCATCCAGGAAAAAAAGGGAAATGAAATAGTGAGGTTAGACCTTCGTAATATCCTGAGTTCGGTATCTGATTATTTTGTAATATGTCACGCCGATTCGGCCACCCAGGTAAAAGCCATAGCCAATAGCGTTGAAGAAGAGATATTTAAAGCCATAAAACAGGAGCCGTGGCGCAAGGAAGGGCTTGAATACGGCGAATGGATTTTATTGGACTACATTAATGTGGTTGTACATATTTTCAGGACGGACAAACGCGAGTTCTATGGCGTAGAAGAATTGTGGGGGGACGCGGAATTCAAATATTATAAAAGCGCATAAAAAAATATTCGTCACTAAACCAGCCGGCCGTGCGTCTTGCCGGTATCCCCTTGAAATTTGAATAATTGATTGTAAGATTGAGCTTGTAAAAGAAATGAAAGATAATAAACAAGATACCCCAAAACCTATACGGAGAATATCCAATAAAAAACCTTCGCCCAAGCCGCCGAAGTTCAATATCATGTGGCTTTATGCGATTGTGATCATGATATTGGTTGCTGTAAGCTATTTTTCGAGCGGCAACAGCGCAAAACAGATAAACTACCAGCAGTTCGAGTCGGATATGCTCAAGCATCACGATGTCGACCACCTGGTAGCTTACAAAAATGGCGACCTGGTAATGGTCGAAGTTTACATTAAGAAGGACAGCCTGAAAAAGCCGCAATATGCGGATGTCAGGGAGCAAAAATCACTTACCGGGTCGTCAAGCAACGGCCCGCAATATATTTTTACCGACGCTTCGTATGAAAGCCTGAAGCAGTCTGTCACCAGTGCCGAATCGGGCTGGCCGGAAGGCGAAAAGGTGCCTATGGACTTCACACAGCATGAAAGCATATTGGGCAACTGGTTATTCCAGGGCATCATCATGGTAGTGCTGTTTGCAGCGGTATGGATATTTATCATGCGCCGTATGTCGGGTGGTGGCGGCGGTGGTCCCGGCGGTCAGATCTTCAACATCGGCAAATCAAAAGCCACTTTGTTCGACCGCGAGGCGCAGGTGTCGGTTACGTTCAATGATGTCGCCGGCCTGGAAGAAGCCAAGCAGGAGGTGATGGAAATAGTCGACTTCCTTAAAAATCCAAAAAAATATACCGCGCTGGGCGGCAAAATACCAAAAGGCGCGCTGCTGATCGGTTCGCCGGGTACAGGTAAAACCCTGCTTGCAAAAGCAGTTGCCGGTGAGGCACAGGTGCCTTTCTTTTCTTTATCTGGCTCTGATTTCGTCGAAATGTTTGTAGGGGT
Organism: Mucilaginibacter sp.; assembly: GCA_035547095.1. GTDB lineage: Bacteria > Bacteroidota > Bacteroidia > Sphingobacteriales > Sphingobacteriaceae > Mucilaginibacter. The sequence goes on from DASZVE010000047.1 coordinate 29,809, forward strand.
AGGCGCCTCGCGTGTTCGCGACCTGTTTCGCCAGGCCAAGGATAAAGCCCCATGTATCATATTTATCGACGAGATCGACGCTATCGGCCGGGCCCGCGGTAAAAACAATATTGTAGGCGGCAACGACGAGCGCGAGAACACCCTGAACCAATTGCTGGTTGAGATGGATGGTTTCGGCACCGACTCAGGTATCATTATCCTGGCTGCAACTAACCGTCCCGACGTGCTCGACTCGGCTCTTTTACGCCCTGGCCGTTTTGACCGGCAGGTATCCA
>DASZVE010000048.1:0-16751 GCA_035547095.1 Mucilaginibacter sp.
GTATTGCCCAAAGCTTTAAAATATCCGTCGTACATTGAAGATAGCCATTTTTCCATTTACGACAAAAACGGCAACTATATCAGCCCGAGCCGAAAGAATTTGTTGCAAATAAGGCGTAACCCCGGTTTCTACAGCGCCAAACAATCAAACGGTTGCGATAATGCGCTGGGAATGATCGTATTCCGCTTTCAAAACCCCTACGACATTTACCTGCACGACACACCGGAACAGCAATTGTTTAAAAGAGATGTGCGGGCTTTTAGCCATAGTTGTATACGGGTTGAGAATGCGCAGCAGCTTGCGGAGTTAGTGTTGACCGCATCCGGCAGCGAAAGCCAGATACCCCTGCTCAGAAAATCGGTAAAATATCAGTTAACCAGGAACATTTCTTTTAAAAGGCCGATGCCGATCAGAATCACCTATTTGACGTGCGAAATAATCCGGGGAGAGATGATCACATATAAAGATATCTATGACCTGGATAAACGCCTCGAAATGGCGTTGTACGATACGACCGAGATATTAACCACTAAGTAAAGCGACGAAATGAAAAAGATACTGATAGCCACGGATTTTTCGGCTAATGCAAAACATGCCGCCGAATACGGATATGCGTTGGCTGCCGCACTGCGGCAGGACGTGGTGTTGTGCAACGCCTTTGTGGTGCCTGCAGAAGTACCCGATTCAGGTATGCTGGTATGGCCCAGGTATGAATATGACGAACTGCTGAAGAGCAGTGTACAGGAATTGAAGGGGTTAGAGCGGCATTTAAAGCGTAAAACGGGCGACACGGATTTTACACCGAAAACCACCTGTATCAGCGAGGATGGAGTGCTTACGCTGATCGTTAATGCGGCCGTAAAACAAAATGATGCTGACCTGGTCGTTATGGGGACACATGGTAATACGGGTTTAAGTACCCTGGTGCTTGGAAACCATACCCGTAAGATGATCGACGAAACACGCTGTCCGCTGTTGCTGGTGCCGGCGTCGGCAAAGATCGCTCCGATAAAAAAGGTTGCGCTCGCCACTGATCTGCGGGAGCCTGAGCGCGATTTGCAGGCTATATTGAACCTGGTGCCGATATTTAAAAAATTAAATATCGAGTTGCTGATCGCCCATATAAATACCGGCGAAAACCCTACTTATAAGTTTAAAAAATATATTGAAAACCTGTTGCTGGAACTATCTAATAAAGCCGACTATCCTAACATATTTTACCGGGTTGTGGATAGCGACAAAGCCGAAGCGGGGCTGGATTGGTTAACCCGGCATGGCCAGGTGGATATATTAGCCATGATTCATCGCAAACATAGCATCATCGACCAACTACTGCTGGGCAGCCACACGCAAAAGATGGCGAAACATATCCCGGTTCCTTTGCTGGTTATTCCCCAGGAATGAAATATAAGACCCGACATGAATAGATTAGAAAATAAAGTTGCCATTATTACCGGTGCCGCCGGTGGAATGGGCGAGGCTATGGCCAGGCTTTTCGCATCGGAGGGTGCGAAAATACTTGCAACCGACAGGCAGGAAGAGAAACTGGTACGCTGGGTTAATACCGCTAGGCAGCAGGGTGCGCCGATAAACTGTATGGCACATGATATCTCGCTCGAAGCTGACTGGAAGCTCGTTGCAGGCCGAGCTATTGAATTATACGGGAAGATCGATATCCTGGTAAATAACGCCGGGGTTTTTCCGCCCGGCGCTACAATGGATAGTACTACGCTGGACGATTGGAACAAGCTTTTGTCGATAAACCTCAACGGCGCCTTTATCGGCACCAGGACCTGCGTGCCTTTTATGCGGACGGCGGGTGGCGGATCGATTATTAATATATCGTCCATCGCCGGCCTGGTAGGCGGCAATGGCCCTGGTTATACGGCCTCGAAAGGAGCGCTGCGCTTGTTGACCAAAGACAACGCCGTCGAGTTCGCTAAGGATAATATCCGCGTAAACTCGATACATCCGGGCGGAGTGGCTACACCGATGACGGAGTTCTTACTGAAGGCTGAAGATTCTGACGAACTTATCAAAAATATGTGCCCGATGGGCCGGATAGGGAAGCCTGAGGAGATCGCCTACGGTGCGTTGTACCTGGCTTCGGACGAAGCTTCTTACGTTACCGGCGCCGAACTGGTAATTGACGGCGGCCTGGTAGCGCGTTAAAAAGTGATAAAGATCACCTTTTTACAATTTTTAGATCATTCTTTAGCCGGGCGGCAGCCGTCATTTTTGAGGTGACAGAACTCAGGGATGAAACAAGGCGAAATTAAGGAGCAAACCCGTTGCTACCATTGCGGTAACGATTGTATAGACGAACGCGTTGAACTGGATGAAAAGGTTTTTTGCTGCAATGGCTGCCGCGAAGTGTACGCGGTATTGTCGGCAACAGGTCTTTGTAATTATTACTCTTTTAATGACCACCCTGGCGTAAGCCGGGAAAAAACAGGTAAACGGTTCGATTATCTCAGGGAATCGTCCATTGTTAAAGACCTGGTCGACTATTCGGACGATCAATCTACCATCGTCACTTTTTACATACCCAATATTCATTGCAGTTCCTGTATCTGGTTGCTGGAGCAGTTAAACAAGCTGAATCCGGCCATTTATTACAGCCGTATCGATTTTCTGCGAAAACAAATTGTTATCCGCTTCGATAATCGGCAGGCCAGCCTGTACGACGTCGTCGTTTTGCTCGATCATGTCGGTTACGAGCCGCTGATCAGCCTGCAGGACGTGATAAAAAAGCAAACCACCGGCCGGAAGGACAAGCTGGTGCGCAAGATCGCTGTCGCCGGCTTTTGTTTCGGCAATGTTATGCTGCTTAGCTTTCCCGAATACTTTGGACTTTCGGGCCAGGAAGAGGCTTTCAAAACATTTTTCGGCTGGCTGAACCTGGCTTTTTGCTTACCGGTCGTGCTTTACAGTGCTACTGACTATTTCAGGTCGGCATGGACAAACCTGAAAAATAAAGTGTTGAATATCGACCTGCCGCTTGCGTTAGGCATCGCTGTACTTTTCGGCCGCACGGCGGTGGAGGTCATTGCGCACATCGGCCCCGGCTTTGCCGATACCTGCTGCGGGCTGGTGTTCTTCCTGCTGGTGGGCAAGTTCGTCCAGCGTAAAACCTACTACCATTTGTCATTTGAGCGCGACTACCGTTCATTTTTCCCGGTAGCGGTACAAGTGATGGAAGAACACATGGAAAGATCGGTGCCTTTATCGGACATCCGGGTGGGGCAAAGGATATTGATAAGGAACAACGAGATTATCCCGGCCGATTCGATCTTGCTGAAAGGGGACGCAAAAATCGATTTTAGCTTCGTAACCGGCGAGTCGGTACCCGTCAGTAAAGTCCTGGGCGAAGTTGTTTATGCCGGTGGCAGGCAAACGGGCGAAGCCATTGAGCTGGAAGTAATGAAACCCGTATCGCAAAGCTACCTCACCAGCCTGTGGAACAACGAAGCTTTTGCACGTACGCAGGATAACCGCATGCAGACCTTCAGCGGTACGGTGAGTAAATATTTTACGATTGTTTTACTGGCGATAGCCTTTGGATCGTTTTTTTTCTGGCTGCCCTTCGATTTTCACCGCGCATTGTCGGCATTTACGGCGGTGCTGATCATCGCTTGTCCGTGCGCGCTGGCGCTGAGTACCCCGTTCACTATGTCGGCCGCGCTTAGCATCCTGGACAAGAATCTTTTTTATCTGAAAAACACCGACGTTGTCGAGCAGATGGCGCGGATCGATACCATCGTTCTCGATAAGACTGGAACGATAACGATTGCAGGCGGCAATACGATAGCGCTGAGCGGCAACCTGAGCGCATACGAAAAGCGATTAGTCTATTCGGCCTGTGGTAATTCAGCTCATCCTTTAAGCCGGTTGATCTGCCAGTACCTGGAAGGCGCCAGGAAACTGAACACCACAGCCTATTTCGAACTACCCGGCCGGGGTATTACCGCAGAGATCGACGGAAATTCGGTGAATGTTGGCAATGAAAGATTTGTTAAACCCGGGCCCCAGGTCAATAAAAACGCCGGCTCAACCGAAGTTCACATGGCGATAAACGACAAGTACCTGGGCTACTTCAGCATCAGCCAGCGGTACCGGCCGGGAATCGGCGCCGTAAAGGACCTGTCGCCAAACTACAATACTTTTCTTTTATCGGGCGATCATGGTCATGAGCGGGCGGCTTTGTCCGAAATTTTCGATCCCGATTTTATGTTTTTTGAAAAGTCACCGCAGGATAAGCTCGATTTCGTAAAAAAGCTGCAATCGCTGGGCCGGAAAGTAATGATGATCGGCGATGGGCTCAACGACGCTGGCGCGCTGAAACAAAGCGACCTGGGCATAGCTATTACCGACGATGTCAATAATTTTTCGCCGGGCAGCGATGCCATACTCGATGGTCGTTCTCTTAGCAAGCTGCCGGTATTTTTTAAGTTCTCGCGTGATGCCGTACGTGTCATCTACTCGTCGTTTTTGATATCTCTTACATACAATATGCTCGGCCTCAGTTACGCCGTAAGCGGGCGCTTATCCCCGCTCGTCGCCGCTATCCTGATGCCGTTGAGTACGGTAACCATCATATCATTTACAAGCATCGCCATACGCCTGGCAGCTAAAAGGAGGAGTTTATTATGAGCATCATTTACTTTCTGATCGGGTGCAGCGTATTGCTTGCGCTTATATTCCTGGCGGCATTTTTCTGGGCGCAACGCCATGGACAACATGACGACCTGTATACGCCTTCGGTGCGCATATTGCTTGATGAGGAGCCCGAAAGCGAACAAAAAAAGTGACTACGATCACATATTTGACAAACAATCGTCATTCTGTCACTAAAATGTCAGGGATATTTTTACGCCGATAATAACAGCCATTTAATCCAAAAATCAATGCAACCGGAAAAATTTTACTACGACAACAAAATCGTTCGGAATTTCGGTATCGCCACGGTTATATGGGGTATCACCGGCATGCTGGTGGGCCTTATCATAGCGATACAGCTATACCGGCCCGAAATGAACATGGGCAACCAATACACCACTTTCGGGCGTATCAGGCCGCTGCACACCAACGCAGTGATCTTTGCCTTTGTAGGCAATGCCATTTTTATGGGCATCTATTACTCGCTGCAGCGGCTTATGAAAGCGCGTATGTTCAGCGACACGCTCAGCAAACTTCACTTCTGGGGGTGGCAGCTGATCATCGTATCGGCGGTAGTCACCTTGCCGCTGGGCATCACTACTTCGCACGAATACGCGGAGCTGGAGTGGCCGATAGATATCCTGATCACGATCGTATGGGTAATATTCGGCATCAACATGTTCGGCACGATCATTAAGCGCCGCGAGCGTCATATTTACGTGGCCGTGTGGTTCTACATCGCAACCTTCGTAACGGTAGCGGTACTGCACATTGTTAACTCGATAGAGCTGCCTATAAGCTTTACCAAGAGCTATATGGTGTTCGCGGGTGTGCAGGATGCGCTGGTGCAATGGTGGTACGGACATAATGCCGTGGCCTTTTTCCTGACAACGCCTTACTTGGGTATGATGTATTATTTTCTGCCCAAAATGGCTAACCGCCCCATCTATTCATATAAATTGAGCATCCTTCACTTTTGGGCGCTCATCTTTATTTATATCTGGGCAGGCCCGCACCACTTGTTGTACAGTACGCTTCCGGGTTGGGCGCAGTCGCTGGGCGTAGTATTTTCGATTATGCTCATCGCACCCAGCTGGGGAGGCATGATCAACGGCTTGCTTACGCTGCGCGGCGCCTGGGATAAGGTGCGCGACGACGTGACACTTAAGTTTATGGTGGTGGGTTTGACCGCTTATGGTATGGCCACCTTTGAAGGGCCGATGCTTTCCCTGAAACAAGTGAATGCGATAGGCCACTTTACCGACTGGATCATCGCTCACGTGCACGTAGGCGCTTTGGGCTGGAACGGTTTTCTTACGTTCGCTATCCTTTACTGGTTGATACCCCGTATTTATAAAACCGAACTTTATTCTAAAAAGCTCGCATCGTTCCATTTCTGGATCGGAACGCTCGGCATCCTGTTCTACGCAATACCGATGTACTGGTCGGGTTTCACGCAAGGGCTGATGTGGAAAGAGTTTACCCCTGAAGGTATGCTTAAATACCCCAACTTCCTTGAAACAACCATGCGCATTATACCCATGTATGTGATGCGATCCATCGGGGGCACTTTGTACTTAACCGGTGTGTTCGTAATGGCCTATAACCTGTATAAAACAGCCGTTCAGGGTAAACTGGTTGCCGACGAAGCGGCCGAAGCGATGCCTCTGGAAAGACTGGACCAGCATGCCGCCGGCGAAAGATGGCACCGCAGGCTGGAACGCAAACCCATTTTGTTCCTGGTAGCATCACTCATCGTTATCCTGATCGGAACATTCGTCGAGCTGATGCCTACACTGACGATCTCGTCCAATGTGCCGACTATTGCCAGCGTTAAACCCTACAGCCCGCTCGAATTGCAAGGGCGCGATATTTACATACGTGAAGGCTGCGTAAACTGCCATTCGCAGCAAATAAGACCATTCAGATCGGAAACCGAGCGCTATGGCGAATATAGCAAGGCCGGCGAGTTTGTTTACGATCATCCATTCCTGTGGGGATCGAAACGTACCGGCCCCGATCTGCAGCGCGAAGGCGGAAAATACGGCAATTCGTGGCACTATAATCACTTAATGGATCCCAGGCTGATGTCGCCGGGCAGCATTATGCCTAACTACGACTGGCTGATAAGACAAAAACTGGATACAAGTACGACCGGAGCGAAGATCAGGGCCATGCAGAAACTCGGCGTGCCGTATCCTGCGGGTTACGATAAGAAGGCTAACCGCGACCTGGACATACAGGCCAAAGGCATAGCCGATAACCTGGCCATGGATCATATCAAGGTAAAAAGCAACAAGGAGATCATTGCCGTTATAGCATACCTGCAAAGGCTGGGAACCGATATCAAGGCAAATAAAACAGCTAATAATTAAAAGACGATGTTCAGGCAATTCACAGAGCATATCGAAGGTAACCAGGTTTACCTGCTCTTCTCTCTATTCATATTCCTGGTATTCTTTATCGTGGTTACGTTGTTGCTGTTCCGCATGCGCAAGCAGCACGCCGATTACATGAGCGATATACCATTGCAGGATTGTTCAGACGATAACCTAAAAATTTAGAACAATGAAATTGAAACAATACATTTTGACCCTGTTCCTGTCAGCCGGCGTCGCCCCGGTATTTGCCGAAGGCAATGATAGCTTGCTGTCGGGCGAGACGATGAATTACATCGGTTATGGTACTATAGTAGCGATGCTGTTATTGTTTATCGGGGTAATGCTGGTGCTGCTAAGAACCTTTAAAACGCTTACCCGGATACTGCTTGGCCCGGAGGCTTTAAAAGAAACTGAGCAGGGAAAAAGCGCCGCGAAAGCGCAGCGTAACGCTGCCCGTAGTAGTTTGGTGACCAAACTGCTGTCGCTGAAGCCGATGTCTGAAGAAGGGAGCCTGATCATGGAGGGCGAATACGATGGTATCCGCGAGCTTAACAATCCTACGCCGGCCTGGTTTATGGTACTTTTCTATATCACTATAGCCTTTGGTGCAGGATATTTGCTCGTTTATCACGTATTTAAATCGGCGCCGCTGCAGTACGAAGAGTACAGGAACGATATGGCCGCGGCCGCCAAAGAAAAGGCGGCGATGCTGGCGAAGTCAGCCAACCTGGTCGATGAGAACACCGTTAAGCTTACCACCGACCCCGCGGTTCTGGCCGACGGTAAAACGGTATTTACAACGCGTTGTTCACCCTGCCACGGTGATCATGGCCAGGGCGTGGTCGGCCCCAACCTCACTGACGATTACTGGCTGCACGGAAACACGATCAAGGACATATTTAAGACTATAGAATATGGCGTGCCCAGCAAAGGCATGCCAACATGGGAAAGCCAGTTGACCCCTGTGCAGATATCTGATGTGGCGAATTATGTAAAATCGATCCATGGTACTAACCCTGCCAACCCGAAGGAACCGCAGGGCACCAAAATGACCGAAGCAGCACCAGCAGCCCCCGCTCCCAAAACGGCTATGAAAGTTAAGTAGCTGCCCCGGGTGGTTTAATGTAACAAATAAATGATAGCGACAGATATCACAGAACAACCGCAAACTACTCATGGCAAACGCCGTTGGATGTACCCGGTCATTCGCAAAGGCAAGCTTTACAATTACCGGAACTGGCTAAGTTATGTATACCTGATATTTTTCTTCGCAGGGCCGTTTGTGCGCATCAAGGGGCAGCCGTTGCTGCTGCTGAATATTATGGAACGGCGCTTTGTGCTGTTCGGCCAGGTTTTTTGGCCGCAGGACTTCTTCCTGTTCGTGCTGGCAACACTCGCATTCATCGTGTGTATCGTGTTCTTTACCATGGCTTTCGGGCGGGTATTTTGCGGCTGGGTTTGTCCGCAGACCATTTTTATGGAAATGGTTTTCAGGAAGATCGAGATATGGATCGAAGGGAACGCCAAAAAGCGCCGAAAGCTTGACGAGGGCCCTTTAACCAGGGAAAAGATACTGAAGAAAACGCTGAAACATTTTATTTTCGTCGTTCTTTCATTTCTTATCGCCAATACATTCCTGGCGTATCTTATCGGCAGCGACGGACTGATTAAAATCATGACAGAGCCGATCATCCAGCATTGGGTAGGCTTTATTAGCATATGGGTTTTTACGCTGGCCTTTTATCTTGTATACAGCCGCGTCCGCGAGCTGGTTTGCACGGTTATCTGTCCTTATGGCCGTCTGCAAGGGGTGCTGACCGATAAGCAAACGCTGATGGTAGCCTACGATTATAAGCGAGGCGAACCACGGGGTAAGATTGACAGGAAAGACCCTGCGCACAAAGGAGATTGTGTTGATTGCGGCTTATGCGTTGACGTTTGCCCCACCGGGATAGATATACGCAATGGGGCGCAGCTGGAATGTGTAAACTGCACGATGTGTATCGACGCCTGCAACCAGGTGATGGAAAAAATTCACCGGGACCTGAACCTGATCGGCTTTTACTCGGATGAGATGATCAGCGAGCGTGTAAAACCATCATTTACGAGCAGAATGAAAGCTTACAGCGCTATTATAGCGGTGCTGCTCGGTGCGCTGGTATACTTCGTTTTACAGCGTAAAGATGTCGATGTCACCATTCTGCGCGCAGCCGGAATGCTGTACCAGGAACAGCCCGGAAACTATATCAGCAATATCTATAATGCTGACATTATCAACAAAACGGACAAACTGCAAAATATTCAATTAGTGGCGCAGGACCCGGATGTTAAGATCAAATACATCCAGGCGCCGGGTGTGCTGGGCAAGGAGAGCTCTACAAGGATCGTGTTTTTTCTGATGCTGCCGGCTAAGAAAATACATGCAGCCAAGACAGATATAAAATTGGATGTTGTTGAGCATAATAAGGTATTGAATACCATAAAAACCACATTTGTAGGACCATACGATGAAGATTAAAATGAACTGGGGAAAAGGACTGGCGCTGGGTATGGGCACTTTTATGCTGTTCATCATTGCGATGGGAGCGTATATGTTCCGCCAGGCACCCGATGATTACGATCATCAGTATTATGAAAAAGGTTTGGCATACGACTCGGTGTATAACCAGGAGCGGCAGGTGCTGACCGATAAGGTGCAGCCTAAAGTAACCATCTTTAGTAACGCAGTGCAGGTTGACTTTGTAGGGCCTGCTGCCGGAACAATACAATTTGAGCGTTTGGCCGATCCATCGCTGGACAGGGAGATCGCATTTTCGACCGATGCCGGCAACCAGGTAAATATCGATGCGGGGCATTTCCGCAAAGGGCGCTGGGACCTTACGCTCAGGTGGAAAAATGCCGGTAAAAAATATTTGTATCAGCAAAAGATCGACCTGAAATGAACACTTACCAGGTGGCTTTTTATATTGGTTTGTTTGGCAGTATCCATTGTATCGGGATGTGCGGGCCGCTGGCTTTTGCCATACCCTCGATGCCGGGAAACCGGTTAAGGCTCCTGTTTGACAAATTCATCTACCAGTTAGGCCGTATTGTCAGCTATTCATTTTTAGGGCTTATCGCAGGCATTATCGGCAGGCAATTATGGCTGGCCGGTTTGCAGCAGGGGGTAAGCATTGCAAGCGGCGTACTTGTGCTCATGGCGGCTTTTTCGCGCCTCTTCAAAATCTCGTTCAAAAAAAACAACGCGGGCGATAAGTTTTATAACGCCGTTAACAGGGCTGTTGTGTATGGGGTAAATAACCGCTGGGGCCATATTTTCATCGGCATGCTCAATGGTTTGCTGCCCTGCGGATTTGTCTATCTTGCGCTCATTGGCGCTATCAATACGCCCTCGGCCGGGCAGGCAATGTTTTACATGTTTTGGTTTGGCGCCGGTACGCTTCCGCTGATGTTCCTGGCCGCGGTCAGTTCGGGTTTCGTCAGCCTCAATGTACGCCGAAAGCTGAACACCATCGTTCCCTACTTCATGCTGTTGCTGGGCTGTTGGTTCATATTGCGTGGGTCAAACTTAAATATTCCTTATCTGAGCCCTCAAAAAAGCGCGTTTATTACTAATTGTCATTAGCCGTCATGTTATTAAGCGGAGTTCATGCCAGGTAGTAAACGTGCTTCATATCATTTTCATTGGTGACAATGGTCATAGTATAGCCGATAGCATAAAGCCATTTTTGTGTGGAAACAACGTATAAAATATGGATACTTTGAAAACTAATGTGCCCGCGCATTGGGCGGCGGGATCCAAAGATGCTGGCCGGCAAGCCAGCCTGTTCGATAGGTTTAACGCTTTTGCCGACAAACGAAAAGAACAGAAAGCATTCTGGTTCTTTATCGCACTTACGGTACAAGGGATATTCTTTTTACCGCTTCCGGTATTCCTGATATATTACTATAACGCGTCTATAGCCGTTGTGCTTGTTACCATGACATGCTTTTTTACGTCCATCATCGCTTATATGGGCGGCGCCGGCATACGTTCTGTTATTTTTTTGTCGATGGCCAGCATCCTGATCCAGGTGCTCACGGCTATCGCTGTAATGGTCCTCTGATTAGTTCTATATATATCTTGGTTTAAATGGGTAGCCCCGGGTTGGAGATCCCGGGGCTTTATTGTATCGGCTTATTCTTGAAGGTATCGGCTAATATTTTTATCCTGTCATACTGAATAGCTGCGTTTCCGGCTGATCGGCCCAAAGTCTCGCGTCGAGCGCCATGCAAATATTCCGCAGGAAATGTTTGCCTAAGCGGCTGACGATCAGGTGCCGCGGGTAAAGTCTCACCAGTCCATCGTCGGCGAGCTGCTGCATTCGCGCTAGTCCCTCCTCCAGTTCTGCCGTGAATTCCTCGTCGGTATCCCAGTGCGTTTCGCCTTTGCACATAATATTTAAGATATGCTTGCGCGTTACCATGTCGTCCGCAGTCAGGAAATGGCCTTTTACCACGGGCAATTCGCCACGGTTTACCAGTTCTTTATATTCTTCGACCGTTTTTACATTCTGGGCATAGGCATCCCACGTGTCGCTGATGGACGATACGCCTAATCCGACAAGCAACCGCGTATACTGATGGGTATAGCCCATAAAATTGCGGTGAAGCTGCTGTGTTTGTGCGGCTTTATAAAGCGTGTCGGTAGTTAGTGAGAAATGGTCCATGCCTATGTCGTGATAGTCAAGTGCCGTCAGCATGTCTCTGCCCAACTCGTATAACGCCCTTTTTTCGGTTGGATTAGGCAAGTGCTTTTCGGTAAACATCCGCTGGCCGGGTTTTACCCACGGCACATGCGCGTAACTGTAGAACGCTATGCGGTCGGGCATTAGCAAACCTACCTTTTCGATGGTATCCGACAGGCTCCCGACCGATTGCAGCGGCAGCCCATAAATGAGGTCGTAATTGACCGAAGTGTAGCCGATCTCACGCGCCTGTTGGGTCACCTGCTGCACATCTTCAAAGCTTTGAACTCTGTTGATGATAAATTGTACGCGCGGGTCAAAATCCTGTATTCCAAGGCTAAGCCTGCGAAAACCGAGGTTGTATAAGACCGTTAAGTGGTCGTATGAGGTATTAGCCGGGTGTCCCTCAAAGCCGAAATCGGCATTGGGATGAACTATTGCATCCGCTAACAAACCTTCTATCAGCATTTCCAGGTTTTCGGGGCTGAAAAAAGTCGGCGTACCACCGCCCAGGTGTATTTCACGAATTACCGGCCTGCCGCCGAAGATCTGCCTGTACATTTTCCACTCGTTCAGCACTGCCTCTATATAAGGCTCCTCTACTTTGTGATTTTTTGTAATACGGGTGTTGCAACCGCAATAGGTGCACAGCCGTTCGCAAAAGGGGAGGTGTACATACAGACTTATGCCGTCTTTACTATTCGTGGCATCGAAAGCGCCTTTTACCGCGTTCGTCCAGCGGTTCTTGTCAAAAGGTTCCTTACTCCAGTAAGGTACTGTAGGGTAGCTGGTATAACGCGGAGCGGCTACGTTGTATTTTTCGCTCAGATGGCCGGGTATCTTCATGGCAGTAATTTCAAATTGTCGTGTGAACGCTGAGTATTTGCGGCATCGGGCCGGGTGCTGCACTTTTTTGTACCTATGCATGCATCGCCCAGGCACAGTTCTTCCTGCCACATATCCAGGTTATGTATTGTTTGGTTAGCGATCTCCTGCTGCGCTTCCCGCGTCAGGCAAGCCTGCTGTGGCGTAATCAACACGTTGGGATGATCGGCGAATCGTTTTAGCAATTGGTCTTTTTGCTCATCGCTTTTATGATTTTCGGAAAATAGATTCCTTTCAAATTCGTAAATGTCCATGCCCAGGTAGCCAACCTTGCCTTTGTCGAGCGCGTTCAACACATCTGTGCTCTTCATAAGCGCAGCACTTGCGGTATTGATGATCATTACACCGTCCTTCATTTTCGTAAGGGTTGATTTGTTGATCATGCCGCGTGTATCTTTGGTAAGCGGGGCGTGTAAAGAAATAATATCCGATTGCGCGAGCACCTCATCCAGCGGTACCAGGGGAACATGATCGTGCCCTACCTTCAAATTTATGTCATAGCCAAGCACCTTGCAGCCAAAACCTTTAAAGATGATTGCTGTTGCCAGGCCGATATGGCCCATGCCCACGATGCCAACCGTTTTCCCGTAAAGGTTAAACCCCATCAGTTCTTCGTTCCTGAAATCGAAAGTCGTTTCCCGGGTGGCGGCCCCCGGCAATTTGCGGTCGAGCGCCAGGGCAAGCGCAACTGCGTGTTCGGCTATGGCGTGCGGGGAACAGGAGGGTACATTAGCTAACTTGATGCCTTTTTTTTCTGCTGCGTCTTTATCTATAAAGCCGGCATGTACCGATCTGGTCGCTATATATTTCACGCCAAGGCCGCCAAGTTTATCGATCACCTGCGCCGATGCGTTGTCGTTTGAACCGATCACAACAGCATCCTTGCCTTCGGCGTACATGGCGGTTTCGGCGCTGAGCGGGTTCGATATCAGCGTGATATCGTGCTTTTTTTGATTAGCCCGTACCAGGTATTCTTTTTCAAATGACTTTACGCTGTAGGCTACGACCTTCATTAATGAACTTATATAAGTTCAAAAATACCTATGACATGGAACCTGGTCTATGAGGGTTGTCAATCAAAAAAGTGATCTTCGTCAGTTTTTCATTTTAATCAGGCGGTTCAGATCGAGTATCTGGATATGGCTGCCCTTCTTTTCGATGAGTTTTTCGTCTTTAAAGTCGCTCAGAGTACGGCTGACGGTTTCCGTAGCCATGCCTGCCATCGACGCAAGCTCGTCGCGCGATATTTTGAATTGCGAAGGATCGGGGAACTGCCTGCTTAATCTGACCAGTACCTGGGCAAGACGCTTTCTTACCGAGTTGTAAGCCAGCTCGAGCAATTGTTCCTCCTTTTCCCGGATATCGTTGGCCAGTATTTTGATGAATTGAAGGGTAACGTCGGGGTAACGGTTCACCAGGTTCAACACAGCATCTTTCGGCAGCAGACATACCGCGGCGTCCTCGACCGCTTCGGCAGTCTCGGTAAAGGGTTCGTCGAGCAGAAGAGCATGCACCCCAAGGTAATCGTCGGCCTTGGACATCGCCATCATCAGTTCGCGGCCATCTTCGGCCAGTTTAAAAGTGCGGATAGTTCCATCAATCACTAAGTAAATGCCGTTCGGCTGGTCGCCTTCATAGTAAAGCACTTGCTTTTTCCTTATCTGGCGTATTTTACGGCCGGCGATCATGGTTTTAAGCTCCGCCGCACCCAGGCCGGCGCTCCCTGAAAGTTTCTCCAGGCTTTGCAAAGACTTGCTGTAGTACGCTTCCTGCTTGCGTTTTTTCTCCAGCCGGCTTTCAATTGCATTCAGCAGTTCGATATCGTCGAAAGGCTTGGTCAGGTAATCGTCGGCGCCCATTTCCATGCCTTTCCGGAAATCAACCCGCTCGGCTTTGGCGGTCAGGAAAATAAATGGCGTGGAGGCCGTGTCGCTGTTTTTGCTCAGCATATACAATACGCCATACCCGTCCAGCTCGGGCATCATAATGTCGCACAATATAATGTCGGGTTTATGCTGGTAGGCAAGGTCAACCCCTGTTTTCCCGTTATCGGCCTGGAATACCTTGTAACCGGCCAGTTCGAGAATTTCTACCGTGCTTTCGCGGATGTCGTTGTTGTCTTCGATGATGAGGATCGTTTTCATACTACTGTGGGAATGATATGGTGAAGGAAGTGCCCTTATTAACCTTGCTTTGGAACTGGATACGGCCCTTCATGAGGGTGGTATAACGCGTAACGATATTAAGCCCTAAACCTGTACCGGGTATATTGCCGGTATTATGTGCGCGGAAGAACGCTTCAAAAAGATGTTTCTGGTCGTTTTCCGGTATGCCGATGCCGTTGTCTTTAATGGTTACAATCGCCTGCTTGTCGCTGATCTCCGTGCTGAACTCGATAAAAGAATTTTCGCCCGAATATTTGATCGCGTTGCCGATGAGATTAATGATGCAATTCTTTAATAAAGCCGGATCGAGCTTAACTATGCTTTCCGTACCAGTGTGCTGGTAAACGATCATTTGGTTCTGCTTGGCAACCATTTGCATTTCTTCGGTTATCTCTTCCGCAAATTTTACGATGTCGAATGCCGTATAAATAGGCTCGACCTTACCTGCTTCCAGTTTTTCAAGCGAAAGGAAATCGTTGAGAATAGAAGTAAGATTGCTGACCGCGCTTTTTATTTTATTGACGTGTTTGGCGATATTAACACCATCGCGCTGTGCCGAGTATTTTTCGATGAGCACTGCCGAGAGCTGGATAGCGCTCAGGGGCGTCCTGAATTCGTGTGAAGCCATTGAAACAAAACGGCTTTTAAGCTGGCCCAGTTCTTTCTCCTTTTCAAGCGACTGGCTTACTTCTTCCTTGGCGGTTTGCAGCGCGTTAACTGTGTCTCTTAACGATTGTGTCCGTTCTTCAACCAAGTCTTCCAGTTTAGAGGCATATTGCCGCAGTTTTTCCTCAGCGTCTTTTTCCCGTGTCAGGTCGTGGATAAAGCCGTTGTATATCTTGCGGCCGGAGTATTGTACTTCGGTTACGCCTAACCGGAAAGGAAAAGTAGTTCCGTCTTTTTTCAGACCCGTTACTTCACGGCCTATGCCGATAATATGCGGGTCGTTTGTGCGCTGGTAGCGGGCGATATAGCCGTCGTGATTTTCGTGATAGGGCGAAGGCATCAGCACGTTGACGTTTTTGCCTATCACCTCAGCAGGCGAATATTGGAAAAGGGCGCAGGCGGCCGGGTTGATCGTTTCAATCAGCCCGCGCTCATCGATCGTAATAATTCCGTCAATCGCATTCTCGATAATCGCTTTTAGCAGCGCGGCATTTTCCATTTAAAAATGATATGAGTCACAAATATCTAAAATGTACCGGTGGAAAGAAAATGCGCAACGTTATTCAAAAAAGTGACGGAAATCATTTTTTGAACGGCCGGTTTATTTGCCGCCATTGATCATATCCGAAACGATGCCTTTGCTTCGATCACGTTCGGCTAAAAATACGCCGGCCAGGTGCACGCAAATGAATATCAATATCGGGTACATACAAAAGCCATGCACATCTTTAACGGTATGCATAAGGGATTTAAGAGAAGGGTCATCCTGGTAAAAAGCCAGGCTGAGGCCGGTGCAGGCCATAATGAGCAATAAAACATAAAACAGTGCGTACAAACTCTTCACCACCAAATCGTGCCGGGTGTTGTCGGCTGGGTCTTTTTTAACCTTGTAACGATGGAACAACACTTTCAGATGCCCGAAAAATTTTTGATCGCCGGGTTGAAAAAATTCGAGTATGAGCCTGAAAAGGAGGAATGACGCAAGGCAGTAACCGAAATAAATATGAAAGTCCCAAACACGGTCGCGCAAACCGCCCACTACCGACCTTGCCTGCTCGTTAGTTACGTTTAAGCCGCTTTGGGTCAGCGGATCATTAACGATCTTCAGGGCCGTCTGCCCCTTAAGACTATCGGAATTGATGGCGACGGTTAAAAGCGAACCGCTGATGATAATAAAGTTGCCCCAATGCCACAGCCGTAATGCGGAAGTGTATTTTTTGGTGGTTTGCGGTTTATTAATGTTTTGTTTGGATGGTTCGATGATGCTC